>NZ_OY726394.1:1240399-1860598 GCF_963378075.1 Mycolicibacter sp. MU0083
CGGCCATGGTTGGCGCCACGGCGTCATTCGTTACCGGGGCGGCGAAGCCGCCTTCTACCGACTGTCCAGCGTTCGGCTGTGGCCGGACCGCCGCTTGAGCCGGCGCGGCGTGGACGTGGTATCGCGCCGGCCGCCGCGCGGCGACGAGTTCGACATCATGACCGATGAGATCGTGGTCCTCGAACTGTGCGACGCCAGCCAGGACCGGCGCGCCGGGTTCGAGATCGCCTTAGACCGCGGTGCTCGTACCGCATTCCTGTCGTGGGTGGAGGCCCGGCCGTCGCCGCGCACCCGACGCAACAGCTACTGAAATCTTCGGACGCCTTGGCGCCCTTTACTTTTCCGGCCGGTCACTGCGGTCGCCACCCGGCTTCCACAACACGTCGCCGTCGGTGTTCGCCACTCGGCAGAGCACGAACATCAAGTCGGACAAGCGATTCAGGTATTTCGCCGGTAACACGGACACACCGTCCGGGTAGGCGTCGAGGGCAGCCCATGCCGAGCGCTCCGCGCGGCGCACCGAGGTGCGGGCCACATGCAGCAGCGCGGACAGCGGTGATCCCCCCGGCAGGATGAACGAGTTCAGCGGTTCGAGTTTCTCGTTGTATTCGTCACACCATGCTTCGACCCGGTCGATGTAGTCGGGGGTGATCCGGAGCGGCGGATACTTGGGGTCCTCGGCGATGGGGGTCGCCAGGTCTGCGCCAGTGTCGAACAAGTCGTTCTGAACCTGCAGCAGTGTGGCGTTGAGCGCCTCGTCGGGCTTGCCAAGGGCGAGCGCGACGCCGATCGCGGCGTTCGCGTCCTCGACATCGGCGTAGGCGACCAGCCGGGGATCGGTCTTGGGCACCCGGGAGAAATCACTGAGGCCGGTCGTTCCGTCGTCGCCGGTCCGGGTGTAAACGCGTGTGATGTGCACAGCCATAGCCCAAACCGTACCGGGGTGAACATTCGGTGACAACGCCCGATCGGGTTCCGATCGGCTCCCGGCGGCCTAAGAGCCCGGATTGTTCGGGAACGGGCGGTTGTCGTAACTACACTGATGCGGGTGGGTGAGCGTTTCGTGGTTACCGGGGGTAACCGGTTGTCCGGTGAGGTCGCTGTCGGCGGTGCCAAGAACAGCGTCCTGAAGCTGATGGCTGCCACTTTGTTGGCGGAGGGCACCAGCACCATCACCAACTGCCCGGACATCCTCGACGTGCCGTTGATGGCCGAGGTGCTGCGCGGACTCGGCGCGCACGTCGAGTTGGACGGTACGACCGTTCGGATCACGTCGCCCGACGAGCCCAAGTACGACGCCGACTTCGCCGCGGTGCGGCAGTTCCGCGCGTCGGTCTGCGTGCTCGGGCCGCTGGTCGGCCGCTGTCTGCGGGCGAAGGTCGCGCTCCCGGGTGGGGACGCCATCGGCTCCCGGCCGCTCGATATGCATCAGGCCGGCCTGCGCCAACTCGGTGCGACCTGCAACATCGAACACGGCTGTGTGGTTGCCCACGCCGAGAAGCTGCACGGTGCTGAAATCCAGCTGGAGTTTCCATCGGTCGGTGCCACCGAGAACATCCTGATGGCTGCGGTCCTGGCCGAGGGGGTCACGACCATCCACAACGTGGCGCGCGAGCCCGACGTGGTCGATCTGTGCATGATGCTCAACCAGATGGGCGCCCAGGTCGAAGGCGCCGGATCGGCGACGTTGAAGATCACCGGTGTCCCGCGGCTGTATCCGACCGAGCATGAGGTCATCGGGGACCGCATCGTCGCAGCCACCTGGGCTATCGCCGCAGTGATGACCCGGGGGGATATCTCCGTGACCGGGGTGGACCCGTCGCACCTGCAGCTCGTGCTGCACAAGCTGCACGACGCCGGAGCCACCGTGACCCAATCCGACAACGGGTTCCGGGTCGTGCAGTACGAGCGGCCCAAGGCCGTCAACGTCGCGACGCTACCGTTCCCCGGATTCCCCACCGACCTGCAGCCGATGGCCATCGGCCTGGCGGCGGTCGCCGAGGGTACGTCGATGATCACCGAGAACGTCTTCGAAGCCCGGTTCCGGTTCGTGGAGGAGATGATCCGCCTGGGCGCCGATGCGCGTACCGATGGACACCACGCGGTGGTGCGCGGACTGCCGCAACTGTCGAGCGCACCGGTCTGGGCATCCGATATCCGTGCCGGCGCCGGCTTGGTGCTCGCGGGCCTGGTGGCAGACGGAGAAACCGAGGTCCACGACGTTTTTCACATCGACCGCGGGTACCCGATGTTCGTCGAGTATCTAGGCGATTTGGGTGCTGAGATAGAACGTGTAATATAGGTCGAGCAGGCGGGCCGCAGGAGCGGAACGACCAGCAGTCTGGAAGTCCTTCCGGAAGCCCCGAAAAATTCGGAGTTGACACAACTTCGGCCAGCTAGTATAGTAGCGGGGTTGCCTGAAGCCGGGCGTGTTGTTTGAGAACTCAATAGTGTGTTTGGTGGTTTTTGTTTGTTGTTGTTTGCCACACTTTCAGCGCCCCGTGTTGGGGGTGTGGTTGTTTTTTTGATGTCAGTTTTTGACTGATGTTTTGGGATTGTTTCCAAATGGTTTTTGTTTGGAGAGTTTGATCCTGGCTCAGGACGAACGCTGGCGGCGTGCTTAACACATGCAAGTCGAACGGAAAGGCCCCTTCGGGGGTACTCGAGTGGCGAACGGGTGAGTAACACGTGGGTGATCTGCCCTGCACTTTGGGATAAGCCTGGGAAACTGGGTCTAATACCGAATAGGACCGCGCGCTTCATGGTGTGTGGTGGAAAGCTTTTGCGGTGTGGGATGGGCCCGCGGCCTATCAGCTTGTTGGTGGGGTAATGGCCTACCAAGGCGACGACGGGTAGCCGGCCTGAGAGGGTGTCCGGCCACACTGGGACTGAGATACGGCCCAGACTCCTACGGGAGGCAGCAGTGGGGAATATTGCACAATGGGCGCAAGCCTGATGCAGCGACGCCGCGTGGGGGATGACGGCCTTCGGGTTGTAAACCTCTTTCAGTATCGGCGAAGCTCCGGGATTTTTCTTGGGGTGACGGTAGGTACAGAAGAAGCACCGGCCAACTACGTGCCAGCAGCCGCGGTAATACGTAGGGTGCGAGCGTTGTCCGGAATTACTGGGCGTAAAGAGCTCGTAGGTGGTTTGTCACGTTGTCCGTGAAAACTCACAGCTTAACTGTGGGCGTGCGGGCGATACGGGCAGGCTAGAGTACTGTAGGGGAGACTGGAATTCCTGGTGTAGCGGTGGAATGCGCAGATATCAGGAGGAACACCGGTGGCGAAGGCGGGTCTCTGGGCAGTAACTGACGCTGAGGAGCGAAAGCGTGGGGAGCGAACAGGATTAGATACCCTGGTAGTCCACGCCGTAAACGGTGGGTACTAGGTGTGGGTTTCCTTCCTTTAGGGATCCGTGCCGTAGCTAACGCATTAAGTACCCCGCCTGGGGAGTACGGCCGCAAGGCTAAAACTCAAAGGAATTGACGGGGGCCCGCACAAGCGGCGGAGCATGTGGATTAATTCGATGCAACGCGAAGAACCTTACCTGGGTTTGACATGCACAGGACGCCGGCAGAGATGTCGGTTCCCTTGTGGCCTGTGTGCAGGTGGTGCATGGCTGTCGTCAGCTCGTGTCGTGAGATGTTGGGTTAAGTCCCGCAACGAGCGCAACCCTTGTCTCATGTTGCCAGCACGTTATGGTGGGGACTCGTGAGAGACTGCCGGGGTCAACTCGGAGGAAGGTGGGGATGACGTCAAGTCATCATGCCCCTTATGTCCAGGGCTTCACACATGCTACAATGGCCGGTACAAAGGGCTGCGATCCCGTGAGGGTTAGCGAATCCTTTAAAGCCGGTCTCAGTTCGGATTGGGGTCTGCAACTCGACCCCATGAAGTCGGAGTCGCTAGTAATCGCAGATCAGCAACGCTGCGGTGAATACGTTCCCGGGCCTTGTACACACCGCCCGTCACGTCATGAAAGTCGGTAACACCCGAAGCCGGTGGCCTAACCCTTGTGGAGGGAGCCGTCGAAGGTGGGATCGGCGATTGGGACGAAGTCGTAACAAGGTAGCCGTACCGGAAGGTGCGGCTGGATCACCTCCTTTCTAAGGAGCACCTTTTTTCCCCCATCCCTGCAAGAGTGTGGGATTCATGGTGGTTGGGATAGGTTTGCCGGCGCCTGTAGTGGGTGTCCGGTGGTGCAGATATTTTTTGAACAGCAACAGCTTTGATCATCAACCGCCAGGGGTCCTTCGGGGTTTCTGGTGGCCGGCTTTGGCTGGGCACACTGTTGGGTCCTGAGGCAACAGGCCTGTAGTCGCTCCCTTGTGGGGGGTGGGTGTGTTGTCGCTCCATCTTGGTGGTGGGGTGTGGTGTTTGTTTTGTGGATAGTGGTTGCGAGCATCTAACAAGCAAGTTTTCTTGTTTGTTTTGCAATTTTTGTTTCTTGGTTTTTGTGATTTGTAAGTGTTTAAGGGCGCATGGTGGATGCCTTGGCATCGAGAGCCGATGAAGGACGTTGGAGGCTGCGATATGCCTCGGGGAGCTGCCAACCGAGCGTGGATCCGAGGATGTCCGAATGGGGAAACCCGGCACGAGTGATGTCGTGTCACCAACCGGTGAATGTATAGCCGGTGGGGAGGTAACGCGGGGAAGTGAAACATCTCAGTACCCGTAGGAAGAGAAAACAAAATGTGATTCCGTGAGTAGTGGCGAGCGAAAGCGGAGGATGGCTAAACCGTATGCATGTGATACCGGGTAGGGGTTGTGTGTGCGGGGTTGTGGGAGCGTTGCTTCTGGTTCTACTCGACCGGAGGGCAGTGAGAAAGTGTTGTGGTTAGCGGAAGTGGCCTGGGATGGTCTGCCGTAGACGGTGAGAGCCCGGTACGTGAAAATCCGACACCTGCCTTGTGATGTTTCCCGAGTAGCAGCGGGCCCGTGGAATCTGCTGTGAATCTGCCGGGACCACCCGGTAAGCCTGAATACTACTCGATGACCGATAGCGGATTAGTACCGTGAGGGAATGGTGAAAAGTACCCCGGGAGGGGAGTGAAATAGTACCTGAAACCATGTGCCTACAATCCGTCAGAGCCCTCCCTTGTGGTGGGGTGATGGCGTGCCTTTTGAAGAATGAGCCTGCGAGTCACCGGCACGTCGCGAGGTTAACCCGTGTGGGGTAGCCGTAGCGAAAGCGAGTCTGAATAGGGCGTATCCAGTTCGTAGGAGCTGGTGTAGTGGCGTGTTGTGGACCCGAAGCGGAGTGATCTACCCATGGCCAGGGTGAAGCGCGGGTAAGACCGCGTGGAGGCCCGAACCCACTTAGGTTGAAGACTGAGGGGATGAGTTGTGGGTAGGGGTGAAAGGCCAATCAAACTCCGTGATAGCTGGTTCTCCCCGAAATGCATTTAGGTGCAGCGTTGCGTGTTTCTCACTGGAGGTAGAGCTACTGGATGGCCGATGGGCCCTACTAGGTTACTGACGTCAGCCAAACTCCGAATGCCGGTGAGTGTAAGCGTGGCAGTGAGACGGCGGGGGATAAGCTCCGTGCGTCGAGAGGGAAACAGCCCAGATCGCCGGCTAAGGCCCCAAAGCGTGTGCTAAGTGGAAAAGGATGTGCAGTCGCTTAGACAACCAGGAGGTTGGCTTAGAAGCAGCCACCCTTGAAAGAGTGCGTAATAGCTCACTGGTCAAGTGATTGTGCGCCGATAATGTAGCGGGGCTCAAGCACACCGCCGAAGCCGCGGCAATACGTAAGTATTGGGTAGGGGAGCGTCCTGCATCCGGTGAAGCCACAGAGTGATCTAGTGGTGGAGGGTGTGGGAGTGAGAATGCAGGCATGAGTAGCGATGAGGCAAGTGAGAACCTTGCCCGCCGAAAGACCAAGGGTTCCTGGGCCAGGCCAGTCCTCCCAGGGTGAGTCGGGACCTAAGGCGAGGCCGACAGGCGTAGTCGATGGACAACGGGTTGATATTCCCGTACCCGTGTGTGGGCGTCCCTGATGAATCCATTCTGCTAACCACCCAAATGGTGGATGACTTGATCCTTCGGGTGAGAGCTTCTGCCGGCTGCGTGGGACCCGGGTGGGTAGTAGTCAAGCGATGGGGTGACGCAGGAAGGTAGCCGTACCAGTCAGTGGTAATACTGGGGCAAGCCCGTAGGAAGTCAGATAGGCAAATCCGTCTGGCATATATTCCGAGAGGTGATGCATAGCCGATTGCGGCGAATTCGGTGATCCTATGCTGCCGAGAAAAGCCTCTAGCGAGCACACACACGGCCCGTACCCCAAACCAACACAGGTGGTCAGGTAGAGAATACCAAGGCGTACGAGTGAACTATGGTTAAGGAACTCGGCAAAATACCCCCGTAACTTCGGGAGAAGGGGGACCCTCATACCGTCATGGCCTTCGCGGCCGGCAGCGGGAGGGGGTCGCAGAAACCAGTGAGAAGCGACTGTTTACTAAAAACACAGGTCCGTGCGAAGTCGCAAGACGATGTATACGGACTGACGCCTGCCCGGTGCTGGAAGGTTAAGAGGACCGGTTAACCCTTCGGGGTGAAGCTGAGAATTTAAGCCCCAGTAAACGGCGGTGGTAACTATAACCATCCTAAGGTAGCGAAATTCCTTGTCGGGTAAGTTCCGACCTGCACGAATGGCGTAACGACTTCTCAACTGTCTCAACCATAGACTCGGCGAAATTGCATTACGAGTAAAGATGCTCGTTACGCGCGGCAGGACGAAAAGACCCCGGGACCTTCACTATAGCTTGGTATTGATGTTCGATGCGGTTTGTGTAGGATAGGTGGGAGACTGTGAAACCCGCACGCCAGTGTGGGTGGAGTCGTTGTTGAAATACCACTCTGATCGTATTGGACCTCTAACTTCGAACCATGAAGCTGGTTCAGGGACAGTGCCTGGTGGGTAGTTTAACTGGGGCGGTTGCCTCCTAAAATGTAACGGAGGCGCCCAAAGGTTCCCTCAACCTGGACGGCAATCAGGTGTTGAGTGTAAGTGCACAAGGGAGCTTGACTGTAAGACTGACACGTCGAACAGGGACGAAAGTCGGGACTAGTGATCCGGCACCCCCGAGTGGAAGGGGTGTCGCTCAACGGATAAAAGGTACCCCGGGGATAACAGGCTGATCTTCCCCAAGAGTCCATATCGACGGGATGGTTTGGCACCTCGATGTCGGCTCGTCGCATCCTGGGGCTGGAGCAGGTCCCAAGGGTTGGGCTGTTCGCCCATTAAAGCGGCACGCGAGCTGGGTTTAGAACGTCGTGAGACAGTTCGGTCTCTATCCGCCGCGCGCGTCAGAATCTTGAGGAAACCTGTCCCTAGTACGAGAGGACCGGGACGGACGAACCTCTGGTGTACCAGTTGTTCCACCAGGAGCACGGCTGGATGGCTACGTTCGGACAGGATAACCGCTGAAAGCATCTAAGCGGGAAACCTACTCCAAGACCAGGATTCTCACCCTTTTAGAGGGATAAGGCCCCCCGCAGACCACGGGATCGATAGACCAGACCTGGAAGCACCGCAAGGTGTGCAGGGAACTGGCACTAACCGGCCGAAAACTTACAACACAAAGAAACACAAACGTGTTGCCCGCAACCACACACCACGAATCAAGCCACACCCCGCCACCAAACACACTTTGGTGACCCGGTAGGCCCACCACCACACCACACGCGTGTGGCCGGCCCACCACCACAAAAAAATAGAGTTACGGCGGAAATAGCGACAGGGAAACGCCCGGTCCCATCCCGAACCCGGAAGCTAAGCCTGTCAGCGCCGATGATACTGCCCACACGGGTGGAAAAGTAGGACACCGCCGAACACAATTTAAAGAAACGCCCCCCGACACCGTCGGGGGGCGTTTCCCATTCCCCCAACACAAATATCGGCGACTTCGGATGCCGTGCTGATCCGAAAAAGCGAACATGCGGACGGTTTCATAGACTCGCGAAGTGGGCTTTTGGGCGACCGGTCGGTGCGCCGGCAGTGTGCTGGTGGGCGGTGGTTTCCTCGGCCCCAATCACAGTCCGATTCGTGTTGCGATGCGCGTCACTACGCGCTATCTTTTAGGTTCCATTAAGGAAGTTAACAGGAGGAACCGCATGCGAGTTAAAGCTTGCTTACCGCTTGTTGCCACTGTCGTCGCTGGCAGTGTCTTCGCGGGTGCCCCAGCAGTTGCACAATCCATCACCACCCAGTCGCCGGCCTACGTTCTCACTGGCAACGGCGAGGACTTGGGCGGCGGTATTGCCTTGATCATGGGCGGTACCGGCATTCCCCAGCCCACGGAACCATTCATGGAGGCCATCAGTGACCTGTTCCTGAAGCCGCACGGCTTCACCGGCGACCTGTACTCGCAGTGGGGGCCGGAGAACCGGAGCGCGACCTCGAGTTCGGTCGGCTTGGCGGAGCTGCAGAACTCGATCGCCACGCTGCTCAACGGTGACAAACTGGAGGGCTACGAGGATTCGCCCGCAGTGAGTGCCGAGAACCCCATCGTGGTCTTTGGGTACTCGCAGAGCGGTGGCATCGCCTCCCGGTTGGTGGAGTGGCTGGAAGACAACAACGTCTCCAACGAGCTCGTACGGATCGTGACGATCGGTTCGATGGCCGCGGCCCGGGTGGACCTGGGCGCGTACCACACTGACGTCTACAACTACGAGTACGACTCGGTCGGCGTGAAGCCGATCTACAACAACCCGCTGGCGGAACTGAACTCGTCGCTCGGCTTCATCTACGGGCACTCGATCTACGCCAGTGCCACCCCGGAGCAGATCGAGAACGCCGTCGAGCTGTCGGTCGGCGACCCCGACTCGCTGACCACGTTCCACATGATCGAGAACGACCTGCTGCCGCTGCTGGCGCCGGTGCAGCTGATCCCGATCCTGGGCATGCCGCTCTACGAGCTGTTGGAGCCGGCCACCCGGGTCCTGGTGAACCTGGGCTACGGCAGCCTGGAGCACGGTTGGCCGCCCGGAAACATCGATGAGGTGACCCCGAGCGACAGCTTCCTGCCGCCCAACATCGAGTTCGGCGACCTGCTGGAGGCGCTGGGCAAGGCCGTCCTCGAAGGCATCGGCAACTCGTTCATGAGCTGGTTGGACCCGGAGACCTACCACATCTACGGGCTGAACGACCACCCGTCGCTGCTGGGGATCATCAACGAGGGCTACCTGGCCGGTTACCTGGACTCGCCGACCCCGACGTTGGAGGAATCGCTGACCGGTCTGTCGGCCTTCCTGGCGGCGTTCCAGGACACGACGGAGTACGAGATGCCGGAGCCGGTCGAGCTGTTGCCGATCGACATCGACGCGGACGTCTAAACCCGCTGCAACCCGAGATCCGGGGCCGGAATCACCGTTGGGTGGTTCCGGCCCCGGTTCCGTTTTCCGGGGTCACTCGAACAGGGCGGGCTGGCTGTGCAGCCGCTCCAGGTCGAGTAGCGTCCGCTTGCGTTCGATACCGCCGCCGTACCCGGTGAGGCTGCCGTTGCTGCCGATCACCCGATGACACGGCACGATGATCGAGATCGGATTGCGGCCATTGGCCAGGCCGACCGCGCGGGAGGCGTTGGGTGCCCCGATCTGGTCGGCGAGCTGCCCGTACGAGCGGGTCTGGCCGTAGGGGATGGTCAGCAAGGCGGTCCAGACCCGCTTCTGGAAGTCGGTGCCGGTCATCTCGTAGGCCAGATCGAACTCGGTGAGATCACCGGCGAAGTAGGCCGTCAATTGCTCGACCGCGTCCGGGAACGCGGCGTCGTCGCGTACCCAACCGATCTGGCTGGGGGCGTGGGCGTGGTCGAGCATCAGCAGATGGCTCAACCGGCTGTCGGTGCCGGCCAGGGTCAGGGGTCCGATCGGACTGTCGATGATGCGGTGGCAGGTCATGCGCTCTCCTTCGAGGCCGGCGGCCAGACGTTCACGGCATGGTCGAGCCCGCTCCAAAGGTATTGGGTGGCATACGAGCGCCACGGCCGCCAGCGGGTCCCGTGGCTGATCAGCGCCCACGGGCCTGCTGGCAGTCCGAGGTGGCGTGCGGCGGCCTGTACGCCCAAGTCGGTGGCGGGAAAGGCGTCGGGGTCGCCGAGGCCCCGCATGGCGATGACCTCGGCGGTCCAGACGCCGACTCCCGGCAGCGCGGTCAACTCGTGGCGGGCGCGGTCCCAGTCGGCGCCGGCGCTCAGGTCGAGGCGGCCGTCGGCCAAGCCGGCGACCAGGGCTGCGAAGGCGCGTCGACGGGTCCGGGGAAGCGCCAGGCGGTCGGGATCGAGGTCGGCGAGGCGCTGCACGGTCGGGAACACGTGTGTGAGCCCACCCTCGGGGTCGACTATCGGATCGCCGTACGCGGCCACGAGGCGCCGGGTGTGGGTTTGAGCCGCCTTGAGCGACACCTGTTGGCTCAGCAGGACCCGGATGGCGAGTTCGGCTTCGTCGACGGTGCGGGGGATGCGTTGTCCGGGCGCGTGGGCTATCAGCGGCTTCAAGTAGCGGTCGGTGCCGAGAGCCTCCCCGATGGCTTGCGGGTCGGCGTCGAGGTCGAGTAGGCGGCGGCAGCGGGCGATGGCGGCGGTGAGGTCGCGGAAATCGTCGAGTGCGATCCGGCACCGGACGTGGTCAGCGGCAGGCCGGAGCCCGACGACGGCGTTGCCGTGGGGGAGCCGCAGCGTTCGCCGGAAGGCGCCGTCGCGGATCTCCTCGCAGCGGGATACCGCGCAGGCCGCCAGATGCCCGAAGACACCCCGGAACGCGAACGGCGTGCGGACCGGCAGTCGCAGGGTCAGCACGCCGGGAGAGTCATGGTCGGTCCGGGTGCGCGACCGCGCGGTGGCGCGGCTGCGCAGCATGGTGGGCGTGGTGGCGCACACGGCCCGAACGGTGTCGTTGAACTGGCGGATGCTGGCGAAGCCGGCGGCGAATGCGACGTCGGACAACGGCAGGTCGGTGGTCTCGATCAGGATCCGGGCGGTCTGGGTGCGCTGTGCGCGGGCCAACGCCAACGGTCCGGCACCGACCTCGGCCTGCAGCAGCCGCTGTAGCTGGCGGGCCGAGTAGCCGAGGCTCTCGGCGAGTCCGTTCACACCGGTGCGCTCGACGGCGCCGTCGGCGATCATCCGCATCGCCCGCCCCACGACGTCGCCGCGGACGTTCCACTCGGGAGAACCCGGTGCGGCATCGGGCCGGCAGCGTTTGCACGCCCGGAAGCCGGCCCGCTGGGCGGCAGCGGCAGTGGGGTAGAAGGTGACGTTCTGCGGCAGCGGTGGCCGGGCGGGGCAACTGGGGCGGCAGTAGATCCGGGTGCTGTGGACCGCGGTGATGAACCAACCGTCGAAGCGGGCATCGCTGGACTTCACAGCGCCGTAGCAGCGGTCGAAGTCGTCGTACACGTATCCACGATGGCACGGCGGCGGCAGCAGTACTAGCGGGAAAACGACAGAACAGTGCCCGACGGCGCATGTCGCCCGGGCTAGCATCGGGACGTGGCGGCACTGGTGCAGCGGTATCTGGACGGGATTCTCGCCGAACACGCCGGGGTCGACGACGGCGCCTTGGCGAGCTACATTCCCGAGCTGGCCCGGGTCGATCCGACCGGATTCGGTTTGTCGTTGTCCTCATCGGACGGTCATGTCTACGAATCCGGCGACGCCGACGTGCAGTTCACCATGCAGTCGATCTCGAAGCCGTTCACCTATGCGTTGGCGCTCGACCAGCTCGGCCAGGCCGAGGTCGATCAACGAGTCGGTGTCGAACCCTCCGGTGAGGGCTTCAACAAGATCAGCGTCGACCAGGTCACCAATGTCCCGAAGAATCCGATGATCAACGCGGGAGCCATCGTGGCCTGCTCCCTGATCCCGGGCAAGACCGTCGGCGACCGATTCGACCTCCTGCGGGAGTTCTACAGCGCGTGCGCGGGCCGAACCCTGGACTTCGACGCGCAGGTCTATGGCTCCGAGCGGTCCAGTGGTAGTCGCAATCGCGGGATCGCCTACCTGCTGGACAGCTTCGGTGCGCTCGGCGCCGATCCCGACGAGGCGCTGGATCTCTACATCCGCCAGTGTTCCCTGAAAGTCACCAGCACCGATCTGGCCCGGATGGCGGCCACGCTGGCCCGCGGCGGCCTGAACCCGTTGACCGGGCGGCAGGTGACCGATGCCGCCGTGGTGCGGCGAACACTGTCGGTCATGGTGACCTGCGGCATGTACGACGCCGCCGGGGCCTGGGTGAGTGCGGTGGGCATGCCGGCCAAGAGCGGGGTGGCCGGCGGCATCGTGGCGGTGCTGCCCGGTCAGCTCGGTATCGGTGTCTATTCGCCGCGAATCGACGGCAAGGGCAACAGCGTGCGCGGAATGTTGGTGTGCCGCAGCCTTTCCCAACAACTCGGACTGCATTTCCTGACCGTGAGCAGTGAGGCCCACGCCGCTATTCGCGGCGTGTACACCCCGCGTCCGGGAGTTCGGGTCTACGAGGTGCACGGTGACCTGTTGTTCGCCGGCGCCGAACAGGTGGCCCGCACCGCGACGCGTGACTGCGGCGAATTCGGCACCGCGATCCTGGATGTCTCGCGGCTGCACACCATCAGCGAGCCGGCCCGTGGGTTGCTGGCGGGGTTGGCGGAGGATCTGCGAACCCTGGGCAAGCAGGGGCTGCTCGTCGATCCCAGCGGTTCGGTGACGCCGGATCCCGCGGCCTACGCGGGCCTGGTGTTCAGCACCGTCGAGGACGCGCTGGATGCGGCGCGGCCGGGGGCCTGAGCGCCGATCACAGCGGGCCGGCCAACACGGTGGGCTGCTCGTAGCCACGCAACACGATCGAGTCGCCCATCACCCACTGGGCCTGCTCGTCGAGGTCTGCGGCGTAGACGGTCTTCGCCGTCGTCAGCAGTGGCCGGGGCAGGGTTTTGGCCAATTCGCACAATCGGGCGGCCTCGTTGACCGGCTCGCCGATCACGGTGTATTCGAAACGCTCTTTGGCGCCGACGTTTCCGGCGACGACCTGCCCGGCGGCCACACCGATTCCGGCCTTGATCTCCGGTACTTCGTCGGCCAGTCGGTACAGGATGGCCCGGGCCGCCGCCAGTGCCTGGCCCTCGGGCTGATCGAGGTGGTTGGGGGCGCCGAAGATCGCCAGCGTCGCGTCTCCCTCGAACTTGTTGATCAGACCCTGGTGACGGTCGACTTCGTCGACGACCACCGCGAAGAACCGGTTCAGTAACGTGACGACTTCGGTGGCCGGTTTGTTGGTCACGATCTGCGTCGAACCGACGATATCGACGAAGATGACTGCGACGTGGCGCTCTTCGCCACCGAGCTGGATCTGGTCGCGTTCTGCGGCTGCGGCGACCTCGCGCCCGACGTGCCGGCCGAACAGGTCGCGAACCCGTTCACGCTCCCGCAGGCCGTGCACCATCGCGTTGAAGCCGCTCTGTAACTCGCCGAGTTCGGTGCCGTCGAACACCACCAGGTCGCCCTGCAGGTTGCCCTGCTCGACGCGCTTGAGGGCGGCACGCACCACGCGCACGGGAGTCGCGGTGAGCCACGACAGGATCAGCATCAACAGAAAACCGAAGACCAGGGCCGTAAGGGAAGCGATGAAGATCGCGATCCCGAACTGTGTCAGGGTCAGGTTTTTCAGCACCACCGCGAACAGGGCGGTGAGTGCGATACCCAGAATCGGCACCCCGGAGGTCAGAAACCAGACCATCATGGTCCGGCCCATGACACCCGACAGGATTCGCCGCGGTGGCGGGCCCGCCGACAACGCCTGGGCCGCTACCGGGCGCAGCGCGAACTCGGTGAACAGATAGCAGGCGGTAGCCACCATGATGCCGCAGATGCTCACGGTGAACCCGATGATCGGAATGAAGATCGTGTCGTGCAGCCCGTAGAACACGGTGAACAACGCGGTGCCGACGCCCCAGAAGGCCAGCACCACCTGTGCTACCCGCCACGGGGTCAGGAAGGCGTTGCGCTCGTCCTCGCGGGTGGGCGGGCGTTCCCGGATGGCCCAACTCAACTTCTTGATGGTGCGCCGGGTGATGCCGTAGGTGCCGACGATCAGTGCCGTGACGACGTAGGCCGGAACGATGCCGAAGGTCAACCACAGTGGCGCGTCGCTGAAGATGCTGGGTACCGGGAACGCCACGGTCACCAGTAGTGCCTCTACCGCGACGCCGAGCAGGTTCGTCCCGACGATGACGACCGTCAGGATGAACTGGATGCGGATCCGGCGCAGGTATTGGCTCTCCGATACCTGACCGAGCAGCCAGGAGCCGTATTCGGGTGTCTCGGTCAGCCGACCGCTCTGACGGGTGAGCAATTCCAGAATGCGGCCCAGGCGTTGCGCGATCGTCTTCGGCGGCTTCATCGTGGCGTAAGAATAATTGGTCGACTGCGGGCTTTAAGGTGGTTCGGATGCGACTCGTGATCGCCCAATGCACCGTCGACTACGTCGGACGGCTCACCGCACACCTGCCCTCTGCCCGACGCCTGCTGCTGTTGAAGGCCGACGGATCGGTCAGCGTGCACGCCGACGACCGTGCCTATAAGCCGCTGAACTGGATGAGTCCGCCGTGCCGGCTCGTCGAGGAGAGCGGCGGCGAGTATCCGGTGTGGGTGGTGGCGAACAACAAGACCGGCGACCAACTGCGGATCACCATCGAGGAGATCGAGCACGACTCGAGCCATGAGTTGGGCGTCGACCCCGGACTGGTGAAAGACGGCGTGGAGGCGCAACTGCAGATGCTGCTGGCCGAACACGTCGAACTCCTCGGCGAGGGCTACTCGCTGGTGCGCCGGGAGTACATGACCGCTATCGGTCCGGTCGATCTGCTGTGCCGTGACGAAAAGGGCCGCGCGGTCGCGGTCGAGATCAAACGGCGCGGCGAGATCGACGGTGTGGAACAGCTCACGCGCTATCTGGAATTGCTCAACCGGGACAGCCTGCTTGCGCCGGTCAGCGGAGTGTTCGCCGCCCAACAGATCAAGCCGCAGGCCCGCACACTGGCCACCGACCGCGGTATCCGTTGTCTGACATTGGATTATGATGCGATGCGCGGCATGGACAGCGACGAATACCGACTGTTCTGACCTTTCGCCGGAATAGGAACGCGCAGTTGCGCGTTGGAGGAACCTGTGGCAGTCGATGATCTTTTCCAGCCCCTGACGGTGCGCTCGCTGACCGTGCCCAACCGGTTCGCGATGGCGCCCATGACGCGCCAGGCGTCGCCGAACGGCGTGCCCGGCAGCGACGTCGCCGAGTACTACCGCAAGCGAGCGGCCGGCGGTGTCGGGCTGATCATCACCGAGGGCATCCGATTGCCCGATCCCGCCGCGGGATATCCCGCCAGCATTCCCACGATCGCCGGCGACGAAGCGTTACGGGGCTGGACCCGAGTCATCGACGGTGTGCACGCCGAGGGCGCCACGATCGCGGCGCAGTTGTGGCACCAGGGCGTCGAGCGGCGCGACGACGACGGGGTGGAACCCGTCGGCCCGTCGGGCATCGACGGGCACGGTCAGCCGCGTGGCCGCGCGCTGCGCACCGACGAGCTTCCCGCGATGGCACAGCTCTACGCCGACAGTGCGGTCACCGCACAACAGCTCGGCTTCGACGCGGTCGAGATCCACGGAGCCCACGGCTACCTGTTGGACGAATTCTTCTGGGAACGCACCAACCGTCGTACCGACGGCTACGGCGGTTCGGCGGCCGAGCGGACCCGGTTCCCGGCCGAAGTGGTGGCGGCGGTGCGTGCGGCGGTCGGCCCGGACTATCCGATCATCTTCCGGTTCTCACAGTGGAAGGGCACCGACTACGCGGCGTCGCTGGTCGACGATCCCACACAGCTGAACGAACTGCTCACGCCGTTGATCGACGCAGGCGTCGATGTGCTGCACCCGTCGACGCGCAGGCATTACGTACCCGGTTTCCCGGAGCACGACAGCGAATTGAGCCTGGCCGGATGGACCAAGAAGGTCACCGGGATGCCCGTCATCGCGGTCGGTTCGGTCGGTCTGGAAACGCAGTTCCGCAGCGAGAAGAAGGGCGAGCTGATCGCGCCCGCGCCGGTCGACCGGCTGGTCGAACAGTTCGACGCCGGGGAGTTCGACGTCGTCGCGATCGGGCGTGCCCTGCTGGCCGACCCGACCTGGGTGAATCGGCTGCGCGACGGGAACCTGGACGGTTTCGCCGGCTACGACGTCGTCGCCGCCCTGTCCGCCCTTGCCTGATCGTCATTAGGCTGGCCGGTATGGCCCGTCGTCGCAGTCCTTCGCGTCGGCAACAACCGTTCCGGCCGCTGCCGGTGCAACAACGCGTGGAGACCGGGCCGGACGGCTATGAATACGTGGTGCTGTCGATCGCCGGGTCGCGGGCGCTAAAGGTGTATCGCTGCCCCGGATGTGATCACGAAATCCGTTGCGGCATAGCCCATGTAGTGGTGTGGCCGGCCGATCTCGGTGAAGAGGCCGGTGACGACCGCAGGCATTGGCACACGCCGTGCTGGGCCAACCGCCACAATCGGGGCCCCACCCGCAAGTGGTCTTGAATCAGTGGGCCGACTCGGCGGCCGGCTCGACCAGTTCGACGAGCACGCCCCCGGCATCCTTGGGGTGGATGAAGTTGATCCGCGAGTTCGACGTACCGCGCCGCGGTGCCTCGTAGAGCAGGCGCACGCCCTGCTCGCGCAGCCGCTCGGAGAGAGCGTCGATGTCGCTGGTGCGGTAGGCGAGCTGCTGCAGACCGGGGCCGCGCTTGTCCAGGAACTTCGCGATGGTCGATGAGTCGTCGATCGGAGCCATCAGCTGAATCTGGGCACTGCCGACCGGCGCGCCGCGAACCGCCAGCATCGCCTCGACGATGCCCTGCTCCTCGTTGACCTCTTCGTGCAGCACGATCATCCCGAGCTGGTCGTGGTACCACTTCTTGGCCACTTCCAGGTCCGGGACCGCGATACCGACATGGTCGATCGCCGTCACCAAGGCCGAGGCCAGGGCGGGTCGTGCCTCAAAGGAGTCAGCGACGGATTCGGTCGTCATAGTTGTAACGGTAACCTGAGCGGAAACATCGCGCTGAGCCGACCGGACAGATCGGCCCTTCAAACCCGCCCGGGAGGTAGTCATGACGACATCGGTGATCGTTGCTGGGGCTCGGACCCCGATCGGCAAGCTGATGGGTTCGCTGAAGGATTTCTCCGGCACCGACCTGGGTGCCATCGCCATCGCCGGGGCGTTGGAGAAGGCGCGGGTACCCGCGTCGCTGGTCGAGTACGTGATCATGGGGCAGGTCCTGACCGCGGGTGCCGGTCAGATGCCGGCACGGCAGGCGTCGGTGGGCGCCGGGATCGGCTGGGACGTGCCGACCCTGACCATCAACAAGATGTGCCTGTCCGGGATCGACGCCATCGCCCTGGCCGACCAGCTGATCCGCGCCGGTGAGTTCGAGGTCGTCGTCGCCGGCGGGCAGGAGTCCATGAGCAAGGCCCCGCACCTGCTGCTGGACAGCCGCTCGGGCTACAAGTACGGCGACGTGACGGTGCGCGACCACCTCGCCTACGACGGCCTGCACGATGTCTTCACCGACCAGCCGATGGGCGCGCTCACCGAACAGCGCAACGACACCGACAAGTTCACCCGCGCCGAGCAGGACGAGTTCGCCGCCGAATCGCACCGTAGGGCCGCCGCGGCGTGGAAAGACGGCGTGTACGCCGATGAGGTGGTGCCGGTGAAGATCCCGCAGCGCAAGGGGGATCCGCTGGAGTTCGCCGAGGACGAGGGCATCCGGGCCAACACCACCGCCGAATCGCTGAGCGGGCTCAAGCCGGCCTTCCGCTCCGACGGCACCATCACCGCCGGCTCGTCGTCGCAGATCTCCGACGGTGCCGCCGCGGTGGTGGTGATGAGCAAGGCCAAGGCGCAGGAGCTGGGCCTGGACTGGCTCTGCGAGATCGGCGCGCACGGCAACGTGGCCGGTCCGGACTCGACCCTGCAGTCCCAGCCGGCCAACGCCATCAAGAAGGCGATGCAACGCGAGGGCATCTCGGCCGACCAGCTCGACGTGGTGGAGATCAACGAGGCGTTCGCGGCGGTGTCGCTGGCCTCGACCAAGGAACTGGGACTGAACCCCGACGTCGTCAACGTGCACGGCGGCGCGATCGCGATGGGCCACCCGATCGGGATGTCCGGGGCGCGCATCACCCTGCACGCCGCCCTCGAGCTCAAGCGGCGTGGTTCGGGGTATGCGGTCGCCGCGCTGTGCGGTGCCGGTGGCCAGGGTGACGCGCTGATCCTGCGCGCCGGCTAGCGATCTCCCTACGCTTGCGTAGGTTGCTGGGGGCTCGGAGCCGTCCCGTCGCGCCGCCGTGTTGTGATCTTGGTCATAGCGGTGGGCGGCGGGCAGGCGGCGGCCCTCGGCGTGGCTGCGGGGCGGCGTGACAGACTTGACGGCGTGACGCGTCCTCGACCTTCGATCGGACCGGCTCTGGCCGGAGCAGTGGATCTGTCCGGCCTCAAGCAGCCGGCTCAACCCGCCGGCGGCGCCGGCAGCGCCGCGGCCCCGCCGGGCGCCACCGAGATCACCGAGGCCAACTTCGAAGACGAGGTGTTGGTCCGGTCCAACCAGGTGCCGGTGGTGGTGCTGCTGTGGTCCCCGCGCAGTGAGGCCTGCATTCAGTTGGCCGATACCCTGGCCGCGCTCGCGCAGGCCGACAACGCCGACGGCAGGGCCAAGTGGGCGCTGGCCACCGTCAACGTCGATGTCGCGCCACGGGTGGCGCAGGTGTTCGGGGTAGACGCCGTACCTACCGTGGTGGCGCTGGCCGCCGGCCAACCGGTCACCAGCTTCCAGGGCCCCCAGCCGCCCGACCAGCTGCGTCGCTGGGTCGATTCGCTGGTGTCGGCCACCGCGGGCAAGCTCTCCGGGGGCGCCGACCCCGAGCAGCCCGAAGAAGTCGATCCGGTGCTGGCGCAGGCACGCGAGCATCTCGACGCCGGCGACTTCGCGGCGGCTCGCGTCGCGTATCAAACGTTGCTGGACTCCGATCCCAACCACGCGGAGGCCAAGGGGGCGCTGCGTCAGCTGACGTTCCTGGAGCGGGCGACCGGCCGGCAGCCCGATGCGCTCGCGCAGGCCGACGCCGACCCGTCCGACATCGAGGCGGCACTGGCAGCCGCCGACGTGCAGATCCTCAACCAGGACGTCACGGCGGCATTCGACCGGCTGATCGCGCTGGTGCGGCGGACCGCCGGCGACGACCGCGCGACGGTGCGGACCCGACTGGTGGAACTGTTCGAGTTGTTCGACCCCGCCGATCCGGAGGTCGTGGCCGGCCGGCGCAACCTGGCCAACGCGCTGTACTGATTCCGGCGAGTCTTCGAGGGAGCGGCCGGACGCCGGCAGGTCAGTCGGGTGCCAGCCACAGCGCCGACAGGGCCGGCAGCGTCAGCGCCGCCGACGCCGGCCTGCCGTGCCAGGGCTGATCGATGGCATCGACGCCGCCCAGGTTGCCGTCGCCGCGACCGCGGTACCCGACCGCGTCGGTGTTGAGCACCTCGCGCCAACGGCCCGCGCGGGGTAACCCCAGTCGGTAGTCGGTGTGCGGGACACCGGCGAAGTTGAACACACAGGCCAACACCGAGCCGTCGGTGCCGAAGCGTAGGAAACTCAGCACGTTGTTGGTGGAATCGTTGGCGTCGATCCAGGAGTAGCCTCGCGGGTCGGTGTCCTGGGTCCACAGCGCCGGGAGTGACCGGTAGTGGGTGTTGAGATCGGCGACCAGACGAAGGATGCCGGCGGAGTAGCCGTCCGGTTCGACCTCGGGATCGAGCTGGAACCAGTCCACGCCGCGTTCGTGACACCATTCGCTGCGCTGGCCGAATTCCTGTCCCATGAACAGCAATTGCTTACCCGGGTGCGACCACTGGTAGGTCAGCAGTGTGCGCAGTCCGGCGGCCTTGAGATGGTCGTCGCCCGGCATCCTCGACCACAGCGTGCCCTTGCCGTGGACCACCTCGTCGTGGCTGATCGGCAGCACGTAGTTCTCGCTGTACGCGTAGAGCATCGAGAACGTCATGTGGTGGTGGTGGTAGCTGCGATGCACCGGATCGTGCCCCAGGTAGGCCAGCGTGTCGTGCATCCAGCCCATGTTCCACTTCATCGAAAAACCCAGGCCGCCAAGGCCGGTATCCCGGGTGACGCCCGGCCACGACGTGGACTCCTCGGCGATGGTCACGATGCCCGGCGCGACCCGGTGCGTGGTGGCGTTGAGTTCCTGCAGGAACTGCACCGCCTCCAGGTTCTCGCGCCCACCGTGGATATTGGGGGTCCACTCACCGTCCGGCCGCGAATAGTCCAGGTACAGCATGGATGCCACCGCGTCCACCCGCAGGCCGTCCACGTGGTACTCGGTCAGCCAGTACAGCGCGTTGGCGACCAGGAAGTTGCGGACCTCCGGCCGGCCGAAGTCGAAGACGTAGGTGCCCCAGTCGAGTTGCTCGCCGCGCCGCGGATCGGAATGCTCGTAAAGCGGCGTTCCGTCGAATCGGCCGAGTGCCCAGTCGTCCTTGGGGAAGTGCGCCGGAACCCAGTCCACGATGACGCCGATACCCGCGCCGTGCAGTGCGTCGACCAACGCCCGGAAATCATCCGGGGTACCGAACCGAGATGTGGGGGCGTAGTAGGACGTCACCTGGTAGCCCCACGACCCGCCGAACGGGTGCTCGGCGACCGGGAGCAACTCCACGTGCGTGAAGCCCTGTCGCACCACGTATTCGGTGAGTTCTACCGCGAGGCCGCGGTAGTCGAGCCCGGGCCGCCAGGAACCCAGATGCACCTCGTAGGTGCTCATCGGCTCGGTCACCGGATCCCGGGCCGCCCGCTGCGTCATCCAAGCGGCGTCGTTCCAGGCGTAGTCGCTGGACGTGACGACCGACGCGGTGCGCGGCGGCACTTCGGTGGCGAAGGCGAACGGGTCGGCGCGTTCGCTGACGGCACCGTCGGTGCTGTGCACACGGAACTTGTAGAGACCCGCGGCGGGAAACTCCGGGCAGAACAACTCCCATATCCCGGACGATCCCAGCGACCGCAGCGGCACGTCGTCGCCGGCCCATCCGTTGAAATCGCCGATCAGACTGACTCCGATGGCGTTGGGTGCCCACACCGCGAACGACACCCCGGATACCTCGCCGTCGGGTGTGGTGTAACTGCGGTGATGGGCTCCCATCACCTCCCACAGTCGCTCGTGGCGTCCCTCGGTGAACAGGTACAAATCCAGCTCGCCCAGCGTCGGCGCGAAGCGGTATCCGTCGGCGACGGTGTGCACCCCGGTGGGTTCGGCGAACCGGGCCGTTTCGGCGTAGTGCACCTCGAGTCGGTAGTCGACGACACCGGTGAACGGCAGCACGGTCGCGAACAAGCCGGAACCGAGATCGTGCATGACGAAGCGGTCCCCGCCGACGATCACCGCGATGCGGCGCGCACGTGGCCGCAGCGCACGTACCACGGTGGTCGTGCCGTATTCGTGGGCCCCCAGGATGGCATGCGGATCGTGGTGCTCGCCCGCGAGCAGGCGGGCCAGATCGGCTGGAGCCGGCGCGAGATTGCGCATCTCGGTGTTCATCGGCGGCATAGCAATTCGGTGTGGGCCGACCTCGACTCGGCCAGGCACCGCACTCCGTTCGTCGTCGTCGTTCCTCGTCGGGCTGTCTGCGCCAACGTTAACCGTCTCGACGTGCCGGCCGGTACCAGGCGACCGCTTCGTCATCGTCCAACCTCGCCGGCCCCTGGGTAAGGTGATGCCGGTGAAGGCCCTTCGCCGGTTCACCGTTCGCGCCCACCTGCCTCAGCGGCTGCTGGCGCTGGAGCCGTTGTCGATGAACCTGCGCTGGTCGTGGGACCAGCCGACGCAAGAGTTGTTCGCCGCCATCGATCCCGAACTGTGGGACGCCTGCGGCCGTGACCCGGTGGCGCTGCTGGGCGCAGTCGGCCCGGCGCGACTCGACGAGCTGGCCGTCGACCACGCCTTCACCGCGCGGTTGGACTCCTTGTCGGCGGAGCTGACGGCGTACCTGAGCCGACCCCGGTGGTACCAGCATCAGCAGGACAGTGATGCCGAGCTGCCCGCGGCCATCGCCTACTTCTCAATGGAGTTCGGTGTCGCCGAGGCACTGCCCAACTACTCCGGCGGGCTGGGAATCCTGGCCGGCGATCACCTGAAGTCGGCGTCGGACCTGGGTGTGCCGTTGATCGCGGTCGGGTTGTACTACCGGTCCGGATACTTCCGTCAGGCGCTGACCGCCGACGGCTGGCAACGCGAGACCTACCCGTCGCTGGACCCGCAGGGCCTGCCGCTGCGACTGCTGGTGGACACCGACGGCAAACCCGTCCTGATCGAGGTGGCGCTGCCCGGCGCCGGCCGGTTGCGGGCACGAATCTGGGTTGCGCAGGTGGGCCGGGTCCCGCTGCTGTTGCTGGACTCCGACATCGGTGAGAATCCCCGCTCCCTGCGCGGGATCACCGACAGGTTGTACGGCGGCGACCAGGAACACCGGATCCGCCAGGAGATCCTGGCCGGAATCGGCGGTGTCCGCGCGATCCGGCAGTACAGCCGGCTGCACGGGATGCCCGCTCCCGAGGTGTTCCACATGAACGAGGGCCACGCGGGATTCCTCGGCATCGAGAGAATTCGTGAGCTGATCGCCGAGCATGAACTGGATTTCGACACCGCGCTGGCGGTGGTGCGTGCCGCGACGGTGTTCACCACACACACCCCGGTGCCGGCCGGTATCGACCGGTTCCCGGCCGAGATGGTGCGCCGCTACTTCGACGACGACAGTGACGCGCTGGTCGCCG
This sequence comes from Mycolicibacter sp. MU0083, assembly GCF_963378075.1. Lineage (NCBI taxonomy): Bacteria > Bacillati > Actinomycetota > Actinomycetes > Mycobacteriales > Mycobacteriaceae > Mycobacterium > Mycobacterium kokjensenii. The sequence continues at coordinate 1,263,253 of NZ_OY726394.1, forward strand.
GGGTACCCGTCGACCGGGTCATGGAACTGGGTGTGGAACACGATCCCGACACGTTCAACATGGCGTACATGGGGTTGCGGTTGGCGCAGCGTGCCAACGGTGTCTCGCGACTGCACGGACGCGTCAGCCGGGGCATGTTCAACGATCTGTGGCCGGGTTTCGACGCCGACGAGGTGCCGATCGGGTCGATCACCAACGGCGTGCATGCGCCCAGTTGGGCTGCGGCACCGTGGTTGCAGTTGAGCGGGGACCTGGCTGAACCCGATTCGTTCAGCCAGCCGGCGGCCTGGCAGCGGCTTCAGCAGGTCGAGCCCGAAGCGCTGTGGTCGATCCGGTCCCGGCTGCGCGCCCTGCTCGTCGACGAGGTCCGGTTGCGGCTGTTGCAGTCGGGTCTGGACCGCGGCGCATCGGAAGCCGAATTAGGCTGGATAACAACCGCATTCGATCCGGACGTGCTGACCATCGGATTCGCCCGCCGGGTGCCGACGTACAAGCGGTTGACGCTGATGCTGCGCGATCCCGCCAGACTGGAGCAGCTGTTGCTCGACGAGCAGCGCCCGGTGCAGTTGATCGTCGCCGGTAAGTCCCATCCGGCCGACGAAGACGGTAAGGCGTTGATCCAGCAGATCGTGCGGTTCGCCGACCGTCCGGAGGTGCGGCACCGGATCGCGTTCCTGCCCGACTACGACATGTCGATGGCGCGGCGGCTCTACGCCGGATGTGATGTGTGGCTGAACAATCCGCTGCGGCCCCTGGAGGCATGCGGCACGTCGGGCATGAAGAGTGCCCTCAACGGGGGCCTCAACCTGTCGATTCGTGACGGCTGGTGGGACGAGTGGTTCGACGGCCGTAACGGTTGGGCGATCCCGACCGCCGACGGGGTCGCCGACGAGAACCGCCGCGACGATCTGGAAGCCGCGGCGCTCTACGACCTGCTGAGCACGTCGGTGGTGCCGAAGTTCTACGACCGCGACGACCGCGGTGTGCCGCCGCGCTGGATGGAGATGGTGCATCACACGCTGCAGACGTTGGGATCGAAGGTGCTCGCGTCGCGGATGGTGCACGACTACGTCGTGCAGTGCTATACCCCGGCCGCGCAGTCGTCGCGACGCACCTGCGAACCGATCGACGGCGTGCCCTATGGCGCGGCGCGCCGGCTGGCCGACTACCGGCGTCGGGCGACCGCAGCCTGGCCGCAGATCGAGATCACCGAAGTCGACAGCACCGGATTGCCCGACGCGCCGTGGCTGGGATCTGAGCTGACGCTGACCGCATCGGTGCGCCTGGCCGGGCTGCGGCCCGACGAGGTGACGGTTCAGGCGGTGCTCGGGCGGGTGGATTCCGGTGACACTCTGCTGGATCCGGTCACCGTGACGATGCCGCACCTTCGTACCGGCGGCGACGGGACCGAGGTGTTCTCCACCACCAGTCCGCTGCCGGTGGCCGGAGCGGTGGGCTACACGGTGCGGGTTTTGCCGTGCCACCCGCTACTGGCCGGCGATGCCGAACTGGGTTTGGTCACGCTGGCGTGAGGGGCCGCGCCCGCCCCGGCGTGAGCAGCGGAAAGTGGCGGTCAGGGGAAGCGCTGCAGGCAGCGATCGAAATCGCCGAGGACCCCGGTGCGGTACGCATCGATCCGGGAGAAGCCGGCCGGGACCGACTCGCCGTTGACGTCCCCGGCGGCCAGCCCGTTGGTCAGCAACCCGGACACCGCTTCGTCCAGATCGCCGGCGGTCAAGGTGATCTTGCCGCCGTTGGTGGTCTCGACACCCTGCGACAGCCTGGTGGTGGCGACCCCGGTCAGGCAGGCGGTACGCAGTGCGGCCGCGGCATTGTCGAGGACCAGGCCGCCGTGTTCGATCTGCACCCGCTGCAGGTACCGCGAGATCAGTGCCGAGTAGGCGGTGTTGTCGCCGGAGAGCGTCGCCAACTTCTGGTCCTCGTTGGGGGTGCCCATCGTCTGCAGGGCCGGCAGGTCCACCACGATCGTGTTGGTAGCCGGGCAGTATGAGGCGGGCGGGCTGGGACGCGCGTCGGGACACGACGGTGCGGCATCGGCGTCGAAGCTGAGTTTCGGCGGTTCGGCCGGGGCGAACGTGGTCGTCATCGCGTCGACGATCATCTGTACCGACGCTTCGCTGACGGGCACCTCACCGGTCTCGTTCTGCTGCAGTTGCACCGGCAGTTCACCGCGCCGTTGTTCGATCTCCTCGGCGTCGATGCCACGGCATGACCCGGCACCGTCGGTGAAACCGAACTGGAAGGCCGACAATCGCTCGAAGGCCGAACCGTGCTCGTTGCCGCCGACCGTCTCGCCCGGATTCAGCAACGGGTCACGCAGCGCCAGCATCGCGGCCAGCACACCGTTGAGCCCGTCGCCGGTGCTCAGCGTGAACCGCGGGGAATCCCCGTGCGCCACCCAACGCAGGTAGACACCGGCCAGGCAGTCGGCTTGTTGTTCGGCCACCAGGGTCGGGGTCTGGCGCCGCTTGGTGATGCCCGCCGTCCGGGCGATCGCGTGACCGTACTCATGGGCCAGCACCATGGTGACCGCGATGTCCCCGTAGGCGTTGCGCAGCGCGGGCAGCAACAGTCGGCGATCCCAGCCGATGGTGTTGTCCAGATAGCAGTAGGCGGCGTTGACCAGCAGGAAAGTCCTGCTGGCGCAGAATTTTCCGCGGGGCTGCCGGGGGTCCCAGGAGACCAGCGCCTTGGCCGGTCTGAAGTCGCCGTCGAAGGTATTGGGGTAGGTGGTGGTCCAGAACGCCTCAAGGTCACTGACCGACTGGGCGGCGAGCTGATCGATCCGACCGCCGTCGGTGCCCTTGACCTCGCGGCTGGGTGGCGAGGCGTCCGGGCGCAACCCGGTGGGACCGTCGACGGCCCGCAGGCCACCCACCCGGAACGGGTCGGCGAAGATCGACACCGGTGTGCCGTCGAGCAGTCGAGCGCATCCGCTCAGCAACAACATCAGTACACAGGCGGTGATCAGATAGCGGTGGTTCAGCGAGCCTCGACGAAGGAGAGGCGAAGCTGGGGCCACCGCATCAACACGGTGCCGTTGGCGGCCAGGGGGCATGAGGTACCAGGATAGTGCGCTCAGTCGCCTCGCAGCCGTTGCAGAGCCAGGCGCACCTTTCCGGCGTCGGTGGTGCCCCAGAACGGCGGTAACGATGCCCGGAGATATCCGGCGTAGCGGGCGGTGGCCATCCGCGAGTCGAGCACCGCGACCACACCCCGGTCGTCGGTCCCGCGGAGCAAGCGGCCCGCTCCCTGGGCCAACAGCAGAGCCGCATGGTTGGCGGCCACCGCCATGAACCCGTTGCCCCCGTGCGCGCTGATCGCGCGTTGCCGCGCGGTCAACAGGGGATCGTCGGGCCGCGGGAACGGGATCCGGTCGATCAGCACCAGTGACAGCGACGGCCCCGGTACGTCCACGCCCTGCCACAGCGACAGCGTGCCGAACAGCGATGTCTCGGCGTCGTCGGCGAACTGCTCGACGAGGGCACCGGTGGTGTCGTCGCCCTGGCACAGCACCGGGGTGTCCAGTCGCTCGCGCATCACCTCGGCCGCCGCTCGCGCGGCTCGCATGGACGAGAACAATCCCAACGTCCGGCCACCCGCCGCCGTGATCAGGCCGGCGATCTCGTCGAGTTGTTCGGCGGTGTCGGTGCCGTCGCGGCCCGGCGGGGGCAGATGCGCGGCGACGTAGAGAATCCCGGCCTTGGCGTGGTCGAACGGCGAGCCCACGTCCAGTCCCCGCCAGCGTGCGGCCTGGGCGTCCTCACCGCGCCGCAGCCCCCAGTTGCCGGCCATCGCGTCGAAGGACCCACCGATGGTCAACGTCGCCGACGTCAGCACCGTGGTCGCCCGGGCGAACAACCGCTCGCGCAGCAGGCCGGCCACAGACAACGGTGCCACCCGCAGCACCGCCCGCACCGATCCGCGGTTGTCCTCGTGGTTGAGCCACACCACCTCGAAGCGATCGGGGATGGCCGGTTCGAACGAGGTCAGCATCCGGGCCGCGGTGTCGGCGATCTCGGTCAGTGCGGCGGCGGACTCCTTGCGGGCGGCTGCGACTTTGGGGTCGGCGGGAGCGGTATCGATCGCCGAGCGAGCGGCACCGGCGGCGTCGCGCAGCGCGGCAAGGTAGGTCGCGAGCTCCTCGTCGAGATGATCCATCCGGCCGGGAGTGCCGTCGTGAATCGCCGAGCCGAAGGTCAGCGCCGCGGCGTCGAGTCGCTGGACCAACTCCGGGGCGATCAACCGGGCGACGCGGCGGACCGCGACGCTGAGCATGGTCGCGCTGAGCTCGGCGGTGGCCACCGAGGTCACCCGGTCCACCAGCTCGTGTGCCTCGTCGACCACCAGCAGGTGGTGCTCGGGCAGCACGTTGGTTTCGGAGATCGCATCGATGGCCAGTAGTGCGTGATTGGTGACGACGACGTCGGCCTCGGCCGCGACGGCACGGGCCCGCTCGGCGAAGCATTCCGTGCCGAATTGGCAACGGACCGCACCCACACATTCCCGCGCCGAGACGCTCACTTGAGACCAGGAGCGTTCCGGTACACCGGGTTTGAGGTCATCGCGGTCTCCGGAGTCGGTGTCCTCGGCCCAGGCGGTGAGTCGCTGCACGTCTCGCCCCAGCGCGCTGGCCGCGAACGGATCGAACAGCTCCGCCTGCGGCTCCGCGTCGGACTCTTCGGCGATACCCGCGTGGATCTTGTTCAGGCACAAATAATTCCGCCGGCCTTTGAGCAGGGCGAAGGTGGGGCGGCGGGGCAGCACCTTCTCGAGTGCGCCGGCCAGACGCGGCAGGTCACGGTCCACCAATTGGCGCTGCAGTGCGATGGTCGCGGTCGAGACCACCACAGGGCTTTCGTCGGTCAGCGCACGTGCGATCGCCGGAACCAGGTAGGCCAACGACTTCCCCGTACCGGTGCCGGCCTGCACCGCCAGGTGCACACCGGACTCGAAGGACTGCGCCACCGCCTCGGCCATCTGAACCTGGCCTTTGCGTTCACTGCCGCCGAGTGCGGTCACCGCGGCGGCGAGTAGCTCCGGGATCGAGGGTTCAGTCATGTTGTGCGCAGGGTGAAGTGCGGCAGCGAGTGCTCCGGGGCAGATTGGCCGGTATGCCGGCACAAGCGTGGGCGACGTTGATCGTGGGCGGCATAGCCGCAATCGGTGTCATCGTCACCTGGCAGCAGAAGAACGGTGCCGACCGGCGCAGCGAGTGGTGGCGGCGTAGTGCATGGGCTTTTGAGCGTACCTTCAGCGCCGATGACGGCGAGGCTGGGCTCGGTTGGGAAATGCTCGATTCGCTGTTGCGATCTACACTTGCCACCAGGGATGACTCGGACGTCGTGCAGGTGATCGTGGATTACACCGTCACCGATGTCAGTCCTTAGGAGGGTAGACATGTTGAGCGACGAGCAGCAGGCCGCCGAGTCAAAACCCAGGCCGGTTCGGAGCCTTGCGGTTCGGGTAGCCGCTGCCCGCGCAGCGGTCACCGCCAGTAAGAAAACCGGGCGTCCGGTGGAACCGTTCGTGCAGGAGCTTGCTGAAACGGATTTGCCGGGTAATCCCTACGTTCCTTTTGTCCTACCCAGTCGCTGGCGACGGTTCATCTCGGCGTTGTGGCCGAATCTCTAGCGACGGTTTCGGAAACCAGATACGTACCGTGCCCCTCGATCACCAGGCCGTAATCGCCGAAACGCAAAATCTCGTTGACCCGCCATCGCATCGATATCCATATCGCGGACGGTAGTGACTCCGACTCTCGCGGTTCGACCCGTTTTTTGCGCGAAGCACCACTACCCTGAGCCCATGAGCGACCAGCGGTTGCCGGGCGGAGCGGTGCACGAGCTGCCCGCGGACCTGCGCGACGGGCTGCTGAGCAGCCCCACCGCGTCGGCCGCCTGGCAGGACATCACCCCGCTGGCGCGCAACGAGTTCATCTGCTGGGTCGAGGACGCCAAACAGCAGGCCACCCGGGAGCGCCGCATCCGACGCACCCGTGAGGAACTCGAGGAAGGCATGCGGCGCCCCTGCTGCTGGCCCGGGTGTAAACATCGTGAGCGCAACGGCCGATAGCCCGCTCAGCCGGCGTTGACTCTGCATCCAGGGCGGCGTTCCTCGGCGTGTCGTCGCCCTGGACGCAGAATCAACGGGGGTTGTGAGGGCAACGGGGGTGCTAGAGCGCCAGTCGCGTCGGGATCGCCGGCTCGCCGTGCGCGAGCTTGAGCCCCTCCCACGGCAGGCTGTGCAGCCCGGCCGCCACCCGCTCACGCGCGGCGGCCAGCGCCGGAGTTCCGGTGGCGGCGACCACCTCGCCGCCGCGCACCAGCGGAATCGTCAACGTGCGCGCCGGCCCGTCCAGTACCGGCGGCCGACCGGCCGGGTAGACGACCTCCTCGGTGACGGTGCCGCTGGCCCGGGCAAGTCGCAGTGCCTGTTTGCCCCCGCCTCGGGACTGCTTGCCGGTGCTGCGTTTGTGCACCGGGTGGCCGTCCACCTCGACCAGTTTGTAGACGAACCCGGCCGTCGGCACGCCCGAACCGGTCACCAGCGCGGTGCCGACCCCGTAGCTGTCCACCGGCGCGGCTCGTAGCGCCGCGATGGCGTACTCGTCGAGATCGCCGGAGACCACGATCTTGGTTCCGGTGGCCCCCAGCCGGTCCAACTGGTCGCGGACCTGCTGGGCGAGCACCGCCAGTTCGCCGGAGTCGATGCGGACCGCACCCAGTTCGGGCCCGGCCGCGGCGACGGCATTGGCCACCCCGGTCGTCACGTCGTAGGTGTCCACCAGCAACGTGGTGTCGACGCCCTGAGCGGCGACCTGGGCGCGGAATGCGGCGGACTCGCCGTCGGCGCCGGTATGCAACAACGTGAACGCGTGCGCGCTGGTGCCCAGCACCGGCACGCCGAAGCGGCGATGCGCCTCCAGATTGGAGGTCCCGGCGAATCCGGCCAGGAAGGCCGCGCGGGCCGCGGCCACCGCGGCCTGCTCATGGGTACGCCGGGACCCCATCTCGATCAACGGCCGGCCGTCGGCCGCGCCGACCATGCGTGCCGCCGCCGATGCGATCGCCGTGTCGTAGTTGAAGATCGACAGGATCAATGTCTCCAGTACGACGCACTCGGCGAAGGTTCCGCGAACACTGAGCACCGGCGACTCCGCGAAGAACAGTTCACCCTCGGCGTAGCCGTCGATATCGCCGCGGAACCGGAAATCCCGGAGGAAATCCACCGTCGCCGGATCCAGGAATTCCTCGACCAGACGTACCGCCGCGTCGTCGAATGCGAAATCGGGCAGTGCCGCCAAGAGCCGATCGGTACCGGCGACCACCCCGTAACGGCGCGCTTCGGGCAGTCGGCGGGCGAACATCTCGAAACCGGTCCGCCGATCGGCGGTGCCGTCGCGCAGGGCCGCGGCGAGCATGGTCAGCTCATACTTGTCGGTGAGCAGCCCGCCGCACCGGGCCGAGGGGTCCACCCGCCAACCGTATCGACTGGACTCGACCCCACCCACGCTCGGTATCCTGAGCGGTATGGCCACGTCAGCACCGACGTCCTCTCCGGTGAAACCGCAGGGCACCGGAGAGCGGCACGCCGACTCGGTCGAGGACGCGACGTCCCCGTGGGTCACGATCGTCTGGGACGATCCGATCAACCTGATGACGTACGTGACCTACATCTTCCAGAAGCTGTTCGGTTACAGCGAGCAGCATGCGACCAAGCTGATGCTGCAGGTCCACCACGAGGGCAAAGCCGTGGTGTCGGCGGGCAGTCGCGAGTCGATGGAGGTCGACGTCTCCAAACTGCATGCCGCCGGGTTGTGGGCGACCATGCAGCAGGACCGCTGAGACTCAACCGAAGGGAACCGGGACTTCACCGTGCAAAAGTGGAAGCGGGTCGAAACCGATGGCGGCCCCCGCTTCCGGTCCGCGTTGGCACTGCATGAGGCCGCGCTGCTCCGGAACCTGGTCGGCTCGATAGTCGGCATGCTCGATGCCCGGGAATTCTCTTCGCCGCCCGATGAACTCGAACAGATCACCGGGATGCGGGCCGGAAACTCCCGACCGCCCCAAGACGCCACCACGCGGCGACTGCTGCCGGATTTCTACCGGCCCGACGGCCCCGACGGTCCGGGCGTCCCCGACAGCCCCGACACGCACGCTCCGGTCGACGCCGACGGCCTGAACTCCGCGCTGCGCAGTCTGCACGAGCCGGCCATCATCGATGCCAAACGCGAAGCGGCACAACAGTTGCTGGCGACCGTTCCCGAATCGGGCGGCCGCTTCGAGCTCACCGAGGAACAGGCCAACGCCTGGATCGCCGCGGTCAACGACATCCGGCTCGCGCTGGGCACCATGCTCCAGATCGGTCCCGACGGCCCCGAACAGCTGTCGGCGGGCGACCCGATGGCCGGTCAACTCAACGTGTACCAGTGGCTCACGGTGCTGCAGGAATACCTGGTGGTCGCTCTGATGGGACGGTCCCGCCGATGACATCGTTGGGTTCGATCACCGATGTCGCCGGTATCCGGGTGGGGCATCATCAGCGGATAGATCCGGATGCGACGCTCGGGTCCGGCTGGGCCAGCGGGGTCACCGTGGTGTTGGCGCCGCCGGGGACGGTCGGCGCCGTCGACGGTCGCGGCGGAGCACCGGGCACCAGGGAGACCGATCTGCTGGATCCGGCCAACAGTGTGCGCTGGGTGGACGCGGTGGTGCTGGCCGGTGGCAGTGCCTACGGTCTGGCGGCCGCCGACGGCGTCATGACCTGGTTGGAGCAGCAGGGCCGCGGTGTCGCGCTGGACGGTGGGGTGGTGCCGATCGTTCCGGCCGCTGTCATCTTCGACCTGCCGGTCGGAGGCTGGGATCGGCGGCCCACCGCGGACTTCGGCTATGCGGCCGCGGTAGCCGCCGCCGGGCCCGACGGCATACGGCCGGCGTCGGGCAGCGTCGGCGCCGGAACCGGGGCGCGTGCCGGCGTCTTCAAGGGCGGGGTGGGTACCGCTTCGACCACTGTGGAGGTGGGGGAGCAGACGGTCACCGTCGGTGCGATCGTGGTGGTCAATCCGACCGGTGACGTGATCGACCACACCACCGGGCTGCCCTGGTCGACCCTGCTCATCGAGGAATTCGGCCTGACGGCGCCGCCGTCGGAGCAGCTGTCGGTGCTCGCCGGGCTGGAACCCAAATCGTTGGCGCTCAATACGACCATCGCCGTGGTGGCCACCGATGCCGTGCTCAGCCCGGCCGGTTGCCGACGGATGGCGATCGCGGCGCAGGACGGGCTGGCCCGGACCATCCGGCCCTCGCACACCCCGGTCGACGGGGACACCGTGTTCGCATTGTCGACCGGGACCGTCGACGTGCCGACGGTGCCGGGAACCCCGGACGCGATGTCGCCGGAGACCGGCCTGATCACGGCGGTCGGGGCCGCCGCAGCGGACTGCCTGGCGCGGGCGGTGCTGTCGGGCCTGCTGGAGGCCGATTCGATAGCCGGAATCCCGACCTACCCGGGAACCCTGCCCGGGGTGTTCGCGAACCGGCCGACCGACGGCGCCGGAGGCGCGTGAGGTGAATGCCATACCGCCGGGGGAGACCACCTCCGCCCCGGGCTCCGGGAAGAAGCCGGCCTGGCGTACCGGGGGTGCCACCGTCGTCGCCTTCGTCGCGGTGCTCTACCTCGTGGAAGCCGTGGACCAGGTCAGTGGACACCGGCTGGATCGCCACGGCATCCGGCCCTTGGAAGCCGACGGTCTGTGGGGTGTGGTGTTCGCGCCACTGCTGCATGCGAACTGGGCGCACCTGCTGGCCAACACCGGCCCCGCCCTGGTGCTGGGTTTCCTGCTGGCCCTGACCGGGCAGGTGCGGTTCCTGCTGGCCACCGCGATCGTGTGGGTCGTCGGTGGCCTGGGCACGTGGCTGATCGGCAACGTCGGATCGTCGTGCGGGCCGACCGACCACATCGGCGCATCCGGCCTGATCTTCGGTTGGTTGGCTTTCCTGGTGGTGTTCGGCTGGTTCACCCGCAGCCTCTGGCAGATCCTGATCGGTGCGGTGGTGCTGCTCTGTTACGGCGGGATCCTGTGGGGAGCGGTGCCGGTGCTGGGCGTGTGCGGCGGGGTGTCCTGGCAGGGCCACCTGTGCGGGGCACTCGCCGGGGTGCTGGCCGCCTACTGGCTGGCGGGTACCGAACGCCGGCAGCGCAACCGTCGTCGGGAGTTGCCGGCGTGAGCCCGATCGGAATCTTCGACTCCGGGGTCGGCGGGCTGACCGTGGCCCGCTCGATCATCGACCAGTTGCCCGATGAGGACATCATCTACGTCGGCGACACCGGAAACGGCCCCTACGGTCCGCTGAGCATTCCCGAGGTCCGAGCGCACGCCCTGGCCATCGCCGACGACCTGGTCGAGCGGGGGGTCAAGGCGTTGGTGATCGCCTGCAACACCGCGTCGGCGGCGTGCCTGCGCGACGCCCGGGAGCGTTATGACGTCCCGGTCGTCGAGGTGATCCTGCCGGCGGTGCGCCGGGCGGTGGCAACCACTCGCAACGGCCGTATCGGTGTGATCGGCACGCAGGCGACCATCGACAGCCACGCCTATCAAGACGCGTTCGCCGCCGCCCGCGACACCGAGATCACCGCGGTGGCCTGCCCGCGGTTCGTCGACTTCGTCGAGCGCGGCATCACCAGCGGCCGACAGGTACTCGGTCTGGCCGAGGGCTACCTGGAGCCACTGCAGCGCGCCGGCGTGGACACGCTGGTGCTCGGTTGCACCCACTACCCGCTGTTGTCGGGATTGATCCAGCTCGCGATGGGTGAGCAGGTGACGTTGGTGTCCAGCGCCGAAGAGACCGCCAAAGATTTGCTGCGGGTCCTCACCGAGCGTGAGCTGCTGCGTGCGCATCCCGAACGCCCCGACGCGCCCGCACCGCTGCGCGTGTTCGAGGCCACCGGCGACCCGGAGGCTTTCGCCGACTTGGCTACCCGTTTTCTGGGGCCGACCATCACCGGTGCCGGGGCGGTGCATCGACACGCCTCGCGGCGATAGCCGGTGATTTCGATGACGAATCATGAGCAAACCGCCGGTGTCTTCGTCATGGCTCCGGCGAACATGGCACAGTAGTCAACGTGCGACTGACCGTGCTCGGCTGCTCCGGCAGTGTGGTAGGTCCGGATTCGCCGGCATCGGGATACCTGTTGCAGGCACCGGACTCACCGCCGCTGGTTATCGACTTCGGCGGCGGGGTATTGGGTGCCCTGCAGCGGCATGTGGACCCGGGGTCGGTGCATGTGTTGCTGTCGCACCTGCATGCCGACCACTGCCTGGATCTGCCGGGCCTGTTCGTCTGGCGCCGCTACCACCCGTCGGTGGAGACCAAACCGTTCGACAGGGGACTGCTCTACGGGCCGGCCGATACCTGGTCGCGGATGGGCGCCGCCTCGTCGCCGTACGGCGGAGAGATCGACGACATCACCGACATCTTCGATGTTCGTACCTGGGTCGACGGTTCCGAGGTCGCCTTCGGGGAGCTTCGCGTCCAGCCGGGGCTGGTCTCACATCCGACCGAGTCGTATGGGATGCGGATCACCGATCCGTCCGGTGCGACCCTGGTCTACAGCGCCGACACCGGTTACTGCGACGCGGTGATCGAGTTGGCCCGCGGTGCCGATGTCTTCCTGTGTGAGGCGTCGTGGACCCACGCGGCCAACCGGCCGCCCAACCTACACCTGTCGGGGACCGATGCCGGGCGTATCGCCGCGGCGGCCGGCGTCGGCCAGCTGCTGCTGACCCATATCCCGCCGTGGACCTCCCGCGAGGACGTGATCGGCGAAGCCAAGGCCGAGTTCGACGGGCCGGTGCACGCCGTGGTGTGCGACGAGCAGTTCGACATCAAGCGGTCCTGATACAGCGTGTGTCGGCCCCCGCCGCTAGGGTTGACCGCGTGTCCAAACGAGAAGACGGTCGCCTCGACGACGAGCTGCGCCCGGTCGTTATCACCCGTGGCTTCACCGCTAACCCGGCCGGGTCGGTGCTGGTCGAATTCGGCAATACCCGGGTCATGTGCACCGCCAGCGTCACCGAAGGTGTCCCGCGCTGGCGGAAGGGTTCCGGTCGCGGTTGGCTGACCGCCGAATACGCCATGCTGCCCGCCGCCACCCACACCCGCTCGGACCGCGAATCGGTCAAGGGCCGGGTGGGTGGACGCACCCAGGAGATCAGCCGGCTGGTGGGGCGCTCGCTACGCGCCTGCATCGACCTGGCGGCGCTGGGGGAGAACACCATCGCGATCGACTGCGATGTCCTGCAGGCCGACGGCGGAACCCGGACCGCGGCGATCACCGGCGCTTATGTGGCACTGGCCGACGCGGTCACCTATCTGTCGGCTGCCGGGAAGTTGTCCGACCCGCGCCCGTTGTCGTGTGCGATCTCGGCGGTCAGCGTCGGCGTGGTCGACGGCCGGGTCCGCGTCGACCTGCCCTACGAGGAAGACTCACGTGCCGAGGTCGACATGAACGTCGTGGCCACCGACACCGGAACCCTGGTGGAGATCCAGGGCACCGGTGAGGGCGCCACCTTCCCGCGCTCGACCCTGGACAAGATGCTCGACGCGGCACTGGCCGCCTGCGAGAAGCTGTTCGTGGTGCAGCGTGAAGCGCTGGCGTTGCCCTATCCGGGAGTGCTGCCGGACGGGCCGGCGCCCAAGAAGGCATTCGGCAGCTGAGCCGTGCCGTCGACACAACTGTTGGTGGCCAGCCGGAACCGCAAGAAGCTGGCCGAACTGAGCCGGGTGCTGGAACGCGCCGGGGTGCTCGGACTGCAGCCGGTCTCGCTGGATGACGTGCCCTCCTACCCGGAATCCCCGGAGACCGGGGCGACGTTCGAGGAGAACGCCTTGGTGAAGGCGCGAGACGGCTATTCTGCGACCGGATTGCCTTGTGTCGCTGATGATTCCGGTCTGACCGTTGCGGCCCTCAACGGCATGCCGGGGGTGCTGTCGGCGCGGTGGTCCGGCAGTCACGGCGACGACGCGGCGAACACCGCATTGCTGCTGGCCCAACTCTGCGACGTCCCCGACGACCGCCGCAGTGCGGCGTTCGTCTCGGCGTGTGCGTTGGTGTGGGGTTCCGGACCGCAGTGCGAAGTGGTGGTGCGCGGTGAGTGGGCCGGCGACATCGCCCGCGAACCCCGCGGCGACGGAGGATTCGGTTACGACCCGGTGTTCGTCCCGGCGGGCGGCGACCGCACCGCCGCGCAGCTCACCCCGCAAGAGAAGGACGCCGCGTCGCACCGGGGCCGAGCACTGGAACTGCTCTTGCCTGCGTTGCGGCAGCTAGTGGGTTGACCCGTGACGCTGGAAGCCGGGTCGACTTTCGCCGGTTACCGGATCGAGCGCCTGTTGGGTGCCGGGGCGATGGGCGAGGTGTACCTGGCACGGCATCCGAGACTGCCGCGCCATGATGCGCTCAAAGTCCTTTCGGGCCGGCTGACCGCTGACGACGAGTTCCGGAAGCGATTCCGGCTCGAGGCCGACTTGGCGGCGACGCTGTTTCACCCGAACGTCGTCGGCATCCATGACCGCGGGGAGTCCGACGGGCGGCTGTGGATCGCGATGGATTACGTCGACGGCACCGACGCGGCGAAACTGGTGGCCGACCGCTTCCCGGCGGGAATGCCCGTCGACGAGGCAACGGCGATCATCGGGGCGATCGCCGAAGCCCTCGACGATGCCCACCGACAAGGGCTGCTGCATCGAGATGTCAAACCCGCGAACATCATGCTGGCCGAATCCGGTCGACGCATCCTGCTGACCGATTTCGGGATCGCCCGCCCGTTGGGGGAGGCCACCGGACTGACGGCAACCAATTTCACCGTCGGCACGCTGTCCTACGCTGCGCCCGAACAGCTGATGGGCGGGGACCTCGACGGCCGCGCCGACCAGTACGCGTTGGCGGCCACGGCGTTTCATCTGCTGACCGGAGCCGCGCCGTTCCCGGCCGACAATCCGGTGGCGGTGATCAGCAGGCACCTGACCGCCGCCCCACCGCGAGTCAGTGCGCACCGGCCCGAATGGGCCCATCTGGACCCGGTGTTGGCCAGGGGGCTGGCCAAAGACCCTTCGCAACGGTTCGCCAGTTGCCGCGATTTCGCCCAAGCGCTGCGCGGCGAGACGGTCGCTGCCGGCGTACCCGCCGCCACCTCGCGCCGGCGGTGGCCTTGGCTGGTCGGCGGTGCCGCCGCGGTGACCGGGGTGGTCGCCGTCGTGGCGGCGGTGGGTGGGGGAGCCGCGGAGCCGGCGCCGACCCCGACGACCGTCACCTCACAACCGGTGACCGTCACGGTGACCGAGTCGGCCACGGTGCCCGCACCGGTGCCGTTCGTGTCGTCACCGGCGGCCCCACCACAGCCCGCCGTCGCGCCGCCGACCACCGCCGTGCCGCCGCCGGTCACGACCGTCGCGCCACCGGTCACGACCGTGCCGCCCCCGGTGCCGGAGCCGGGGGCCACCGCGCTCTGCCGTGACGGCAGCTCATCGTTCAGCGCCCGCCGCAGCGGCACCTGCGCCAATCACGGCGGGGTGCAGCGCTGGGTCAACCGGCCGCCGGAATGACGGGGGCGTGGCTTCAGAGGCCGAACTGGGCCTTGACGTTCCGGGTCTGGAAATGCTCGACGATGATGCCCAACAGCGGAATCGTTCCGGCCAGCAACACACCCACGGTCTTGCCCACCGCCCAGCGCGCCTTGACCGCCAGGTTGAACGTGGCCAGCAGGTAGGCGAAGTACACCCAGCCGTGCACCACGCCGATCCAGACCGGCGGGTTGTCCACCTTGACCACGTAGCGCACCACGATCTCGTAGCACAGCGCGATCAACCAGATGCCGGTCGCCCAGGCCAGCATCCGGTAGCGCATCAGCGCCAACCGGACGCGTTCGGCCGGGGCCGCGCCGGGCGGCCGTTCCATCTCCGGAGTGGTCATGCGGTATTCCTGTTCTGTCGATCCTGTTCGGTCAGTTCGGCCAGGTAGGCGTTGTACTCCCGCAGGGCGGGGTCATCGATCGGGGTGGCTGCGGCCGCCGGCCGCTCCGGCAGCAGTCCGGCCGGGATCTCGGTCACGGTATCGGCCGGGTGCAACTCCGGGGGGACTTCTTCATAGCGCACGAACTTGCGATAGGCGTACACGCAGAACCAAGCGAACAAGGGCCACTGCAGCGCATAGCCCAGATTCTGGAAGGTGCCGTTGACCTCCTGGAAGCGGGTCCATTGCCACCACCCCAGCGCCAGGCATGCGCAGGCGGCGACGATGACCAGCACGATCAAAGCCGGTCTCCGACGCTGTGTAGTGGACACCCCTTGACGGTACCGCGTGACCTGCCGAGATGGCCGTGCGGAAGGGGGTTCGCGTTGTGAGATGAGGGGCGACGGAGGCTACGATGACTGCGTTTGCGGGCGTGGCGAAATGGCAGACGCGCCGGCTTTAGGTGCCGGTGCTCGAAAGAGCGTGTGGGTTCGAGTCCCTCCGCCCGCACAGATTTTTTACGGGATCACCCCATGTCGCAGAGGTCTTCGCGGTGCGAGAATGAAGGGTCGGAGTCCCTGCTGGATTGGTGCCGCCCATGAACAGAAAACTGGCCGTGACCGTCCTCGGTGCGGTGCTGGCGTGCGGCCCGACGGCCCCGATCCCGGCGGCGTCGGCCGATCCCAACGCCGAGGACCAGGCTTTCTTCGACGAACTGCAGCATGAGGGGCTGCGGCCCGACTACGCCAAGCGGATTTGCGTGAGCAACAAATGCGAACCGCTGGGCACTGCGCTGGTGCGGGAGGGGCACGAGGTCTGCGCCGCACTTGCCGATGCGCCCCGACTGGTGCCGGTGTCGGTAATCGCCGATCTGCAAGCGACACCCAATGAGGCGCACGTCATCATCAACGCGTCCCGGCTGGCCTATTGTCCGCAGTCACCGGACCCGTATCGGCGTTCCCCGACGTCGCAGGGTTAGTTGGTCGCGACCGGCACCGGCGTTTCGCCCAAGGCGGGGGTGTGCCGCGCCCTGCGGGTGTAGATCACGATGCCCACGGCCGAAATCGCCCACACCAGATACTGCACGCACCAGGCCAGCCGGAACGCGGAGAACGAATAGCCGCCGGCCAGCGCGATGATCAGTCCCATCGCCTGCATGACCAACAGGCTCGCGATGAATCCACCGGTATTGACCATGCCCTGTGCGGTGCCCATCGCCGCCGGTGGGTTGTAGGACCGGGCGAAATCGAACGCCAGCATCGACACCGGTTGACCCGCCGAGATCACCAGGATCAGCACCACCAGCAACCAGTGCGGCGCGGGGTGCGGCAGTGCCAGCAGCACGGTCCAGACCACGGTGATCAACGCGATCATCGTCAGCGCCACGGTCGGTCGGTGCTCGGGTCGGCGTGCCGAGATCGTCCCGACCAACAGTCCGACCACGATGAACGGCAGCACCGACAGCGTCAGCGCCGCTCCGGCCAGATCCCGCGGGAGTTCCTGCGCGGTGGTCAGGTACGGCACCCCCCACATCAGCGCGAAAACGCCGGGCGAGGACGAGTTACCCATGTGCGCGAACAGACCGAGCTTGGTTCCCGGTCGTGACCACACCGCCTTGATCTCCCCGAAGGCGGCACGGAATGCGCGCTTCTGGACCAGCACCGGGGCTCCGGGCGGGGCGTCGCGCGCGACGGCGAATGTCAGCATGGCCGCGAAAACCCCGAGGCCGGCCGCGGAAAGGTATGCGGCCGTCCAGCCGCCGTGCAGCAGAATCGCCAGGAACGGCACCGCCGATAGGAACTGGCCGAACTGGCCGCAGATCCCCGTCAGTTGAGTCAGTAGCGGAACACGCTGGGGGGCGAACCAATTCGGCAGCAGTCGGATGACCGAGATGAAGATGAACGAGTCGCCGAGGCCGACCACGCCGTACGCGCTGATCGCGGTGACCAGTGAATGGGTCAACGACAGCGTCACCTGCGCGGTGGAGAGCACCGCGACACCGCTGGCGATCATCACCCGCGGACCGAAGCGGTCCAGCAGGACCCCGGCGGGGATCTGCATGGCGGCGTAGACGATCAACTGCACGATCACGAACGACGACAGGGTGCTCGGGCCCGCATGGAACCGTTCGGCGGCGTCGAGGCCCGACACGCCGAAGGTGGTCCGGTCCAAGACGGCCACCAAGTAGGACAACAGGCCGGTGCCCCACACGATCCAGGGACGCACTCTTCAGGCCTACCTTGTCTTCTTTGTTTCCGGGCCCCGCAATGGTCGCACAGTCAAGACGCTGCGAAAACTGCCTTAGTCTGTGACGCGTGTTGGTTTCCCGGCGTGACGTGTTCAAGCTCGCGGCGACGGTACCCGCTGCACTGGGGATCGGTGCCGCGCGGTCGGCGCTGCTCGGCGACGTGGCCGGTGCGGCACCGTTGGGAGTCTTGCTGGACTATTCCGCCGGGGTGCTGACCGCCGACCAGATCCGCGCGGCCGGCGCCGCCGGTGCCATCCGCTATGTCTCGGATCGCCGGCCGGGCGCCGAGTGGATGCTGGGCAAGCCGATGCGGTCAGCTGAAGCCCGTGACCTTCTGGAAGGCGGGCTCGCGGTGGTGTCCTGCTACCAGTTCGGCAAACAGGCCACCGCGGACTGGCTGGGTGGTGAGGCGGCCGGGGTGGAGCACGGCCGCCGCGGTGCGCAATTGCACACCGCTGCCGGTGGCCCCGACGACGCCCCGATTTACGCCTCGATCGACGACAATCCGTCCTACGAGCAGTACAAACAGCAGGTGGCGCCGTATCTGCGGGGCTGGCAGTCGGTGATCGGGGCGGAGCGCACCGGTGTCTACGCCAACTCCCCGACCATCGAGTGGGCGCTGCAGGACGGCCTCGGCGCCTATTTCTGGCAGCACAACTTCGGTTCGCCCGGCGGAACCGCCCACCCGGCGGCCAACCTCCATCAAGTGGAGATCGACCGCCGCACCGTCGGGGGCATCGGTGTGGACGTTAACGAGATCCTTCAGCCGCAGTTCGGCCGGTGGGGGTGACCAAACCGTCGACAGCCGCCGGACCAGCAAACCGGTGCCGCGGACGGCACCGATTGCCCTGCGCTTTCGGGTTCGCGGTGTCGGACGCTGCCGACGGCGGTTGGCCGGGCCGGTTCAAAGATAACGATTAGATAACAATAGAGCCTTGATCTGCGCGGTTATAGCTACTCGACCGTAACCCCATGCATGCAGGACGTTTGGTCATCGATGTTTACGGCCGCTGTCGGGGCCCGTCATATCCGGGGTCGGGTTACCCGAGCGTAGAACTCACCAGTAACCAATTTGCTGCGGAAACGGCACAGGTTCTTATGACACTCTTACGGCTGTGGCGCGGCCGCGAACACGCGAGAGCCCACCACGAAGCCGGTTGTGCCGGCGGGCGTCTACGAGGACGCGACGTTAACCAGGGCAGGGGAGATACAAAACGTGACGATTCACGAACACGACCGGGTTTCCGCTGAGGGCGCTGGTTCGGGGCCGTTCGCCAGCGCATCATCCGCTCTGGTGGATCGTCTGGTGGCCGGCGAGCCCTACGCGGTCGCGTTCGGCGGGCAGGGCAGCGCCTGGCTGGAGTCCCTGGAAGAACTGGTGTCGTCGGCGGGTATCGAAACCGAACTGGCCACGCTGGCCGGTGAGGCCGACCTGCTGCTCGAACCGATCGCCGATGAACTCGTCGTCGTCCGGCCCATCGGATTCGAGCCGCTGCAATGGGTGCGAGCCCTGGCCGCCGAAGACCCCGTCCCGTCCGACAAGCAGCTGACCTCGGCCGCGGTGTCGCTGCCGGGGGTGCTGTTGACGCAGATGGCCGCGATTCGGGCGTTGCAGCGCCAGGGGCTGGATCTGTCGGCCACCCCGCCGGTCGCCATGGCCGGCCACTCGCAGGGCATCCTGGCCGTCGAATCGCTGAAGGCCGGCGGCGCCACCGACGTGCAACTGCTGGCCCTCGCCCAGCTGCTGGGGGCCGTCGGCACCCTGGTGGCCCGCCGCCGCGGGATCGCGATCCTGGGCGACCGCTCGCCGATGGTCGCGATCAGCAACGTCGAGCCGGAGCGGATTCGCGCCCTGCTTGACGACTTCGCGCAGGACGTGCGCACCGTGCTGCCGCCGGTGTTGTCCATCCGCAACGGCCGTCGCGCGGTGGTCATCACCGGCACGCCCGAACAGCTCTCCCGTTTCGAGCTGTACTGCGAGCAGATCGCCGAGAAGGAGGCGGCCGAGCGCAAGAACAAGCTGCGCGGCGGCGCCGTCTTCGCACCGGTCTTCGAACCGGTGCAGGTCGAGGTCGGTTTCCATTCGCCTCGGTTGGCCGACGGGATCGAGATCGTCGCGCAGTGGGCGGCCAGGGTCGGCCTGGATGTGGAGCTGACCCGCCGGCTCGCCGACTCGATCCTGGTGGGCCAGGTGGACTGGGTCGACGAGGTCACCACGCTGCACGAGGCCGGCGCCCGCTGGATCCTGGATCTGGGCCCCGGCGACATCCTGACCCGGCTGACCGCGCCGGTGATC
The DNA here is from genome assembly GCF_963378075.1 of Mycolicibacter sp. MU0083. Taxonomy (NCBI): domain Bacteria; kingdom Bacillati; phylum Actinomycetota; class Actinomycetes; order Mycobacteriales; family Mycobacteriaceae; genus Mycobacterium; species Mycobacterium kokjensenii. Next base: position 1,282,830 of record NZ_OY726394.1, read on the forward strand.
CGGGGCCTGGGCATCGGAATCGTGCCGGTGGCCACCCGGGGTGGGCAGCGCAACCTGTTCACCATCGGCGCCGTTCCCGAGGTCGCCCGGCCCTGGTCCAGCTATGCCCCGTCGGCGGTGCAGCTGCCGGACGGCCGGGTCAAGCTCGACACCAAGTTCACCCGGCTGACCGGACGGTCTCCGATCCTGCTGGCCGGCATGACGCCGACCACCGTCGACGCCAAGATCGTCGCGGCGGCCGCCAACGCCGGGCACTGGTCGGAGCTGGCCGGCGGCGGCCAGGTCACCGAGGAGATCTTCGCCGACCGGGTCGCGGAGCTGACCGAGCTTCTGGAGCCGGGCCGCACCGTCCAGTTCAACTCCCTGTTCCTGGACCCCTACCTGTGGAAGCTGCAGGTAGGCGGAAAGCGCTTGGTGCAGAAGGCCCGTGCCTCCGGCGCCCCGTTCGACGGCCTGGTCATCAGTGCCGGTATTCCCGAGCTGGAAGAAGCCGTCGAACTCATCGAGGAGCTCAACGAGGCGGGCATCAGCCATGTGGTGTTCAAGCCCGGCACCGTCGAGCAGATCCGATCGGTGATCCGTATCGCCGCCGAGGTGCCGACCACGCCGGTGATCGTGCACGTCGAGGGCGGCCGCGCCGGTGGCCACCACTCCTGGGAGGACCTCGACGACCTGCTGCTGGCCACCTACTCCGAACTGCGTTCGCGCTCCAACATCACGCTGTGCGTCGGCGGCGGGATCGGGACCCCGGAGCAGGCCGCCGAATACCTGTCGGGTCGGTGGTCGCTGCAGCACGGTTTCCCGTTGATGCCGGTCGACGGCATCCTGGTGGGCACCGCGGCGATGGCGACCAAAGAAGCCACCACGTCGCCGTCGGTCAAGCAGATGCTGGTCGACACCTCGGGAACCGACCAGTGGATCGGGGCCGGAAAAGCCCAGGGCGGCATGGCTTCCTCGCGCAGCCAGCTCGGCGCCGACATCCACGAGATCGACAACGTGGCGTCGCGCTGCGGCCGGTTGCTCGACGAGGTCGCCGGCGACGGTGCGGCCGTGGCGGAACGGCGCGAGGAGATCATCGCCGCGCTGGCCGCCACCGCCAAGCCGTACTTCGGCGACGTCGGCGAGATGACCTACGCGCAGTGGCTGCGCCGTTATGTCGAACTGGCGATCGGCGCCGGCGATTCGACCGCCGACACCGCCTCGGCGGGCAGCCCGTGGCTGGCCGAGACGTGGCGGGACCGGTTCGGCTCGATGCTGCAGCGTGCCGAGGCCCGACTGAACGAACTCGAGTCCGGGCGGATCGAGACCCTGTTCGTGGATTCAGAAGCGGGACAGGAGATTCTGGAGCGCCCCGCGGACGCCATCGCCGCGCTGATCGCGCGCTACCCCGACGCCGAGACCGTCCGGTTGCACCCCGCGGATGCGCCGTACTTCACGCAGCTGTGCAAGACGCCGGGCAAGCCCGTCAACTTCGTGCCGGTGATCGACAAGGACGTGCGCCGCTGGTGGCGCAGTGACTCGCTGTGGCAGGCGCACGACGCCCGCTACACCGCCGAGCAGGTGTGCATCATTCCGGGTATCACCGCGGTGGCCGGCATCACCCGGGTCGATGAGCCGGTGGGTGAGCTGCTCGACCGGTTCGAGCAGGCCGCGATCGACCAGGTGCTCGAGGAGTACCGGACCGCGGGTGTGCAGCCGCAACCCGTCAGTGCCCGCCGTCGGGGCCGTACCGACGTGACCGGCCCGCTGGCGGTGCTGCTCGACGCTCCCGACGTGCGGTGGGCGGGGCGCACCGCCACCAACCCGGTGCACCGGATCGCCGCACCCGAGGAGTGGCAGGTCCACGAGAACCGCGCCGCCACCCACCCGTCGACCGGGGCCCGACTGGAGGTCGCGTCGGAGTCGCACGTGGTGTTGAGCGTGCCGCTATCCGGCGTCTGGATCAGCATTCGCTTCACCGTGCCGGCGGCCGTCGTCGACGGCGCCGCCCCGCAGGTGTCGACCGAGGACGCCGCTGCCGCAATGCGTTCGGTGCTGGCGATCGCCGCCGGTGCGGACGGGCCCGACGCGCTGGCGCCGGTGCGCGACGGTGCGGCCACGGTGACGGTCGCCTGGGACCCCGAGCAGGTCGCCGATCACACCGGCGTGACCGCCACCTTCGGTGCACCGCTGGCGCCCGGGCTGACCACGGTGCCCGACGCGCTGGTCGGCCGATGCTGGCCCGCGGTGTTCGCGGCCATCGGTTCGGCCACCACCGATGCCGGGTTCCCGGTCGTCGAAGGCCTGCTGTCTCTGGTCCACCTGGACCACGCGGCACACCTGGTGGCGGACCTGCCGGCACAACCGGCCGAACTGACCGTCAGCGCAACGGCGTCGGCGGCCACCGACACCGAGGTCGGCCGGGTCGTTCCGGTCGCGGTCACCGTCAGTGCCGCCGACGGAACGGTGCTGGCCACCATGGCGGAGCGGTTCGCGATCCGTGGCCGCACCGGTGCTGCGGAGCTGACCGACCCGGTGCGGGCCGGCGGCGCGGTCTCCGACAACGCCACCGACACCCCGCGTCGGCGCCGACGCGACGTCACCGTCACCGCGCCCATCGACATGCGGCCGTTCGCGGTGGTCTCCGGCGACCACAACCCGATCCACACCGATCGTGCCGCCGCGCTGCTGGCGGGGCTGGAATCGCCCATCGTGCACGGCATGTGGCTGTCGGCCGCAGCCCAGCACGTGGTGACCGCCACCGACGGCCAGGCCCGCCCGCCGGCCCGGCTGGTCGGCTGGACCGCCCGCTTCCTGGGCATGGTCAAGCCCGGCGACGACGTCGATTTCCGCGTCGACCGGGTCGGGATCGACCTGGGCGCAGAGGTTCTGGAGATCAGTGCCCGGATCGGATCGGATCTCGTCATGTCGGCGACCGCCCGGTTGACCGCACCCAAAACCGTCTACGCCTTCCCGGGCCAGGGCATTCAGCACAAGGGCATGGGCATGGAGGTGCGCGCACGGTCCAAGGCCGCGCGCAAAGTGTGGGACTCGGCGGACAAGTTCACCCGCGAGACCCTCGGCTTCTCGGTGCTGCATGTGGTGCGCGACAACCCGACCAGCCTGATCGCATCCGGTGTGCACTACCAGCACCCCGAAGGCGTGCTCTACCTGACGCAGTTCACCCAGGTCGCGATGGCCACGGTGGCCGCCGCCCAGGTGGCCGAGATGCGCGAGCAGGGCGCCTTCGTCGAGGGCGCCATCGCTTGCGGACACTCCGTCGGCGAGTACACCGCACTGGCCTGCGTCAGCGGCGTCTACGAACTCGAGGCACTGCTGGAGGTGGTGTTCCACCGCGGCTCGAAGATGCACGACATCGTGCCGCGGGATGCGATGGGCCGGTCCAACTACCGACTGGCCGCGATCCGGCCGTCGCAGATCGACCTCGACGATGCCGACGTGACCGCGTTCGTCGCCGAAATCTCCGAGCGCACCGGAGAATTCCTGCAGATCGTCAACTTCAACCTGCGCGGGTCGCAGTATGCGATCGCCGGCACGGTGGCGGGGCTGGAGGCCCTGGAGGCCGAGGTCGAACGGCGCCGCGAGATCAGCGGCGGCAAGCGGTCCTTCATCCTGGTGCCCGGCATCGACGTGCCCTTCCACTCCAGCGTGCTGCGCATCGGCGTGGATGACTTCCGGCGTTCGCTGGAACGGGTGATGCCGCGAGACGCCGACCCGGCGTTGCTGATCGGCCGCTACATCCCCAACCTGGTGCCCAGGCCGTTCACCCTGGACCGCGATTTCATCCAGGAGATCCGTGACCTGGTGCCGGCCGAGCCGCTCGACGAGATCCTGGCCGACTACGACACCTGGCGTAACGAGAAGCCCGCCGAGCTGTGCCGCAAGGTCGTCATCGAACTGCTGGCCTGGCAGTTCGCCAGCCCGGTGCGTTGGATCGAGACCCAGGACCTGCTGTTCACCGAGCAGGCCGCCGGCGGACTCGGGGTGGAACGGTTCGTCGAGATCGGGGTGAAGACCGCCCCGACCGTCGCCGGACTGGCCGGTAACACCCTCAAACTGCCCGAGTACGCCCACAGCACCGTGGAAGTGCTCAACGCCGAGCGGGATGCCGCCGTGCTGTTCGCCACCGACACCGACCCCGAGCCGGAGCCGGAAGAGGAAGCGCCGGTTGAGGTTTCCGCGGATGCCCCGGCAGAAGCTGCGGCACCGGCACCGGCGGCACCCGCCGCGCCGGCGGGTGCGCCGCGGCCCGACGACATCACCTTCGATGCCGCCGACGCCACCTGCGCGCTGATCGCCCTGAGCGCCAAGATGCGCATCGACCAGATCGAAGCGCTGGACTCTATCGAGTCCATCACCGACGGGGCGTCGTCGCGGCGTAACCAACTGCTGGTGGACCTGGGGTCGGAGCTGAACCTGGGCGCCATCGACGGTGCCGCCGAGGCCGACCTGGCCGGACTCAAGTCACAGGTCACCAAGCTGGCACGCACCTACAAGCCCTACGGCCCGGTGTTGACCGATGCGATCAACGACCAGCTGCGCACCGTGCTCGGGCCGTCCGGCAAGCGTCCGGGCGCCATCGCCGAACGGGTCAAGAAGACTTGGGAACTCGGCGACGGCTGGGCCAAGCACGTCACCGTCGAGGTGGCGTTGGGCACCCGCGAGGGCACCAGCGTCCGAGGCGGTGCCCTGGGCGGCCTGCACGAGGGCGCCCTGGCCGACGGCGCGGCCGTCGACAAGGCCATCGACGCGGCCGTCGGTGCCGTCGCGGCACGTCACGGTGTGGCCGTCAGCCTGCCGTCGGCCGGCGGTGGCGGCGGCGGTGCGACGGTGGATGCCGCCGCCCTGGGCGAGTTCACCGCGCAGATCACCGGACGCGACGGCGTGCTCGCTTCGGCCGCCCGGCTGGTGCTGGGCCAGCTCGGCTTCGACGACCCGGTGAGCGCCCCGGCGGGTGCCACCGACGGCGAGCTGATCGAACTGGTCACCGCCGAACTGGGTTCGGACTGGCCGCGTCTGGTGGCACCGGCGTTCGACGGGCGCAAAGCGGTGCTGTTCGACGACCGCTGGGCCAGTGCCCGTGAGGATCTGGTGCGGCTGTGGCTGCAAGACGAGGGCGACATCGACGCCGACTGGCCCCGGCTCGCCGAGCGTTTCGAGGGTGCCGGTCACGTGGTCGCCACCCAGGCCACCTGGTGGCAGGGCAAGGCGCTGGCCGACGGCAAGCAGATCCACGCCTCGCTGTACGCCCGTATCGCGGCCGGGGCGGAGAACCCGGGCCGGGGCCGCTACAGCAACGAGGTGGCGGTGGTGACCGGTGCCTCGAAGGGCTCGATCGCCGCGTCGATCGTCGGGCAGCTGCTCGACGGCGGTGCGACCGTCATCGCGACGACCTCCCGACTCGACGACGAGCGGCTGGCCTTCTACCGCAACCTGTATCGCGACCACGCCCGGTTCGGGGCGGCGCTGTGGGTGGTGCCGGCCAACATGGCCTCCTACGCCGACATCGACGCCCTGGTCGAATGGGTCGGTACCGAGCAGACACAGAACCTCGGGCCGCAGTCGATCCATCTCAAGGACGCCCAGACCCCGACGCTGCTGTTCCCGTTCGCCGCACCGCGCGTGACCGGGGACCTGTCCGAGGCGGGTGCGCGCGCCGAGATGGAGATGAAGGTCCTGCTGTGGGCCGTCCAGCGGCTGATCGGCGGCCTGTCGAAGATCGGCGCCGAACGCGACATCGCCTCTCGGCTGCACGTGGTGCTGCCCGGCTCGCCCAACCGGGGCATGTTCGGCGGTGACGGTGCCTACGGCGAGGCCAAGGCATCGCTGGATGCGGTGGTGTCCCGCTGGAAAGCGGAGTCCTCGTGGGCTTCTCGGGTCAGCCTTGCGCATGCGCTGATCGGCTGGACCCGCGGCACCGGGCTGATGGGCCACAACGACGTCATCGTCGACGCCGTCGAGGAAGCCGGCGTCACCACCTACTCGACCGAGCAGATGGCGGCCATGCTGCTGGACCTGTGCACCGTCGAGTCCAAGGTGGCGGCCGCCAACACCCCCATCGAGGCCGACCTGACCGGCGGCCTGGCCGAGGCGAACCTGGACATGGCCGAGCTGGCCGCCCGGGCACGGGAGGAGATGACGGCCGATTCCGCGGACGGCGACGGCGACGCCACCGAGGACGCCGCCGGCACCATCGCCGCCCTGCCGAGCCCGCCGCGCGGGTATCACCCGGCGCCCCCGCCGGCCTGGGACGACCTCGACGTCGACCCGGCCGACCTGGTGGTCATCGTCGGCGGCGCGGAACTGGGTCCGCTGGGCTCGTCGCGCACCCGCTTTGAGATGGAGGTCTCCGGCGAACTCTCGGCCGCCGGCGTGCTGGAGCTGGCCTGGACCACCGGCCTGGTCAAGTGGGAAGACGATCCCACCCCCGGCTGGTACGACACCGAGACCGGTGAGCTGGTCGACGAGGCCGAGCTGGTGGAGCGCTACCACGACGCCGTGGTGGAACGTGTCGGTGTCCGCGAGTTCGTCGACGACGGCGCGATCGACCCTGACCACGCCTCACCGCTGCTGGTCAGCGTCTTCCTGGACAAGGACTTCTCGTTCGTGGTCTCCAGCGAGGCCGACGCGCGGGCGTTCGTGGAGTTCGACCCCGAGCACACCGTGGTGCGCCCGGTGCCGGACTCGTCGGACTGGCAGGTGATCCGCAAGGCGGGCACCGAGATCCGGGTGCCGCGTAAGAGCAAGCTGTCGCGGACGGTGGGCGCGCAGATCCCGACCGGGTTCGACCCGACGGTGTGGGGGATCAGCCAGGACATGGCCACCTCCATCGACCGGGTGGCGCTGTGGAACATCGTCGCGACCGTCGATGCGTTCCTGTCGGCGGGCTTCACCCCGACCGAGCTGCTGCGCTGGGTGCACCCGTCGCAGGTCGCCAGCACGCAGGGCACCGGCATGGGCGGCATGACCTCGATGCAGACCATGTACCACGGCAACCTGCTCGGGCGTGCCAAGCCCAACGACATCCTGCAAGAGGTGCTGCCCAACGTCGTTGCGGCACACGTCGTTCAGAGCTACGTCGGGTCCTACGGCTCGATGATCCATCCGGTGGCCGCCTGTGCCACCGGGGCGGTCTCGGTCGAGGAGGGCGTGGACAAGATCCGGCTGGGCAAGGCCGAGCTGGTGGTCACCGGCGGCTACGACGACCTGACCCTGGAAGCCATCATCGGCTTCGGTGACATGGCGGCCACCGCCGACACCGAGATGATGCGGGCCAAGGGGATCAGCGACTCGAAGTTCTCCCGCGCCAACGACCGGCGCCGGTTGGGCTTCGTCGAGGCTCAGGGCGGCGGCACCATCCTGCTGGCGCGCGGCGACCTCGCCGCCAAGATGGGGCTGCCGGTGCTGGCGGTGGTGGCCTACGCGCAGAGCTTCGCCGACGGCGTGCACACCTCGATCCCGGCCCCGGGTCTGGGGGCGCTGGGCGCCGGCCGCGGCGGCAAGGACTCGATGCTGGCCCGTTCACTGGCCAAGCTGGGGGTGGGCGCCGACGACATCGCGGTGGTCTCCAAGCACGACACCTCCACGCTGGCCAACGACCCCAACGAGACCGAGTTGCATGAGCGGCTGGCCGACTCGCTGGGTCGCTCCGAGGGGGCGCCGCTGTTCGTGGTCAGTCAGAAGAGCCTGACCGGGCACGCCAAGGGCGGTGCGGCCGTCTTCCAGATGATGGGCCTGTGCCAGGTCCTGCGCGACGGCGTCATCCCGCCCAACCGCAGCCTGGACTGCGTCGACGACGAGTTGGCCACCGCCGGTCACCTGGTGTGGGTACGCGAGACGCTGGAGATGGGGGAGAAGTTCCCGCTCAAGGCCGGTCTGGTCACCAGCCTCGGCTTCGGGCACGTGTCCGGTCTGGTCGCACTGGTGCACCCGGCGGCGTTCCTGGCGGCACTGGACCCGAGCCAGCGCGCCGCCTACACCGAGCAGGCCAACGCCCGGCTGCTGGCCGGCCAGCGCCGGCTCGCCTCGGCGATCGCCGGCGGCAAGCCGCTCTACGAGCGGCCCGCGGACCGGCGGTTCGACCACGACTCGTCGGAGAAGCGCCAGGAGTCGGCCATGCTGCTCAACCCGGCGGCACGGCTCGGCGACGGCGACGTCTACATCGGCTGAGGCGACTGCGGCGGCGGTGGCGGTGCGGGTGCCGACACCGCCGCGCCGCCGGACCAGCGCAGCACGTTGAGGGCCACGGCGACCTCGACGTAGTTCTCGGCCAGCGGGCGCGGGAGCAGTCGGTCGGCGCGCGTGAGCCTGCGCAACAGCGTGTTTCGGTGCGCGTACAGGCGTGCCGCGGCTCGCGACACGTTGCACTGTTCGCTCACGAATGCCGACACGGTGCGGTGCATCTCGGTGCCGGCCGAGGCGAAATCACCCAGGGTCCGTGCGACGAATTCATCGGCGCGTTCGCGGTCCTGGGTGATCAGCGCGGTCAGGGCGATGTCGGTGAAGAACACGATGCGCTGCGGCGACTGCAAACGGGCCAGGGTCCGTTGGGTGGCCAGCGCGTCGAAATGACTGTGCCGGAAGCCCTCGATCCCGGTAGCGGGGAACCCGATCGCGATACGCACGTCGGGAAGATCGGACATGTCTTCGGTCAATCCATCGGAGTCGACCGCGGCGGTCCCGGGCACCCACACCCACCGGGATGCCGAGCTGGCGGGAATGCTCAGCGGTGAGGCCGACCCGGCGGCCCGCCCGAACGCTGCGACGGCGCGATCGAGACCGGTCACGTCACCGCTGCCCCGGTCGGTCCAGACGATCGCCGCGGTATGTGTCCGGCCCAGCGAATAGCCGAGTCTGTTCTCCGCGCGCTGCGGGCTGATCGGTGCACCGTCGAGGAGCAGCGTGACGACCTCGAGTCGCTCGGCGTGGCTACTGCGGGTCAATTCGTCGCGCTCCAAATCGATCTGGGCGGCGATACCGGCCAGCGTCGCATCGATGAACGCGCTGATGGATCGCGAGCAGACGTCGAGGAGTTCGTGCAGTTGGGCGGGATCGGAGCACAACTCGAAGGCGATCTCCATCAACCGCCGCCACGCCACGCCCTGGCCGACACGGTAGGCGTCCAGGGCCGCGGCGTCGAGGCCGCGACGGACCAGATCTCGAGCGATCCCCAGCGGTTCGGGGCCGAGGTTGGGTTCGACGGCGGCGCCGGGACTGAGCATGTTCGCCGCGGCCCAGTGGATGAGATTCGCCCGATTGCTGCGGCTGATCGCCGCGGCCAGCACCGGATCGGCGGCGAGCGCCGGATGCGAAGCCAGTGTGGCCCGATCCAACTCCTCGAGCCATTCCGGCCGGGCGGCGACCGCGATCTGGGCGGTCTGCCGGATCAGTTCTTGTACCGGTGCTGACGGGGGCGGCCAGTCCATCGGACCACGGTAACCCGAACGGTGCAATATGCACTGTTTAAGCGCGATACATTGAGGTATTCGGGTCATTTTGACCTATTCCCGGAGTCCTGACGTCGTCAGGATTGGTCTGAGTCCACTGCGAACCAGGAGGAAGACCGTGGAGCACATCGCGAGGGAGCACGTTGACGTTCTGATCGTCGGCGCCGGTGTTTCCGGCATAGGGGCGGCCTACTACCTGCAGCGCGAGCAGGCGGGCAAGAGCTACGCCATCCTGGAAGCCCGCGGTGACACTGGGGGAACCTGGGATCTGTTCCGTTATCCCGGAGTTCGCTCGGATTCCGACCTGCACACCTACGGCTACGAATTCAAACCGTGGCGCGACGACGACGCGATCGCCACCGGCGGCAAGATCCTGGCCTACCTTCGCGAGACGATCGCGGAGAACCGCATCGACACCCACATTCGGTTCCACCACCGGGTGCTCAGTGCCGCCTGGTCGAGCTCCGATGCGCGGTGGGTCGTCGAGATCGAGCGCACCGACACCGCCGAGCGCGTGCAGATCAGCACCGACTGGATCTTCTGTGCGGGTGGCTACTACCGCTACGACGAAGGCTTCACCCCGCATTTCGAGGGCCGCGACCGGTTCGCCGGCCAGATCGTCCATCCGCAGCACTGGCCGGAAGATCTCGACTACACCGGTAAGAAGGTCGTCATCATCGGCAGCGGAGCCACTGCGGTGACGCTGTTGCCGGCCATGGCCGACAAGGCCGGGCACGTGACGATGCTGCAGCGCTCGCCGACCTACCTGCTCCCGGTGCCGTCGCAAGACGTGGTCGCCAACACCGCCAAGAAGCTGCTCGGCGACACATTGGGTTATGCAGTGGCCCGGCGTAAGAACATCTTCCGGCAGCGTGCCGTCTACCGGCTGTGTCAGCGTTACCCCGGCGCGGTCCGGTTCGTCCTGCGTTACCTCAACGCCCGTCGGCTGCCCGCCGACTATCCGGTCGACGTGCATTTCAACCCGACCTATCAGCCGTGGGATCAGCGCTTGTGCACCGTCCCCGACGACGATCTGTTCCGCGCCATCAGCGCCGGCCGTGCGTCGGTGGTGACCGACCGCATCGCGTCGTTCACCGAGACCGGCATCCGGCTGGAGTCCGGGCGCGAGTTGGACGCCGACATCATCGTGACGGCCACCGGTTTCAATCTGCAGGCGTTCGGCGGCATGGCGCTGACGGTGGACGGCGTTCCGGTACAGCTGTCCGAGACGGTCGCCTACAAGGGGATGATGTTGTCCGGCGTGCCGAATTTCATGTTCGCCTTCGGGTACACGAACTCGTCGTGGACGCTGAAGATCGACCTGGTCTGCGAGTATCTGTGTCGGCTGCTGGCCCACATGGACGCCTGCGGCTACCGCACGGTTCGGGCCGAGATCGATGATCCGACGATGGCCACCAAGCCGTTGCTGGACTTCGGGGCCGGCTACGTGCAGCGCGCCGCCGCCGGACTGCCCCGGCAGGGAGCCGCGGAGCCCTGGTCGATGTCGATGGACTACCGCAAGGACGTCGAGCTGATTCGCAACCGGCCCGTCGTCGACGCCAACCTGCGCTTCGGCGTCGCCGCACCGGTGTCGGCACCCGAAACTCCGAGCGAGCTGCCGGAGGCGATCGGCGCGTAGCGGTGGGGATGCCCCCGGGTGGACTCGGAGCGCCGGGGCAGGCGTCTACCGTCGGCATTCGATAGATTGGCGCACGTGGCAATCGTTGGTATCGGGATCGACCTGGTGTCGATTCCGGACTTCGCCGAACAGGTCGCCCGGCCCGGAACGGTGTTCGCCGAGACCTTCACCCGCGGGGAGCGTCGCGACGCCTCCGACAAGAGTTCGTCGGAGGCCCGGCACCTGGCGGCTCGCTGGGCGGCCAAGGAAGCGGTGATCAAGGCGTGGTCGGGATCGCGGTTCGCGCAGAAACCGGTGCTGCCGGAGGCGATTCACCGCGACATCGAGGTGGTCACCGACACCTGGGGACGTCCGAAGGTGCGGTTGTCCGGCGACATCGCCCAGCACCTGGCCGAGGTGACTATCCACGTGTCGCTCACCCACGACGGTGACACCGCGGCCGCGGTCGCCATCCTCGAGATCTAGCGCTCGACCTCGCGCGGTCGCGCGTCCCCCTCATCTCGCGAGCGTGCGTGTCTGCACACGACACGCCGGGCAAAACCGGCATTCTGCGCACGCTCGCGACGGATCGGTCACCGGATAATCTCGACGCCATGAGCGATCTGGTGCAGCGAGTCCGCGACATCCTGCCGTCGGTGCGGGCCGATCTGGAAGACCTGGTGCGTATCGAGTCGGTGTGGGCGGACCCGGCCCGCCGGCCCGAGGTGCACCGCAGCGCGCAACGCGTCGCAGACCTCCTGAGCCAAGCCGGCTTTCCGCAGGTGCAGATCGTCGCCGAAGGTGGTGCGCCGGCCGTCATCGCGCACTATCCGCCTCCGCCGGGGGCTCCCACCGTGCTGCTGTACGCGCACCACGACGTACAGCCCGAAGGGGATGCCGGCCAGTGGGTTTCCCCGCCGTTCGAGCCGACCGAACGAGACGGCCGTCTCTACGGCCGCGGCACCGCCGACGACAAGGCCGGTATCGCAACGCATCTGGCGGCATTCCGCGCACACGAGGGCCAGCCGCCGGTCGGGGTGACGGTCTTCGTCGAAGGCGAGGAGGAATCCGGTTCGCCCTCACTGGGCGCGTTGCTGGCCGCGCACCGCGACGCGCTGAGCGCCGATGTGATCATCATCGCCGACTCCGACAACTGGAGCACCGAGGTACCCTCGCTGACGGTGTCGCTGCGCGGGCTGGTCGACTGCGTGGTGGAGGTCGCCACGCTCGACCACGGCCTGCACTCCGGGCTGTGGGGTGGCGTGGTCCCCGACGCGGTGACCGTGCTGGTGCGACTGTTGGCAAGCCTTCATGACGACGACGGCAACGTCGCGGTGGCCGGCCTGCACGAGAGCACGGCCGCGCCGGTCGATTACCCGCCCGAGCGGGTCCGCGCCGACACCGGGTTGCTGGACGGCGTGACCGAGATCGGATCCGGGTCGGTGCCGCAGCGGATGTGGGCGAAACCGGCGATCACCGTCATCGGGATCGACACCACCGGCATCGCGGCATCGTCGAACACCCTGATCCCGCGCGCACGGGCGAAGATCAGCATGCGGGTGGCGCCGGGCGGCGACGCCGCAGCACACTTGGACGCGCTCACCGCGCACCTGCACAGCCACGCCCCGTGGGGTGCGCAGGTGACGGTCACGCCGGGCGACATCGGCGCCCCCTACGCCATCGACGCCACCGGCCCGGTGTACGACGCGGCCAGGGCCGCCTTCGCCCAAGCGTGGGGTGTCGAGCCGATCGACATGGGCATGGGCGGTTCGATCCCGTTCATCGCCGAGTTCGCCGCCGCCTATCCGCAGGCGACCATCCTGGTCACCGGGGTGGAAGATCCCGGCACCCAGGCGCACAGCGTCAACGAGAGCCTGCACCTGGGCGTGCTGGAACGCGCGGCCACTACCGAAGCACTGCTGTTGGCGAAGCTGGGCGGTTGAACGCCGAACGCGCCACGCGGGTGGACTAGACGTCCAGATCCCGCCGCAGCTTGGCGACATGTCCGGTGGCACGCACGTTGTACTGGGCGACCGCGATCTTGCCCTGCTCGTCGACGACGAACGTGGAGCGGATGACGCCCTGCACGGTCTTGCCGTACATCTTCTTCTCGCCGAAGGCACCCCAGGCGGCCAGCACCGCCCGCTCCGGGTCCGACAGCAGCGGGAACGTCAACCCCTCGGTGTCGCGGAACTTGGCGAGTTTCGCGGGCTTGTCGGGCGAGATACCGATGACATCGAGGCCGGCGTCGTTGAATTCGCGCAGGTTGTCCCGGAAGTCGCAGGCCTGCTTGGTGCAACCGGGAGTCGATGCCGCCGGGTAGAAGTACACGACGACGCGTCGACCCCGGTAGTCGGCCAGTGACACGGTGTTGCCGTCGGCGTCGGGAAGGCTGAACGCGGGCGCTTCATCACCGGGCGCCAGGCGTGCGGTCTCGGTCAACATCTGCCCCTTTCGGCTCGCCGGAGCATGCGGGCGGCCCCGGCTGCTCTAGGGTAGTTCGGCAGGTGCAGCATCGGACAGGGAGGACGACAGTGGCGGAACGCGATCCCGACACGATCAAGAAGGACATCGATCAGGCCCGCGACCAGCTGGCGTCGACGGTGGACATCCTCGCCGAGCGGGCCAACCCGCGTCGCCTGGCCGACCGCGCCAAGGCCCGTGCGGTCGAGATCGTCACCCAACCGGTGGTCATGGCCTCACTGGCCGGTGTCGGCGGCTTGATCCTGATCCTGACCGTCCGACGCATCCGGAACCGCTGACGTCCGCTCGACGGGCATTCGCGAAAGCCGGTTTTGCCGAAGTGGCCTACCGGGCCACTCAATCCAGCCAGGCGTAGACACCGCCGTGGCGCGCACAGGAACCGCGTCGGTGCTCGGCGAAGGAATAGGTGTCGTCGCGGCAGAGCGCGTTGGCGCCGTCGGGCGGATGGGGAAAATTTCCCGGCAAGGTGATGCAGTCTCCGTTGACGTTGCGGTAGCACGGCGGCGTCGGCACCCGGTATGTCTTTGTGGACCGGGTGCTCGTCGGGGACCGGGTGCTCGTCGTGCCGGCACTGTGCGACGGCACCGGGGATAGGGGAGTAGCCGTCCCGGTGGTTTCACACCGGCGCAGGAGATACGTCAAGGCTTCGCGCTCGTCCTCGGTGACCCACAGTCGGTACCGGGTTTTCACGTCGACTATCCGGGTGGCGTAGGTGCACCGATAGGAGACGTTCGCCGGCAGCCATGTCGCGGCGTCGCCGGCTCCCTTCCGGCGATTGACTTCGGCGATGGTGGTTTGGAGATTGAGGGGATCGTTGGCGAAGTTGCGCCGGGTCAACTCGTCCCAGCCCTGCGCGCCCTTCTGCCAGGCGTCGGCAAGCGGAACGATGTGGTCGATATCGATCAGATTGGCCGATCCGGTCTGGTAGAGCACGGTTTCGGCGGTATAGGGGTCGTTCAGCACACCGGACAGCACGGTGCAGGATTCGCCCGCTGCGAAACCGATTCCGGTGAGATCGCGGCGCAGGATGTCGTTTCGCGTGTCGCAGCCGTTGTGGCCACCTTCCACCGTGACATCGTCGGACCACGGCGTGCCGAAGAGCACTCGGTCGTATCCGGATTTCGGTGCGCGCCCCTTGACGCTGAGCCGGGCCAGTTTCTCAAGCGGCGACAGCGAGCTGGCGGGATAGCTGGAGGTGACTGCGGTCGAGGTGTTGCTCGCGCCCCCGCGGGATACGAGGCAGAGGGCGATCACCACGATGATGCAGGCGAGTGCGATGCCGAGCAGCGCGAATCTGGTGCGTCTCGTCATTGCACGACTGAGTTGCCAACGCCCATTATCCGGACATTAGTTCACTTTTTATGTCCATGGGGCGGGATGGAAGAACGGATCGACCCACGCCGCCCGGCGGTCGACGACCAGTGTGCACGGGGCAGATCCGACATCACCCGAAACCACGAAAACCCCGCCGAGGCGGGGTTTTCTAGGGTGCGCCGTCAGGGTTTCGAACCCCGGACCCGCTGATTAAGAGTCAGCTGCTCTACCAACTGAGCTAACGGCGCTGGGCGGTGAAGAACCGCGAGAGAAACAATAACAGGCGCCGTATCGGGAGACGAAATCGCGACGTCAAAGCGTTGTTTCGTGCGGCACAGCAGGTTGGCCGGTTACCCACTAGACTGCCTGCGAGCAGCATGAGCACGGTCAGGTGGGAAAAGCATGGGGCAGGTTGGTGTGGGGCAACGCTGCCGGGGGTTCGGATCCCGGGTAGCGGCATTGCTGATGGTTCCGGCCGTGGTGCTGGGGTTGAGCGCCTGCGGCGGCCATGCCGACGCGGAAGCCGCCAAGACCATCGCCGACAAGGGCACGCCCTTCGCCGACCTGCTGGTGCCCAAGGTCACCGCCTCGGTCACCGATAAGGCCGTCGGGGTAGCGGTGGATTCGCCGGTGACGGTGACCGCCGAAGACGGGGTGCTCGACTCGGTCACCATGGTCAACGAATACGGCGCGGTGGTCGACGGCAAGCTGAGCGCCGATGGGCTGACCTGGTCGACATCGGAGCAACTCGGCTACAACAAGCGCTACACGGTGAATGCCAAGGCGCTGGGCCTCGGCGGCGTGACCAGCCGGCAGATGACGTTTCAGACCCATTCGCCGCAGAACCTGACCATGCCCTACGTGATGCCGCGCGACGGCGAGGTCGTCGGGGTCGGCCAGCCGGTGGCTATCCGGTTCGATGAGAACATCGCCGACCGCGTGGCGGCCGAGAAGGCCATCTCCATCGTCACCGTGCCCGCCGTCGACGGCGCGTTCTACTGGCTGAACAATCGCGAAGTGCGGTGGCGGCCGCAGTCTTTCTGGAAGCCCGGGACCACGGTCGATGTGTCGGTGAACACCTACGGCGTCGACCTGGGTAACGGGGTGTACGGCCAGGACAATGCGGCCAGCCACTTCGTCATCGGCGACGAGGTGATCGCGACCATCGACGACGACACCAAGTCGATGGTGGTGCGGGTCAACGGCGAGGTGGTCAAGAACATGCCGGTGTCGATGGGCAAGGACAGCACCCCCACCAACAACGGCACCTACATCGTCGGCGAGCGCTTCCCGCACATCGTCATGGACTCGTCGACCTACGGTGTTCCGGTCAACTCGCCCAACGGCTACCGCACCGACGTCGACTGGGCCACCCAGATCTCCTACAGCGGCATCTTCGTGCACTCGGCGCCGTGGTCGGTGGGTGCCCAGGGTTACTCCAATGCCAGCCACGGCTGCATCAACGTCAGTCCCAGCAATGCGCTGTGGTTCTACGACCACGTCAAGCGCGGCGACGTCGTGCAGGTCATCAACACGATCGGTCCGCCGCTGCCCGGCAACGACGGACTCGGGGACTGGAACGTGCCGTGGTCGGAGTGGCAGGCCGGCAACGCCAAAGAACCGGTGCGCTGACGCCCGGGGTGCCTAGTCCTCGCGCAGGTATTCCTCGCTGCCGTTGGGGTAGCCCCCACCGAACGTGGTGATGTGGACGTGGTCGTAGTGACCGTTGCCGCTGCCGCTGGGGCCGGCCGGCGTGTAGTAGGTGCCGCGCCAGATGGCGTCCTGCAGGGCGAACCGGTCGGCGTTGCGCAGTGCGTAGGCCACGATCTCATCCCCGAGCGCGATGCCCTCGGCGCTGTTGGGGTTGGGGATCATCACGTCGATGGCCAGGCCGGACGGATGCCAGCGCTGGCCGTCGGGTCGCACGCCGATCATGTTGTTGATCTGCGGGAACAGTTCACTGATGCTGCGCGCGACGAGGATCGTCTTGACCTGCATACCGCGCTCGTTGACGATGCCCGGCGGTAGCGCGTGCGGCGCGGGCAGCGACCAGCTGGCCGCAAAGTCGGGCGGCGGCGTGCCCCAGTCCGCGGGCGGTGGGGGCGGAGGCAGGTCCTCCGGGGGTGGTGGGGGAAGGTCTTCGGGCGGGGGCGGAGGCAGGTCCTCCGGCGGGGGCGGAGGTGCATCCTCGGGCGGGGGCGGGGCCATCTCCGGGGCGGCGGCGCCGCCCAGTCCTCGGGAGGTGGGGGAGGAGCGTCGTCCGGGGGCGGGGGTGCGTCCTCGGGCGGTGGCGCGTCGGCGGCTGCCGGGGGTGGCGGTTCGTCGTTGTTTCCCGGTTCGGCGCCGACTCCGGCGGCCAGCAAGACCGCGGCCGGCAACAGTGTCGTCGCAGCTAAAACCGAGGATTTCAGGCGCAGATCGCCCAGTCCTTGCGTGAGCACGCAGGAAACCGTAACCAAAACGTTACTTCGACATCAACCCGGCGCGCGGTACAACCGATGGTACATAGATGCCTACCGGTACGGCGATCGCAGGTCGGAAAGCAGCCGGACCAGCTCCGATTGGCGGTGGACACCGGTCTTGTCGAAGATGTGCTGCAGGTGCGTCTTGACGGTGGCCTGCGACAACGATAGGCGCTCGGCGATGTCCTTCGCGCCACCGCCACGCAGCACCATGACCGCGATATCGACCTCGCCCGCCGTGAGGCGGTAGTGGCGACGCAATAACGTCGCCGTCGCCGCCGATTCGAGTTCGGGATCGATGACGACGACCATGGCGCGGCGGGCGGCGCCGGCATCCGTGCCGACCGGATCGACCGGTAGAACCTCGATGACATAGGGACGTAGCGGTGGACGCCGGGCGCACAGCAGCGAACTGCCTCGCGGGTGGCCCTCCCCACCGGTCAAGGCGGCACCAAGATCGTGCTGGAGCACGGTGTCGGTGCCGGCGCTGACGGCTTCGAGCCGTCCGTCGCGCACCCGGAGCCCGTCATCTGACCGCAAGACGGCCTCGGCGGCTTCGTTGGCGTAGACGATCCGGGATTCGGTCGTCACCGTGATGACGGGTTGGCGCAACGACCGGGTGACCGTTCCGAGGTCTCCGATGCGGTGCTGCATCTCCTTCAGGTGCGCATGACTGCGCAGCGCCTGCTGCAGATGCGGCACCAGGGCGCGGACCAGAGGGGCGTACGGCTCCGGTGGGCGCGGCCCGGCGGTAAGAAATGCCAGCGGTGCCACGCCGTCGGTGAGCCGCACGAAAATGCCGTCGGCCATTCCCAGCGGTCGTAACCAGTCGATGTTGAACTCCGACTGACTGTTCAACCCAACCAGCGTCCGTCCACTGGTCATTACCCCGATCGGGCTGCGCGCCAACGCTTCCAGCACGTAGTCGATCCGGCGATAGTAGTTCTCATAGTCGGCGCGGGCCTCCGCCTTCAGGCTCGCGTCCCGGATTGTCCGGCCCGCCTCGTCGACGCGTACCAGCGCGCACTGGGCGTCGATCAGGTGCTGGAGATCGGCGAGGGCGCCGGTCCAGTTCTCCGGCACCATGACCGAGCTGTAGACGGACCCGACGATGCGAGAGAAGTCCTCAAGGGTCGGTTTCGCCGGCATAGCCTGCTCCGGTCTGGGGGATAACGTCCGGTTGTCTGGGAAACAGTGTGCGCTCCGCGGGGCGTTCGGTCGATGGCTTTTTCCCGGCGAATCTCAACCATTGGGATGATGTGACGCCGGATCGGGCCTGGTTCGCTGAATGCCATGGCCATGGTCGATGTCGACGTTTCCGCGCTGCCGCAGGCGCCGAAGAATCCGCTGCCGTATCTACGGCAGGTCCGGGCGTTGCGGCAGATGCACACCGGGGCGGAGATCTTGCGCGACGCCGGTGGGCCGGTGACCCGCTTGGTGCTGGCACCGCGGTGGCTGGCACCGCCGGTGGTGTTGGTGACCTCACCGCAGGGTGCGCACGACGTGCTTACCAATGCGGATGTCGAACGCAATCCGGCCCACGAGGAGATCCGTCACCTGCTGGGCGCCAATCTGATCGATCTGCCCAATGGGCCATGGCTGCCGCGGCGACGCACCCTGCAACCGCTGTTCACCAAACAACATGTCGCCGCGTACGCATGCTCCATGTCGCGGGCCGCCGACATGGTTGCCGGCAGATGGCGGAACGGCGCGACGGTCGATCTGGACGCCGAATGCCGCCGGCTCACCATGCGGGCGCTGGGGCGCTCGATCCTGGGCATCGACTTCGATGACCAATTCGACGCGGTAGCCGACGCCATGGGCGTCGTGCTGCAGTATGCAGCCGATCGAGCTTTTGCGCCGGCACGTGCCCCGCGCTGGCTGCCGACGCCGGCCCGCCGTCGGGCCCGCGCAGCCAGCGCAGCGCTGCACCGGATGGCCGGTGACATCCTGCAAGTCTGCAGAAGCGACCCGGGCAGGGATGCTCCGCTGGTGCGCGGGTTGCTGGCCGCGAGCGACCCGGAGACCGGACGCGGGTTGAGTGACCGCGAGATCTGCAACGAATTGGTCTTGTTCATGCTGGCCGGCCACGACACCACTGCGACGACGCTGGCCTACGCGCTCTGGGCCCTGGGTAACCACGCCGCCATGCAGGAGCGGGTCGCCGCCGAAGCGGCCTGCGCGGCAACAGAACTGAGCGCTGACGACGTGACCCGACTGCCCTATACCGTGCAGGTCCTGCACGAGGCGTTGCGACTGTGCCCACCCGGCGCGTTGAGCGGCCGGACAGCGGTACGGGACATGGTCGTGGACGGCTACCGAGTGCCTGCCGGTGCTGCGGTGGGCGTGGGCATTTACGCATTGCATCGTGATCCGGCGCTGTGGGAGCGCGCCGCGGAGTTCGATCCGGATCGGTTCCTGCCCGAGAAATCGGCGGGCCGTGATCGGTGGCAGTACCTGCCGTTCGGCGGTGGGCCGCGCAAGTGCATCGGAGACCATTTCGCGATGCTCGAAGTCACGTTGGCGCTGGCGGCCCTGGTGCGCCGTTACGAATTCCATTCGTTGAGAACCGAATTCCCGCTGGCGACGCCGTTCACCATGGTTGCGGCCGAACCGGTCCCGGCCCGCGTCACGATCCGGGCGGTGCCCGACTGAGGCGAAGATCCGCGGTCACACAGCCGGGTCACGGCCGAACCAGTTCCAGCCGGGCCCTACCGGCGGGGCAGGTCAGTTCGGCGTGGGGGTGTTCGAGAAGTTGGGCGTTGACCAGATCGCAGACTTCGATCACGTGCGCCGGGTCGGTCAGCAGACCGGGCAGACCGAGGGCGGTGGTGAGCTCCTCGATGCCGCAGCCGAGGAAGATCTCGCCGCCGGGGCGGTTCGCATCCAGATAGGCGCCGGTGGTGCTCACGGCGTCACCGCCGGGACGCGGTGTCCATGTCACGGTGGCGGTCACGTCGTACCAACCGGCACCGCGCGGCCCGGGAGCGATGAACGAAGTCGTGTCGTATGCCGGCATGGTCGGCAACCCTAGAGCGCGGGGGTGACAACCCGTCGCGCGTTGCGATCGGAGCGGGAACTCGACGTCGAGGCCTCCGGGACCCTTCGTACAAATGAGTCAGGCCCCCTCGAAAGGGGGCCTGACCTGCGGGGTGGCTGACGGGACTCGAACCCGCGACACCCAGGATCACAACCTGGTGCTCTACCAACTGAACTACAGCCACCATTGCCGCCGACTCGGCAAACCGATCAAGCAGCGTCGTCGATACTAGCCGCTAGGACGCTCTGCCACCGAATCGGTGGCCCCGGACGCGCCCGTAAACGGCCCCAGTTCTGCCGCGACCGCAGCGATATCGCTGGTAGAGGGCCCGGGCGGGGCCACGAAAGCCGTCCGCCGGTAGTACTTCAGTTCCTGGATGGATTCGTGGATATCGGCCAATGCGCGGTGCGCCAAGCCCTTCTCCGGCTGGCCGAAGTAGATCCGCGGATACCAGCGCCGGCACAGCTCCTTGATGGAGCTGACGTCGATCATCCGATAGTGCAGGTAGTCGTTGAGCGCGGTCATGTCCCGGGCCAGGAAGCCGCGGTCGGTGCCGATCGAGTTGCCCGCCAACGGCGCGGTCTTGGCCTGTTTGACGTGGCTGCGGATGTAGTCCAGCACCATCGCCTCGGCGGTGGCCAGATCGACCGTCGAGGCCCTGACCTCCTCGATCAGGCCCGAGCGGGTGTGCATATCGGTCACCACCGGGCTCATCGCGTCCAGGTCCGCGTCGTCGGCATGGATCACCACGTCGATGCCGTCGCCCAGGATGTTCAGCTCACCATCGGTGACCAGGGCGGCGATCTCGATGAGCTTGTCCGAGCCCAGATCCAGCCCGGTCATCTCGCAGTCGATCCAAACGAGTTCGTCTCGTGCAGCACTCACAGTTAGCCCACGTTAGCCGTTCACCACGGCCATAGCCGAACCGTGGTAGAGGCGGGGCAAGTAATGTCGTGGCCTGTGAGTCCCGATTCGGCGGCGAACGCCGCACAGCAGATCGCGGCGGGCTACGTCGCCGACGGCCAGGCTCTGGAACTGGGCTCGGTGGTGGTCGACGGCGTAGCCGAGGCCTCGGCGCAGGTCCGCATTCCGCTGGCCACCGTCAACCGGCACGGGCTGGTGGCCGGCGCCACCGGTACCGGCAAGACCAAGACCTTGCAGGTACTCGCCGAGCAGCTGTCCGCGGCCGGCGTCCCGGTGTTGATGGCCGACGTCAAGGGCGACCTGTCCGGGCTGTCCCGGGCGGGGGAGTCCGGGGCCAAGATCACCGAGCGGGCCGCCGAGACCGGCGACGAGTGGGCGCCGACGGCGTTCCCGACGGAATTCCTGTCCCTGGGCACCGGCGGCATCGGGGTCCCGGTGCGTGCCACCATCTCCAGCTTCGGGCCTGTTCTGCTGTCGAAGGTGCTGGGCCTCAACGCCACCCAGGAGTCGACCCTGGGGCTGATCTTCCACTGGGCCGACCAGAACGGTTACCTGCTGCTGGATCTGAAAGATCTGCGTTCGGTGATCTCCTACCTGACCAGCGATGCCGGCAAACCTCAGCTGAAGAACCTCGGCGGGGTGTCTGCGCAGACCGCGGGGGTGATCCTGCGTGCCCTGGTCAACCTGGAGGCCGAGGGCGGCGACACCTTCTTCGGGGAACCCGAACTGGACCCCAAGGACCTGATCCGCCTCGACCCGCAGGGGCGCGGCATCATCTCGCTGCTGGAACTGGGCGACCAGGCCGCGCGCCCGGTGCTGTTCTCCACGTTCCTGATGTGGGTGCTCGCCGACCTGTTCACACTGCTTCCGGAAGTCGGCGACGTCGACAAACCCAAGCTGGTGTTCTTCTTCGACGAGGCGCATCTGCTGTTCGCCGATGCCTCCAAGGCGTTCCTGCAGCAGGTCGAACAGACCGTCAAACTGATCCGCTCCAAGGGCGTCGGGGTGTTCTTCTGCACCCAACTGCCCACCGACGTGCCCAACAGCGTGTTGTCCCAGCTGGGTGCGCGCATCCAGCACGCGTTGCGGGCCTTCACCCCCGATGACCAGAAGGCGCTGAGCAAAACGGTGCGCACCTATCCGAAAACCACGGTGTACGACCTGGAGTCGGCGTTGACGTCACTGGGGATCGGTGAGGCGATCGTCACCGTCCTGTCGGAGAAGGGCGCCCCGACCCCGGTCGCCTGGACGCGGCTGCGGCCACCGCGGTCGCTGATGGACTCCGTCGGCGACGCGGCGATCACCGCGGCGGCCACGGCGAGCCCGCTGCACGCGGTCTACGGCCAGACCGTGGATCGCGAGTCGGCCTACGAGATCCTGTCGGCCAAGCTGGCATCAGGGGAGGGCAGTGCGCCGCCGTCCGGCGACCAGGGGTACGACGGGGTGCCGCCACCGCCGAAAGTGCACTGGTGGACGCGGTTCGGTCGCTGGCTCGCCCACTTCCTGACGACCCGGGAGGGCAAGCAGGTGACCCGTGCCGTCACCACCGCGGTGGTCGGACAGATCACCCGCGGCGCCATGGGCACCGGCCGGCGCCGGCGCTGAGGTGGCCTAACCGCCGCCGAGCTTCTTATAGACCGCGCCCACGATGGGCGTCACGATGGCGCGCGGCGCATAGCCGCTCGCCATCGACATGGCCTTCGAGGTGATCCCGGGAACGACGCGCATCTTGTTGCGCGCCAAGGCATCCAGCGACAGCTTCGCGGTGTGCTGGGTGGAGATCCACAGGAAGTCGGGGATCAGCCGGTCGACCAGTGAGGCCTCGGCGGCGTCGGGCATCTCCGCGCGCACCGGTCCGGGTGCCAACACCGTCACGTGCACCCCGGTCTTGAGCAGCTCGCCGCGCAGCGATTCGCTGAACGTGTTGGCGAACGCCTTGGTGGCGGCATACGTCGCGTTGTTGGGGATCGGCGAGTTTCCCGCCGCCGAACCCGAGATCAGGATGCCGCCCGCCCGGCGTGCCAACATCCCCGGCAGCACCGCCAGGACCAGATCGTGGACCGCGACCGCATTCAGCTGCACCTGCGCCTTCTCGCCGGCGGGATCCAGGTCGGAGATCGGCCCGAACGTCGCGGTGCCGGCATTGGCGCACAGCACCGAGATCTCCCGCTCGGCCAATTCGTCGCAGAACACCTCACGAGCCGCGGGGTCGGCCAGATCGAGGGCACGGACCTCCACCGCCACCCCGTAGGCGTCCCGCAAGCGCTCCGCCACCTCGCCCAGGACGTCTTCGCGGCGTGCGGTGATGATCAGCGCGTGGCCGCGGGCTGCCAGCTCGGTGGCCAGCGCCTCACCGATCCCTTGGGAGGCACCGGTGACGACGGCACGGGCATCGGGGTTGGGCGCAGGAATCGGCATGGACCAATCGTAGAGTGCCGGTTATGGACGAGCCGGGGGCGGACAAGCCGGGGCGTTCCCGGATCGTGGCGTGGGCACTGTGGGACACCGGTGCCGCCGGCATCAGCGCGATCGTGGTGACCTTCGTCTTCTCGGTCTATCTCACCCACAGTGTCGGCCGGGAGCTGCCCGGGCAGGTGTCACCGGCCAGCTGGCTGGGCCGCACGTTGGCGATCTCGGGGCTGACCGTGGCCGTGGTGGCGCCGGTGATCGGGGTGTGGGTGTCGGCCCCGCACCGCCGTCGGGTGACGCTGGCAGTGCTGACCGGCACTGCCGGGGTACTCACGGCATCGATGAGCCTGATCCGCGACGAGCCCGCCTACCTGGCTCCCGGACTGCTGTTGCTGGCGTTGACCGCCGCATGTGGCGACCTGGCGAGCGTGCCCTACAACGCCATGCTGCGGCAGCTGTCGACACCGCAGAACTCCGGCCGGATCTCCGGCTTCGGTTGGGCGGCGGGTTATGCCGGCAGCGTCGTCCTGCTGCTCCTGGTCTACCTGGGATGCATCGCCGGCACTGGCCCGACCCGTGGCCTGCTCGACCTGCCCACCGAGGGCGGATACAACGTCCGGGTGGCGATGCTGCTGGCGGCGGCCTGGCTGGTCGTGTTCGCGTTACCGCTGCTGTTCAGCGCACACCGGTTGGCCGGCGAGGACGCGGAGCCGCCGCTGCGGTTGGGGCTGCTCGGTGGCTATCGCCAGTTGTGGCGCGACATCACCGCCGAATGGCACCGCGACCGCAACCTGGTCTACTACCTGGTGGCCAGCGCGATATTCCGCGACGGCCTGGCCGGGGTGTTCGCCTTCGGTGCGGTGCTCGGGGTGGGCGTCTACGGCATCTCACCCGGTGACGTCTTGATCTTCGGCGTGGCCGCCAGCGTGGTCGCCGCTCTCGGGGCCGTCGCCGGTGGCCTGCTCGACGACCGGATCGGATCCAAGACCGTCATCGTCGGCTCACTGGTGGCGATGATCGCCGCGGGCACCACGCTGATGACGATGTCCGGGCCGCGGGCGTTCTGGGCCTGCGGGCTGCTGCTGTGCCTGTTCATCGGGCCGACCCAGTCCTCGGCACGCACCCTGCTGCTGCGGATGGCGCAGCAGGGCCGGGAAGGCTTCGAGGGGGTGGCCTTCGGTCTGTACACCATGACCGGTCGGGCGGTCTCGTTCCTGGCGCCGTGGCTGTTCTCGATCTTCGTCGACATCTTTCACAGCGATCGCGCCGGCATGGGCGGACTGTGCACCGTGCTGTTGTTGGGACTGCTCGCGGTGTTGCCGGTGAAGGTGCCGCGCCGGAGCTGACGCCCGGCCACTCGCGATCGGCTCAGCCGGCCGCCGCGCACACCGTGAGGATCGAACCGGTGCGCTGGCGCACCTGGGCGCCGTCCACCGACAACGCGCAGGTGACCTGTTCACCGAAGTTGACCACCGTGACCGCCGCAGCAGTCGTGGCCGGCGGTGTCAGCGTCACCTGCTTGCTCCACGGCAGGGTCACGTTGAACTCGGTCTTGAGCATCCCGCCGGTGTCGATGTAGGCGATACTCAACGCTTTTCCGGTCCCGGTGACCGAGTAGACGATGGTCTCGGGGACCGCGGGGGTGGTCGAAGCCGTCGGCGGCGGGGTCGTCGTCGTACGGGGTGCGGGTGTCCGCGACGGTGTCGGCGACGGGGGTGTGGTGGGCACCCGGGTGGGAGCCGGGGTGCTGGGGGCGGTCGGCAACGGTGTCACCGGTGTCATCGGGGGTGCCGTCGCCGTGTTGCGCTGTGAGCCGTTGGTGATCACCAGGGCGATCACCATGCCGACCACCAACAGCACCGCGGCGCCGGCCACCAGAAACAGCCAGTTCGGAAAACGGGGCGGCTCCGGTGGCCCACCCTGGCCGCCGCCGACCGGCCCGTCCGGTGGCGGTGGTGGCGGCTCCCAGTGCTGCCGGGGCAGCTGCTGGGTCGGGTTCGGCGCCTGCGGCGGATAACCGGGCGGATAGGTGGGGAGTTGCCCCGCATATGCCGGGTCGACGTACGGCGGGAAGCCGACGGTCGGGGGTTCGGAGTTCTGCCAGGGCTGATCGGAGCCCTCCGGCCGATAGGGATCGGTCATTCCCACCTCATGGATTGCAGGGTACCTGCGGCACAGGCCTACGGCCGGGACGTCGGTGCGCCGAGCGCACTGATCGTCATCGCCCGCAACACTGCTCGCGAGCGCTCCGGCCCGGCCGAGTCGGACCCGGACGGCTTCATGCTGTGCGGCGTCGAGTTCAGCAGGCCGAACGCGGCGTGCGCCATCAGCCGCGCATCGGTCTCCGCCAGTCCGGGTTTCAGCGCCTGCAACACGCCCACCCACACCTCGACGTATTGCCGTTGCGCGCTGCGCACCTGCCGTTGCGCGGCGGCCGGTAGCTGCGCCAAGTCCCGATCCTGGATGCGGATCAGATCCGGCTCGCCCAGCGCGAAGTCGAGGTGAAAGTCGATCAGCCCGTCGAGCACCTGGCGGGGGGTGCGTCCGTCGGCGTCGACGGCGCGCGCCCCGGCCAGCAGTCGGGTACTGATGCCGACCAGCAGTTCGACCAGCAGCGCTTCCTTGCCGGCGAAGTGCCGATAGATGGCCGGACCGCTGACGCCGGCGGCCGCGCCGATGTCCTCCAACCGCACCGCCAGGTAACCGCTCTGCGCGAAGAGTCGTTCGGCCGCCTTCAGCAACTGGGTGCGCCGATCGGATTTCAGCTGGCTGCGCCGGTTGGCCGGTTCGTTGTTCGCTGTCGAGCCGGCTGCGGTGGACGCTGTCATCACGCCTCCGCTCATCGTGGACATCTTGAGTTAATGGTCGCTAACGTAACACCCGGCGTCGTGAACCGATACGGATTCCGGCGGCACCGGTGGAGGTACCGATGGCAACTGCAGTGCCCGCGGCGCGGGACGGGCTGTCCTATGCCCGCGGCGGGACGCAGCCCGCCTTGCTGGAGACGACGATCGGCGCCGACCTGGCGGCCACCGCACGCACGTTCCCCGATCGCGACGCCCTGGTCGATGTCGCCTCGGGCCGGCGCTGGAGCTACGCCGAGTTCTCGGCCGACGTACACCGGTTGGCCAGCGGCCTGCTGCGGGTCGGTATCGGCCCCGGGGATCGGGTGGGCATCTGGGCGCCCAACTGCGCCGAATGGGTTTTGACCCAGTACGCCTGCGCCGAGATCGGCGCCATTCTGGTCAACGTCAATCCGGCGTACCGCTCGCACGAATTGGCCTATGCGCTCAAGCAATCCGGGGCTGCGGTGGTCATCTCGGCGGCGCGTTTCAAGAGCTCCGACTACGTCGGAATGCTGGGGGAAGTGGCCCCGCACTGCCCGGATCTGCGCGAGGTGATCGTCATCGGCGATTCCCGGTGGCATGACCTGGCCGGCAACCCCGTCGATGCCAAGGCGTTGGCGCGGGTCGGTGCGACGCTGCACCCCGATGATCCGGTCAACATCCAATACACCTCGGGCACAACGGGTCACCCCAAAGGTGCGACGCTGAGCCACCGCAACATCCTCAACAACGGCTACCTGGTCGGCGAACTGCTGGGCTACACCCCCGACGACCGGATCTGCCTGCCGGTGCCGCTCTACCATTGCTTCGGCCTGGTGATGGGGAACCTGGCGGCGACCAGCCACGGTGCGACCATCGTGTTGCCCGGCCCCGGCTTCGATCCGGCGGCCACGCTGTCGGCCGTGCAGGACGAGGCGTGCACCAGCCTCTACGGGGTGCCCACGATGTTCATCGCCGAGTTGGGCCTGCCCGGCTTCGCGGACTACGACCTGAGCAGTCTGCGCACCGGGATCATGGCGGGCTCGCCGTGCCCGGCGGAGGTGATGCAGCGCGTCATGGACGACATGCACATGGCCGACGTCGCGATCTGTTACGGCATGACCGAGACCTCCCCGGTGTCGACCCAGACCCGCGCCGGGGATTCGCTGACACAGCGGGTGGAGACCGTCGGGCGGGTGGGCCCGCACCTGGAGGTCAAACTCATCGACACCGCCACCGGCGCAGTGGTGCCGCGCGGGCAGGTCGGTGAGTTGTGCACCCGCGGCTATTCGGTGATGACCGGTTACTGGAACGACCCGGACAAGACCGCGGCGGCCATCGACACCGACGGCTGGATGCACAGCGGGGACCTGGCCGTGATGGACGGCGACGGCTACCTACGGATCGCCGGGCGGATCAAGGACATGGTGATCCGCGGCGGGGAGAACGTCTACCCGCGTGAGATCGAGGAATTCCTGCATAGCCATCCCGACATCCTCGATGTCCAGGTCATCGGTGTGCCCGACGAAACCTACGGCGAGGAACTGATGGCGGTGGTGATCATGCGCGACGGGGCGATGCCGCTGAGCGCCGAGCAACTGCGGGAGTTCTGCAGCGGCCGGTTGGCGCACTTCAAGGTGCCGCGGTATGTGCGGACGGTGACCGAGTTTCCGATGACGGTCACCGGCAAGGTCCGCAAGGATCAGATGCGTCTGCAGGTCATCGAGCAGTTCGACGGCGGCTGACAGTACGGCCCGAGAATGGTATTCTCGGGCACCGGTTAATCAATATTAACTGAAAATCGAGGAGGCGCGGGTGGCGATGGACAAGGTCGTGGCCACGGCGAGGGAAGCCGTGGCCGACGTGACCGACGGGGCGTCGCTGGCGGTCGGCGGATTTGGGCTCTGCGGTATCCCGGAGGCGTTGATCGATGCCGTGCTGCAACTCGGGGTCACCGATCTGGAGACGGTGTCGAACAACTGCGGCGTCGACGGGATCGGACTCGGAGTGCTGTTGGAGCACAATCGGATCCGCCGCACCATCAGTTCCTACGTCGGCGAGAACAAGGAGTTCGCCCGGCAGTTCCTCTCCGGTGAACTCGAGGTGGAGCTGACCCCGCAGGGCACCCTGGCCGAGCGGTTGCGTGCCGGCGGTGCCGGCATCCCGGCGTTCTACACGCCCACCGGGGTGGGTACCCAGGTGGCCGACGGCGGCCTGCCGTGGCGCTACGACGGCGACGGTGGGGTGGCGGTGGCCTCACCGAAGAAGGAGACCCGCGACTTCGACGGGCGCACCTACGTGCTGGAGCACGCCATCCGCACCGACTTCGCGCTGGTGCACGCCTGGAAGGGCGACCGGCACGGCAACCTCGTCTACCGCGAGGCCGCCGCCAACTTCAACCCCGAGTGCGCCGCCGCGGGCCGCATCACGATCGCCGAGGTCGAGCACCTCGTCGAGCCCGGCGAACTGTGCCCCGCCGAGGTGCACACCCCCGGCGTCTTCGTGCACCGGGTGGTGCACGTGCCGAATCCGATCAAGCGAATCGAGCGAGAGACGGTGCGCGAGTCATGACCCTCACCCGCGATCAACTGGCCGCCCGGGTGGCCGCCGAACTGCGCGACGGGCAGTACGTCAACCTCGGCATCGGCCTGCCCACCTTGATCCCCAACCACATCCCCGACGGCGTCAGCGTGGTGCTGCACTCGGAGAACGGCATCCTGGGCGTCGGGCCCTACCCGCTGCGCGAGAACCTCGACGCCGACCTGATCAATGCCGGCAAAGAAACCGTGACCGTGCTGCCCGGCGCGTCGTTCTTCTCGTCGTCGGCATCCTTCGGGGTGATCCGCGGCGGCCACCTGGATGTGGCGGTGCTCGGGGCCATGCAGGTCTCGGCCGCCGGCGACCTGGCCAACTGGATGATCCCCGGCAAGATGATCAAGGGCATGGGCGGGGCGATGGACCTGGTGCACGGGGCGCGGCGGGTGATCGTGATGATGGAGCACGCCGCCAAGGACGGCAGCGCCAAGATCGTGAACGAGTGCACGTTGCCGCTGACCGGTCAGCGCTGCGTGGACCGGATCATCACCGACCTGGCCGTCATCGACGTCACCGGTGCGGGCCTGCAACTGGTGGAGACCGCCCCGGGTGTCTCCGTCGACGAGGTCGTCGCGAAGACCGAAGCCCCGCTAGACCTTTCGAAGATGTCATGACCGCACCGGCCTTCGCGGAGGAGCATCGACGCCTGGTCGCCGAACTCGGCGCCAAACTGGCGGCGGCCGCACTCGGCGGCAACGAGCAGTCCCGGCAGCGCCACGTGGCCCGCGGCAAACTGTTGCCGCGCGACCGCGTCGACCGGTTGCTGGATCCGGGCAGTCCGTTCCTGGAACTGGCGCCGCTGGCCGCCGACGGCATGTACGACGACGAGTGCCCCGGGGCCGGCATCATCACCGGGATCGGCCGGGTGTCGGGCCGCGAATGCGTGATCGTCGCCAACGACGCCACCGTCAAAGGCGGCACCTACTACCCGGTGACGGTGAAAAAGCACCTGCGCGCCCAAGAGGTGGCGCTGGCCAACCGGCTGCCGTGCCTGTACCTGGTGGACTCCGGGGGAGCGTTCCTGCCCCGCCAAGACGAGGTCTTCCCGGACCGGGAGCACTTCGGCCGGATCTTCTACAACCAGGCCACCATGAGCGCGGCGGGCATTCCGCAGATCGCGGCGGTGCTCGGCTCCTGCACCGCCGGCGGCGCCTATGTCCCGGCGATGAGCGACGAGGCCGTGATCGTCCGTGAACAGGGCACCATCTTCCTGGGCGGCCCGCCGCTGGTGAAAGCCGCCACCGGTGAGGTGGTGACCGCCGAAGAACTCGGCGGCGGCGACCTGCACTCCAAGGTCTCCGGGGTCACCGACTACCTGGCCGACGACGACGAACACGCGCTGCGCATCGTGCGCCAGATCGCCGCAACCTTCGGCCCGCGCACCGAAACGCCGTGGGAGATCGCCGAAACCGTCGAACCCGAGCATGATCCGGCCGAGCTCTACGACGTCGTCCCCCCGGACCCTCGGGTGCCCTACGACGTGCGGCAGGTGATCGTCCGACTGGTCGACGGCAGCGAGTTCAGCGAATTCAAGGCCGAATACGGCAAAACCCTGGTGACCGCGTTCGCCCGCATCCACGGCCACCCGGTCGGGATCATCGCCAACAACGGCGTGCTGTTCGGCGAATCCGCCGTCAAGGGCGCGCACTTCATCGAACTCTGCGACAAACGCTCGATCCCGCTGGTGTTCCTGCAGAACATCGCCGGGTTCATGGTCGGCCGCGACTACGAGGCCGGCGGTATCGCCAAGCACGGCGCGAAGATGGTGACCGCGGTGGCCTGCGCGCGGGTACCGAAGCTGACCGTGGTGATCGGCGGCTCCTACGGGGCGGGCAACTACTCCATGTGCGGCCGGGCGTACTCGCCGCGGTTCTTGTGGATGTGGCCCAATGCGCGGATCTCGGTGATGGGCGGCGAGCAGGCGGCATCGGTGCTGGCCACCGTGCGCAGCGATCAACTCGACGCCGCGGGCAAACCGTGGTCGGCCGCCGACGAGGAGGCCTTCAAGGCCCCGATCCGCGAGCAGTACGAGGTGCAGGGCAACCCGTACTACTCGACCGCACGGCTGTGGGACGACGGGATCATCGACCCGGCCGACACCAGGACAGTGCTGGGTCTTGCGCTTTCGGTCTGCTCGAACGCGCCGCTGGACCCGGTCTCCTACGGCGTATTCCGGATGTGAGCGAACATGTTTGACACAGTTCTGGTAGCCAACCGCGGCGAAATCGCGGTCCGGGTGATCCGCACCCTGCGCCGGTTGGGCATCCGGTCGGTGGCCGTCTACAGCGACGCCGACGCCGGCGCGCGCCACGTGCGCGAAGCCGACACCGCGGTACGCCTCGGGCCCGCACCGGTCGCCGAGAGCTATCTGTCGATCCCAAAGGTGCTCGAGGCGGCTGCGGCCACCGGCGCCCAGGCCATCCACCCCGGCTACGGATTCCTCTCCGAGAACGCCGCATTCGCCGCCGCCTGCGAGCAGGCCGGGATCGCGTTCATCGGACCGCCGGCGCGGGCCATCGAGGTGATGGGCGACAAGATCTCGGCGAAGAACACCGTCACGGCCTTCGACGTGCCGGTGGTGCCGGGGCTGGCGAAGCCCGGCCTGTCCGATGACGCGCTGGTGGCCGCAGCCGACGAGATCGGCTACCCGGTGCTGATCAAGCCGTCGGCCGGCGGCGGCGGCAAGGGCATGCACCTGGTCGAGGATCCCGCCCGGCTGCGACCGGCCCTGGCCACCGCACGCCGCGAAGCCGCGTCGGCGTTCGGCGACGACACCCTGTTCCTGGAGCGATTCGTGTTGCGGCCGCGCCACATCGAGGTACAGGTGCTCGCCGACACCTACGGCAACGTGGTGCATCTGGGCGAGCGCGAATGCAGCCTGCAGCGGCGCCACCAGAAGGTGATCGAAGAAGCTCCGTCACCGCTGCTGGACGCCGCCACCCGAGACCGGATCGGCACGGCGGCCTGCAACACCGCCCGCAGCGTGGACTACGTCGGGGCCGGAACCGTGGAGTTCATCGTCTCCGCAGACCGGCCCGACGAGTTCTTCTTCATGGAGATGAACACCCGACTGCAGGTCGAACACCCGGTCACCGAAGCGATCACCGGCCTGGACCTCGTCGAGTGGCAGGTGCGGGTGGCCGCCGGGCAGAAGCTGTCCTTCACCCAGGACGACGTCACCCTGACCGGTCACGCCATCGAAGCCCGGGTCTACGCCGAAGACCCGGCGCGCGGCTTCCTGCCCACCGGCGGCCGGGTCCTGGCGGTGCACGAACCCACCGGTGCGGGTATCCGGGTGGACTCGTCGCTGCAGGACGGCACCGTCGTCGGCAGTGACTACGACCCGATGCTGTCCAAGGTGATCGCGCACGGCGCCGACCGCGCCCAGGCCTTGGCCCGCCTGGATTCCGCATTGGCCGGCACCGCGGTGTTCGGGGTGCAGACCAACATCGAATTCCTGCGGTTCCTGCTCGCCGACGAGCGGGTGGTGGCCGGAGACCTCGACACCGAACTGCTCGACACCCGAGCCGGCGACTTCGCGCCCGTTCCGGCGCCCGATGACGTGTTGGCCGCCGGTGGCCTCTACCGGCAGTGGGCGCTGTCCGGGCGATTTCGGCGCGATAGTGACCGCTCAGCGGGACAAAGCGCGCCGAAATCGCTGTGGGAGAGCCCCAGCGGGTGGCGGATCGGTGCGCCGGCGCCGGTGCGCACCGAGATGCAGACCCCGCTGCGCGCCGAGACGGTGTCGGTGTGGGGCCTGCCCGCTGCCGCACAGGTGCAGATCGGTGACGGCGCGACTTGCAGTGCGAGCATCGAGGTTGCGGGGGATCGGTTGACCGCGACCGTGGCCGGGATCCAGCGCGGTTACCTGATCGCCGAGGACGACGGCCAGTTGTGGATCGGCGATGCGCGTGGCACCTGGCAGTTGCGCGAAGCCGAGGTGGTGCGGGTGCATCGTGGTGGCGGTGCGCGCAGTGCAGAGATCACCAGCCCGATGCCCGGCACCGTGATCGCCGTAGCCGTCGAATCGGAATCGACGGTGGCCGAAGGTGATCCGGTGATCGTGGTCGAAGCGATGAAGATGGAGCACACCCTGACCGCCCCGATCGCCGGCCGGGTGCAGGTACTGGCAGCGGTGGGCGAGCAAGTGAAGGTGGATCAGGTGCTGGCGCGGCTGATCCCAGAGGAAGAGACCGAGGAAGCGAAATGACCACGACCGAGGCGGGCGAACTGCCCAGCCACTACCAGGACCTGCGCGACACCGTCGCCGAGTTCGCCCGCACCGTCGTCGCACCGGTGGCGGCCAAACACGACGAAGAGCACACCTTCCCCTACGAAGTGGTCGCCAAGATGGGCCAGATGGGCCTGTTCGGCCTGCCGTTCCCCGAGGAATACGGCGGCATGGGCGGTGACTACTTCGCCCTGGCGCTGGCGCTGGAGGAACTCGGCAAGGTCGACCAGTCGGTCGCGATGACGCTGGAAGCCGGAGTCGGCCTGGGCGCCATGCCGATCTACCGGTTCGGCACCGAAGAGCAGAAGCAGACCTGGTTGCCGGACCTGGTGACCGGCCGTGCGCTGGCCGGGTTCGGCCTCACCGAACCGGGGGCGGGCTCGGACGCCGGCGGTACCCGCACCACCGCGCGCCTCGACGGCGACCACTGGGTGGTCAACGGCACCAAGCAGTTCATCACCAACTCCGGCACCGACATCACCTCACTGGTGACCGTCACCGCCGTCACCGGTACCCGGGCCGACGGCAAGAAGGAGATCTCCACGATCATCGTGCCTTCGGGCACACCGGGATTCACCGTGGAACCCGCCTACAACAAGGTCGGCTGGAACGCCTCGGACACCCACCCGCTCACCTTCACCGACGCCCGCGTCCCCCGGGACAATCTGTTGGGCGAGGAAGGCCGCGGCTACGCCAACTTCCTGTCCATCCTCGACGAAGGTCGCATCGCGATCGCCGCGGTCGCCACCGGGGTGGCGCAGGGCTGCGTCGACGAAAGCGTCAAATACGCCGGCGAGCGCGAGGCGTTCGGTCAGACCATCGGCTCCTACCAGGCGATCAGTTTCAAGATCGCCCGGATGGAGGCCCGCGCCCACGTGGCCCGCACCGCCTACTACGACGCCGCGGCGAAGATGTTGGCGGGCAAGCCCTTCAAGAAGGAAGCGGCCATCGCCAAGATGATCTCCTCGGAGGCCGCGATGGACAACGCCCGGGACGCCACCCAGATCCACGGCGGCTACGGGTTCATCAACGAATACCCGGTGGCCCGGCACTACCGGGACAGCAAGATCCTGGAAATCGGAGAGGGAACCACCGAAGTGCAACTGATGCTGATCGCGCGATCGTTGGGGCTGTGACCATGGCGGAGCAGAACAAGACCGTCGAGCAGCGGGGCCTGTGGTTCGAGGAATACGAGATCGGCACCACCTATGCCCACCGGCCCGGTCGCACCATCACCGAAGCCGACAACGTGCTGTTCACCACCTTGACCATGAACACCCAGTCCCTGCACCTGGATGCGGCCTGGGCGGCTCAACAACCCGGATTCCGCGGTGAGCGCCTGGTGAATTCGATGTTCACCCTCTCCACGCTCGTCGGGCTGTCGGTGACCCAGTTGACGCTGGGCACCATCGTGGCCAACCTGGGTTTCTCGGAGGTGACGTTCCCCAAGCCGGTGTTCCACGGTGACACCCTGTACGCCGAGACGGTCTGCACCGACAAGCGCGAGTCCAAGAGCCGTCCCGGTGAAGGCATCGTGACGCTGGAGCACATCGGCCGTAACCAGCACGGCGACATCGTCGCTCGTGCGGTACGCACGACGCTGGTGCGCAAGAAGCCCGCCGAGGCGGACCAGTGAGTACCGGCGCCGGACCGGCCTGGCTGTTCTGCCCGGCAGACCGCCCGGAACGCTACGGCAAGGCCGCCGCCGTCGCCGACGTGGTGATCCTCGATCTGGAAGACGGGGTGGCCGCCGCCGACCGTCCCGCCGCCCGGGAAGCGTTGCGGACCAACCCACTCGACCCCGAGCGCACGGTGGTGCGGATCAATCCGGCCGGCACCGAGGACCAGGCCCGCGACCTGGAAGCACTCTCCGGCACCGCCTACACCACGGTGATGCTGGCCAAGACCGAATCCGCCGCCCAGGTGACCGCACTGGCACCGCGGCAGGTGGTGGCGTTGCTGGAGACTCCGCGCGGGGTGGTGTTGGCTTCCGAGATCGCAGCCGCCGACGGATGTACCGCGATGATGTGGGGCGCCGAAGACCTGGTGGCGGCCATGGGCGGTGGCTCCAGCCGGCACGCCGACGGCACCTATCGGGACTTCGCCCGTCACGCCCGCTCCACGGTGCTGTTGGCGGCGTCGGCATTCGGTCGGGCCGCACTGGATGCGGTCTATCTCAACATCGGCGACCTCGACGGGCTGAAAGCCGAAGCGCTCGATGGCGCCGCGGTCGGATTCGCCGCCACGGTCTGCATCCACCCGACCCAGATCGCGGTCGTCCGCGACGCCTACCGGCCCGCGCCGGAGCGCGTCGACTGGGCACGGCGTGTACTCGCCGCCGCACAGCACGAGCGCGGAGTGTTCGCGTTCGAGGGACAGATGGTCGACTCTCCGGTGCTGCGGCACGCCGAGGCTATCCTGCGGCGAGCGGACTGACACCTCGGGAGGAACCACAGCGCATGCGCATCACCCAGATCATCGAGACACCGGTGCGCCTGCGCGGCGAGATCGCCAACGCCCTGGTCGACTTCTCTCGGCACACGGTGTCGCTGGTCGCGGTCGTCAGCGACCAGATCCGCGGCGGGAGACCGGTGACCGGGGTGGCGTTCAACTCGATCGGCCGGTTCGCCCAGAGCGGCATCCTCGCCGACCGGATGATCCCGCGGGTGCTGCGTGCCACTCCCGAATCACTGCTCGACGACGCGGGCCGGATCGATCCCGCCCGGGTGCTCGGGTGTGCGCTGACCGACGAGAAGCCCGGCGGTCACGGCGACCGGGCCGGTGCGGCGGCCGTCCTGGAACTGGCCTGCTGGGACCTGAACGCCAAGCTGGCCGACGAACCCGCCCATGCCACCATCGCCGCACACTTCGGCCGGGCGCCCGGCGTAACCGCCGTGCCGGTGTACGCCGCCGGTGGCTACTACTACCCGGGCGACGGCCCCGGGGCCGGCCTGGACCGGTTGCGCACCGAGATCCGCGGCTACCTCGACATGGGTTACGACGCGGTCAAGATGAAGATCGGCGGAGCCTCGACCGGCGAGGATCTGGCGCGCATCGAAGCGGTGATCGACATCGTGGGCGGCGGCGCGAAGGTCGCCGTCGATGCCAACGGGCGGTTCGCGCAGGCCGAGGCGGTGCAGTGGGCGCAGGCCCTGCGCCCCTTCGGGCTGCGCTGGTACGAGGAACCCGGCGACCCACTCGACTATGCCCTCAACGCCGCGGTCATCGAGGAGTACCACGGGGCGATCGCCACCGGGGAGAACCTCTTCTCGGTGCGTGACGCCACGAATCTGGTGCGCTATGGCGGGATGCGACCGGGCATCGACATCTTCCAGATGGACGCCGGACTCAGCTATGGCCTGACCGAATACGTCCGGATGATCGAGGTTCTGGAGGACCACGGATTCGACCGCCGGTTCGCCTTCCCGCACGGTGGGCATCTGATCAACCTGCACATCGCGGTCGCGCTGGGACTGGGCGGTTGTGAGTCCTATCCCGGAGTGTTCGCACCGTTCGGCGGCTACTCGCCGGGATGCGTGCTGGCCGAGGGCACCATCGCCCCCACCGACGCCCCGGGCTTCGGGCTGGAGGAGAAACCGGATCTGGCCGCGGCGATCGCCGAACTGGTGGGATGAGCGCATGAAGATCGCGGTCATCGGATGCGGCGCCATGGGATCCATCTACGCCGGCAGGCTGGCCGCGGCCGGCAACGACGTGCTGGCACTGGACCGTTCGCGCGAGCACGTCGACACCATCGTCGCGCACGGGCTGCGGATCACCGGACCGCAACCCGACCAGGTGGTGGCCATGCGGGCGGCGACCGTCGCGCCCGACGAGCCGATGGACCTGGTGGTATTGGCGGTCAAAGCCGCCGACGTGGCCGCCGGGGCGACTCAGGCACTGCCGCTGCTCGGCGAAGACACTGTGGTGCTGACCATCCAGAACGGGCTCGGCTCGGCCGACACCGTCGCCGATGCGGTGGGCCCCGATCGGGTCGCGGTGGGCATCGCCAGCGGGTTCGGCGCCGCACGGCCCGCGCCCGGCCACGTGCATCACAACGCGATGCGCGCCATGCGGTTCGGAGCGTATGCGGGACTGCCGTTTTCGGTCGTCGACGAGGTCGCGCAAGTGTGGTCGCACGCCGGCTTCGACGCGGCTGCGGTCGCCGACATCGCCGCCATGCAGTGGGAGAAGCTGATCTGCAACGTCGCCTACAGCGCGCCCTGCGCGCTGACCGGGATGACGGTGGGACAGGTCCTCGACGATGCCGACATGGGACCTGTCAGCCGCGCCGCCGCCACCGAGGCCTGGTCGGTGGCCCGTGCCGCCGGAATCGACATCGATGTGGCGGACCCGGTCGCCCACGTGCGGGCGTTCGGCGCCCAGATGCCCGACGCCAAACCATCGGCGCTGTTGGATCACCTGGCGCATCGGGTCAGTGAGATCGACGTCATCAACGGTGCCGTGGTGCGTAATGCGGCCCGGGTGGGGGAGCAGGTCCCGGTGAACACCACGCTGACCGCACTGGTCAAAGCCGTTGAACGAAAGTGGCGCTAGCCTGGAATGTTATGACTGGCCGTAAGGCCCGGGTGGACCTGAGCGGGGCGCCGCAGACCATGCTCGCGACGCTCTACGCCAAGGCGCTCGACGCCGACCTGCCCCGTCCGATTCTCGGGGACCGTTTCGCCAAAGAGGTGGTCGAGCGCATCGACTACGACTGGCGTCGGACCACGATCACCGCGGCACGCTCACCGTCGGTGACCATCCGCTCGGCGCATTTCGACGCCTGGGCCCGCCGCTTCCTGTCCGCCCACCCCGCTGCGGTGGTGCTGCACCTGGGCTGCGGGCTCGACGCCCGCTACTTCCGGTTGGCTCCCGCGCCGGCAGTGGATTGGTATGACGTCGACTATCCGGATGTCGCGCGGTTGCGCCGACACCTGCTGCCCGCCGCAGAACACAACCACGTGGTGGCCGCATCGGTCACCGACCCCGGTTGGCTCGCCGAAATCCCGGCCGACCGGCCGACCTTGATGATCGGTGAAGGCCTGACCATGTACCTCACCGAAACCGACGGCGTCGCACTGTTGCGCCGGATCGTCGAACGCTTCCCGGGCGGGGAGTTGCAGTTCGACGTCTTCAATTGGCTCGGCATCAAGACGCAGTGGTCCAACGCGGTGGTGCGTCGATCCGGGGCCAGGTTGCACTGGGGGATCGACGGCCCCGCCGACATCCTGACCGCGGTGCCGGGCACTCGACTGTTGGAATGGGTGCGGTGGTTCGAATCCGACACCTATGAGCGGCTTTCCCGCGCCTACCGGGTGTTGGGTGCCCTGATGGCGCTGCTGCCGGCGACGGCGAACATGTCGCAGTACCACCGTTACGGCTTCTGAGCCGCAGCCGGGACCATTGACTATTTACGTTACGTAACGTAATCATTTAAGTCGTGACGATGGAATCCGGTGCCATCCCGGCCGGTCGTGGTCGTCCGCGTGATCCGCGCACCGAACAGGCCATCACCGCCGCGGCGCGCCGGCTGCTCGCCCGCGACGGCTACGACCAGGTCTCCATCGAGGCCATTGCCCGGGAAGCCGACGTCAGCCGCCCCACCGTGTACCGCCGTTGGCCGTCGAAGACCCACCTGGTGTTCGACGCGGTCTTCGGCGACGCCGAGGTGGGCGACATGCTGGCCAGCTCCGGGGACTTCGAAGCCGACCTGCGCCGGTTCGTCGCCGCTGTCTTCGACTTCTGGCGCACACCCGAGGTGGCCGCCGCGGCATTGGGGATCCTGGCCGATCGGCACCGCGACCCGGAGTTGTTCATCCGCACCCAGCAGCTGCTCGACGATTCGACCCGCGATGCCTTCGGTGCGCTGATCCACGCCGGCATCGACCAGGGCGTCCTCGACGCCGACGTCGACGCCGAGATCGCCTTCGACGCGGTGGTCGGAACCAGCTTCTACATCGCCCAGGTGCTGGCACCCGAGGCCGTCGACGGCGTCGCCGACCGGCTCTGCACCGTGCTGCTCCAAGGATTTCGACGGAAGGGATGACCATGACAGACGAACTGTCCGCTGCGTTCGCCGACCTGCTCGACGAGGTCCGGGCCGTCGAACAGCGACTGCAGAACGCCGATCCGCCGCTGGCCGAGGCCGACCTGCTCGACGGCTATCGCTGGGCCCTGAGCCTGCTGCGGGTGGCCGCCGACGCCTACATCTGGGGCGATGCCGACAAACCGATCCTGGTCGACGTGATCGGCCCCTACCTGAAGTGGGGCGGCGACAACTCCGACGCCTTCTACCAGTTGGCGCCCATCGACCCGAACCGCAGCTACCGGGTCACCGGCAACCGCGGCGACTCGGTCTACCTGTCGATGACCGTCTACGGCGGGCCCGACGACGGCCGCTACAGCGACCGCATCATCGACACGATCAACGACCGCGACTTCGGCTGCGACGCGGACGGCAACTTCGAATTCGTCATCAGCGCCACCGACCGGCCCGGCAATCGGCTCAAGCTGGAACCGGACGCGGTGTTCATCCTGACCCGCGACTACCTCGAGGACCCCGACACCGATCAGCGCGTGCAGTGGCACATCGAGGCACTCGACGACACCCCGCGCCGGCCCGACAGCCGTGCCGACCTGAGCCGGCGAATGCGCGCCGCCCGCACCTGGATCCGCGAACAGGCGGCGATGGCGCCGCTGCGGTTGCCCGCGAACGCCCTGCAGGACCCCTACCCGGTGCCGAGTCGCACCGTCGGCTGGGCCGCCGGGGACGCCGCCTACTGCATGGGGGCCTACGACCTGCAACCGGGACAGGCCCTGGTGATCGAGGGCACCTCACCGGAGTGCGTGTTCTGGAACCTGTGCCTGTGGAACCCGTTCCTGCACACCTACGACTACACGCGGGAGCGCGTCACGATCAACGGCGCGCACGTTCACCACCGGCCCGACGGATCCTGGCAGATCGTCATCGCCGACACCGATCCCGGCCATCCGAACTGGGTGTCCACCGCGGGCCGTTCCCAAGGCCTGATCTGGCTGCGCTGGTTCCTGCCCGAGGCCACCCCGGACCCGTTGAGCTGCCGGGTCGTCGACGTCGCGGAGCTGCGTCCATGAGCACGCGGCCGGCGCCGGTCCGGTTCACCGACCTCGCCGACCCGGTGTATCCGGAGGCAGCCGCACCGATCCGCGAGGCACTGTCCGGCTACGGTTCGACACTGCAACTCACTTCGGAAGCGTTGCAGCAGAGCGCGATCGACCGGACCGGACTGAGCAACTGGGGCGACACCGGATTCCGTGAACGGCTCGAAGTGCTGTGTACGTCGCTGCGTGACGAGGCGGACCTGTCCGATACCGGGACCGCGGTGGTGTTCGAGCAGCTGGTGGGCAACCTGGTCAACCGGCTCCGGTTGGAAGATCTGGTCACCGCGCACCCCGAGATCGAAAGCGAGCCGATCGAACGCCCGATCATCATCTGCGGGCTACCGCGTACCGGCACCACCCACCTGCACAACCTCATCGCCGCCGACCCGGCGCTGCGCTACCTGCCGTACTGGGAGAGTCTGGAACCGGTCGCCACGCCGGGGGAGGACGATCCGCAGGCCCGGCGGGACCGCTGCGCGGTCGGACTCGACCTCATCGACACCACGATGCCCGACTTCAAGCGCATGCACGACATGACCGTCGACCACGCCCACGAAGAGATCCAACTGCTGGCCAACGACATCTCCGGCATGCTGTTCGAGAGCACCTACTATCTCCCGACTTTCGCCGAGCACTACAAGACCCACGACCAACGCCCGTCGTACACCTATCTCAAACGGACCCTGCAGGCGCTGCAATGGTTGCGCGGCGGAACCCGCTGGGTGCTCAAGTCGCCGCAGCATCTCGAACAGTTCCCGGCGCTCTACGCGACTTTCCCGGATGCCACTTTCGTTGTCACCCACCGGGATCCCGTCGAAGTGACGCAATCGATGGCGACCATGATCAGCTACGCCGCCCGGATGGCCTGTGCACACCCTGATCCGGTCAAGATCTCGGCCTACTGGCTGGAACGGGCCGACGACCTGCTCACCGGATGCCTGCGCGATCGCGAGGTGCTGCCCGCGGCGCAGTCGGTCGATGTCCGGTTCGAGGACTTCATGGCCGACGAACAGGGCACCGTCGCGGGCATCTACGAACTCGCCGGCCAGCCGTATGACGTACCCGCGCAACAGGCGATGGCCCGGTTCTGCCGCGACCACCCGCGGGGCCGCTACGGGACGGTGGATTATCGGCCCGCGGACCTGGGGCTGGACCCCGACCGGATCGCCGACCGGTTGCGGGACTACCGCAACCGCTTCGTCGGTGTGTGACGGCCCACGAACGGCCCACTGATGGCTTAGGACACTTCCGACCGGTGGTGCGGTGAACGTAGCCTGGCGCACATGATCGAGTTGGGGACGCCGACCGTGCAGACCGTCAAGCTGCCACGGCGCGGCGGTCCGCGCGGGCCGGTGTTCCTGGGCGCCAACATCGTGGTGGTGGCGTGGCTGGCAGTCGCCGTGGGACTGCTGATCGGCCACGACGCCCTAGCGCATCCCATCTGGCTGCCCATCCATGCGCTGTTCCTGGGCGCGGCCAGCAACGCGATAGTGATCTGGTCGGGGCACTTCACCACGACGCTGTGCCGGGTTCCCGACCCGCCGCACTGGCACCTGGTGGCCAAGCTCGCGCTGCTCAACCTCGCCGTGATCGCGACCCTGGGCGGTGTCGCCTTCGAGGCCGAACGGCTGGCCGGGATCGGTGGCGCGGGTGTGGCCGTGGTCGGCATCGCCCACGGTGTCGAGCTGATCGCGATGAAGAAGTCCGCGTTGTCGGGGCGCTTCGACTATCTCGTCGGCTTCTATCTGGCCGCCATCGCCGCTCTGCTGGTCGGTTCGTCGGCCGGTGCCGCGATGGCGTTCGGGGTGGCCCGCTGGTATGCGCGGCTGTGGACCACGCACGTCCACGTGATGCTCTACGGCTGGATCGGCCTGACCGTGCTGGGCACACTGTTCACCCTGTGGCCCACCACGATTCGCGAGAAGATCAGCCCGCGTGCCTTCGTGATGGCCCGGCGTGCGCTGCCGACGCTGATAGCCGGTTTGGGGGTTGTGGTCGTCGGCCTGCTCACCGGTAGCTGGTGGCTGACCGCGGCGGGCCTGCTGGGGTACGCGGTGGGAGTGGGGCTGTCCGTCGCCGGGTTGTGGCCGGGGCGCAGTTTCACCGGACCCGCAGCCTGGATGCTGGTCGGCGCGACGGCCTGGCTCGGGATCGCCGTCGTGATCGAAGCGATCGCCTTAGCCGGCGCCCGGACCGTCGAGATGTTGCCCGCATTCGTGGAACACACCCTGCTGCCGCTGCTGGCGGTGGGATTCGTCGCGCAGATCCTACTGGGTGCGTTGAGCCAGCTGCTGCCGATCCTGGTGGCCAACGGCCCCCCGGTCCGCAAGGCCGTCATCGCCT
Source organism: Mycolicibacter sp. MU0083 (assembly GCF_963378075.1). Taxonomy (NCBI): domain Bacteria; kingdom Bacillati; phylum Actinomycetota; class Actinomycetes; order Mycobacteriales; family Mycobacteriaceae; genus Mycobacterium; species Mycobacterium kokjensenii. The sequence continues at coordinate 1,325,664 of NZ_OY726394.1, forward strand.
ACCTCGACCAGGGCTGGCAGGTGCGGGTCTGCGCGATCAACATCGCGGTACCGCTGGTGGCCGGGCCGTGGCCGGCGCCGGTGCCACTGATCGGCTGGGTGCTGGCCGCGGTCGCGGTCGCCGGCTTCGTCCTGCTGGCCCTGCGGCTCGCACTGCCCGTGGAGATGCGCGGGCCGCTCGACATCGGCAAGATCCAACCGCATCCCCGCGCGGTCACCGGCGCGGTCGCGGCGTCGGCGGTGCTTGCGGTGGCCGCGGCGCTGGCGCTGGGCACGGGGGCCCCCGCCCCGTCGGAGGCCGCAGCGAACGCCGGCGCGGCACGCGTCGTCGACGTCACGCTGAACAACATGCGGTTCGCCCCGGACGTCATCGACATCCCGGCCGGAACCCACCTGGTGCTGCGGGTCACCAACATCGACGGATTGCCGCACGACCTGCGCGTCGACACCGGCGAGCACACCCCACGGCTCAGCCGCGGACAGACCGCGGTACTGGATCTCGGCGTGGTGCGGCACGATCTCGACGTGTGGTGCGACGTGCCCGGGCATCGTGCCGCCGGCATGACGATGACCATCCGGGCCGTCGGCGCAGCACCACGCCACGACCACGGCGGGGATCACGGCAGCGGGCCGACCGGGCCGGCCGCACTGGACCTGGCCGCCGACCCGTCACCGGGTTGGACACCCCACGACGCGACGCTGCCCCCGGCGACGCCCGGCCTGCACCGGGTGGAGCTGCGTGCCGTGGACCGGGAGTTGGAGATCGCGCCCGGCCGCCGCGAGATCCGGTGGACCTTCGGAGGGGTGGAGCCGGCGCCGACACTGCGCGGCCGGGTCGGGGACACCTTCGAGATCACCCTGATCAACGACGCCACCATGGGGCACGGCATCGACTTCCACGCCGGGGCGCTGGCTCCCGATCAACCGATGCGCACCCTGGCGCCGGGGGAGCGACTGGTCTACCGGTTCACCGCGCGCCGCGCCGGTGCCTGGCTGTACCACTGCAGCACCCCGCCGATGGCGCTGCACATCGCCAACGGCATGTACGGCGCAGTGATCATCGACCCGCCCGGACTGCCGACGGTAGACCGGGAATATGCCCTGATCGGTGCCCAGTTGTATGCCGGCGCACCGGATTCCGACGCCAAAACCACCGCGATCAGAGCCGGACAGCCCGACGGCTGGATGTTCAACGGCACCGCAGCGGGGTACATGCACGCCCCACTGCCCGCCCGTGCCGGCGAACGGGTGCGGATCTGGGTGGTCAACGCCGGACCCGGTGACCCGATCGCCTTCCACGTCGTCGGCACCCAGTTCGACACCGTCTACAAGGAAGGTGCCTGGCTGCTGCGGCCGGCCGAGCCGGGCGGTTCCCAGGTCCTGGACCTGGCGGCCGCGCAGGGCGGATTCGTCGAGCTCACCTTTCCCGAACCGGGCCACTACCCGTTCATGGATCACGACATGCGCCACGCCGAGAACGGGGCGCACGGCATCTTCGAGGTCACCGGGTAGCGGCCCGACACGGCGGGCGCTGATGCGCGCGAACCCCGGCCATCGGGCATTCGCTGGCATAATGAGATCAGCGTCACAAGGAGGCTCTCATGGGCCAGCTGCCTGGCTTCACTGGTCCTGAAATCGCCCTGGAGCCTGTGCAGCTGATCGCGCCGGACGGGACGCCCACCGCCGAGGAACGCTACAGCCGGGAACTCCCCGACGAGACGCTGTGTTGGCTCTACGAGCTGATGGTGCTCACCCGCGAACTCGACGTCGAACTGGTCAATCTGCAACGGCAGGGCGAGCTGGCGCTGTACGCGTCCTGCCGTGGCCAGGAAGCCGCCCAGGTCGGCGCCGCGGCCTGCCTGCGCAAGACCGACTGGCTGTTTCCGCAGTATCGCGAGCTGGGCGTCTTTCTCGCCCGAGGCATCCCGCCGTGGCACGTCGCGGCGGCCTGGCGGGGAACGTGGAACGGCGGACTGGATTTCACCGCCAAATGCTGTGCACCGATCTCGGTTCCCATCGGCACCCAGGCGTTGCATGCGGTCGGTGCCGCGATGGCCGCGCAACGACTGGGGGAGGATTCGGTCACGGTCGCCTTCGTCGGCGACGGTGCCACCAGCGAGGGCGACGTCCACGAAGCGCTGAATTTCGCCGCGGTGTTCGCCGTCCCGTGCGTGTTCTACGTGCAGAACAACCAATGGGCGATCTCGGTGCCGCTGCGTCGCCAGACCGCGGCGATCTCCTTGGCGCACAAGGCGATCGGTTACGGTATGCCCGGCATCCGGGTGGACGGCAACGATCCGCTGGCCTGCTACGCGGTGATGGCCGAAGCGGCCCGGCGGGCCCGGAGCGGCGGCGGTCCCACCCTGATCGAGGCGGTCACCTACCGCCTGGGCCCGCACACCACCTCCGACGACCCGACCCGGTATCGCAGCAGTGCAGAACTCGAGCACTGGACCGCACTGGACCCGATCCCGCGTTACCGCGACTACCTACGCACCGTCGGCGTCTGGTCGCAACGCCTCGAAGACCGGGTAGCGGCCCGCGCCGAGCGGGTGCGCGCCGAACTGCGCGACGCCACGGTCGGGGCCGCCGACACCGACATCGACGACGTTTTCACCACCGTCTTCGCCGAGATCACCCCGGAGCTGCAGCAACAGCGCGACACATTGCACGCCGAGTTGGCCAGGGGGCACGGATGACCCAGATCCTCGAACCGCCCACCCGTCCGGCCACCCCGCAGCGGGGTTCCGGTGCGGGCGCCCGTACCGACGAGGTCACCATGGTGGCCGCGCTCAACCGGGCATTGCACGACGCGATGGCCGCCGACGAGAAGGTCATGGTGTTCGGCACCGATGTCGGTGTCCAGGGCGGGGTGTTCCGGGTGACCGAGGGCCTGGCCGACACCTTCGGTGAGCAGCGCTGCTTCGACACCCCACTGGCCGAATCGGCGGTGATCGGCATCGCGATCGGACTGGCGGTGCGGGGCTTCGTTCCGGTACCGGAGATCCAGTTCGACGGGTTCAGCTATCCGGCACTGGATCAAGTGGTCAGTCACCTGGCCAAGTACCGGAGCAGGACGCACGGCGAGGTCTCGATGCCGGTCACCGTGCGGATCCCGTCGTTCGGTGGAATCGGTGCAGCCGAACACCATTCGGAATCCACCGAAACCTACTGGGCGCACACCGCAGGCTTGAAGGTGGTGGTTCCCGCCGACCCGTCCGACGCCTATTGGCTGCTGCGCCACGCGATCGCGACGCCAGACCCGGTGATATTCCTGGAACCCAAACGCCGGTACTGGGCCCGCGGCCCGGTGGACACCGGCCATCCCGCACCGGGACTCGGAAGCGCCGCGGTGCGGCGGGCCGGCACCGACGTCACCGTGCTCGCCTACGGCGGCGCCGTGGCCACCGCGCTGTCGGCGGCAGACATCGGCGCGCAGCGTCACGGCTGGAGCCTGGAAGTGGTCGACCTGCGATCGCTCGTTCCGCTGGACTTCGGCACCGTCGCGGCATCCGTGCGGCGCACCGGGAGGTGTGTGGTGTTGCACGAGGGGCCCCGCACCCTCGGCTACGGCGCCGAGTTGACCGCACGCATCCAAGAGGAGCTGTTCTACGAATTGGAGGCACCGGTGCTGCGCGCCACCGGATTCGACACCCCGTACCCCCCGGCTCGCCTCGAGCGACAGTGGTTACCGGGCCCCGACCGGGTGCTGGACTGTGTGCAAAGGGTTTTGGAGGCGCCGTGAGCACCACCCCGATCCGGACTTTCACCGTGCCCGACCTCGGCGAGCGACTCGACGAGGTGACCCTGACAAGCTGGAACGTGGCCGTCGGCGACGAGGTCGAACTCAACCAGGTGCTGTGCTCGGTGGAGACCGCCAAAGCCGAGGTGGAGATCCCCAGCCCGTATGCCGGCCGGATCGTCGAACTGGGCGGCGCCGTCGGGGAGGTGCTCGCGGTCGGGGCCCCGCTGGTGCGGATCGGCACCGGCGGCACGGCCGAACCGGATGACACGGCGGCCGGTGGCCGCACCCCGGTGCTGGTCGGTTACGGCGCCGACGATGGCTTCGACACCAGTCGCCGCACCTGCCCGTCACCCGTCGGTCGCCCCAAGGCCAAGCCGGGCGCCCGAAAACTAGCCGCCGAACTGGGGGTGGACCTGCGTGATGTCGCCCCGGGACCGCGGGGCGTCATCACCACCGACGGGGTACTGGCCGCCGCCGGCGATGCGCAACCGGCCGATGACTTGCGTACCCCGAGCCCGGTACAGGCGGCCATGGCACAACGAATGGTGATGGCGCGAAGCAGCATCCCCGACGCGCACGCCCGCGTGCAGGTCGACGCCACCGAGCTGCTGCGGCTCCGCGATCGGCTCGCCGAATTCGGGGGTGCGGCCATCACCCCCTTCGTGCTGATCCTGCGGCTGCTGGTCATCGCCGTGACCCGGTATCCGGTGCTCAACGCGACCTGGGTCGACGCGGCGGACGGACCGAAGATCCGCATCCATCGCGGCGTGCACCTGGGATTCGGGGTGGCCGCCCCCCGCGGGCTGCTGGTCCCGGTGGTGTTCGACGCGCACCGCAAGACCACCCGTGAACTCGCCGCCGAGGTGGCCCGACTGATCGCCGAGGCCCGAGCGGGCACGCTCACGCCGGCCCAGATGCAGGGGTCGACGTTCACCGTCTCCAACTTCGGGGCACTCGGCCTCGATGACGGGGTGCCGGTGATCAACTATCCCGAAGCGGCCATCGTGGGAATCGGTTCGTTGAAACCGCGGCCGGTGGCCGTGGACGACACCGTCGTCGTGCGACCGCTGGTGAATCTGACCTGCGTATTCGACCACCGAATCGCCGACGGGGCGCAGGCCGCTGAATTCCTCTGTGCGCTACGCGATCTGATCGAACACCCCGACACCGCGCTGCTGGACCTCTGAACTCGGTGGCGCCTACTTGCGTTTGGCCGCCGCCAGGCGCGCGGCGAACTCCGGTGATTCGATGGTTGCCGCCTGCGGACCCAGCTCGGTGGCCTTGGCGAACTCGTGCTGGTCGCCCTCGAGGGCGCCCGGGCTGGCGGTGGCGCGCATGGTCGCCTTGGTCGCCAACACGACCTGCCGGGGCGCCGAGGCCGGGCCGGCCGCCAGTGCCATCGCCGCGGCGACCGGGTCGTCGGCGATCTGCAGCGCCAAGCCGTGCCGCACGGCGGCCTCGGCGTCGAAGCGCATGCCGAACAGCAGCGCCGCCCGGGCCACCTGCGGCCCCACGATGCGGTGCAGCATCCAGGTGGCGCCGCCGCCGGGATGAATCCCCAGCTGCTGAAAGCGAGGGTCGAACACCGCCGCAGGACCGGCGATGCGTACGTCGGCAGCCAACGCCAGGTTCAGTCCCGCACCCACGGCGGGGCCGTTGACGGCGGCGATGGTGGGCAGCGTGCACTGCGCGATTGCCATGAACCCGTCATAGAGCGCCAGCAGCCCGTCCTCGGTGGCCACACCGAGGGCCGACAGATCGGCTCCGGCGCAGAACGCGCGGCCCGCGCCGGTGACCACCAGTGCGTGCACGTTCGGGTCGGCTTCGGCCTGCTGCACGGCGGCCCGCAACTGCACCGACATCGCACCGGTGACCGCGTTGCGGCGGTCCGGATCGTTGACGGTGACCAGCGCCGCCCGGTCGGTGACGCCGTAGCGGACGAGATCGGTTCGTGTCATCGGTGACGACACTACTGCGGCGGGGGTCAGCCGATGAAGGCGACGACGCCGGCGCTCGCGGCTACCAGGCCGATCATGAAGAGCGTGAACAGGATGATCGTGCGTTCGTGGCCCACGGTGTCTACCTTTCGCAGTTACCCGGCGTCGTTGCCGTGTCTGAGACACCATGTCATGGAATATCCGATGCCGGAGCCTCGCCCCCCGGGTGTTGTTCCCATGTTCAACGCCCTGTGGCGGCCGGTCAGGTACTTCGGCGCGTCACGCCCGTCGAGCCCGGGCCGGCGGTGCTCGATGCTAGAACCGCCAGAGAAACTGCGGACACTGGCCCGCAACCACCGAGCGGATGTATACGCGGGCATCGGTCCGGGTGGCGTCCGGCCCGAGGACCTGCCGCACCGTCACCGAGGTCTCCAACCCACTCGGGGTGTTCCCCGCGGCCAGGAGCCGGCAGATAGCAGCACCGGCCGGGTCTGCGTGCGCAGGTGCGATACCGAGAATTGCGGCGAGAGCCAGACCGGCGGCCGTCATCAGCTTCACTTTCGTACTCCCCGCACCCGACCATGAACTACGTCGTCCTGGGACCCGATTCGGCCGGGTCGGCTCGGTAGCAGGCAGATGCGAGCTCGGTGCCGGGGCGGCGGGGCCGACGTCGACCGGGTGCGCAGTAGTGGTGGTCATGCCAAGCAGCGTGGCATCGCCCCCCGACAGGATTGCGACGGTGCGGCCATGACCGATCACCGCCTGATACCGCTGCTCAGCCACGCCCGACTCCCGCATCAAGGGAGTGTCAAGGATCAACCGACGTAATACAGCCAAGCTGCGCCCCCGGCAGGACTCGAACCTGCGACCACAAGATTAGAAGTCATGTGCTCTATCCACCTGAGCTACGGAGGCAATGCAGGACCCAGTTTATCCGCCGGTGACGGTGGTTCCGCGGGGACTGAGCAAGGTGGCCGGAGGCGGATTCCAATTCAACCGGCCAACACGGTATTTCGTTTTGCCGGCTAAGACCGGGATCTGCACCAATCGACACCCCTCGCCGCAGGCGAACCATTAGCGTTGAATGGTGCTCGTGACGTCTGTGAATCAAGAGGGGTGTGTGGTGTTGGCAGCCGCGGTGCACCGGGCGGTAGCGGGTGGGACACGCAAGCCGGGAGCCGCACGTGGGTGACCTCGTCGACGCCGCGGGCCTGCCCACCGAACTCGGTGCCGTCGACTACCTCCTACATCGCGGCGAGGCCAACCCGCGTACCCGCTCGGGGATCATGGGCGTGGAACTGCTCGACACCGCGCCGGACTGGGACCGTTTCCGCAGCCTGTTCGAGAACGTCTCCCGCAAAGCGCTACGACTGCGGCAGAAGGTCGTGGTCCCCACGTTGCCGACGGCCGCACCGCGCTGGGTCGTGGATCCCGACTTCAACCTGGACTACCACGTCCGTCGACTGCGGGTGCCCGAGCCGGGCGGTCTGCGTGAAGTGCTCGACCTGGCCGAAGTGGCCCTGCAGTCCCCGATGGACATTCAGCGCCCGCTGTGGTCGGCGACGCTGGTCGAGGGCCTGGCCGGGGGCCGGGCCGCCACCATGATGCATCTGAGCCACGCGGTCACCGACGGCGTCGGCGGTGCCACGATGTTCGGCCAGATCTACGACCTCGAACGTGACCCGCCGGCCCGGGCGCTGCCGCCGCAACCGGTGCCCGAGGACCTGTCGGCCGACGATCTCATGCGCGACGGCATCAACCACCTGCCCGCGACGCTGCTGGGCGGTACCCGTGACGCGGTGGTCGGTGCGCTGTCGCTGGCGACCCGCACGGTGCGCGACCCCTTGTCGGCGATCACCGGTGCCATCGGCTACGCCCGATCCGGTGCGCGGGTGATGAGCCAGGCGGCCGAACCCTCCCCGCTGCTGCGCCGGCGCAGCCTGGCCAGTCGAACCGAGGCGATCGACATCCGGTTGTCGGATCTGCACCGAGCGGCCAAGGCCGGCGGTGGATCCATCAACGACGCCTACCTGGCCGCGCTCTCCGGCGCGCTGGGCCGCTACCACCGGGCGCTGGGGGTGCCCATCGCCACCCTGCCGATGGCGATCCCGGTCAACCTTCGCGCCGACTCCGATCCCGCCGGGGGCAACCGGTTCACCGGGGTGAACCTGGCCGCCCCGGTCGGCGTCACCGACCCCGTCGAGCGGATGAAGCGGATCCGGTCCCAGATGACCCAGCGCCGCGACGAGCCCGCGATGGACGTGATCGGATCCCTCGCTCCGCTGCTGAGCGTATTCCCGTCCCCGGTGCTGGAGAAGATGTCGGAGTCGGTGATCGCCGCTGACGCGCAGGCCAGCAACGTGGCCTTCTATCCCGGCGAAACCTATATCGCCGGTGCGAAAGTGCTGCGGCACTACGGCATCGGTCCACTGCCGGGCGTGGCGATGATGGTGGTGCTGATCTCCCGCGGAGGCGAGTGCACCATCACGGTCCGCTACGACCGTGCGGCGGTACGCGACGAGAAACTGTTCGCCGACTGCCTGGTGCAGGGTTTCGACGAGGTACTCGCCCTTGCCGGTGACCCGGCGCCGCACTGCGTGCCGGCGTCCTTCACGGTGGACGCCGGCTCATGACCGACGACACCACATCGCCGTCGCCGCGGGACATGCGACTGCCCGGCTCGGTGGCAGAGATCGCCGCCAGCCCGCCCGGCCCCAAGATCGGCGCCTTCTTCGATCTCGACGGCACCCTGGTGGCCGGCTTCACCGCCGTCATCCTCACCAGGGAACGGGTCCGCAGCCGCGACATGGGGCTGGGGGAGTTGTTCGGCATGGTGCAAGCCGGACTCAACCACCAACTCGGGCGCATCGAGTTCGAGGAACTCATCAACACCGCGTCGTCGGCGCTGCAAGGTCGTTCCATCACCGACCTCGACGAGATCGGTGAGCGACTGTTCGTCCAGAAGATCGCCAAGCGGATCTACCCCGAGATGCGCGAACTGGTCCGCGCGCACCAGGCGCGCGGGCACACCGTGGTGCTGAGCTCGTCGGCGCTGACCATTCAGGTCGAACCGGTGGCCCGCTTCCTGGGCATCACCAACACGCTCACCAATGCGTTCGTGACCGACGAGAACGGTGCGCTCACCGGCGAGGTCGTCGAACCCATCCTGTGGGGTCCGGGCAAAGCCGCCGCGGTGCAGAAGTTCGCGGCCGAACACGACATCGACCTGCAGGACAGTTACTTCTACGCCGACGGCGACGAGGACGTCGCGTTGATGCATCTGGTCGGCAATCCCCGGCCCACCAACCCCGAGGGCAAGATGGCCTCGGTCGCCCGCAAACGCGGCTGGCCGATCCTGCGGTTCAGCAGTCGCGGCAGCGGCGTCGTCGGCCAACTACGGAACCTGGCTGGCCTCGGGTCCATGGTGCCGGTGGGGGCGGGGGCCATCGGACTGGGCCTGCTCAGCGGCAGCCGGCGCCGCGGCGTCAACTTCTTCACCGCGCTGTTTCCGCAGTTGCTGCTGACCCTCAACGGGGTTCAGCTCAACGTGATCGGCAGGGAGAACCTCACCGCCAACCGGCCGGCGGTATTCATCTTCAACCACCGCAACCAGGTGGACCCGGTCATCACCGCGTCGCTGGTGCGCGACAACTGGATCAGCGTGGGCAAGAAGGAACTGGAGAAGGACCCGATCGCCGGCACGCTGGGCAAGCTGACCGAGATGGTCTTCATCGACCGGGACGACGCGGCTGCGGCGGTGGAATCGCTGCAGGATGTCGAGGAGCGCGTCAAGCGCGGGCTATCGGTGGTGATCGCCCCCGAGGGAACCCGGATCGACACCACCGGGGTAGGGCCGTTCAAGAAGGGGCCGTTCCGGCTGGCGATGGCGGCCGGTATTCCGATCGTTCCGGTCGTCATCCGCAACGCCGAGGTGGTCGCCGCCCGAGACTCGATGACCGCCCACCCCGGCACCGTCGACGTCGCGGTGTTCCCGGCGATCTCGGTCGAGGACTGGACGGTCGACAACCTATCCGAGCGGATCGCGGAGGTCCGCCAGCTTTACCTGGACACCCTGGCCGACTGGCCGGTCGACGAGCTACCGGAGTGGCCGGTCAAGGCACCCGAACCCGCCAAGAAGGCCGCGGCCAGGAAGGCGCCCGCGAAGAAGGCTCCGGCCAAGAAGGCCCCGGCCAAGAAGGCTTCCGCCCCGAAGGGGGAACAGTGACGACAGCGCCGGCCGCGGCATCCGGTGACACCCTGGTACTGGCTTACGTGTCGTCGCCGGTGGAAGCCGACCTGGTCCACGAGTGGCTGGAGCGTTACCGCGACGACAGGCCCGGGGCACGCATCGAACTGATGGAACTGGATCCGTCGGACCGGCAGACGGCGATGCCTCGGCTGGTCGGGCACCTCGAACGCGACGAGCAGCGGTCGGTGCTGCCGGTACGGGTGTTCTGGATGCCGCGCGCCGAAGCGTCCGCACTGAAGCGAGTGGTCGCACTGTTGCCCGGCCGCAACCCCTACCGGCCCAGCGAACGTCAGCAGCGGCAGATCCTGCGCACCCAGTCGTCGCTGGCGCGGGTGGTCGTCGGTGAACCCGCCAGCGTCGCCGACCTGCGCAGCCAGTGGAGCGAGGACACCGTCGCGGAGAATCCGCGGGACTTCGCCCATTTCGTCACCCGCCGCGCCGTGCTGGCGCTGGAACGCGCCGAGAACCGGATCCTGGGGCCGCAGTACAAGTCACCGCGGCTGGTGAAGCCGGAGATCTTGGCGTCGGCACGATTCCGCGAAGGGCTGCAAGCCATTCCGGGTGCCACCGTCGACGAAGCCGGCAAGATGCTCGACGAGCTGTCTACCGGCTGGAGTCGCGTCTCGGTCGACATGGTGGCAGTGTTGACCCGGCTGCTCAGCCGCGGTTTCGACCCCGATATCGACTACGACGAATATCAGGTCGCCGCACTGCGCACCGCCCTGGAGAACCATCCCGCGGTGCTGCTGTTCTCGCACCGCTCCTACATCGACGGCGCGGTCATGCCGGTGGCCATGCAGGAGAACCGGTTGCCGCCGGTGCACGTCTTCGCCGGTATCAACCTGTCGTTCGGTCTGATGGGGCCGCTGCTGCGCCGTTCCGGGGTGATCTTCATCCGGCGCAGCATCGGCAACAACCCGCTGTATAAGTACGTGCTCAAGGAGTACGTCGGCTATGTGATGGAGAAGCGGTTCAACCTGAGCTGGTCCATCGAAGGCACCCGGTCGCGGACCGGAAAGATGCTGCCGCCCAAGCTCGGGCTGATGACCTACGTCGCCGACGCCTACCTGGACGATCGCACCGAAGATGTCTTGCTGCAGGGTGTTTCGATCAGTTTCGATCAGCTGCACGAGACCGACGAATACGCGGCGTATGCCCGCGGCGGGGAGAAGACCCCCGAAGGCGTCCGCTGGCTCTACCGGTTCATCAAAGCCCAGGGCGAACGCAACTACGGCAAGATCTACGTGCGTTTCCCCGAAGCCGTCTCGATGCGCCAATATCTCGGTGCCTCCGACGGCCCGATCGCAGCCGACCCGGACGCCAAGCGGCTGGCCATGCAGAAGATGGCCATCGAGGTGGCCTGGCGGATTCAACGCGTCACCCCGATCAGTGCGACCGGTCTGGTGTCGGCGCTGCTGCTGACCACCCACGGCCTGGCACTGACGCTGGACCAGATCCATCACTCGCTGCAGGCCGGGCTGGACTACCTGGAACGCAAGCAGACCCCGATCTCGACCAGTGCGCTGCGGCTGCGCAGCCGCGACGGGGTACGCGCTGCGGTGGACGCGATGTCCAACGGGCACCCGGTCACCCGCGTCGACGGCGGGCGCGAATCGGTGTGGCGGATCGCCCCCGAGGACGAACATGCGGCGTCGTTCTACCGCAACTCGGTGATCCACGCCTTCCTGGAGACCTCGATCGTCGAGCTGGCACTGGCGCACGCCGGCCGCGGTGAAGGAGACCGGCTGGACGCGTTCTGGGCGCAGGCCATGCGGTTGCGGGATCTGCTGAAGTTCGACTTCTACTTCGCCGACTCGGCGGCCTTCCGCGACAACATCGCCGAAGAGATGTCCTGGTTCGACGACTGGCAGGCGCGGGTCGCCGCCGGCGGCGCGGAGATCGACGGGATCCTGTCGGAGAAGACCCCGGTGACCTCCGACGTCATGCTGCGGGTGTTCTTCGAGTCCTACACGATCGTCGCCGACGTGCTCTGCGACGCACCGGCCGACATCGGTGAGAACGAGCTGACGCAGCTGGCGCTGGGAGTCGGCCGCCAGTACGTGGCGCAGGGCCGGGTCCGCAGCAGCGAATCGGTGTCCACGCTGCTGTTCGCGACCGCATGCCAGGTGGCCGCCGACCAGGGTCTGCTGGAGAAAGCGCCGGATCTGGTGGAACGGCGTAAGGCGTTCCGGGCCGAATTGCGGGGCATTCTGCGAGACTCCGACCACATCGCCCGGATCGCGCGCGAGGCGTTCGCCGCCCGCGACGTCGAGGTACGAAAGCACTGGCGGGGCCAGTCTCGGTAACAGCCGCACGACTCGGTCTGTGGTGCGGTGCCCGCGCCCCATACGCTGGGGGACATGACGGCGATTTCGGCGACCCGCGGCCGTGCGGCGATGATCCTGCCGGTGCTGGCCGGGGCGGCGATCCTGGCGGGCGCCACCGCCGCGGGCATCGGCGCGCTGTCGTTGACCGATGCGCTGACCGCGACCGGCCTGCCCGATCCGGGGTGGGCGACCACCCTGGGTCTGCCGTTCGTGCGTGCCGCCGGGGAGGTCGCCGCGGTGGTGGCCGTCGGCTCGTTCCTACTCGCCGCGTTTCTGGTGCCCCCGCAGACCAGCGGGGTGCTCGACGTCGCCGGCTACCGGGCACTGCGGATCGGCACGATGGCCTCCGGCGCCTGGGCGGTGTGCGCCGCACTGCTGGTGCCGCTGACCATCTCCGACGTCTCCGGTCACCCGGTGTCGGAGTTCCTGGATCCGGCCACCACCTGGCGGCTGGCCGGGCTGATCGACACCGCGTCCGCCTGGCGGTGGACCGCGCTGCTGGCCGCCGGGCTGACCCTGCTGAGTCTGCCGGTGCTGCGGTGGGCCTGGACGCCGGTGCTGTTGGCGGGCTCCTTGCTGACCCTGATCCCGCTGGGCCTGACCGGGCATTCCGCGGCCGGAGGATCACACGACCTGGCCACCAACAGCCTGCTCATCCACCTGCTCGCCGCGGGACTGTGGGCCGGCGGTCTGCTCGCGCTGCTGGTTCACGCGCTGCGCGGCGGTGAATACGCGGCGCTGGCGGCGCGGCGCTTCTCCACGGTGGCGTTGTGGTGCTTTGTGGCGATGGGATTCTCCGGGGTGATCAACGCCCTGGTGCGACTGTCCCCGGCGGATCTGCTGACCACCCCGTACGGCCGCCTGGTGACGGCGAAGGTGATCGCGCTGGTCGCCCTCGGTGCCCTCGGCGTCGGCCAGCGCCGACGCGGGGTGGCGGCGCTGGCCGAAGACCCCGGCAACCGTGCCCCGCTGATCCGGTTGGCGTTGACCGAGGCGGTGGTCTTCGCGGCCACCTTCGGCGTCGCGGTAGGGCTGGGCCGCACTCCGCCGCCCCCGCCGGCGGTGCTCGACCCCTCCATCTCGATGGTCAAGATCGGCTACGACTTCGCCGGACCCCCGACGGTGGCGCGGATCCTGTTCGACTGGCGGTTCGACGTGCTGTTCGGAACCGCGGCGATCGTGCTGGCCGGTATCTACCTGGCGGGCGTGCTCCGGCTGCGCCGCCGCGGCGACGCCTGGCCAGCGGGCCGCACCACCGCCTGGATGCTGGGCTGTTTCATGCTGCTGTTCGCCACCTCCTCGGGTACCGGCCGCTACATGCCGGCGATGTTCAGCATGCACATGGCGGTGCACATGCTGCTGTCCATGCTGGTGCCGATCCTGCTGGTGCTGGGCGGGCCGACCACACTGGCATTGCGTGCGCTTCCCGTCGCCGGTCGCGGTGAACCGCCCGGCCCCCGGGAGTGGCTGCTGGCCGCGCTGCACAGCCGGGTGTCGCGGTTCTTCACCAACCCGATCATCTCGGCGGTGATCTTCGTCGTCGGCTTCTACGGGCTGTACTTCAGCAGCCTCTTCGACTCGATCGTCGGCAGCCACGCCGGGCACGTCGCGATGAACATCCACTTCATGGCCAGCGGCTACCTCTTCTATTGGGTGGTGATCGGCGTAGATCCCACCCCCCGGCCCTTCTCGCCGCTGGCCAAGCTGGCGGTGGTGTTCGCCTCGCTGCCGCTGCACGGTTTCTTCGGCGTCCTCCTGATGGGCATGCACAAGGTGCTCGGCGAGTGGTTCTACGGCGCCCTGAATCTGCCCTGGCACACCGATCTGGCCGGGGATCAGCACCTCGCCGGCGGCATCACCTGGTCGGCGGGCGAGCTACCGCTGCTGATGGTGATGATCGCGCTGCTGGTGCAATGGCATCGCAGTGACCGCCGGACCGCCAAGCGACTGGACCGCGCCGCCGACCGCGACGAGGACGCCGAACTGGCCGCCTACAACGCGATGCTGTCCGAGATGGCCCGACGCGACGACGCAGCACGGAACTGATTCAGACGACCGATACGACGCGCAGGAGACCTACCGTGAACTCACCCCGCACCATCGTGATCACCGGCGCCAGCGACGGGATCGGCGCCGTCGCCGCACGCGCCCTGGCCGGCCCCGAGACCCGACTGGTCATCGTGGGACGGTCGGCCCAGAAATTGGCGCCGATCGCCGAAGATACCGATGCGATCGCGCTGACCGCGGATTTCGCCGACCTGGAGCAGGTCCGCACGCTGGCACAGCAGATCCGTGACCGGGCCGGCACCATCGACGTCCTGATGAACAACGCGGGCGGCACGTTCGCGCCCGGGCTGCGCACCACCGACGGCCACGAACCCAACTTCCAGATCAACCACCTGGCGCCGTTCCTGCTGACCAACCTGCTGCGCGACCGGCTGGCCGACGGCGGTGGCGCACTGGTGTTGAACACCTCGAGCGTCGGCAATCTGTTCGGGCACGTCGACCTGACGGACCTGGATTACGACCGCCGGCGGGTGTCGGAGATGCGGGCCTACGGCACCGGCAAACTCATGAACATCCTGTTCACCCGGGGTATCGCGCAGCGTTGGGCCGACGACGGGATCTATTCGGCCGCCGTGCATCCGGGGCCGGCGGCGACCAGCTTCGGCAGGGATTCGTGGTTCGTCGGCCTGCTCTACCGCACCCCGCTGAGCCGGCTGGCGACGATCACCCCGGAACAGGGAGCATCCCCGCTGATCGCATTGGCCGAGCGCGGTGCCGACCCGGAGATCAACGGGGTCTACTTCCACCGCCATCGCGCCGCGGGCCGCGAGAACCGGCAAGCCCACGATCAGAAGCTGATCGACGGGTTATGGGAGATCTCGGCCGAACTCGTCGGCTTGGACTGAGACCCGCCCCGAAGCACCGGATGCCCCGGACCCATGCGGCGGTCCCAGCTTCGGCTCTCCTTCGTCGAGCCTCGCTGAACCGCCGGCTTCGGCGATCGCGTCGGCCTCCTGCTCGGTGGCCACCGACGGTCCCGAACCGGGGAGGCGTTTGCCGGCGGTCTCCGGGGTGAACCACAGCGTGATCGCACCCACGACGCCCGCGCACATCAGGATGTAGGCCGGCAGCATCACGTTGCCGGTGCCCGACACCAGGGTCTCGGCGACCAGGGGAGTGGTGCCACCGAACGCCGACACCGAGATGTTGAAGCCGATCGCTACCGCGAAGAAGCGCACCTGAGTGGGGAACAGCGCGGGCAGCGTCGACGGCGTGGTGCTGTAGAAGCAGACCAGCATCACACCGATCAGCAGCACACCCAGCAGGCGCAGCGGGTAGCTTCCGCCGTGCCGGATCAGCAGGAACGCCGGAACCGAGCCGAAGATCAGCAACACGCTGCCCGTCCACAACAGTGGTTTGCGGCCGATCCGATCGGACAGCCGCGCCAGCGGCATCACCGCGACCAGCATCACCACCAGGGCCACCACGATCATCGTCAGACCGCGGCTGCCGCTGATCCCACCGACCTGCTTGAAGTACGTCGGCAGATACCCGGTGAGCATGTAGTTGGTGACGTTCTCGGCCAACACCAGGCCCATGCAGATCAACAGCCCGCGGCGCTGGCCGACCACGGTCTGCTGGAACTGCTGCCATCCGCTGGGGCGGCCCGCCCCGTCCTCGCCGGGCTGTTCCAGCCCTTCGAAGGCCGGCGATTCATCGATGCGCAACCGCAGAATCAGCGTGACGACGGCCAGCGGAACGCCCAGCAGGAACGGCACCCGCCAACCCCAGGCCAACATGTCCGAGACCGGCAGCTGGGAGTTGAGCAGGGTCACCACGCCGGCACCGGTGATGTAACCGCCCAACGTGCCCAGCGGCAGGAACCCGGTCAGCGCACCGCGACTGCGGTCCGGGGCGTGTTCGCTGACGTAGGTCATGGCGCCGACGTACTCGCCGCCGGTGGAGAAGCCCTGCATGATCTTGGTGACGATCAGCAGGATCGGCGCCCAGACCCCGATCTCCTCGTAGGACGGCAACAGGCCGGTGATCGTGGTGCCCAGCGCCATCAGTGCGACGGTCATGATCAAGACCCGCTTGCGGCCGATGCGGTCACCGAGCGCGCCGAAGACGATGCCGCCGAACGGGCGGACCGCGAATGCGGCCGCGAGCGTGCCGAAGGTGGCGATCAGGCCTACCGCGCTGGCACTGTCACCGGGGTAGAACACCTGCGCGATGGTGGTGGCCAGGAAGCCGTAGATGCCGAAGTCGTACCACTCCATGAAGTTGCCGACCGCGGTGCCGGTGATCGACCGGCGCATCGCTTTAGGGTCCGAGACACGGATTTCGTCCCGTTTCCATGTCCCGCGGTTCTTGTGTTCGCCGCCGGACGTGCCTTTGGTATCCACCGAATGCAACGTATACCACTTGGCCGAGTTGGGCGCGTTGACCCTATCGGCCCGCATGGCGCGGCAGCCTCTACCATGGCGGGCATGCGCAGGCTCCCAGCTGTCCTGTCCGTGGTGAGCGCCGCTGTCCTGGCCGCCGGCTGCTCATCGGCACCGTCCCCGACGCCGGATCCGGGATCGTCCGCTCCGGCGGTGTCCTCGAGTGCCGCGCCGACCAGTCCGGTGCCCTCGCCGACCGAAACCCCGGCCCCCACGTCCTCGAAGAAGCACAGCGAACCGCTGCCGGACGCCTCGGCGATCCTCAAGGAATCCAGCGCCACCACCGCAGCGCTCGACAGCGCGCATCTGAGCCTTTCGGCCAGCAGCGGCATCGAGAACATGGCGATCACCTCGCTCGACGGCGACGTGACCCGGCAGCCCGCCGAGGCGGCGAAGGGCTACGCCAAGATCGCCTATCGGGGGGCGCGGGCGTTCGTCGAGTTCGTCGTTTTCGACGGCGACCTCTACGTGTCTCAGGACACCGGTCGGTGGGTCGACTACGGGCCTGCCGAGAATTTCTACGACGTGGCGTCGATCCTGAGCCCGGAAACCGGGCTCGCCGGGATGCTGACCGACCTCATCGACCCCCAGGTCGAAGGTCGCGAGACCATCGCTCTGGGCGCCGACACGGTGCACGCCGTTCGGATCGCCGGCCAGGTGTCGGCCGGCGCGGCGAAGAAGATCGTGCCGCAGTTGCAGGCCACCAAACGGGTGTCGTGCACGGTCTGGGTGGAGGAGACCGGTGCGCATCACCTGGTGGCGCTCAAGCTGGCGTCGGGCGCCGACCAGACCGTCGTGATCACCTTCTCGAACTGGAATGCGCCGGTGCACGTCGGCAAGCCGCGGGTCTAGCCCGGTTGCGGGGATCGATCCCCAGATCGCGTTTCTTCCACAGGTGCGGTGCCGCGCCGGGGTCGGCCGACCGATGTTGTCGGGGCGGCGGGGCCCAATGGGTGCAGCACCGGCGGGCATATCGGGCCCGCTGCAACCAGGAAGGAATCCCGCTATGTACGAAACTCTGCTGACCGTGGTCGGCAACATCGCCTCTGACCCGATCCGCCGCCGGGTGGGGGACCACGAACTGATCAAATTCCGGGTCGCCAGCAACTCGCGCCGCCGCAGTGCCGACGGTGGCTGGGAGACCGGCAACTCGCTGTTCGTGACGGTCAACTGTTGGGACAGGCTGGTCACCGGGGTCGGCGCGTCCCTGGGCAAGGGGTCACCGGTGATCGTGGTCGGACACGTCTTCACCAGCGAGTACGAGGACAAGGACGGGGTTCGCCGCACGTCGGTGGAAGTACGCGCGACCGCGGTCGGACCCGATCTGGCGCGGTGCGCCGCGCGCATCGAGAAGCTGATCGCGGCGGGTCCGGAGATTCCGGCGGCCGGGGACGTCGCCGACGTCGAGGATGCGGAGTCCGTCGATGAGGGCACCGACGTCGACGACGAGATGGCGTTGAGCGCCTGACCGCCGGAGCAGGGGTCACCGGGCCGTTCCCCGACGACGTCATCGATGTCGACGGTATTCGGTCCGGCCCGGTGGCACCGTCCGGCAGCAGCCGACGGTCACGTCGCACGACCCCCTAGGATGGGCAGCGAGCAAATTCGCGAGACCAGGAGGCGACACCCCGGCATGGCTGAGTTCATCTACACGATGAAGAAGGTGCGCAAGGCACACGGCGACAAAGTCATCCTCGATGACGTCACGCTGAACTTCTTGCCCGGCGCCAAGATCGGTGTCGTCGGTCCCAACGGCGCCGGCAAGTCCAGCGTCCTGCGGATCATGGCGGGGCTGGACAAGGCGAACAACGGTGACGCGTTCCTGGCGCCCGGCGCCACCGTCGGCATCCTGCTGCAGGAACCGCCGCTGGACGACACCAAGACGGTCCGGGAGAACGTCGAAGAGGGCGTGCCGATCAAGGCCAAGCTCAACCGGTACAACGAGGTCGCCGAGCTGATGGCCACCGACTACACCGACGAGCTGATGGAAGAGATGGGCAAGCTCCAAGAGGAGCTGGACGCCGCCGACGCCTGGGACATCGACTCCCAGCTCGAACAGGCCATGGACGCACTGCGCTGCCCGCCGGCCGACGAACCCGTCACCCACCTCTCCGGAGGTGAACGCCGCCGGGTGGCGCTGTGCAAGCTGCTGCTGAGCAAGCCCGACCTGCTGCTGCTCGACGAGCCCACCAACCACCTCGACGCCGAGAGCGTGCTCTGGCTCGAGCAGCACCTCGCCTCCTACCCGGGCGCGATCCTCGCGGTAACCCACGACCGCTACTTCCTCGACAACGTGGCCGAGTGGATCCTCGAACTCGACCGCGGCCGCGCCTACCCCTATGAGGGCAACTACTCCACCTACCTGGAGAAGAAGGCCGAGCGTCTGGAAGTGCAGGGCAAGAAGGACCAGAAGCTGCAGAAGCGGCTCAAGGACGAACTCGCCTGGGTGCGCTCGGGTGCCAAGGCCCGCCAGGCCAAGAACAAGGCCCGCCTGCAGCGCTACGAGGAGATGGTGGCCGAGGCCGAGAAGACCCGCAAGCTCGACTTCGAGGAGATCCAGATCCCGGTCGGCCCGCGGCTGGGCAACACCGTCGTCGAGGTCGAGCACCTGGACAAGGGTTTCGGTGGTCGCCAGTTGATCAAGGACCTGTCGTTCACGCTGCCCCGCAACGGCATCGTCGGCGTCATCGGCCCCAACGGCGTCGGCAAGACGACCCTGTTCAAAACGATCGTCGGTCTGGAAGAACCGGACAGCGGTTCGGTCAAGGTCGGCGAGACCGTCAAGCTCAGCTACGTCGACCAGAACCGCGCCGGCATCGATCCCAAGAAGAACGTCTGGGAGGTCGTCTCCGACGGCCTGGACTACATCGAGGTCGGACAGACCGAGATCCCGTCGCGGGCCTACGTCTCGGCATTCGGCTTCAAGGGACCCGACCAGCAGAAACCGGCCGGCGTACTGTCCGGCGGTGAGCGCAACCGGCTCAACCTGGCCCTCACCCTCAAACAGGGCGGAAACCTGATCCTGCTGGACGAGCCGACCAACGACCTCGACGTCGAGACGCTGGGCTCACTGGAGAACGCCCTGGAACAGTTCCCCGGCTGCGCCGTGGTCATCAGCCACGACCGCTGGTTCCTCGACCGCACCTGCACGCACATCCTGGCGTGGGAGGGCGACGACGACAACGAGGCCAAGTGGTTCTGGTTCGAGGGGAACTTCGGTGCCTACGAGGAGAACAAGGTGGAAAGGCTCGGTGCCGAGGCGGCGCGCCCGCATCGAGTGACTCACCGCCGCCTCACTCGCGACTAGGGTTGGTCCGGTAGCGGCGCTGCCGGAACTGACACCGGTCAGGAGGGGTGGGGATGACGAGGTCCACCGACGAGTCGACCACGTGGACGACGTTCCCCGATCCCGCTGAGCCGCACGGCATCCCCGACTGGGTCTCGACCGCTTACGTCGAGACCTATCGCGGGTCGCACAGCGACTCCCTGGCCGGTGACGAACCCCCCGCCGTCGCCCCGGCCGGCCGGACCGTCGCCACCGCGGTGGTGACCCCCGCGCTGGTCGCCGCACACGCGCGGTTGGCGCAACGCCGACTCCCCGGCCGAACCGGGATCGCGGTGTACTCCGTCGACGACGGCTTCGGATTCGGGCCCGCACTGCAGGTGGTCACCGAACCGGCGGGCATGCTGATGGACTCGGTGGCGGTGCTGCTGCACCGCCTGGGTGTGGCCTACATCGGGATCATGACCCCGCAGTTCACGGTGCAGCGTGACCCGGCCGGGAACCTGCGCGGTGTCGCTCCGGCATCCGGTGACGGCGCGGCCGGCGCCGAGACCTGGATCCACGTCCAGCTCGCGCCGTCGGTGAGCCGCAACACCCTCGCCGAGCTCGAACGGCTGCTGCCCGATGTGATGGCCGACGTCCGCCAGGTGGCCATCGACGCCACCGCGATGCGGGCCGCGCTGACCGAGCTTGCCGACGAGGTGGAGACCGACCCGCACGGCCACTACGCCGCGCCGGACCGGCACGACGTCGCCGCACTGCTGCACTGGCTGGCCGACGGCCACTTCGTGCTCCTGGGATATCAGCGCGGGGAAGTGCGCGACGGTCAGGTCTTGGTCGACGACGCGGCACGGCTGGGTGTGCTGCAGTTGCGTAAATCCTTGCGTCCCAGGCTTACCGGAGAGAACCTGCTGACATTGGCACAGGCCACCGTGCCCAGCTACATGAGGTTCGGTTCGCACACCTACGTGGTGGCGATCCGCGAGGACACCGGCGACCGTATCGTGGCGCACCGTTTCGTCGGGCTGTTCACCGCCGGCGCCATGAACGCCGACGTCTTTGCGATCCCGGTCATCTCCCACACCGTCCGGCGGGCCTTGGCGCTGGCCGATCAGGAACCCGGGCATCCGGGGCAGCTGTTACTCGACATCATTCAGACCGTGCCACGCACCGAGCTTTTCGCGATCGATGCGGAACAGCTGCTCACCATGGCGCTGGCGGTCTCGGACCTGGGTTCACGGCGCGGAACCCTGCTGTTCCTGCGCGGTGACCGTACCGGCCGGTTCGTTTCCTGCCTGGTGTACCTACCGCGAGATCGTTACACCACACCGGTGCGCGTACAGATGGAAGACATCCTGGTTCGCGAGTTCGGCGGAGTGGGTTTGGAATACAGCGCCCGGGTCAGCGAAGCGCCTTGGGCACTGTTGCATTTCATGGTGCGGATGTCCGATGCCCCCGACGCCCGTACGGTCGACACCGGCGAGCAGAACCGGGTCCGGATCCAGGCGCTGCTCGCCGAGACCACCCGAAACTGGGGGGACCGGCTACTCGAGGCGGCCGCGCAGGACTCCATCGAAGCCGAGGTGGCCGAACACTATGCGGCGGCGTTCGGCGAGATCTACAAGCAGGCCGTCACACCCGCCGAGGCCGTCGGGGACATCGCGATCATCGAGCGGTTGACCGACGGTTCGGTCGAGCTGGTGTACTCCGGCCTCGGTGAAGCCGATGGCGGAGAGCTGGCCTGGTTCCTCGGCGGGCACGGTGCGTCGCTGAGCCAACTGCTGCCGATGCTGCAGTGCATGGGGGTGGCGGTACTCGAGGAGCGACCGTTCACCGTAACCCGCGCCGACGGACTCAAAGCGTGGATCTACAAGTTCAAGGTATCACCGGACTCCACCATCGAGATTCCGCAGACCCGCAGCGAAAAGGACGACGCAGAAAGGCGTTTCGCCGAAGGAGTCACCGCGATCTGGGCGGGTCGAGCCGAGGCCGACCACTTCAACGAGTTGGTGCTGCGCGCCGGGCTGACCTGGGAGCAGGTGGTGGTGCTGCGCGGCTACGCCAAATATCTGCGTCAGGCCCGGTTTCCCTACAGCGAGAGTCACATCGCAGCGGTGCTCAGCGAGTACCCGGGCATCGCGCGAGGGCTGGTGGCCCTGTTCGAGGCGCTGTTCGAGCCCGCCCGGACGGACCGGAACCGGGACGCGCAAGCCGCCGCGGCCGCCGTCGCCGCCGGCATCGACGCGGTCGTCAGCCTCGACACCGACCGGGTACTGCGGGCCTTCGCCTCGCTGATTCAAGCCACGCTGCGCACCAATTACTTCGTCACCGAAGCCGGTTCGGCACGCGCCCACAACGTGCTGTCGCTCAAGCTGGACGCCACCCTGATCGACGAGTTGCCGCTGCCGCGACCGAAGTTCGAGATCTTCGTCTACTCACCTCGCGTCGAGGGGGTCCACCTACGGTTCGGTTACGTCTCGCGTGGCGGGCTGCGCTGGTCGGACCGTCGCGAGGACTACCGCACCGAGGTCCTCGGCCTGGTCAAAGCGCAAGAGGTCAAAAACGCCGTCATCGTTCCGACCGGAGCGAAAGGCGGGTTCGTGGTCAAGAACCCGCCGGCCCCCACCGGCAACCCGGTCACCGACCGAGACGCGGTGCGGGCCGAAGGAATCGCCTGCTACACCCTGTTCATCTCGGGTCTGCTCGACGTCACCGACAACGTCGACCACGCGACCGGAGCGGTCAGCACACCGGCGCAGGTGGTGCGCCGCGACGGCGACGACGCCTACCTGGTGGTGGCCGCCGACAAGGGCACCGCCAGCTTCTCCGACATCGCCAACGGTGTCGCCGCGTCCTACGGCTTCTGGCTGGGCGACGCGTTCGCCTCCGGCGGATCGGTCGGCTACGACCACAAGGAGATGGGCATCACCGCCAAGGGTGCCTGGGAGTCGGTCAAGCGGCACTTCCGTGAGATGGGAATCGACACCCAGACCGAGGATTTCACCGTCGTCGGCATCGGCGACATGAGCGGCGACGTCTTCGGTAACGGGATGCTGCGCAGCGAACACATCCGACTGGTGGCCGCCTTCGACCATCGGCACATCTTCCTCGATCCCGACCCCGATCCCGCCCGGTCCTTCGCCGAGCGCGAGCGACTGTTCGACCTGCCCCGTTCCAGCTGGGACGACTACGACAAGGCGCTGATCAGTGCGGGCGGCGGGGTCTACCCGCGGGATCTGAAGTCGGTACCGGTCACCTCCCAGGTCGCCGCGGTACTGGGGCTCGGCGACGACGTCGCCGAACTGACCCCACCCGCACTGATCCGGGCCATCTTGCGGGCACCGGTGGACCTGCTGTTCAACGGCGGTATTGGCACCTACGTCAAAGCCGAAACCGAATCCGACGGCGATGTCGGAGACCGCGCCAACGACCAGGTTCGAGTCAACGGAAACCAGGTGCGCGCCAAGGTGATCGGCGAAGGCGGGAACCTCGGCGTCACCCCGCTGGGACGCGTCGAATTCGACCTCGCCGGCGGGCGGATCAACACCGACGCCCTGGACAACTCCGCGGGCGTCGACTGCTCCGACCACGAGGTCAACATCAAGATCCTGATCGACGCCCTGGTCACCGTCGGCAAACTCGACGCGGCCGACCGACCCGCACTGCTGGAGTCGATGACCGACGAGGTCAGTGCGCTGGTGCTGGCCGACAACACCGCCCAGAACGATCTGATGGGTACCAGCCGGACCAACGCCGCGAGCCTGCTGCCGGTGCACGCCGATCAGATCCGGCACCTGGTGGCCGATCGTGGCCTCAACCGCGAACTGGAGGCGCTGCCGTCGGAGAAGGAGATCTCCCGGCGCGCCGAGGCGGGGCTGGGGCTGGCGTCGCCGGAACTGGCCACGTTGATGGCGCACGTCAAGCTGACCCTCAAAGCCGCGGTACTGGCCACCGAACTACCCGATCAGGACGTGTTCGCGGCACGCCTGCCGCAGTACTTCCCGCAGGTCTTGCAGCAGCGCTTCGGCGCCGAGATCCGCGCCCATCAACTGCGCCGCGAGATCGTCACCACCATGCTCATCAACGATATGGTGGACACCGCGGGCATCACCTACGCCTACCGGATCACCGAAGACGTCGGCGTCGACCTGATCGACGCGGTACGCGCTTACGTCGCCACCGATGCGATCTTCGGAGTGGGGGAGCTGTGGCGGCGAATCCGCGCCGCCGGTGAGCACGACCGGCTTCCGGTGGCCGTGACCGACCGGATGACCCTGGACCTGCGCCGACTCATCGACCGGGCGGGCCGTTGGCTGCTCAACTACCGCCCGCAACCGCTGGCGGTGGGCGCCGAGATCAACCGGTTCGCCGAGCAGGTCGCCGCGTTGACGCCGCGGATGTCCGGGTGGCTGCGCGGCGACGACGCCGCGATCGTCGCCGAACACGTCGGTGAGTTCGAAGCCCAGGGTGTACCCCACGATCTGGCCGTCGACGTCGCGATGGGTCTGTACCGCTACAGCCTGCTCGACATCATCGACGTCGCCGACATCGCCGAACGCGACGCCGACGAGGTCGCCGACACCTACTTCGCGTTGATGGATCGGCTCGGCACCGACGGGCTACTGACCGCGGTCGCCCAACTGCCCCGCAATGACCGCTGGCATGCCTTGGCGCGGTTGGCGATCCGTGATGACATCTACAATTCGGTGCGATCGCTGTGCCTGGACGTGCTGGCGGTCGGAGAACCGGACGAGGACGGGATGCAGAAAATCGCCGAGTGGGAATCGACCAACGCCTCGCGTGTGCACCGCGCGCAACGCACCTTGACCCAGATCTACGAATCCGATCAGCGAGACCTGGCGACGCTGTCGGTGGCGGCACGGCAGATCCGCAGCATGACTCGCGCCAGCGGGCGGGGAGCGACCTCGTGACCACAGGCGAATCCGCGGCGGAGACCGCGGGCTTCGTGGCATCGGTTCCGGTGCGCTGGTCGGACATCGACATGTACCAGCACATCAACCACGCCACCATGGTCACCATGCTCGAAGAGGCCCGGGTGCCCTTCCTGTCGCCGGCTTTCGCGGTCGACATCACCAGCATCGGTTTGCTGATCGCCGAGGTCAAAGTCGGCTATAAGGGGCAGCTACGACTGACGGACTCGCCGCTGCAGGTCACCATGTGGGTGCAGCGACTGCGTACCGTCGACTTCACCATCGGCTACGAAGTGCGTTCGGTGCATGCGGCCCCCGATTCACGGCCGGCGGTGATCGCAGAAACGCAGCTCGCCACCTTCAGCATCGATGAACAGAAGCTGGTTCGGCTGTCTCCCGACCATCGCGCCTACCTGGAGAAGTACCTGCGCTGACGGGGCAACCGGGCCGCCGTCAGGCCAGCCACACCGCGGCATCGGGGGGCAGTCGGCCGTCCACCAGCTCCGCGCTGGCCACCACCGGGCTGCCCTCGGGCAACGCCAGTGGGTGCGCCGCGGTGTTCAGCACGCACACCATCGGCCCGCGCCGGAAGACCAGCGCGCCGTCGGGGGCCGGCAGCCACTCGATGCCCGCGCCGTCGAAACCGCGGTAGGCCGCCCGCACCCGAAGCGCCTCCCGGTACAGCGACAGCGTCGAGCCGGGATCCCGCGACTGCCGCTGCACGGTCAGGGCGGTCCAGTCCGGTGGCATCGGCAGCCAGGTGTCGGGTCGCTCCGAGAATCCGAACGGTGGGGAAGTGCCCGACCACGGCAGCGGTACCCGGCAGCCGTCCCGGCCGCGCTCGGTGTGCCCGGAACGCTCCCACACCGGATCCTGCAGCGCCCACTCCGGCAGTTCGACGTTGGGCAGGCCCAGCTCCTGACCGTTGTAGATGAACACCGCACCCGGCATCGCCAGCAGCACCAGGGCCATCGCACGGGCCCGCGCCAGGCCGCCCGCGCCGCCGCCGTAGCGGCTGACCGCGCGTTCGACGTCGTGGTTTTCCAGCGCCCAGGTCGCGGGGGCGCCCACCGAGGCGACCGAAGCCAGCGAATTGTCGATCGCCTTGCGGATCTGGCCGGCGTCGAAGTCGGCCTGCAGCAGCCGGAAGTTGAATGCCAGGTGCAGTTCGTCGGGCCGCAGATATGCGGCGAACTGGGCGTTGTCGTGCACCCAGACCTCGCCGACGCTGACCGCCTGCGGGTAGTCGTCGATGATCGCGCGGATCGCCCGGTGGATCGGGTGGACACCCGGCCGGTTGAAGCGCGGGTCGTCGTCGCGGTGGGACAGCAACTTCACATCGGTGACGGGCATGTCGGGCAGGCCGGGCGGTTTGGCCATGCCGTGTGAGACGTCGATCCGGAAGCCGTCCACGCCGCGGTCCAGCCAGAACCGCAGGGTCCGTTCGAAATCGGCCAACACCTCCGGGTTATCCCAGTTCAGATCCGGTTGGGAGACGTCGAACAGGTGCAGATACCACTGCCCGGGACCATCGGGTCCGGTGACGCGGGTCCAGGCCGGCCCGCCGAACACCGATATCCAGTTGTTGGGCGGCAGGTCGCCGCCGGGCCCGCGGCCGTCCCGGAAGAAGTAGCGGGCACGCGCCGCACCGTCGGGCTCAGCGGCCAGTGCCTCGACGAACCACGGGTGCGCCGAACTGGTGTGATTGGGCACCAGATCCATGGTCAGCCGGATTCCACGCTGGTGGGCGGCCGAGACCAGCCGGTCCAGCGCCGCCAGGTCACCGAAGAGCGGATCGATGTCGCGGGGATCGGCCACGTCGTAGCCGTGATCGGCCATCGGCGACACCATCACCGGGTTGAGCCACAGCGCGTCCACACCCAGGTGCTGCAGGTAATCCAGGTGCGCGGTCACACCGTCCAGATCACCGACCCCGTCGGCGTCGCTGTCGGCGAACGAGCGCGGATAGACCTGATAGAAGACGCTGTCCGCCCACCACGCGCCGTGGCCGGGGCGGTCGCCGCTGCCCATCAGATCGGTGCGTTGACCAGGAAATCGGCCGCCGTACGCAGGTAGTTCAGCAGTTCGACACGGTGCTCGCGGTCGAGGGTCTCGTCGTCGATCTCACCGATCGCGGTCACCATGTTGCGCAACCAGGCGTCGCGTTGCAGCGGGCCGATCCGGTAGGGGACGTGACGCATCCGCAACCGGGGATGGCCGCGCTGCTCGGTGTAGGTGCGCGGACCGCCCCAGTACTGCTCGAGGAACATCCGTAACCGATCCTCGGCGCCGTCCATGTCGTCGGCCGGGTACATCGGACGCAGGATCGGGTCCTGGGCGACCAGTTGATAAAACCGCGACACGATGGCGTGGAAGGTCTCCGCACCGCCGACGGCGTCATAAAACGAGGGTTCTTCTATCGGCTGCATCGCCCACCATTGTGGGGTATCGCCGCATCCTGGCGGTGAACACACAGGAAATCCGAGTGCGACCAGCACCGAATCGTGGTGAACTGTTCGGCGGAGGTCATATGGCGCACCACACGAACCGGCTTCATCCGCAGCTGCTAGAGCGGCCATGAAAGGTCGGGGCCGCCGCACCCCCGGTGCCCCACCGGCGAGCCCGAACGGGCTTGCCACCACCGCATGCCTGCATTCGGTCGGGGCCGCGGGCTCCGCGTCCGCCTCCGAGGCCGCATCGATCTGGACCCGTCGCCGGGTGTTGCTGCTGAACTCCACGTTCGAGCCGCTGACGGCGTTGCCGCTGCGGCGCGCGGTGGTCATGCTGATCTGCGGCAAAGCTGACATGGTGCACGACGACCCGACCGGGCCCGTCATCCATTCGGCGACCCGGACGGTGCCGGTGCCGTCGGTGATCCGCCTGCGCAACTACGTCCGGGTGCCCTACCGGGCCCGGATCCCGCTGACCCGCGCCGCCCTGATGCACCGTGACCGGCACAGCTGTGCCTACTGCGGCGGCAAGGCCGACACCGTCGACCACGTGGTGCCCCGCAGTCGGGGAGGCGACCACTCCTGGGAGAACTGTGTGGCCGCCTGCTCGGCTTGCAACCATCGCAAAGCGGACCGCTTACTGGCTGAGATCGGCTGGACGTTGCGCCTGGTGCCGACGTCGCCCAAAGGTCAACATTGGCGACTGCTGGCGGTCATCAACGACCTCGATCCGGTGTGGATGCGCTACCTCGGCGAAGGCGCCGCCTGACCGGGACGCCGTATCGGGCCGGGTTCCCGCACCGGCCGAACCGCGGTGGGATACCGTCTACGGCGTGAGCGTGTTGGAAATCCTCGGCATCTTCGTCGGCATTCCGGCAGGGTTGTTCGCGCTGCTGGCCGCACGAACCCTGTTGCGAAAGGGGCCGCGCGCGGCCACCTACCAGATGGCGGACCGGTGGACGCATCCGCCGATCCTGTGGGCGGCGACCGACGAAGTCATCGGCGGGCACGGCCACGGCAAATCCGAGTTCAGTGTGGGGGGTGGCGCAAGTGGCAACTGGTGAGGTCACGATGGTCGATCCGGCGGACCTGCCGTACGGCTCGGCGATCACCAACAGCGGTCGGATCTCCGGGGTCACCGAGCCCGGCGAGTTGTCGTTGCACTACCCCTTCCCGGTGAAGGAACTGGTAGCCCTCGATGACGCGCTCACCTACGAGTCGCGGTCGTCGCAGGCCCGGTTCGCCACCTACATCGGCGATCTCGGTACCGACACCGCGGCCCGGGCCCGCGAGATCCTGGCGAAGGTGCCCACCCCCAACGACGCGGTGCTGGTCGCGGTCTCCCCGGACCAGCGGGCCGTCGAGGTGGTCTACGGCGCCGGGCTCGACGGTCGCATCGCCCCGGCGGCGGCACCGCAGGCTGTCGCCGCGGCCACCGCGGCGTTCCGCGACGGCAACCTGATCGATGGTCTGATCAGCGCCGTGCGACTCCTGAGCGCCGGGATCAGCCCCGCCTAGCGGCGGTCTCCCCTTCGGTCGCGAGCGTGCGCGTCCCCGGTCGAAACGCCGTGCGGAATCTCGATTCCGCGCATGTCCGTCCGGACGCCGGATCCTCGGCACACCGCAACTGGTTGGCCAACATCGACCGGCATGCGGTCGCCGCACGCGAAGTGACCGACATCGTGCGCGGACAGGCGCTCACCCGGGACAGTTTCGCGGTCCTGGACGCGATGGAACGGATCACCGACCCCGACGGGAAGAGTTTCTTCGTCATCCCCCGGGGTACCGGTGCCGGCGACGTCCGGCGTGCGGTGCTGCTGACCTACATTCTCAATGCGGGCACCGGCTACGGCCGGCCCGGTGTCGCCGGCGACTTTCCCGAGACGCCCTACAGCGCCGCCGAGGTGCAGCGCATCGTCGATCGGCAGCACGCGAACCGTTGGAGCTATCCGGCGGTGCGGGGGATCTGCAGCACCGGCGGCTGCGTGGTCACCACCCCCAACGGGATCCTGATGGGGTTGGGCGGCAGCCGAATCCACGCCCCGTTCACCCACCGCGGCGGAACCATGTGGGGAGACCTCTTCCTGGTCAACGCCACCGGTATCTTCACCGCCCCCGCCCGGCGGTTGCGGGCGATCATCGAATCGGGCCGACTCGGCGCCGGACCGAACCTGGACCGACTGCTGCACCACGAAGAGATCCACGCCCAGCAATGGGCCGCACTGGGGCCCGCGCGGATGCCGATGCGCTATCTGGCCGAGGAGACCAGGGCGCGAACCGTCCGAGGTACCAACGGATTCGAGAAGGCCGCCGGTCTGGCCGACGGGGGCTACCGCTGATCGGGTAGCCGGCCGATCACGCGCTATCGGCGGTGCGCGCCCGCAGCGAACGCTCGACCCCGGCTCGGCCCTCCAGCACCAACCGGCGCAGCGCCGGGGGCACCTCGGGGTCGGCCAGGAACGCGTCGGCGGCCGCCAAACCGGCCTGGCTGACATCCCAGCCGGGGTAGAGGCCCACCACCACGGTCTGCGCCACTTCGCTGGAACGCCGCGCCCATACGCCACTGATCGCTTCGAAGTAGCGAGCGGTGAACGGAGCCAGCAGTTCGCCCTGCCCGGGCTGCACGATCCCGGCGATGATCGCCCGCCCGGTGATGTTGGCCAGGGTGTCGTCCTCGATCACCTGCCGCCACGCGTCCTGCTTGACCGCTGCTTGCGGTCGGGCCGCCGAAGCCTGTGCCGCGGAACGCTTTCCGGCCGCGGTCTGGTCACGCGCAGCCTCGGCGTCGATGGCGTCGGCGTCGAGTCGCCCGGCGCGGGCCAGCGCCACCACGATCCGCCAGCGCAGGTCGGTGTCCACCGCGAGCCCGGCCAGTTCCTGACTCGCCGGGTCGGCGTCCAGCAGTGCGGCCAGCACCGTGGTGTGCCGGTCGGCGAGCACCGAGGTGCACAGCGCGTTGACGTAGGCCAACTGGTGATCAGAACCCGGCTCGGCGCCGCGGGCCAACTCCAGCAGTCGGTCGGCGAACGCCGGCCAACCCTGTTCGGCCGCCCAGTGCGGGTCGGCGTAGAACCCCAGCGCGGTCTGCGCCTGCAACAGCAGGCGCTGGGCCACACCGACCTCGGTCTCGGCGCCGATACCGCGCTGCACCAGTGCCAGGAAGTCCCGGGCACGCAGTTCGGCTTCGCGGGTCATCTCCCAGGCCGCCGACCACACCAGCGTGCGGGGCAGCGACTCGGCGATGTCGGCGATGCGCTCGGTCGCCGTGGTCAGCGACTGCGGATCCAGACGCAGCGCACAGTAGGTCAGGTCGTCGTCGTTGACCAGGATGAGCTTGCCGCGTGAAACGCCGATCAGGCCGGGGACATCGGTGCTGGGGCCCTCGATATCCAATTCTTCGCGGTGCACCCGCACCAACCGGCCGGAACCGGCGGGGTCATGCGCCGGTCCCAGCTTCCCCTCTCCTCCGTCGAGCCTCGCTGAACCGGCGGGATCATCGTCGTAGATGCCGATGGCCAACCGATGCACGCGGGTCTCGCCCGCGCCCGGGGCGGCGCCGCTCTGGGCCACCGCGAATCGGGTGAACCGGCCGTCGTCGTCGACCTCGAAGTCCGCCCGCAGGGTGTTCAGCCCGGTGGTCTTCAGCCACTGCCTGCCCCAGTCCGACAGATCCCGGCCGGACGCCTTCTCCAGTGCGGCCAACAGGTCGTCGAAGGTGGCGTTGTCGAAGGCGTGCGCGGCGAAATAGTCACGCAGGCCGGCCAGGAAATGCTCCAGCCCGACGTAGGCGACCAACTGCTTGAGCACCGATGCGCCCTTGGCGTAGGTGATCCCGTCGAAGTTGACCTCCACGGCGGCCAGGTCCGGGATGTCGGCGGCGATCGGATGCGTCGAGGGAAGCTGGTCCTGACGGTAGGCCCACGACTTCTCGGCGTTGGCGAAGGTGGTCCAAGCGCCGGTGTACTCGGTCGCCTCGGTCTGGCACAGCACCGAGGCGAAGGTCGCGAAGGACTCGTTGAGCCACAGGTCATCCCACCAGCGCATGGTCACCAGGTCGCCGAACCACATGTGCGCCATCTCGTGCAGCACCGTCTCGGCGCGGCGCTCATAGGACGCCCGGGTCACCTTGCTGCGGAAGACGTAGTCCTCCAGGAACGTCACCGCGCCGGCGTTCTCCATGGCTCCGGCGTTGAACTCCGGCACGAACAACTGGTCGTACTTGCCGAACGCATACGGCACACCGAAATTGCGGTGGTAGAAGCCGAATCCCTGCTTGGTCTCGGTGAACAACCGCTCGGCGTCCATGTGCTCGGCCAGGGACGCCCGGCAGAACAGGCCCAGGGCGATCTCACCGTGCTCGTCGCGATAGACGTCGTCCCAGCGTGCATACGGCCCGGCGATCAGCGCCACCAGATAGGTGCTCATCTTCGGCGTGGTCGCGAACGTGTGCACTCCGTCGGCCGCGGCGGTGGTGGCGCCGTTGGAGACCACCTGCCAGTGCTGCGGCGCGGTGACGCTGATATCGAAGGTGGCCTTGAGGTCGGGCTGGTCGAAGCAGGCGAACATCCGCTTGGCGTCCGCGGTCTCGAACTGCGAGTACAGATACACCTCGTCATCGACGGGGTCGACGAAACGGTGCAGGCCCTCACCGGTGTTGGAGTAGTAGCAGTCCGCGTCGATCTCCACGACGTTGTGCGCGGCCAGGCCGGGCAACACGACGCCGATCGACTCGTCGTAGGCCGAGACGTCGAGTGCGCGGCCGTTGAGGGTGGCGCTGCGGATGGTCGCAGCGGCGATGTCGATCACGGTGTCGCCGCCGGCCGACGCGGCGAAGCTCACGGTGGTGGTGGAGCGGAACGTGCGCTCGCCCGGCTTGCCGTTGCCATCGGTCAGGTCGAGTGCGATCCGGTAGTTGTCGACGGTGACCGAAGCGGCCCGTTCGGCGGCCTGGTCGCGGGTGAGGTTAGGAAGTGCCACGCCCGCCAACAGTAGCCGCCAAGCCCTGCGGGCAGACGCCAGACCGAGTTAAATGAAGGCCATGCTCACCGCCGGTCTGACATTCGCCGCGCTGGCTGCGGTCTTGCACGTCTACATCTTCGTGCTGGAGTCGCTGAGTTGGACCTCGCCACGGACCCGGGCGGTGTTCGGCACCACGGCCGAGGAAGCCGAGACCACCAAGGCGCTGGCCTTCAATCAAGGCTTTTACAACCTGTTCCTGGCGATCGTGACAGGCATCGGTATCGCAGCGGTCTGCTTGGGGCACAAGACTGTTGGACTGGCACTGATATTCGCCGGCGTCGGGTCGATGCTGGCTGCGGCGCTGGTGCTGGTGGCGTCGTCGCCGGATAAGGTCCGCGCCGCCGTCACCCAGGGTGTGTTCCCGGCGATCGCCGTCGCGCTGCTGGCGTCGAGCATGTAACCGTGGCGGCCGGGCATAGATCGGGGCCCTGCCGCGTTAGAGATTCCAGTCGCGCCCACCGTTGGTTGAGAGGATCGCCCCATGTCCGAGAAGTCGCAGGCCGAATTCTGGTTCGACCCGCTGTGCCCGTGGTGCTGGATCACCTCCCGGTGGATCCTCGAGGTCGAGAAGGTCCGGGACGTCGAGGTCACCTTCCACGTGATGAGCCTGGTGGTTCTCAACGAGGACCGCGATGACGTCTCACCGGAGTACCGCGAACGCCTCCAGGGGGCGCTGGGCCCGGTCCGGGTGGCCATCGCCGCCGAACAGTTGCGTGGCAACGAGATCCTGCGGCCGCTCTACACCGCGATGGGCACCCGGATCCACAACCAGAACAACAAGGACTTCCCCGACGTCATCGCCGGGGCACTTGCCGAGGTGGGTCTGCCCGCCGAATTGGCCGCTGCGGCCGACACCGACGAATACGACGAGGCGCTGCGTGCCAGTCACCACGCCGGGATGGACGCGGTCGGCAAGGACGTCGGCACCCCGACCATCCACGTCAACGGGGTCGCGTTCTTCGGGCCGGTGCTGTCCCGCATTCCGCGCGGTGAGCAGGCCGGACAGCTGTGGGACGCCTCGGTGACGTTCGCGTCCTACCCGCACTTCTGGGAGCTCAAGCGCGGCCGCACCGAAGGGCCCGAATTCGACTGAGGTCTCGACAGCCCTCGCGAGCGTGCGCAGCGGTACGGTTCGCCGCGGCGTGCCGGCGTACAAACACGCACGCTCGCGGGGGAGGGGACGCGGTCTGAGACAATGGCGCCATGCGCGTCTACCTCGGCTGCGACCACGCCGGTTACGAACTCAAAGAGCAGATCCTCGAGCACCTCACCCAGGCCGGGCACGAACCGGTCGACTGCGGGGCCTTCAGCTACGACGCCGAGGACGACTACCCGGCGTTCTGCATCGCTGCGGCCGCGCGCACCGTGGCCGACCCGGGCAGTCTGGGCATCGTGATCGGCGGCTCCGGCAACGGCGAGCAGATCGCCGCGAACAAGGTGCCCGGCGCGCGGTGCGCACTGGCCTGGAGTCCCGAAACCGCGCAACTGGCCCGTGAACACAACAACGCCCAGTTGATCGGTATCGGCGGCCGGATGCACTCCACCGCCGAAGCGCTCGCGATCGTGGACGCGTTCCTGAGCACTCCGTGGTCGGAAGCCGAACGCCACCAGCGTCGTATCGACATCCTGGCCGCCTACGAACGCAACCACGAGGCGCCGCCGGTTCCCGGCGCGCCGGCCTGATCCGCGACCCGCGGGCCTGACATGCCGGAGGGGCACATCCTGCACCGGCTGGCCCGGCTGCATCAGCGTCGCTTCGCCGGTGCACCGGTCTCGGTGTCGAGTCCCCAAGGGCGCTTCGAGTCCGGTGCCGCACTGCTCGACGGGCGGCCTTTGCTGCGTGCCGAAGCGTGGGGAAAGCACCTGTTCCACCGCTATGCGCACGGGCCGATCGTGCACGTGCACCTGGGCATCTACGGCCACTTCACCGAATTCCACCTGGCCGACGACGGTATTCCCGAGCCGGTGGGCCAGGTCCGGATGCGGATGGTGGGCGCCGAGTTCGGCACCGACCTGCGCGGACCCGCGGCCTGCGAGGTGGTCGACGAGGGACAGGTTGCCGACGTGCTCGCCCGACTGGGCCCCGATCCGCTGCGGAGTGACGCCGACCCGGCCCTGGCCTACAAGCGGATCGCCAAGTCCCGCAAGACGATCGCGGCACTGCTGATGGACCAATCGGTGCTCGCCGGTGTCGGCAACGTCTACCGCAGCGAGGTGCTGTTCCGGCACCGGATCGACCCGTACCGACCCGGCGTCGAGATCGGCGACGCGGACTTCACCGCGATCTGGGCCGACCTGGTGGCGCTGATGAAGGTCGGGGTGCGTCGCGGCAACATCGTCGTGGTGCGGCCCGAGGACGACCACGGTGCGCCCGCCTATGCACCGGGCAAGCCGCGCACCTATGTCTACCGCCGCGCCGGAGATCCCTGCCGGGTGTGCGGGACCGCGGTACGCACCGCGGAACTGGAGGGGCGCAACGTGTTCTGGTGCCCGTCCTGCCAACAGGCCTAGTCGTCGTAGACCGTTTCCCGGCGGGGCCGGATCGGCACGCCGAGCGCCCGATAGATCTCGTTGGACAACACCACACTGCGCGGGTCGGCATTGGCCTGGGTGTGGTCGAACCGATTCATCACGTAGCCGTAGCCGATGCGGTGCTCCAGATCGGCGAACGCGAACGACCCGCCGAGCCCGCCGTGGCCGAAGATCCGCCGGTTGGGGCCGTTGACCCCCTGGGCATTGAGCATGTAGCCCATGCCCCAACCGTGTTCGGCGACCCGGGGTCCGAGCACCAGGTCGGTCTCGGTGCCGCCCTGCAGTACCCGCAGGCGGTCCATCGCCGCCCGGCTGAGCAGCTTCTCCTGCACCAGGGCGTTGTAGAACGTGGCCATCCCCAGCGCGGAGACCTGCGCGTTGGTGCCCGGGAACTCCAGTTGGCGCCAGAGCGTCAGGTCGTTGGTGGCGATCTCGTCGTCGGGGGCGAATCCCATCGCCACCGCCAGTCCCGCCTTGGAGTGGACGTCCAACGACGTCGGGCGCTTCGGTGCGCCGGCGGAGGCCAGCATCTCGCGGATCGTGGGTTTGCCCACCGGGTCGGTGCATTGGCGGGCCTGCTGGTCGGCGGGCACTCCGATATGCACTTCGGCCCCGATCGGACCGGCGACCTCGTTGCGCAGGTACTGGCCGACCGTCATGCCGATCACCCGGCGGACGACTTCGCCGACGATGAAACCGTAGGTGGTCATGTGGTAGCCCTGCGCGGAGCCGGGACGCCACCACGGTTCGGCGATCGCCAGTCGCCGGCAGACCAGATCCCAGTCCAACACGTCACGCCAGTGCATCGGTTCCCGTGGCCCGATCACCCCGGAGCGGTGCGACAGCACCATCGCCAAGGAGATGTCGCTCTTGCCCGCCTGGCCGAACTCCGGCCAGTAATGAGCCACCGGCCGACGCAGATCCAGTTCCCCCGCTTCGGCCAAGCGATGGACGCAGGTGCTGGTCAAGCCTTTGCTGCCGGACAGCACGGTGCCCAGGGTGTCTTCTCCCCAGGGGCGTTGGCCGTCGGCGTCGGCAGAGCCGGCCCACAGGTTGACGACGAGTTCGCCGTCGACGTAGGCGGCCACACCCGCACCGAGTTCGTCGCGCTCGGTGAAGTTGCGTTCGAACTCGTCGCGCACCTTCGCGAAACGTGGGGAGCACGTCCCATGGATTCGGACGTGCCGTGTGCCGCCCATGGCGTGCCTTCCTGCTAGGGAAAATCCCCATTGTGCGGGGGCGACGGGGCGATTGGACCCGCGTAGCTTGCTAGGAAGGATAAATCGGCCGGCTCCCGCGAGTACAGCAGGTCGGTCCCGGAGAAAGGCCGCCGGTGAAATCCGCCGAACCGCTGTTCGGCGGACCTCCCGACGCTCTTCGTGGAGCGGGCGACGGGAATCGAACCCGCGTAGCTAGTTTGGAAGACTAGGGCTCTACCATTGAGCTACGCCCGCATGAATTGCTAGAGCGAGACTGTACCGGCGTGGCGGACCCGAAATCCAATTGCCCCGCCGCGCCGCCCCCGTCGGGCGCCTAGACAGCAGGTCGTTTCGACCATCGATCTGCCGGGCCGTAGGATCGCCTGGTCAGTGCGGGGTGTAGCGCAGCTTGGTAGCGCATCCGCTTTGGGAGCGGAAGGCCGCAGGTTCAAATCCTGTCACCCCGACCAGCAGAGCGCGCCGCACCTGGCACGACCGACTACGTCAACGATATCGAGGAGTACACCCGTGAAGAGCACCGTCGAGCAGCTGACCCCGACCCGGGTTCGCATCAACGTTGAGGTGCCGTTCACCGAGCTGACGCCGGACTTCGAGCGGACCTACAAGGAGCTGGCCAAGCAGGTGCGGTTGCCCGGCTTCCGGCCGGGTAAGGCCCCGGCCAAGCTCATCGAGGCTCGTTTCGGGCGTGCCGCGGTGCTGCAGCAGGTGGTCAACGAGGCGCTGCCCAGCCGGTACAGCGAGGCCGTCACGACGTCGGACCTCAAGCCGCTGGGCCAACCCGACATCGAGGTGACCAAGCTCGACGACGGCGAGCAGATCGCGTTCACCGCCGAGGTCGACGTGCGGCCGGAGATCACGCTGCCCGACCTCGAGCAGCTGAAGATCACCGTGGACCCCATCGAGGTCACCGACGCCGAGGTCGACGCCGAACTCGACTCGCTGCGCGCGCGGTTCGGCACCCTGACCGGTGTCGAGCGTGCGGCCGCCAACGGTGATTTCGTCTCGATCGACCTGGACGCCACCATCGACGGCGAAACCGTGGAGGGCGCCGCCACCGAGGGCCTGTCGCACGAGGTCGGCTCCGGTCAGCTCATCGAAGGCCTCGACGACGCCATCGTGGGACTGTCGGCCGGCGAGAGCAAGACCTTCACCACCAAGCTGGCGGCCGGTCCGCAGGCCGGTAAGGACGCCGACGTCACCGTGACCGTCCAGTCGGTCAAGGAACGTGAACTGCCCGAGGCCGACGACGAGTTCGCGCAACTCGCCAGCGAGTTCGACACCATCGGCGAACTGCGTGAGAAGCTCACCGAGCAGGTGAGCCGCACCAAGCGGATCCAGCAGGCCGAGAAGGTCCGCGAGGCGACGCTGGAGGCCCTGGTCGCCCAGGTCGAGATGCCGTTGCCCGAGGCCGTCGTGCAGGCTCACGTCGACAACGCGCTGCACAACGCGCTGCACGGTCTGGACCACGACGAGAACAAGTTCGCCGAGTCGCTGGCGGAGAAGGGGTCCTCGCGCGCCGAGTTCGACGCCGAGACCCGCAGTGAGGCCGAGAAGTCGGTCAAGACCCAGCTGCTGCTCGACGCGCTCGGCGACGAGCTCGAGATCCAGGTCGGCCAGAACGACCTGACCCAGCACCTGGTGCTGATGGCACGGCAGTACGGCATCGCGCCGCAGCAGCTGATGCAGTTCCTGCAGCAGAACAACCAGCTGCCGGCCGTCTTCGCCGACGTGCGCCGGGGCATGGCGCTGGCCGCGGCGGTGCGTGCCGCCGACGTCAGCGACACCGCGGGCAACGAGATCGACACCGCCGAGTTCTTCGGAACCGGCCAGTCCGCCGATGACGCCGAGGCAGACGCCGACGTGGACGCCGACGTGACGGCCGAGACCGACGGCGAAGCGGCGGCGGCCGAGGCAGCATCCGACGAGTGACGCTGTAAGCGAACGAAGCCGGTTCGGACCGCCTTCAGCCGGACCGGTTGGTTAGGGTCGGTGCATATGAATCTCGAGAAAGCAGGTACCCCACTGTGAGCCAGCCCGGTCTGAATCTCGTCGACTCCGTATATGAGCGCCTACTGCGAGAACGCATCATCTTCCTGGGTTCTCAGGTGGACGACGACATCGCCAACCGGTTGTGCGCTCAGATCCTGCTGTTGGCCGCCGAGGACCCGACCAAGGACATCAACCTCTACATCAACTCCCCGGGCGGCTCGATCAGCGCGGGGATGGCGATCTACGACACGATGGTCCTGGCGCCCTGCGACATCGCCACCTATGCGATGGGCATGGCGGCCTCGATGGGCGAGTTCCTGCTCGCCGCGGGCACCAAGGGCAAGCGTTACGCCCTGCCGCACGCCCGGATCCTGATGCACCAGCCGCTGGGCGGGGTGACCGGCAGCGCCGCGGACATCGCGATCCAGGCCGAGCAGTTCGCGCTCATCAAGAAGGAGAT
The DNA here is from genome assembly GCF_963378075.1 of Mycolicibacter sp. MU0083. NCBI lineage: Bacteria > Bacillati > Actinomycetota > Actinomycetes > Mycobacteriales > Mycobacteriaceae > Mycobacterium > Mycobacterium kokjensenii. The sequence continues at coordinate 1,364,256 of NZ_OY726394.1, forward strand.
GTTCCGGCTCAACGCCGAGTTCACCGGCCAGACCATCGAGCGCATCGAGGCCGACTCCGACCGTGACCGCTGGTTCACCGCCCAAGAGGCGCTGGAATACGGCTTCGTCGACCACATCATCACCCGCGCCCACACCAACGGAGCCGCATCATGAACCCCGAAACGTTGCGTGCCATCGCCCCGCAGGCCCGGTACATCCTGCCGTCGTTCGTCGAGCACTCCAGCTGGGGCGTCAAGGAATCCAACCCGTACAACAAGTTGTTCGAGGAGCGGATCATCTTCCTGGGCGTCCAGGTCGACGACGCCTCGGCCAACGACATCATGGCCCAGTTGCTGGTGCTGGAGTCGCTGGACCCGGACCGCGACATCACGATGTACATCAACTCGCCCGGTGGCTCGTTCACCTCGCTGATGGCCATCTACGACACCATGCAGTACGTGCGGGCCGACATCCAGACCGTGTGCCTGGGTCAGGCCGCTTCGGCTGCTGCGGTGCTGCTGGCGGCCGGGACGCCGGGCAAGCGCATGGCGCTGCCCAACGCCCGGGTGCTGATCCACCAGCCGTCGCTGTCGGGCGTCATCCAGGGGCAGTTCTCCGACCTGGAGATCCAGGCCGCCGAGATCGAGCGGATGCGGACCCTGATGGAGTCCACCCTGGCGCGGCACACCGGCAAGGACCCCGAGGTGATCCGCAAGGACACCGACCGGGACAAGATCCTCACCGCGGCCGAGGCCAAGGAGTACGGGATCATCGACACCGTCCTGGAGTACCGCAAGCTGTCCGCGCAGACGGCCTAGTTTTCACCGCACCGAGCGTGCACTCACGGCGAATTTCCGGCTGGATTTTCGCGCTGGGTGCACGCTCGGCGTATTTCTGAGGCCACCGCTGCGATAGTGGCCGGTCCGACCCGGCAACAACCGCCGACGATGCGCGCACCGGCGGCCACCCAGGCCGGCACCAGTGCGGGGGAGAAGGTCCCCGGCCCGGTCCAACGGCCCGCCGCCCAGTGCTCACCGCTGTTGGGGTAGACGATCACCGGCTTGCCGGTGACCTCGCGGGCGACCTCGATTGCCGGCAGCACGTCCGCGGGGGCACAGCAGTTCACGCCCACCGCGACGATCTGCGGCACCCCGGCGGCCACCGCGAACGCTTCGGCCAGCGGCTGCCCGGCGCGGGTCGCCGCACCGTCGATGGTGAAACTGAGCCAGGCCGGCACATCCGCCCGGGTCAGCAGATTCACCAGCGCCTCGGCCTCGTCGAGATCCGGCACCGTTTCACAGGCGAGCAGATCGGCGCCCGCGTCGGCCAGGGCCTCCAACCGCGGCCGATGCCACTCCGCCAGTCGGGCGACCGAAAGGCCATAGCGGCCACGGTATTCCGAGCCGTCGGCCAGTGCGGCGCCGTAGGGGCCGACCGATGCCGCGACCCACCGCCCGGCCCGGCCGGCGGCGGCGTCACGCGCCAACGCCACGCTGCGGCGCAACAGCGCCACCGTGCCCCGACGGTCGATGCCGTGGCGGGCGAAGCCCTCGAAACTCGCCTGATAGCCGGCGGTGGTCGCGATCTGTGCCCCCGCCGCGAAGAAATCGGCGTGTACGGCGGTGACCTCTGCGGGGGCGTCCACGAGCAACCGGGCAGACCAGAGCGGGTCGGACAGATCCGCGCCGCGGGCCTCCAGCTCCGTGGCCAGCCCCCCATCGGCGACGAGCACGGTATCGTCGGGCACGGCGAACGCCACGCTCGTCACTGTAGGGCCCCGGATCACGGGGGACTCACGGTCGGGCAATGCCACCGAAACGCTTGCGGCGCGTCAGCGCGTCACACCCGAGTGCGGCGCCTCGGGCGATATGTTCTTGGAGCAGGCAGGCGGGACCAAGTGACGAATACCAACGACGCGATTCGGCCTTATCGGTCGCCTCGCACCGGAACAAGCGGGTAGCGTCGGAGCAGACATCGGCACCCCGACGACAGACGGCGAACAGGAAGTAGGTCCTAACGCACCATGGCGCGCATCGGAGACGGCGGGGACTTGCTGAAGTGTTCGTTCTGCGGCAAGAGCCAGAAGCAGGTCAAGAAGCTCATCGCCGGGCCGGGTGTCTACATCTGCGATGAGTGCATCGACCTGTGCAACGAGATCATCGAAGAGGAGTTGGCCGACGCCGACGACGTCAAGCTCGATGAGCTGCCCAAACCCGCGGAGATCCGGGAGTTCCTCGAGGGCTACGTGATCGGCCAGGACACCGCCAAGCGCACCCTGGCGGTGGCGGTCTACAACCACTACAAGCGGATCCAGGCCGGCGAGAAGAGCCGGGATTCCCGGTCCGGTGAAGCGGTCGAGCTGACCAAGTCCAACATCTTGATGCTCGGCCCCACCGGCTGCGGCAAGACCTACCTGGCCCAGACGCTGGCCAAGATGCTCAACGTGCCGTTCGCGATCGCCGACGCCACCGCACTGACCGAGGCGGGCTATGTCGGCGAGGACGTCGAGAACATTTTGCTCAAGCTGATTCAAGCGGCCGACTACGACGTCAAGCGGGCCGAGACCGGCATCGTCTACATCGACGAGGTCGACAAGATCGCCCGCAAGAGCGAGAACCCGTCGATCACCCGCGACGTCTCCGGTGAGGGCGTGCAGCAGGCGCTGCTGAAGATCCTGGAGGGCACGCAGGCGTCGGTACCGCCCCAGGGCGGCCGCAAGCACCCGCATCAGGAATTCATCCAGATCGACACCACCAACGTGTTGTTCATCGTGGCCGGCGCCTTCGCCGGTCTGGAGAAGATCGTCTCCGACCGGGTCGGCAAGCGTGGCCTGGGTTTCGGTGCCGAGGTCCGCTCCAAGGCCGAAGTCGACACCGTCGACCACTTCGCCGAAGTGATGCCCGAGGACCTGATCAAGTTCGGGTTGATCCCGGAGTTCATCGGCCGACTGCCGGTGGTGGCCTCGGTGACCAACCTGGACATGGAGTCGCTGGTCAAGATCCTGTCGGAGCCCAAGAACGCGCTCGTCAAGCAGTACACCCGGCTGTTCGAGATGGACGGGGTGGAGCTGGAGTTCAGCCAGGACGCGCTGGAGGCCATCGCCGACCAGGCCATCCACCGCGGCACCGGTGCGCGTGGTCTGCGGGCGATCATGGAGGAAGTCCTGCTGCCGGTGATGTACGACATCCCGAGCCGCAACGACGTCGCAAAGGTCGTGGTGACCAAGGAGACGGTGCAGGACAACGTGCTGCCGACCATCGTTCCTCGCAAAGCCTCGCGCAGCGAGCGTCGCGACAAGACCGCCTGATCCGGGAGCGGCGGCCGGCGGGCCGCGCAAAGTTACTCGCGAGTACCGAACTTTTCTTAGAGTTGACGCGAGGGTAAACGTGATGAAAACCACATTTCCCCTGTGGAGTGGTCGCAAATCCCGCTGTGACATCGACATTTAACACTGAGTAACCCGAAATTCGACACGGTGTGGCGTCGTATGGTCTATAAGACCGGTGCAATAATCGGTACTGCCAGTGACAGAAAAACTTGTGGGCGTGCCAGGCGTGCTGTGCAGGCCCAACGCGGACAGTGATGGAAGGCGGGGCCGTGGGGCCGAGCGGTAACGGAGCCGGGTCGGCACCCGCGCGCCAAAAACTCGAAAAAGTCGTAATCCGTTTCGCCGGTGACTCCGGTGACGGCATGCAGCTCACCGGTGACCGCTTCACCTCTGAAGCGGCCTTGTTCGGCAACGACCTGGCCACCCAGCCGAACTACCCGGCCGAGATCCGCGCCCCGCAGGGCACCCTGCCGGGCGTGTCGTCGTTCCAGATCCAGATCGCCGACTTCGACATCCTGACCGCCGGCGACCGCCCCGACGTGCTGGTGGCGATGAACCCGGCCGCGTTGAAGGCCAACATCGGCGACCTGCCGCGCGGCGGCATGGTGATCGTCAACTCCGACGAGTTCACCAAGCGCAACCTGGCCAAGATCGGCTACGAGAACAACCCGTTGGAGACCGAAGAACTCTCCGACTACGTCGTGGTCCCGGTCGCGATGACGTCGCTGACCCTCGGCGCGGTCGAGGCGATAGGTGCGACCAAGAAGGACGGCGCCCGGGCCAAGAACATGTTCGCGCTCGGCCTGTTGTCCTGGATGTACGGCCGGGAACTGGAGAGCAGCGAGCGGTTCATCCGGGAGAAGTTCGCCAAGAAGCCCGATGTCGCGGACGCCAACGTGCTGGCGCTCAAGGCCGGCTGGAATTACGGCGAGACCACCGAGGCGTTCGGCACCACCTACGAGATCGCCCCGGCCAAGCTGCCGGCCGGCGAGTACCGACAGATCTCGGGTAACACCGCGATGGCCTACGGCGTGATCACCGCCGGCCAGTTGGCCGACACCCAGGTGGTTCTCGGGACGTACCCGATCACCCCGGCGTCGGACATCCTGCACGAGTTGTCCAAGTACAAGAACTTCAACGTGCTGACGTTCCAGGCCGAGGACGAGATCGCCGGCATCGGAGCGGCCATCGGCGCCTCCTACGGCGGTGCGTTGGGCGTTACCAGCACCTCCGGCCCCGGCTTGGCCCTCAAGGCCGAGGCGCTGGGCCTGGCCGTGATGACCGAACTGCCGCTGCTGCTGATCAACGTTCAGCGCGGTGGTCCGTCCACCGGTCTGCCCACCAAGACCGAGCAGGCCGACCTGATGCAGGCGCTCTACGGCCGCAACGGCGAGTCGCCGGTCGCGGTACTGGCGCCGTGCACGCCGTCGGACTGCTTCGACGCGGCCATCGAGGCCGTCCGGATCGCGGTGACCTACCGTACCCCGGTGGTGCTGCTCTCCGACGGTGCGATCGCCAACGGTTCCGAGCCGTGGCGCATCCCCGACGTCGCGTCCATGGAGCCCATCGACCAGAACCTGGCCAAGGCCGGCGAGGACTTCGCGCCCTACGCACGTGACCCGGAGACCTTGGCCCGGCAGTTCGCCGTTCCCGGCACCGCGGGTCTGGAACACCGGATCGGCGGGCTGGAGAAGGCCAACGGGTCCGGGGCGATCTCCTACGACCCGGCCAACCACGACCTGATGGTGCGGCTGCGGCAGGCCAAGATCGACGGCATCAAGGTGCCGGACCTGGTGGTCGACGACCCGTCCGGAGAGGCCGAGCTGCTGATGCTGGGCTGGGGCAGTTCGTACGGGCCGATCGCCGAGGCCTGCCGGCGGGTCCGGCGCGGCGGCGTCAAGGTTGCGCAGGCGCACCTGCGGAACCTGAACCCGCTGCCGGCCAACCTGGGTGAGGTGCTGCGGCGCTACCCCAAGGTGGTGCTGCCGGAGATGAACCTGGGCCAGCTGGCCCTGGTGCTGCGCGGCCGCTACCTGGTCGACATCCAGTCGGTGACCAAGGTGGCCGGTCAGGCGTTCCTCGCCGACGAGATCGAGGGAATCATCGACGATGCGTTGGCCGGCACCCTGGCCGACCGCGAGAACGAGAAGGCGTCGCTGGCCCGGGCCGCGGCGGTCACCATTGCGGGTACTGCAGGAGCGAACTCATGACCATCACCGAATCGGCCGGCTCGCTCGTCGGTACCGACCTGGGACTGACCGCGCTGAGCGGAGTGCCGAAGACCGACGAGCCGCAGAAGGCCAAGGACTTCACCTCCGACCAGGAGGTGCGCTGGTGCCCCGGTTGTGGCGACTACGCCATCCTCAACTCCATCCGCAACTTCCTGCCGGAGATGGGAGTGCGCCGGGAGAACGTGGTGTTCGTCAGCGGGATCGGCTGCTCGAGCCGCTTCCCGTACTACATGAACACCTACGGTGTGCACTCGATCCACGGCCGTGGACCGACCTTCGCCACCGGTCTGGCGACCGCCCGCGAAGACCTCAAGGTGTTCCTGATCACCGGTGACGGCGATGCGCTGTCGATCGGCGGTAACCACCTGATCCACACGCTGCGCCGCAACGTCAACCTCACCATCCTGTTGTTCAACAACCGGATCTACGGCCTGACCAAGGGCCAGTACTCGCCGACCTCGGAGACCGGCAAGGTCACCAAGTCGACGCCGTACGGCTCGCTGGACAACCCGTTCAACCCGATCTCGCTGGCCATCGGCGCCGAGGCGACCTTCGTCGGGCGTGCCCTGGATTCCGACCGCAAGGGCCTCACCGAGGTTCTGCAGGGCGCGATGGAGCACCGGGGTTCGGCGCTGGTGGAGATCCTGCAGGACTGCCCGGTGTTCAACGACGGCTCCTTCGACCTGCTGCGTAAGGAAGGTGCGGAGAGCCGCATCATCAACGTCCGGCACGGTGAGCGCGTCGTGTTCGGCGCTGAGGGGGAGTACTGCGTCATCAAGTCCGGTTTCGGGCTGGAGGTCGCCAAGACGGCCGACGTCGCGGCGGAGCAGATCGTGGTGCACGACGCCACGCTGGCCGACCCGTCCTACGCGTTCGCGTTGTCGCGGCTGGCCGAGCAGGATCTGTCGCACTTCCCGATGGGGATCTTCCGCAAGGTCACCAAGCCGACCTATGACGACCTGGCCCGTGCGCAGGTCGCCGAGGCCCGGCAGTCGACTCCCCACGACACCGCTGCACTTCAGGCGCTGCTGCGTGGCCGCGACACCTGGACCGTGGATTGACGCGGGCCTGACGTCCATTACCGGCCGGCCGGCCGCTGTCGTGCTGGCCGGCGGTGCGTCACGCCGGATGGGCCGTGACAAGGCCACCCTGACCGTTCCGGGCATGTTCGACGGCCGGACGTTGGTGGAGCAGGTGGTCTCGGTGCTCTCCCAATGCTGCGATCCCGTCTTTGTGGTGGCCGCCCGGGGCCAGCAGTTGCCCGAACTCACTGCCCGGGTGCTGCACGATGAGCGCCCCGGACTGGGGCCGTTGCCGGCGCTGGGATTGGGGTTGCGTGCGGCGGCGCAGTCCGGCGTATCGAGAGCTTTCGTCTGCGCGGTGGACATGCCGTTCCTGACACCACAATTCATCGGCCGGATGGCCGATTCAGCGGTGGCCGCCGATACCGACATCGTGTTGCCGCGCACCGAACGCGACCACTATCTGGCCGGGGTGTACCGCACCGGCTTGTGCGAGACCGTCGACGCGGTGGTGGCGGCCGGGGAACGACGGGTCGGTGCGCTCGTCGACATGGTGGGCGTGCTGCGGGTGACACTCACCGATGCGACCCCGCTCGCCAATCTCAATTCTCCCGATGACATCGCCGGGCTCTCTTGAGTCGAATCACAGCAAATAACTCAAGTCGCTGAAATGCAAAGTGTTTTCAGCGCTTCGAAAATGTGAAATATATCCTCTCATTATCTGGTCGAGATGCGGCCATTATTGGTGCGGGGTCCGTGGCCGCTGCGGTCGATGCGTGGCGGTGTCCGGCGTTGCGGTTCGGAAAGTGTTGTAGCTCAACGTAATTCGCTTCGAGTCGCCTGGCCGGCGCCGTGGTGGTGCGACGCGGCGCGAAATGGCCTGACGAGCGCGTGTAAGCCATTTTGCTGTAGCTGGCGTCGGCGTCGGGCGGGCCTCGGGGATGGCGAGCGTTGCGATGGCTGTGAACTGGTGTTTGTGGGTTATCTGAGGCGTGTGTGGCGGGTGTGGTGCACGGATCGCCGACCGTGGAAGTGTTTGCCGCTATCGAATCCGCCGATTTTCAGTGGTCCAGCCCACAGAAACTCCGTGATCTGACTCACGGGTGGCATCGGGCGTCGTGTGCCCGGTCGGTGCACCGAATCGTTAGCTGACCAGGTGAAACCACTCTATCGTCGGGTGTGATTGTTTCGTGATCTGATCGAAATGGCCGCGTCATTCGGTTGGACATTGCATATGAACGTTTCGTAAGTTTCCGTTCGCCCCAATTGCGGGCAAACAAATTGAATCCACGGAACTGCGTGTGAGCGGGGCCGCGGTCGGCCCCAAAGCCCCTCCGCGGTGCCGGGTGTCATCCCGGCGGGCCCACCTGCCCCCGCTGTCGTGCCCGACCTAGACGGCACGTCTCGAAGACCACTCCCGCCTGAGATCAGGCATGCCCTCCCACGCGTCGTGGGCGTACTTCGGAGCGCGCGCTGCGAAAGGAACGATGTTGAAGAACGTCCGCAAGCCCCTCACCATGGCCGCGATCGCCGGCGCCCTGATCACCGGTGCGATCGCCCTGTCCGACGCCACCGCCAAGGCGGACAGCGTGAACTGGGACGCCATCGCGGCGTGTGAGTCGGGTGGTAACTGGTCGATCAACACCGGCAACGGTTACTACGGCGGGCTGCAGTTCAACCCGGGCACCTGGCGGGCGCACGGCGGTAGCGGAATGCCGCACAACGCCAGCCGTGCCGAGCAGATCCGGGTCGCCGAGAACGTGCTGCGTACCCAGGGCATCGGTGCGTGGCCGGTGTGCGGCCGCCGCGGCTGAACACCGCGACCGAACAGACGGCGACGGCGTCGGACCTGATGAGTCCGGCGCCGTCGGCGTCAGCGGGGCACCCCGTGGCCGGGTAGCGTCGGACAGATGGGTGAACCGTCACGCGAGTTCGACGTCGTCGTCTACGGGGCCACCGGCTTCGTCGGGAAGCTGACCGCACAGTATCTGTCCCAGGTAGCCGGCCCGGCCCGGATCGGGTTGGCCGGTCGTTCCGAGCAGCGGTTGCGCGCGATCCGCGACGAACTCGGTCCCGGCGCCCGGGACTGGCCGATAGTGGTCGCCGATGCGGCCAGGCCCGCGACGCTGGAGGCGATGGCGGCCCGCACCCGGGTGGTGATCACCACCGTCGGTCCCTACACCCGCTACGGCATGCCGCTGGTCGCGGCGTGCGCCGCCGCGGGCACCGACTACGTCGACCTCACCGGCGAGGCGATGTTCGTGCGGGAGAGCATCGACACCTATCACAAACAGGCCGCCGACAATCGGGCCCGCATCGTGCACGCGTGCGGTTTCGACTCGATACCGTCGGACATGACCGTCTACGCGCTCTACCGGACGGCCCAGGAGGACGGGACCGGCGAACTGCTCGACACGCATTTCGTGGTGCGGGGCTTCTCCGGCGGCCTGTCGGGCGGAACCATCGCCTCGATGACCGAGGTGCTGCGCACCGCCTCCAACGATCCAGACGCCCGACGGCAACTCTTCGACCCCCACACACTCAGTGTCGATCGGCCCGCGGAGCCCGAACTGGGCCCCGAACCCGACCTGACCTGGCGTCGGGGTGCCGATATCGCCCCCGAGCTGGCCGGGATCTGGACCGCGGGCTTTGCCATGGCGCCCTACAACACGCGTATCGTGCGGCGCAGCAACGGCCTGCTGGGCTGGGCCTACGGTCGCGGGTTCCGGTACGCCGAGCACATGAGCGTCGGCGGCTCGGCCGCCGCACCCGCACTGTCGGGACTGGTGACCGGAATGGGGAAGGCGACGGTGGCGCTGGGCGGCCGGTTCTTCCGGTACCTGCCCCCGGCACTGGTGGAGCGGGTGCTGCCCAAGCCGGGGACCGGCCCGAACCGGCAACGCCGGGAGAACGGCTACTACTGCATCGAGACGTACACGACCACCAGCGGTGGTGCCCGCTACCGGGCGGTGATGGCGCAGCGGGGCGACCCTGGCTATCAGGCCACCTCGGTCATGCTGGCCGAGAGTGCGCTGACGCTCGCCCTGGACCGCGACGCCCTGCCGGATCGCTACGGGGTACTCACCCCGGCGGCCGCCATGGGCGATGCGTTGCAGGCCAGGCTCACCGCGGCAGGGGTGACGCTGGAGGTCTCCCGGCTGCCCTGACAGCCGTTCCGAAGGCCGGTGCCGGCCCTTGACCTTTCCGCTAGTGTCGTTTTCGACCGCTGCCTGCAGGGCGGCACCCAGCAACGAAGGTGGAATCTCTCATGGCCGGCCTCGACGACCTTTTCGCTCAGATCCCGATCCAGGACATCGCCAGCCAGCTCGGCGCCGACTCCGGTGAAGTGGACAGCACCATTCGTACCCTGGTCCCGGTTCTGGTCAGCGGGTTGAGTCAGAACGCTCAGGACCCCGGCCAGGCCGACAACATCGTCAACAGCGCCGCCACCTTCGCCGCCCAGGGGCTGCTGGACAACGCCCTGGGTGCCAGCAACTCCGAGGGCCAGCAGGTGATCTCCACCATCTTCGGCGGCAACGACACCAACCAGGTCGCCTCGGCGTTGTCGGGTGCCGGTGCCGGCAACAACGAACTCCTGCAGAAGCTGCTGCCGATCATCGCGCCGATCGTGCTGGCCTACATCGGCAAGCAGCTGACCGGGCAGAAGGCCGAGCCGGCTCAGCAGCAGGCTTCCGGCGGCGTCCTCGGCGACGTCCTGGGTGGAATCCTCGGCGGCATGGCCGGTGGCGGCGGCGCCCAGAACCAGTCGATGGGCAGCATCCTGGGCAACATGATCGGCGGCAAGACCGGCGGTGCCATCGGCGACATCCTCGGCGGCCTGCTCGGCGGCAAGAAGTAGCCGACGACACTGCTTCTCGACAAAACCCCCGGATCAGCCCTGATCCGGGGGTTTTTCGCCCTGATGCCTCCCTCGGAGGGCGGTTGCCCGGCAGTCATTCCTAGAATTGAGCGGTGACTGACTCTCCCAACGCCGCCAACGCCGAACACCTGCCCAAGTCCTGGGAGCCGGGTGCGGTAGAGGACGCGATCTACCAGCGTTGGGTGGATGCGGGCTACTTCACCGCCGATCCGACCAGCGACAAGCCGGGCTACTCCATCGTGCTGCCCCCGCCCAACGTCACGGGCAGTCTGCACATGGGCCACGCGCTCGACCACACCCTGATGGACGCGCTGACCCGTCGCAAGCGGATGCAGGGTTTCGAGGTGCTCTGGTTGCCGGGCATGGACCACGCCGGTATCGCGACCCAGAGTGTCGTGGAGCGCAGGCTGGCGGCTGAGGGGCAGTCCAAGGAAGAACTGGGTCGCGAGCGCTTCATCGAGCAGGTCTGGGACTGGAAGCGAGTCTCCGGCGGCACCATCGGCACCCAGATGCGCCGGATCGGCGACGGGGTGGACTGGAGCCGGGAACGGTTCACCATGGACGAGGGCCTGTCCCGGGCGGTTCGGACCATCTTCAAACGGCTCTACGACGCCGGGCTGATCTACCAAGCCGAGCGGCTGGTCAACTGGTCGCCGGTGCTGGAGACCGCGATCAGTGACCTCGAGGTCAAATACGAGGACATCGAAGGCGAGCTGGTGTCTTTCCGGTACGGCTCGATGGACGACGACCAGCCCCACATCGTGGTGGCCACCACCCGGTTGGAGACCATGCTCGGTGACACCGCGATCGCGGTGCACCCCGACGACGACCGTTATCGCCATCTGGTGGGCAGCCGCCTGCCGCATCCCTTCACGGACCGCGAGATCCTGGTGGTGGCCGACGCCCACGTCGATCCGGAATTCGGCACCGGCGCGGTCAAGGTGACCCCCGCCCACGACCCCAACGACTTCGAGATCGGTCTGCGCCATCAGCTGGAGATGCCGACGATCCTCGACGTCAAGGCCCGGATCACCGGTACCGGAACACAATTCGACGGCATGGATCGTTTCGAGGCTCGTGTCGCCGTGCGGGAGGCGCTGGCCGCCCAGGGCCGGATCGTCGCCGAGAAGCGACCGTATGTGCACAGTGTCGGCCATTCCGAACGCAGCGGCGAGGTCATCGAGCCCCGGCTGTCCATGCAGTGGTGGGTCAACGTCGAATCGCTGGCGAAGGCCGCCGGCGACGCGGTCCGCGACGGCGACACCGTCATCCATCCGAAGAGCCAGGAACCGCGCTGGTTCTCCTGGGTCGACGACATGCACGACTGGTGCATCTCCCGGCAACTGTGGTGGGGGCATCGCATTCCGATCTGGCACGGTCCCAACGGCGAGAAGGTCTGTGTCGGACCGGACGAGACTCCGCCGGCGGGCTGGGAACAGGATCCCGACGTGCTGGACACCTGGTTCTCCTCGGCGCTGTGGCCGTTCTCCACGATGGGCTGGCCCGACGCCACGCCCGAGCTGGCGAAGTTCTACCCGACGAGTGTTCTGGTGACGGGCTACGACATCCTGTTCTTCTGGGTGGCCCGGATGATGATGTTCGGCACCTTCGTCGGCGGCGACGCCGCGCTGCCCGAGGGCAAGGTTCCGTTCCGCAACGTGTTCCTGCACGGCCTGATTCGTGACGAGCACGGCCGCAAGATGAGCAAGTCGCGCGGCAACGGCATCGATCCGCTGGACTGGGTGGAGACCTTCGGCGCCGATGCACTGCGGTTCACCCTGGCCCGCGGTGCCAGCCCCGGCAGCGACCTGTCGATCGGCGAAGACCATGCCCGCGCATCGCGCAATTTCGTCACCAAGCTGTTCAACGCCACCCGCTTCGCCCTGATCAACGGTGCGCGGCCGGCACCGCTGCCGCCGGTGCAGGAGTTGACCGACGCCGACCGATGGATTCTGGGCCGGTTGGAAGAGGTTCGTGCCGAAGTCGATTCGGCGTTCGAGACCTACGAGTTCGGTCGGGCCTGCGAAGCGCTCTACCACTTCGCCTGGGACGAGTTCTGCGACTGGTACGTCGAATTGGCCAAGACTCAGCTGGGCCAGGGGCTCGAGAACACCACGGCGGTGTTGGCCGCGGTGCTCGACACGCTGCTGCGACTGTTGCACCCGGTGATCCCGTTCGTCACCGAAACGCTGTGGCGCGAGCTCACCGGTGAGGAGTCCCTGGTGGTGGCCGACTGGCCCACGGAATCGGGAATCGCACTGGATCAGGTTGCTGCGCAACGGATCACCGATATGCAGAAACTGGTCACCGAGGTGCGCAGGTTCCGCAGCGATCAGGGCCTGCGGGACCGTCAGAAGGTCCCCGCACGGCTCAGCGGCATCGAGCAGGCCGAGCTGTCCACGCAGGTGCCGGCCGTGGCCTCGCAGGCGTGGCTGACCGAGCCCGGTGCGGGATTCACTCCGTCGGCCACCGTCGAGGTGCGACTTGCCCACGGCACCGTGGTCGTCGAGTTGGACACCTCGGGAACCGTCGACGTCGTCGCCGAACGCCGCCGTCTGGAGAAAGACCTGGCGGCGGCCCGCAAGGAACTCGAGGCGACAGCGGCCAAACTGGGCAACGAGGCGTTCCTGGCCAAGGCGCCCGACGCCGTCGTCGACAAGATTCGCGCTCGCCGGCAGTTGGCCGGCGACGAGGTGGAGCGGATCACCGCGCGTCTCGCGGCACTGGCATGACCGATCGGTCACTCGGCCCGGCGGCGCCGACCCCGGACGAGATCGCGGCATTGCTCCAGGTCGAGCACCTGCTCGATCAACGGTGGGGCGAGACCAAGATCGAACCCAGTCTGACCCGGATCAACGCGCTACTGGAACTGCTCGGCTCGCCGCAGCGCAGCTATCCGTCGATCCACGTCGCCGGCACCAACGGCAAGACCTCGGTGGTGCGGATGATCGATGCCCTGCTGACCGCGTTCTCCCGTCGCACCGGCCGGACCACCAGCCCGCATCTGCAGTCGGCGGTCGAGCGCATCGCGGTCGACGGCGAGCCGATCAGCCCGGCCCGCTACGTGGAGACCTACATCGAGATCGAACCCTTCGTGCAGATGGTCGACGCGTCCTCACAGGCCGACGGCGGCCCGGCCATGAGCAAGTTCGAGGTGCTCACCGGCATGGCGTTCGCCGCGTTCGCCGATGCGCCGGTCGATGTCGCGGTCGTCGAGGTCGGTATGGGAGGGCGCTGGGATGCCACCAACGTCGTGACCGCCCCCGTCGCGGTCATCACCCCGATCGGCATCGACCACGTCGACTACCTCGGTGCCGAGATCGCCGGGATAGCCGAGGAGAAGGCCGGGATCATCCACCGCTCGACCGACGAGTCGGTCGACACCGTGGCGGTGATCGGCCGGCAGTCGCCCGAGGTGATGGAAGTGTTGCTGGCGCAGTCCATTCGGGCCGACGCGGCGGTTGCGCGGGAGAACTCCGAATTCGCCGTACGCAGTAGGCAACTCGCGATCGGCGGGCAGGTGCTCGAGCTGCAGGGCCTGGGCGGGGTGTATTCGGACATCTTCTTGCCGCTGCACGGCGAACACCAGGCCCACAACGCCGTGCTGGCGCTGGCGGCGGTGGAGGCGTTCTTCGGTGCCGGCGCCGAGCGTCAACTCGATGTCGAGACCGTACGGGCGGGTTTCGCCGCGGTGCGCAGTCCCGGACGGTTGGAGCGGATGCGTAGCTCGCCCACCGTATTCATCGATGCCGCGCACAACCCGGCCGGTGCCGCCGTACTCGCCGAGGCACTGGCTGACGATTTCGACTTCACCCACCTGATCGGCGTCGTCAGCGTGCTGGGGGACAAGGACGTCGACGGGATCCTCACGGCACTCGAGCCGGCGTTCGACCGAATCGTGGTCACCCACAACGGATCCCCGCGGGCGCTGGACATCGAGACGCTGACGGTGGCCGCCGCGCGGGTGTTCGGCGACGATCGGGTGGTCACCACCGAGACCTTGGAAGATGCGATCGACGCCGCCACCGCACTGGTCGACGAGTTCGATGCCGGAGGCGAAGCCTCGGGCGCCGGGATCGTGATCACCGGCTCGGTGGTCACCGCCGGTGCGGCGCGCACACTGTTCGGGAAGGATCCGGCATGACCGAACCTGACACTGGCACTGACACCGACGCCCCGGACCCGTGGCGGGGCTTTCGCGGCGTGATGGCTGCGACGTTGATCCTCGAATCGATCACGGTGCTGTTGGCGTTGCCGGTGGTCGGCGTGGTCGGCGGCGGGTTGACGCCGCTCTCGACGGGCTATCTGCTGGGCTTTGCGCTGGTACTGCTGCTTTTCGCCGGAATCCAGGGCCGAAGCTGGGCGATCTGGGCCAACCTGGCGCTGCAACCGGTGCTGGTGGCCGGATTCCTGATCTACCCCGGTGTCGGGGTGATGGGCCTGGTGTTCACCGGGGTCTGGGCACTGATCGCCTATTTCCGTGCGGTGGTGTTGCGGCGGTCGGGTTCCGGGCCGGTACGCTAGCGCCCGTGCCGCTGGCGAGGATGCGGGCGGAGCGACGGATGAGGAGCGGCCCTGTATGACTGAGCGGACTTTGGTACTGGTCAAGCCGGACGGCGTGAACCGTCGGTTGGTGGGCGAGATCATCAGCCGGATCGAGCGCAAGGGTCTGACGTTGGCGGCTCTGGAGCTGCGCCCGGTGCAGCAGGCGGTGGCCCGCCAGCACTACTCGGAGCACGAGGGCAAGGCCTTCTTCGCATCGCTGCTCGAGTTCATCACCTCCGGACCCGTCGTCGCCATGGTCGTCGAGGGGCCGCGTGCGATCGAGGCGTTCCGGCAGCTGGCCGGTGGCACCGACCCGGTGGCCAAGGCCACGCCGGGCACCATCCGCGGCGATTTCGGGCTGGAGACCCAGTTCAACCTCGTGCACGGCTCGGACTCGCCGGAGTCGGCCGAGCGTGAGATCGCGCTGTGGTTCCCGGACTTGAAGCCGTCGGCGCCGACGTCTCCGATGACACTGGCCTGACGTCGTAGTTAGCGCCTTTCGTCCGGCTCCTGTGGATTGTGTGGGATACTGACTAACGGGTGAACGTCACCGGATCGGTTTCCGACACCCGAATGAAGACTTCGGCGAGTGCGACGGTCGCGATACGTGATGCGGCGCCGATCGCCGGTTCTCATTCAGCCAGGCACCGAGTCGGTTCAACCCGAGCCCCTCGGAGCGAGACCACCACAAGCCCGGAGAAGTGAGCCGGGCTCATAACGAGAAGTCCTCGCGTGGCCGCGTCAGCACGACGCGCCCGGGGGCTTGAGGAGACGTACGTGGTAGACCCCTCTCTATTCAAAGGCCCCGAACCGGACACATCGGCAACTCCGGTCGAGCAGGAAGAGCTGCCCGATCGACTGCGGGTGCATTCGCTGGCCCGGGTGCTGGGCACCACCAGCAGGCGGGTTCTGGACGCCCTGATCGAGCTGGACGGGCGGACCCGCAGCGCGCACTCCAGCGTGGATCGCGGCGAGGCCGTGCGGGTCCGTGACCTGTTGGGCGCGGTCCAGGAGCCGGTAGCCGGCGGACTGTTCTCGGACTCCGCCGAGCCCGGGCCCTCCGGTGAACTCGACGGGGTACCCGACGAGCCCGAGTCCAGGCTGCTGCTGGAGACGGCACCCGAGCCGGTCGCCGCGCACGCGGACTACATGCCGCTGTTCGTGGCCCCGCAACCCGTCGCCTTCGAGCGAACGGTGACCCGCGACGTCGACACCGCCGACACCGACGATGACGACGACGCGGACCTCGGCGGATCGGACACGGATTCCGACGACGACAGCGACAACGAGGACCGCCCCACCAACCGTCGTCGCCGCCGTGGCCGCCGTGGCCGCGGCCGAGGCCGCGGTTCGGACGGGACGTCCAGCGAGGACACCGACGACGAGACCGCGGAGGACGAGGAAGACTCCGCCGCGGAAACGGACGAGTCCGGGGACACCGAGGAGGACGCCGGCGAGGACGAGAACGGGTCGGGCGATGACGCCGGCAACCGTCGTCGTCGCCGTCGTCGTCGCCGCAAGGCCGGCGCGGGAGAGGACGAGGACGCTCCGGCCTCCGATGATCCGCCCAACACCGTCGTGCACGAACGGACACCGCGGCCCAAGACCAGCCGGGCGGCCAAGAGCGGGGGCACCGGCGACGACGAGATCCAGGGCATCACCGGCTCGACTCGGCTGGAAGCCAAGCGCCAGCGTCGCCGGGACGGGCGCGACGCCGGGCGCCGCCGTCCGCCGATTCTGAGCGAGGCCGAGTTCCTGGCCCGCCGCGAAGCCGTCCAACGTCGGATGGTCGTCCGCGACCGGGTTCGGACCGAGCCGCCGCACCAGGGCGCTCGTTACACCCAGATCGCCGTGCTCGAAGACGGCGTGATGGTCGAACACTTCGTGACCTCTGCCGCGTCGACCTCGCTGGTGGGCAACGTCTACCTGGGCATCGTGCAGAACGTGCTGCCGTCGATGGAGGCCGCCTTCGTCGACATCGGTCGCGGTCGCAACGGCGTGCTGTACGCCGGCGAGGTCAACTGGGAGGCCGCCGGGCTCGGCGGCGCCAACCGGAAGATCGAGCAGGCGCTCAAGCCCGGCGACTACGTGGTGGTCCAGGTCAGCAAGGACCCGATCGGCCACAAGGGTGCCCGGCTGACCACCCAGGTCTCCCTGGCCGGCCGCTACCTGGTCTACGTACCGGGCGCGTCGTCGACCGGAATCAGCCGCAAGCTGCCCGACACCGAACGGCAGCGCCTGAAGGAGATCCTGCGCGAGGTGGTGCCCGCCGACGCGGGGGTGATCATCCGTACCGCGTCCGAGGGCGTCAAGGAAGAAGACATCCGCGCCGACGTGGAACGTCTGCAGGAACGCTGGACCCAGATCGAGGCCACCGCCGTCGAGACCAAGGCGAAGGCCGCCGGAGCCGCTGTGGCGCTCTACGAAGAGCCCGACGTGCTGGTCAAGGTGATCCGGGACCTGTTCAACGAGGACTTCTCCGAGTTGGTGGTCTCCGGTGACGATGCGTGGGCCACGATCAACGACTACGTGGGATCCGTAGCGCCCGAACTGATGCCGAAACTGACGCGTTACCAGGCGCCTGAAGGGCCCGACGGCCAGTCCGGGCCGGACGTGTTCGCCGTGCATCGCATCGATGAACAGCTAGCCAAGGCGCTGGACCGCAAGGTCTGGCTGCCCTCGGGTGGAACTCTCGTCATCGACCGCACCGAGGCCATGACGGTCGTCGACGTCAACACCGGGAAGTTCACCGGATCCGGGGGCAACCTCGAGGAGACGGTTACCAAGAACAACCTGGAGGCCGCCGAGGAGATCGTGCGGCAGCTGCGACTGCGGGATATCGGCGGCATCATCGTCATCGACTTCATCGACATGGTGCTGGAGTCCAACCGGGATCTGGTGCTGCGCAGACTGACTGAGGCACTGGGCCGCGACCGCACCCGCCACCAGGTTTCGGAGGTGACGTCGCTGGGGTTGGTGCAGCTGACCCGCAAGCGATTGGGCACCGGGCTGATCGAGGCGTTCTCCACGTCGTGTCAGCACTGCGCCGGACGCGGCATCGTGCTGCACTCCGACCCGGTCGATTCGGCGGCGCCGGGACGCAAACCCGAATCCGGCGGGTCAAGCGGAAGCCGCCGCGGCAAGCGTTCGAAGAAGCCCAAGGTCGATGAGCCGGCGGTGGCCAAGGTTCCGGTGCACACGCCGGGCGATCACCCGATGTTCAAGGCGATGGCTGCGGCCAGCGACCGGCACGACGAATCGGATGAGGAGCTGGAGGCGGTGCCGGGAGCCGAGGAACTCTCGGTGGATCCGACGGCGGAGTCCGGGGGCGGCGCGGCCGCTGCCGACGCCGCGGTGGACGCCCCGGACACCGGCGATGACGATCTGGCCGAAGGCGCCGGTGACGAAGATCTCGACGACGACGCCGACGACGTTGATGACGACGACGTTGATGACGACGACAGCGACGACGACGATGCCGACGAGGGCGACGACGACGAGGGCGACGACGAAGTCGATCTCGACGACGATGACGACGAAGCTTTCGATGACGACCTGGACGTCATCGATGCATCCGACGAGGCCGACGAGTCCGATGAGGACCAGGACTCCGACGATGCCGAGGAATCGGAAGACTCCGAGGAACCCGAAGTGCCGGTTGTGGTGGTCGAACGTCCGCGTCGGCGGCGTGCGGCAGCCCGACCTGCCGGGCCGCCGATCTAAGCCAGGGCCGGTTTGACCCCTTAGCCGCTGGTCACGTACCCTTGACCAGTTGTCGCCAGGCGGGAATAACCACAGCTCGGCGGACAGAACCCCAGACACCTGCGCAAGTCCCGATGGCGTGCGCGCCCGAGAAGCAGAGGTAGAGACCAACGATGGCGACGTACGCAATCGTCAAAACCGGCGGCAAGCAGTACAAGGTGGCCGTAGGTGACGTGCTCAAGGTCGAGAAGATCGAGTCCGAGCCGGGCTCGTCGGTCTCGCTGCCGGTAGCGCTGGTGGTGGACGGTGCCACCGTCACCACCGACGCCGCCAAGCTGGCGAAGGTCGCGGTCACCGGCGAGGTGCTCGAGCACACCAAGGGCCCCAAGATCCGCATCCACAAGTTCAAGAACAAGACCGGCTACCACAAGCGGCAGGGTCACCGTCAGCCGTTGACCGTGCTCAAGGTCACCGGAATCAAGTAGCAGCAGGAGGCAGCGAGATGGCACACAAAAAGGGCGCTTCCAGCTCACGTAACGGGCGCGACTCAAACGCCCAGCGACTCGGCGTCAAGCGGTTCGGCGGCCAGGTCGTCAAGGCCGGCGAGATTTTGGTGCGGCAGCGGGGCACTCATTTCCATCCCGGCGTGAACGTCGGGCGCGGCGGTGACGACACCTTGTTTGCCACGGCACCCGGCTCGGTCGAGTTCGGTGTGAAGCGTGGCCGCAAGCTGATCAACATCGTGCCTGTCGCCCGCGACTAGTCGCCGGCGTAACTGGGCGCCACTCGGCGCCGGATAGGTAGTAACGCCATGTCCCGGTTCGTCGACCGCGTCGTCATCCATGTGCGGGCCGGCGACGGGGGCAATGGCTGCGCCTCGATTCACCGGGAGAAGTTCAAGCCGCTCGGCGGCCCGGACGGTGGAAACGGCGGCCGTGGCGGCAGCGTCGTGCTCGTCGTCGACCCGCAGGTGCACACCCTGCTGGACTTCCATTTCCGGCCGCACATCGCGGCCGCGTCCGGCAAACAGGGCCAGGGCAGCAACAAGGACGGGGCCGCCGGCGCCGACCTGGAGATCAAGGTGCCCGACGGCACCGTGGTCCTCGACGAACACGGTCGGCTACTGGCAGACCTGGTCGGTACCGGAGCACGCTTCGAAGCCGCGGCCGGCGGTCGCGGCGGACTGGGCAACGCCGCTCTGGTCTCACGGGCCCGCAAGGCACCCGGTTTCGCGCTGCTCGGGGAGAAGGGCGAAACCCGCGACCTCACCCTGGAACTCAAGACCGTCGCCGATGTGGGCCTGATCGGATTCCCGTCGGCGGGCAAATCCGCGCTGGTGTCGGTGATCTCGGCGGCCAAGCCGAAGATCGCCGATTACCCGTTCACCACGCTGGCGCCGAACCTGGGGGTGGTGTCGGCGGGCGAGAACACCTTCACCGCGGCCGACGTTCCCGGGCTTATTCCGGGGGCTTCGGCGGGACGCGGACTGGGGCTGGACTTCCTGCGGCACATCGAGCGCTGCGCGGTTCTGGTGCATGTGGTGGACTGTGCGACCGCAGAACCGGGGCGTGACCCGCTCTCCGACATCGAGGCGATCGAAGCCGAGCTGGCCGCCTATACGCCCACCATGCAAGGCGATTCGGCACTGGGTGACCTGGTGGACCGGCCACGGGCGGTGGTGCTCAACAAGATCGACGTGCCCGAGGCGCTGGAGATGGCCGAATTCGTTCGGGACGACATCGTGGCCGAGCGGGGCTGGCCGGTGTTCATGGTCTCCACGGTCAGCCGGGCCGGCCTGCGGCCGTTGACGTTCGCCCTCGCCGAGATGGTGTCGGCCTACCGTGCCGCGCAACCGGAACCGGTGGCGCGCCGGCCGGTGATTCGCCCGATCCCCGCGCGGGAGACCGGCTTCAGTGTGGAGGCCGACGGTGCCGGTGGCTTCGTGGTGCGCGGCACCCGCCCGGAACGCTGGGTGCATCAGACCAATTTCGACAACGACGAGGCGGTCGGCTACCTGGGCGACCGGCTGGCACGGCTCGGCGTCGAAGACGAGTTGCTACGGCGCGGCGCCAAACCGGGCTGCGCGGTGACCATCGGGGACATGACGTTCGACTGGGAGCCGACCACCCCCGCCGGTGTCGACATCACGTTGTCGGGCCGGGGCACCGATACCAGGCTGGAGCGCACCGACCGGGTGGGTGCCGCGGAGCGCAAGGTCGCTCGTAAACAGCGTCGCGAGCACTCGGAAGATTCGTGACCGCGCGGAAAACCGATGCCCGCGAAGCCGTCCGCTCCGCGCGCAGCATCGTGGTCAAGATCGGCACCACCGCGCTCACCACGGAGACGGGCATGTTCGACGGGGCCCGCCTGGCCGGGCTGGTGGAGGCGATCGAGGCCCGGATGAAAGCCGGCTCGGACGTGGTGATCGTGTCCTCGGGCGCCATCGCCGCCGGGCTCGAGCCGCTCGGGCTGTCCAAGCGGCCGACGGATCTGGCCACCAAACAGGCCGCCGCGAGCGTGGGGCAGGTGGCGTTGGTGAACGCCTGGAGCGCGGCCTTCGGCCGGTTCGGGCGCACCGTCGGCCAGGTGCTGCTCACCGCGCAGGACGTCTCCTCGCGGGTGTCGCACACCAACGCGGCCCGCACGCTGGACCGACTGCGTGCATTGCACGCAGTGGCGATCGTCAACGAGAACGACACGGTGGCCACCAGCGAGATCCGGTTCGGCGACAACGACCGGCTCTCGGCGCTGGTGGCACATCTGGTCGGTGCCGACGCGCTGGTGTTGCTCTCCGATATCGACGGACTGTACGACTCCGATCCCCGTAAGGGGCCCGCTCGGCTGGTGCCCGAAGTCAGTGGCCCCGACGATCTGGCCGACGTGGTGGCCAGCGAGGGGAGTCATCTGGGTACCGGCGGCATGGTCTCCAAGCTGTCGTCGGCACTGCTGGCCGCCGACGCGGGGGTTCCGGTGCTGTTGGCGGCCGCCGCCGACGCCGCCGCTGCGCTGTCGGACGCCTCGGTGGGGACGGTCTTCGCGCCGCGGGCGCACCGGTTGTCGGCGCGCAAGTTCTGGGTGCGTCACGCCGCCGACGCGGCCGGCACGCTGACGCTGGATGCGGGTGCGGTCGAGGCGGTGCTGGTCGGCCGCCGCTCGCTGCTGCCCGCCGGTATCACCGCGGTAGCGGGCAGGTTCTACGGCGGTGACGTGGTGGAACTGTGCGGGCCGGACGGCGTCGCGGTGGCCCGCGGTGTCGTCGGTTACGACGCTGTGGAGCTCACCGCGATGATCGGCCACTCCACGGCGGAGTTGGCACCGGATGCCCGCCGGCCGGTGGTGCATGCCGACGACCTGGTCGCCGTGTAGCCCCGTTCCGGCGAGGGTGCGTGTCTGCTCGGCGACACGCCGGTCGGGGCGTACAACCATGCACGCTCGGTTATCGTCGACGGTGATCGAGGGGCATGGATGACGACGGTATTCACCATCGACGGTGCGGGGTGGAGCGGATTCCTGCGATTCATGTGCCGCGGCGCGGTCACCCGGGGCAAGACGGTCAGAAACGTCAAGTACCCCAACACGTATTTCGACGGCCTGCGCTATGTGCCCGCGGTCAAGGCGGTGGCCCGGGGCGCGCAAGCCCTCGATGACATGCTGACCGCACATTTCACCGGCCGGGCCGATGCCGAGGACGTAGTGGTCTACGGCGTCAGCATGGGTTCGCAGGTGGCCTGTAAATGGCTGCGCGAGTACGGGCCACGCTCGACGGTCCCGTCCGGCAAGGTGTCGTTTCTGCTGCTGGCCAACCCGGAGCAGCCCTTCCACGGGATCTATCGGGCGGACCCCGGGCTGGTCTGGTTCATGAAGCTGCCCGACTACGGCGGCGTGGGCGTTCCGGCGAACACGCCGTTTTCGGTCACCGACGTGTGCCGCCAGTACGACGGGATGGCCGATTTTCCCAACCGTCCCGCCGCACAAGTGGATTGGCGGTCTGTGCTCAATGCGATGCTCGGTCTGGTGACCGTCCACAACAACTACTTCGCGGTCGACATCGGCAGTCCGCGTAATCGGCGGGTGCGCCGGGGCAACATCGTCTACGTGTTCGCCCCCACCCGCACACCGCCGGTCTACGGGTTCGGTGCGCTGTCCGCCGCCCGCCGTGCAATGCAGCGCGCACGCATCGAGAAGGCGTACGATCGCTCGGCCTGGAACGGCTAGGAAAGGTGCGGGGTGGACTCCAGATAGAGTGCGCTCCAAGTGATCTCCGCGAGTGTGGCGGCCAGCTCGGCGTCGTAGTCGGCGCCTTTCGTCGGAAGATTCTGTTGACAGGTCCGCTCCACCATCCAGGTCAACGCGCTGGCGGTCGCGGCCGCGGGCAGGGTGCGGCGGATGGAGCCGTCGGCCTGACCGGCTTCGATCATCCGGGTCATCCCGTCGGCGATCCCGGTCAGTAGCTCACGGTAGGTGCTGCCCACCTGAGGGTCGTAGCCGGCCATCTCGCTCAGTGCGATCAGCAGCGGCTGGTGCCGTCGATAGTCGGCGACGATCGCGGCCATCGCGTCGCGGATGTCGGCGGGATCGTGACGCCACGCCACCCCCCACCAGCGTTCCGCGCTGGAAGTCAGGTCGCCGAACACCTGGCCGGCCAACCGGCGCAGCAGATGGCCCTTGTCCTCGAAATAGATGTAGAAGCTCGCTCGCGAGATCCCGGCCTCGGTGGCGAGGCGATCCACGCTGAGTTCGGTGAAGCTGGCGCCGGCGTTCATCAACCGTTCGGTGGCGTCGAGCAGGCGCCGCTCGATCTGCTCGCGGCGCTCCTGCCGGCTCGCTTGCGGCTTTCTGGTCACCGAGGCCATGGCAGACAGATTAGCCGACATCTTGACTAGACAGTATGTCTAGCGCAAGATCGCTGCATGGCTGACGCAACCGCTCGCACCTATGACCCGATCGATCTGTCCACCCGGCAGTTCTGGTCCACCACCGCGGCAGAGCGGGAACGCTCCTTTGCGGTATTGCGCGCCGAACGGCCGGTGAGCTGGCATCGCCCCGTCGAGGAGGCCATGCTGACCGATCCGGACGATCACGGCTTCTGGGCGGTCACCCGCCACGCCGACATCGTCACCGTCAGTCGCACCAACGAGGTGTTTCTGTCCGGCAAGGGCGTGATGTTCGAGAACTTCCCCGAGGAGATGCTCGAGACCACACAGTCCTTCCTCGCCATGGACCCGCCTCGACACACCAAACTGCGCAAACTGGCCACCGCGGCATTCACCCCGCGGCAGATCCGGCGTATCGAAGACTCGATCAAGGCCAGCGCCAAGGCCATCGTCGGAGAGTTGAAGGAAGCCGGTAGCGGGGCGGACTTCGTCGAATACTGCGCCAAGGAACTCCCACTGCGCACACTGGCCGACATGGTGGGCATCCCGGATTCGGAACGGACCCAGGTCGCCCACGCCGCCGATGCGCTGGTATCGGGCAACGACCCGGTATTCCTCGCCGGGCGGGATCCGATGGCGATGATGGCCGAAAACATCATGTACCTGCATCAGGTGGCCGGTGCGTTGGCCGCCGAGCGCCGGGAGCGCCCCGGCGACGACCTGTTCAGCAGCCTGGTCAACGCCGAGGTCGACGGCGACCGACTCACCGACGCCGAGGTCGCCGCATATTTCGTGCTGTTGTCGGTGGCCGGCAACGACACCACCCGGCAGACCACCAGTCACGCGATCAAAGCGCTCACCGATTTCGGCGACCAGCGGGCCTGGCTGCTGGAGGATTTCGATCGTCGGATCGGAACCGCGGTAGAGGAGTTCGTCCGCTACGCCACCCCGGTGATGACCTTCCGGCGCACCGCGGCAACCGATTACGAGCTCGGCGGCCAGACGATCCGCGCCGGCGACAAGGTCGCGATGTTCTACTCGTCGGGCAACTGGGACACCGACGTCTTCGACCGACCCGACCAGCTCGATCTCAGCCGGGACCCCAACCCGCACGTGGGCTTCGGCGGTGGCGGGCAGCACTACTGCCTGGGAACCCATGTGGCGCGTGCACAGTTGCGTGCCATCTTCGGCGAGTTGCTCCGTGAGCTGCCCGATATCCAGGCCGGGGATCCGGAGTATGTGCCGGGCACCTTCATCCACGGGATCCGTGCCATGCCCTGCACGTTCTAGCGTCGGCCGGTCCCGCCTACGAGAGGCCGAAGCGCCGACCGGTGGCGTCCTTGCCGACCGCGGTCAACACCACGACGGCGATCAGGGTGGGCACCACCGTGACGGTCAGGGCGAACGGATAACCGTGGGCGGCCGCCAGGTGCTCCTGGATCGGTAGGTTGAACGCGGCCAGCAGGTTGCCCAACTGGTAGGTCACGCCGGGATAGAAGCCGCGGATCGCATCCGGTGACATCTCGGTCAGGTGAGCCGGGATCACGCCCCAGGCGCCCTGCACGCAGACCTGGATCAGGAACGATCCCAGGCAGAGCATTCCCGCGGTGTGCGACCACGCGAACAGCGGCACGATCGGCAATCCCATCGCCGCCGCCCAGATGATCGCGTAGCGACGGCCCAACCGTTGCGACATCGAGCCGAAGAACAATCCGCCGACGATGCCGCCGATGTTGTAGATCACCGCGATCCACTTGGCCGTGACGGGGGACAGCCCCGCACCGTCGGTGGAGGTCAGAAACGTCGGGTAGATGTCGTGGGTGCCGTGGCTCATCCAGTTGAACGCGGTCATCAACAACACCAGATAGCAGAACCGGCGGATCACCTTGGCGTCGGTGAAGACGTCGCGAATTCTGGTGCTGGTCAACCGCATCCGGTCCTGAGTGGCCTGCCAGACCTCGGACTCGGTGACCTTGTAGCGGATGAGCAGGCTCACCATGGCCGGCAGGATCGACAGGCCGAACAGCCAGCGCCAGGACAAGCCGAGCCAGTCGTTCACCAGCAGCGAGGCGACCGTCGCGGCCAGGTAACCGAACAGGTAGCCCTCCTGCAGCAGCCCGGAGAAGAATCCCCGGCGATCCGGCGGGATCTTCTCCATGGCCAGCGCCGCGCCCAGGCCCCATTCGCCGCCCATTCCGATGCCGTACAACAGGCGCAGAATCACCAGCACCGTGAAGGTGGGCGCGAACGCGCACAAGAACCCGACCGTCGAGTAGAAGACCACGTTCACCATCAGCGGGATACGTCTGCCGACCCGGTCGGCCCACAACCCGAAGATGAACGCCCCCACCGGACGCATCACCAGGGTGGCGGTGGTCAGGAAGGCGACCTCGGTCTTGGTGTGGCCGAACGTCTTGGCGATGTCGGCGTAGACGAAGACCACGATGAAGTAGTCGAAGGCATCCATCGACCAGCCCAGTACGGCGGCGAGGAACGAGTTGCGCTGATCGGGGGTGAGCCGCTGCGGTGCCACGCGAGCATCCTGCCGGATTTCCGGGTGCTTTTTGCCCGCATAGCGGTGATTGCCGCGCTGAATTCGCAGATAGGCGACAATGGCAGGCGATGGACTTCTCTGGGGACTTCTACAACGCCTATCGGCACGGGTTCGCGCGGATCGCCGCCTGCACCCATCACACGACGCTCGCGGACCCGGCCGCCAATGCCGACTCAGTGCTGCGACTGGCACGGGAATGCCACGACGACGGTGTCGCGCTCGCCGTCTTTCCCGAGCTGACGCTGTCGGGATACTCCCTCGACGACGTCCTGTTGCAGGACACGCTGCTCGATGCCGTCCGGGCAGCGCTGCTCGGCGTCGTGGCCGCAACCGCGGACCTGTTGCCGGTGCTGGTGGTGGGGGCGCCGTTGCGTTACGCCCACCGGGTCTACAACACCGCCGTCGTCATCCACCGCGGGCGCATCCTCGGGGTGGTGCCCAAGTCCTACCCGCCCACCTACCGGGAGTTCTACGAGGGCCGCCAGATGGCGTCGGGAGCGGGGGAGCGCGGGACGCTGCGGATCGGCGGGGCCGAGGTCCCGTTCGGTCCGGACCTGCTGTTCGCCGCCACCGACCTGCCCGGATTCGTCGTACATGCCGAGATCTGCGAGGACATGTTCGTCCCCGTTCCGCCCAGCGCCGAAGCCGCCCTGGCCGGCGCCACCGTGCTGGCGAATCTGTCGGGCAGCCCGATCACCGTCGGCCGGGCCGACGACCGCGTTCTGCTGGCCCGATCGGCCTCGGCACGCTGCCTGGCCGCCTACGTCTACGCCGCCGCCGGCGAAGGCGAGTCGACCACCGACCTGGCCTGGGACGGGCAGACCATGATCTGGGAGAACGGCACGCTGCTGGCCGAGACCGAGCGTTTCCCCACCGGGGCACGCAGATCGGTCGCCGACGTCGACCTGGCGATGTTGCGCGCCGAACGGGCACGGATGGGCACCTTCGACGACAACCGGCGCCACCACCGGGGCGCGGCGGAGGCGTACCGCACCGTTGAATTCCGCCTGCAACCGCCGGCCGGTGATATCGGTCTGCGCCGCGTGGTCGAACGGTTCCCGTTCGTTCCGTCGAATCCGCAGCGCCTGCAACAGGACTGCTATGAGGCCTACAACATCCAGGTGTCCGGTTTGGAGCAGCGGCTGCGCGCGCTGGGCGACTCCAAGGTGGTTCTCGGGGTGTCCGGCGGGCTGGACTCTACGCACGCGTTGATCGTCGCCGCTCGGGCGATGGACCGACTCGGCCGACCACGCAGCGACATCCTGGCGTTCACGCTGCCCGGCTTCGCGACCGGCGAGCACACGAAAGCCAACGCCGCCGGGTTGAGTAGGGCACTGGGGGTGACGTTCGCCGAGATCGACATCCGAGAGACGGCGACGCTGATGCTCGGCGAACTCGGGCATCCGTTCGCGCGTGGCGAAGCCGTCTACGACGTCACCTTCGAGAACGTGCAAGCCGGACTGCGCACCGACTACCTGTTCCGGATCGCCAATCACAACGGCGGCATCGTGCTGGGCACCGGGGATCTGTCGGAGCTCGCGCTGGGCTGGTCCACCTACGGGGTGGGTGATCAGATGTCGCATTACAACGTCAACGGCGGGGTGCCCAAAACGCTGATCCAGCACCTGATCCGCTGGGTGATCAACTCCGGGGAGTTCGACGCCGAGGTATGTGCGGTGCTGGCCTCGGTGCTCAACACCGAGATCAGCCCGGAACTGATCCCGGTCGGTGACGGCGAGGAGATCCAGCGCAGCGAGGACACCGTCGGCCCGTATGCGCTGCAGGATTTCGCGCTGTATTCCGCACTGCGCTACGGGTTCTCGCCGGCCAGGATCGCGTTCGCGGCGTGGCATGCCTGGCACGACGTCGACGCGGGCTCCTGGCCGCCGGGCTACCCGGCGGACAAGCGCCAGGCCTATTCACTGGCCGAGATCCGGCGCTGGCTGAAAGTCTTTGCGCAGCGGTTCTATTCGTTCAGTCAATTCAAACGGTCGGCACTGCCCAACGGGCCGAAGGTGTCCCACGGCGGGGCGTTGTCACCGCGCGGGGACTGGCGGGCGCCCTCGGACATGTCCGCACGGATCTGGCTCGACGAGATCGACCGCGAGATCCCGGAGCAGTAGGGAGAATCGAGCCATGCCCACCGCATTGATCGAGGTCCGCCGCCGCTACGAGCCGGCCGAAGAAGTCGCGATCATGGACGCCGTCCACGGCGCACTGGTGGTGGCGTTCCAGGCCCCGGCCGCTGACAAGAATGTCCGCTTGGTGGTGCACGAGCCGCACCGTTTCGCCGTACCAGAACAGCTCGCCGCGCCCGAGTACCGCACCCTGGTCACGATCGACTGTTTTCCCGGTCGGTCGCTGGAAGCCAAGCGGTTGCTCTACGGCACGATCGTGGAGAACCTTGCCGCCGTTGGCATCCCGGCCGACCATGTGATGATCACCGTGCACGAGGTGGATCGGGACAACTGGGGGATACGCGGCGGTCGGGCCGCCTCCGACGTCATCCCGGCGGCGGCTCGCCTGCCGTGAGCGCGGCCAGGGCGGCACCGATCTGCGCCGCACCCGGTGCGCAGTCGCCGGCGCCGGGCTGCAAGGTCGCCAATGCCCCGGCCACGCAGGCACTCCGCAGCGCGTGTTCGATGCCCGTCCGCCATTCGGTGGCCAGCACACCGGCGAAGACGTCACCGGCACCGCTGGTGTCGACGGCTCGAACCTGCGGCGCCGGGATGTCCAGGGCACCGTCGACACCGCGATAGCGGACCCCACGGGCACCCAGGGTGACCACCCGATGCGGCACCCGATGGGAGAAGTGCGCCGATTCGGATTCGTTGACCACGGCGACGTCGATCAGGCCGGCCAGGTCGGTCAGGGCTCCGGTGGGCGGGGACACGTTGAGGATCACCGTCGCGCCGGCGTCGTGCGCAAGCCGGGCGGCCGCGGTGACCGTCGGGAGCGGGATCTCCAACTGCATCAGCAGCACGTCGCAGGCGGTGATCAGGTCGTGCTGCACCGGATTCAGTGTGAGTGCGCCGTTTGCGCCGGGCACCACCACAATGGTGTTCTCCCCGGCCGGATCCACCGTGATGATCGCCGAACCGCTGGGGCCGGGCAGCGTCGTCAGACCGGCTGTTCCCACGCCGTTGTGCCGCAGATGCTCGCTCAGTCGCCGCCCGGCGTCGTCGTCGCCGACTGCGCCGACGAATTGCACCCGCGCGCCGGCACGCGCCGCGGCGACCGCCTGGTTGGCGCCCTTGCCGCCCGGCTGGAAGCTCGGCGCCGCGCTGAGGACGGTCTCGCCCGGGGCGGGCAATGCGGTGACGGCGAAGACGGAATCGAGGTTCGCGCTGCCCAGCACGCAAACGTGTGTCGCCATGGTGTCAGCTTCGCATCGTCGGCCGTGTGAGTAGCGAATATCGCCTATGGTGGTGAATCGTTCCGTAGTCGGTGAAGGGAGCGGCCGAGTGACGTCGGCATCGTCAGCAGGTGCACGGGCCGCCGACAACGATGAGCCGCGAAGCCGGTGGCTGCCGTTTCGGATCAGTATCCAGACGAAATTGATGCTCATCTTGTTGCTCACCAGCATCGCTTCGGTGGGGATCGTCGGTGTCGTCGAATTCCAATACGGTGCACAAGAATTGGAACGTGCCGCCACGAGCAAGCTGGTACAGGCGCGGGAATCGCAGCGCCGGGCGGTGACCGGGCTGTTCGCCGACCTGACGAATTCGCTGGTGGTCTTCACATCCGGGGCGACCGCCTACAACGCGGCCAAGGCATTCACCGTCGGGTTCGATGAACTCAGCAGGGCCGCAATCGGTCCCGAACAGCAGGACGCGATTCTGCGCCACTACCGCGACCGGTTCGTCGGTGCGTTGGCGGAACGCAGCGGCGAGCAGGTCGATGTCGCCGCGCTGATGCCGACATCGCCGGCGCAGCGCTACCTGCAGGCGCACTACACGGCCGGATTCGGCCCGGCGGCGCAGAAGCCCGAGGACGCCGGCGACGGCAGTGCGTGGTCGGCGGCAAACGCCCAGTTCAACGGCTTCTTCACCGAGATCGTGAAACGCAACGAGTACCTGGACGCGGTGTTGCTGGATACCCGGGGAAACGTGGTCTACACCGCGAACAAGGGGGTAGACCTGGGCACCAACGTCTTGACCGGGCCCTATCGCGAA
The DNA here is from genome assembly GCF_963378075.1 of Mycolicibacter sp. MU0083. Lineage (NCBI taxonomy): Bacteria > Bacillati > Actinomycetota > Actinomycetes > Mycobacteriales > Mycobacteriaceae > Mycobacterium > Mycobacterium kokjensenii. The sequence continues at coordinate 1,394,547 of NZ_OY726394.1, forward strand.
TCCGGTCTGCGGGAGGCCTACCGCAAAGCGTTGGCCGCCAATGCGGTCAACTTCGTATGGATCACCGATTACCAGCCTTATCAGCCCTACCTGAACACGCCGACCGCCTGGCTGGTGTCGCCGATCAGCGGTAAGGGCACGGTCGAGGGAGTACTGGCACTACCGTTGCCCAGCGCCAAGATCAACCGGATCATGACCGCCGACCGGCAGTGGGCGGCGGCCGGAGTGGGCCTGACCACCGAGACCTACCTGGCCGGTTCGGACGATCTGATGCGTTCGGATTCACGACTGTTCCTGGAGGATCCGGAGGCCTACCGTCGTGAAGCGATGGCGGCGGGAACCCCGGCGGCGACGGTCGACCGGGCGCTGAAGTTGGGGACCACCATCATGGTGCAGCCGGTCGGCGCCCCGGGCCTGCGTGCCGCGCAGCGCGGACAGACCGGCACCCTCAACACCGGTAACGACTATCTCGGGCACCGCGAGCTGGTCGCCTACGCACCGCTGACCATTCCCAATTCGGATCTGCAATGGTCGGTCCTGGCCACCAGGGACTACTCCGACGCATACTCCCGGATCACGGCGTTCAGCCGACGCGTCGTCCTGGCCACCACAGCGGTGGTCTTCGGCATCTGTGTGCTGGCGATGTTGCTGGCCCGGCTGTTTCTACGGCCGGTCCGGCGGTTGCAGGCCGCCGCCCAGCGGATCAGCGCCGGTGACTACACCGCCGCGGTGACGACCCGGACGGCGGACGAGATCGGTGATCTCACCGTGGCGTTCAACGACATGAGTGCCAGCCTGCGTACCCAGGAGAAGCTGCTCGACGAGCAACGCAAGCGGAACGACGCGCTGTTGCTGGCGTTGATGCCCGAGCCGCTGATCCGGCGCTACCGCGACGGCGAGCAGACCATCGCCGACGAGCACCGCAACGTCAGCCTCGTCTACGCCGAACTGTCGGGGGTGGACCGGTTGTCGGCCGAGGTCTCGGCACCCGAGTTGATCCGGGCGGTCGACGAGCTGTTCGGGCACTTCGACGCGGCAGCCGACACCGCCGGAGTCGAGCGGATCCGCACCATGCACAACGGGTATCTGGCCGGCTGCGGACTCACCACACCGCGGCTGGACGGGGTGTACCGGCTCGTCGAATTCGTGCGGGAGATGCAGCGGATCGTGGACCGGTACGAAGTCCGTACCGGCCATCGGCTGGGTCTGTGGGCCGGGATCAGCACCGGGCGGGTCGTCAGCGGACTGGTGGGACGTTCCGGGACCACCTATGACCTGTGGGGCCCGGCCGTCGACGCCGCCTACCGGTTACGCGACGGCGCTGCCGAACCCGGCATCTACGTCACCACGGCGGTCCGGGATCTGCTCGCCGACGGTGACGGCGTGGAATTCGCCGCACCGGCCGAGGGGTCGGTCGCCGGCTCCCGGGAACAGGTCTGGCGGCTGGTGGAGTCGTCGTGAGCTTCCTCGGGCCGTGGCTGTACTGGGCGATCGGAGTCGCCCTGGGATTGCCCGTCGGCCTCATCCTGTTCACCGAATGGCACGTGGCGCTGGTCCGCAAGGGCAGTCATCTCGCACGACCGGTGGCATTGATCCGGAACTATCTGCTGCCGCTGGGTGCATTGCTGGTGCTGTTGGCGCAGGTGGCCGGTGTGCCGGGACAGGATCCGGGCCTGCGGGTCATCTACACGGCCTTCGGCTTCATGCTGCTGGTGTTGCTGCTGTCCGGTCTGGACGCCACGTTCTTTCAGAGCGCGCCGAAGGGATCCTGGCGCAATCGGGTCCCGACCATCTTCATCGACGTCGCCCGGTTTCTGCTGATCGGTGTCGGACTGGCACTGATCCTGTCCTACGTCTGGGGCGCCAAGATCGGCGGTCTGTTCACCGCCTTGGGCGTGACGTCGGTGGTCATCGGGTTGATGCTGCAGAACTCGGTCGGCCAGATCGTGTCGGGGCTGTTCATGCTGTTCGAGCAGCCGTTCCGGATCGGGGACTGGTTGGCCACCCCTGCGGCACGCGGCCGGGTGGTCGAAGTGAACTGGCGGGCAGTGCACATCAGCACCACGAGCGGCCTGCAGGTGACGCCGAACTCGGTGCTGGCCGGGACGTCGTTCACCAACGTCAGTCGCGCCGGGGACCGGTATCGGGCGTCGATCACCACCACTTTCGCCGTCGCCGATCCACCGGACCGGGTGTGCGCGCTGCTGTCGCGGGTCGCCGAGGCGTTGCCGTTGCCGAGCACCGACGAGGCCGTGGTGTCGGTGGCGCTGGGCGGGGGCGAGTACCGCACCACGTTCGCGCTCGATTCGCCGTCGGAGGAGTCGGCGGCGCAGGCCACCTTCCTGCGGTGGCTCTGGTACGCCGCCCGCCGCGAGGGGCTGCACCTCGACCGGGCGTACGACCGGTTCTCCACGCCGGAGCGGGTGGCCGACGCATTGCGCACGGTGGTGGCGCCGGCGCTGCGGCTGACCGACGAGGACCAGCAGGCGCTGATCCCGCACGCCACGGTGGTGCGGTACGGCACCGACGAGGTGCTGGAGCGGGCCGGCGTGGTACCCACCGCGATGACCTTCCTCGTCGAAGGCAGTGTCCGGATCTCCGGGGTCGACGCCCCCTCGCAGGACAGCACGTTGCGGCACGGAGCGTTCCTCGGCGTCACCGCCCTGACCCGGCAGGCGAGTCAGTTCGACGCCCACGCGCTGGAAGAGGTGACCGCGGTGGTGATCGACCGTGAGCGCATCGAAGAGCTGGTGATCCACAAACCGATGCTGCTGCAGGAACTGGGCCGGATCATCGACCAGCGGCGCAGCGCGTCGGTGGGCCCGCGGTGATTGCCGGGGCCGTTTTACCTGATCGGTCGTTCGCCGATACTCTGGCCAGATGAGCGTCCCCGTACTTCCCGACCTGCGCCAAGAGGTCCACGACGCCGCCCGACGTGCCAGAGTCGCCTCGCGATCCCTGACGGCGTTGTCCACCGCGGCCAAGAACAGTGCGCTGAATGCCGCAGCCGATGCGCTGCTGGCCCACACCGACGACATCCTGGCGGCCAACGCCGTCGACGTCGATGCTGCGCGTGCCGCCGGCACTCCCGAGGCCATGCTGGATCGGCTGGCGTTGTCGAAGGACCGGGTCGACGGTATCGCCGCCGGCCTGCGGCAGGTGGCCGGACTGCCCGACCCGGTCGGGGAGGTGCTGCGCGGCTACACCCTGCCCAACGGCCTGATGATGCGCCAGCAGCGGGTTCCGCTCGGCGTCGTCGGCATGGTCTACGAGGGCCGGCCGAACGTCACCGTGGACGCGTTCGGGTTGGCCCTGAAGTCCGGCAACGCCGCACTGCTGCGCGGTAGCTCATCGGCGGCGCACTCCAACCAGGCCCTGGTGGACGTACTGCGCGGCGCCCTGGTCAGCGAAGACCTGCCCGCCGACGCGGTGCAACTGCTGTCGTCGGCCGACCGCGCCACCGTCACTCATCTGATCCAGGCCCGCGGACTGGTCGACGTGGTGATCCCGCGCGGCGGTGCCGGGCTGATCGAAGCGGTGGTGCGCGATGCGCTGGTGCCGACCATCGAGACCGGGGTGGGCAACTGCCACGTCTACATCCACGAATCCGCCGACCTCGACGTTGCCGAACAGGTGCTGCTGAACTCCAAGACGCGCCGGCCCAGCGTCTGCAACGCCGCCGAAACCGTACTGGTCGACAAGGCCATCGCCGCGACCGCCCTGCCACGGCTGGTGGATGCGTTGACCACCGCCGGAGTCGCGGTGCACGGCGACGCCGACACCGCGGCCGCCGAGGAGGATCTGCGCCGGGAATACCTGGCGATGGACATCGCATTGGCGGTTGTCGACGATCTCGAGGACGCGATCGATCACATCAACGAGTACGGAACCGGACACACCGAGGCCATCGTCACCTCCAACATGGCCGCGGCCCAGCGGTTCAGCGAACAGGTCGACGCCGCCGCCGTGATGGTCAACGCTTCGACGGCGTTCACCGACGGCGAGCAGTTCGGTTTCGGCGCCGAGATCGGCATCTCCACCCAGAAATTGCATGCTCGTGGCCCGATGGGGCTGCCGGAGCTGACGTCGACCAAATGGATCGTGTGGGGCGACGGCCACACCCGTCCCGCCTAAGGAGCCCTAGCCCGCATGGACAACCCCGCCATCCCCGCCACCCCGGCCCGCCAAGCGCCGTTGTTCGCCGACATCGACGACGTCGCCCGCAGGTTGGCCGAGACCGGCTATCTGGCCGACACCGCCACCACCACCGCGGTGTTTCTGGCCGACCGGCTGGGCAAACCCCTGCTGGTGGAGGGGCCGGCCGGCGTCGGCAAGACCGAGCTGGCCCGGGCGGTGGCCACGGCCACCGGTTCCGGGCTGGTGCGACTGCAGTGCTACGAGGGTGTCGACGAAGCCCGGGCGCTCTATGAGTGGAACCACGCCAAGCAGATACTGCGCATCCAGTCCGGGTCCAACGGCGGGGACTGGGACGCCACCAAGATGGATGTGTTCGCCGAGGAGTTCCTGCTGTCGCGGCCGCTGCTGACCGCGATCCGGCGCACCGACCCCACGGTGCTGCTGATCGACGAGACCGACAAGGCCGACATCGAGATCGAGGGTCTGCTGCTGGAGGTGCTCTCCGACTTCGCGGTCACCGTCCCGGAACTGGGGACCATCACCGCCACCAGGACCCCGTTCACCGTGCTGACGTCCAACGCCACCCGGGAACTGTCCGAGGCGCTCAAACGTCGCTGCCTGTTCTTGCACATCGACTTCCCCGACGCGGACCTGGAACGCCGCATCCTGCTGTCGCGGGTACCGGAGTTGCCCGAACGGCTGGCCGCCGAACTGGTGCGCATCATCGGGGTGCTGCGTGGGATGCAGCTCAAGAAGGTGCCGTCGGTGGCCGAGACCATCGACTGGGGCCGGACCATCCTGGCCTTGGGCATGGACACCCTCGACGACGCCACCGTCGCCGCGACGCTCGGCGTGGTGCTCAAGCATCAGTCGGATCAGATCCGGGCCGCCGGAGAACTCCGGCTGAACTGATGGTCCGATAATGGTTCGCCGCATCCGCCCGTCGCAGCCGCTGGCTCCGCACGGTATTCCCGGGCATCTCGTGGGTTTTGTGGAAGCACTGCGGGGGCAGGGCATTTCGGTCGGGCCGTCGGAGACCGTGGATGCCGGTCGGGTGCTGACCGTGATCGGTCTGGGAGACCGGGAGGTGCTGCGGGAGGGCCTGGCGTGTGCGGTGCTGCGCCGGCCCGACCACCGCGACACCTATGACGCGCTGTTCGATCTGTGGTTCCCGGCCGCACTCGGCGGGCGGACCGTGATCGTCGACGGCGATGAGCAACCCGTCGACGACGTGCCGCTGTCCGAGGACGTCGAAGACATGCGGGCGATGTTGCTCGATCTGTTGAACGCCAATCCTGATCTGGCAGAGACGGATCCGCGATTGTCGGCGATGATCGCCGCGATCGTCGGCGCCTACGGGCAGTATCGGTCGAGTCGCGGCCCGTCCTACTCGGCCTACCAGGCGCTCAAGGCGTTGGCGCTCGACGAGTTGGAGGGCAAGCTGCTGGCCGGGCTGCTTGCGCCCTACGGTGACGAGCCCAGCCCCAGCCAGGAACAGATCGCCAAGGCGATGGCGGCACAACGGATCGCCCAGTTGCGCAAGTTGGTCGACGCCGAGACCAAGCGACGCACCGCCGAACAGTTGGGGCGCGAGCATGTGCAGATGTACGGCATTCCGCAACTGAGCGAGAACGTCGAGTTTCTCCGCGCCTCCGGCGAGCAGTTGCGCCAGATGCGGCGCGTGGTGGCACCGCTGGCCCGCACCTTGGCGACCCGGTTGGCCGCGCGCCGGCGGCGCTCCCGTGCCGGCACCATCGATCTGCGCAAGACGTTGCGCAAGTCGATGTCCACCGGTGGGGTGCCGATCGACGTGGTGCTGCGCAAGCCGCGCCCGGCTCGGCCCGAACTGGTGGTGCTGTGCGATGTATCCGGCTCGGTGGCCGGCTTCAGTCACTTCACGTTGCTTTTGGTTAATGCTCTGCGCCAACAGTTTTCGCGGGTGCGAGTGTTTGCGTTCATCGACACCACCGATGAGGTGACTCACCTGTTCGGGCCGGACGCGGACTTGGCGGTGGCTATTCAGCGGATCACCCGGGAATCCGGGGTCTACACCCGTGACGGTCATTCCGACTACGGTCACGCATTCGTCTCGTTCGCCGAGAACTTCCCCAACGTGGTGTCGCCGCGCAGTGCGCTGTTGGTGCTCGGTGACGGTCGTACCAACTACCGTGACCCCGGTATCGACGTGCTCTCGCACCTGGTGACCGCCAGTCGGCACGCGCACTGGCTCAACCCGGAACCTCAGCATCTGTGGGGCAGTGGGGATTCCGCGGTGCCGCGGTACAGCGACGTCATTCCCATGCACGAGTGCCGTTCGGCCAAACAGTTGGCCGGAGTGATCGACGCCCTGCTGCCGATCTAGGGGCGGCTGCCCCCTTTTCGGGCACGCCCTGCGTGTCCTTCTGCGTGCACTTTGGTCCGCCTAGTGCCGCTGATCTGCGTATTCGGCGTCGAAACATCGCCTGAACACCGGGTTTTGCGAACCGACGTCGAAGGGGAGTGAGTAGCCGGCGGGTAGGCGGCCGAAAAACTAGGGCAATCGATCACTCTATGAACGATGCCCAGCTCGGAAATAACCTAAGGCGTCTTAGCGAGCGTTAAGTATCTCGCTAACTATGGGGAGGTTGTTGCCATGATCGAGAGAAGTCGTGGTGCGAAGCGGAATTCGTCGCACCGAGCGGGAGCGCGTCGCACCAAGCGTGTCGCGGGTACGGGCGCGACGATAGGCGCGTTCCTGGCATTCGGGATGACGCCGCTCGCGCTTCCGCAACGGGCACACGCCGACGACTTCGGTCTGGACGACTTGTTCGACCCTGCCGCCTGGGCGATGCCGTATGACGGTGTCGATTGGGACTCCTTCGTCGACCCGAACGCCTGGTCGGCGTTGTTCGACGGTGCGGCGTTCGATTCGGTCGCCGGGGGTGGGGCGGCCAGCGACCCGTTCGGACTCGACGCCGCATTCAACTCGTTCATGGCCGACGCGAACGCCTGGGTGTCCACCAACTGGATCGGCACCCAGTTCGGCGACTGGGTCGACGACAACTTGATCAACCCGCTGGGTGCGGCATGGACCTCCGCCGACAGCTGTGGCTTCATCTGCGACGGGGCGGACGGGACTGCCACCGACCCGGACGGTCAGGACGGTGGCTGGCTGTTCGGCAACGGCGGCGCGGGGTACAGCTACAGCGCCGGTGACGGCTTCCACGACGGCGGCGCCGGGGGTGACGCCAACACGTGGGGCAATGGCGGCGATGGTGGCGCCGGCTCCGACGGCGGTGCGGGCGGCCTCGGCGGTAACGGCGGCATGTTCTCAGGCAACGGTGGTGACGGTGGTGCCGGCGGCAACGGTGTGGCCGGTTCCGCGCACATCGACGGTGGCGCCGGCGGCGCCGGTGGTAACGCGGGCCAGTTCTCGGCGTTCGCGCACGGTGGTGCCGGTGGTGCCGGTGGTGACGGAGCGACCGGCAATGCCGGCGCGGCCGGCAATTTCGCCACCGGTAATGGTGACGGCGCCAACGGCGGTAACGGCGGAAACGGCGGTCGCGGCGGTAACGGCGGCACCGGCGGTCTCTTCTTCGGCACCGGCGGTGCGGCGGGTGACGGCGGCGCCAGCGGTGGCGGTGGCAACGGTGGCGACGGAGCGGACGGCATCCTTGCGCACCTTGACGCCGGAAACGGTGGTGCCGGCGGCAACGCCGGTGTGGCGGGTGCGGCCGGCACGGCCGGTGCGGGGAGCAGCCTAGCGGGCACCGCGGGGGCGGCGGGTCAGGCCGGCGCCGCGAGCACACGCAGCGGCAACGGCGGCAACGGCGGTGACGGACTTGCCAGCACCGACTCGGACGTCGACGGTGGCAACGGTGGTGCAGGTGGTGCCGGCGGCGCGACCGGCGACGGTGGCAACGGTGGTAACGGTGGCGACGGAGCCGAAGGCCAGAACAGCGACGGAAGCAACGGTGGCGCTGGCGGTAACGGCGGCGCGGGCGGTTCCCAGTCTGGCAACGGCGGCAACGGCGGTGACGGCGGCGTCGGCGGTGCCGGCGCCAGTGGCAGCCAGGGCCAGGCCGGGGCGAACGGCAACTGGGCCATCGACTACGGCAACGGTAAGGGCGCCGGAGAGAACGGTGGAGCCGGCGGCCAAGGCTTCGACGGTGGTGCCGGCGGACACGGTGGCAATGCAGGGACCGCTGCTCACGGCACAGCCGGTCAGGCGGGTGACGGCGGTGACGGCGGTGTCGGCGGTAACGCGGGTGCCGGTGGAAACGGCGGCAACGGTGCAACCGGTGACTGGGGCGTGGCTCTGTCCAACGGGGTCGGCGGCAAGGGCGGCAACGCCGGAACGGCGATCGGTATCGCCGGCGCAGGCGGTGCGGGCGGTGCGGCAGGTTCTGGTGCGGGCGGCAGCGCCGGCAACGCCGGTGACGACGGGAGCGTTCCGGCTGTCGGGAGCGCGCACGGCGGCAACGGCGGCGCCGGCGCCGCGGGCGACTGGAACGTGGCGGCGTCCAATGGCGTCGGCGGTAAGGGCGGCAACGGCGGTACCGGTGGTACGTACGGTGACGGTGGTGTCGGTGGTACCGGTGGTGTAGGTGCCGCCGGTATTAACGGGGGGACCGGCGGCGACGGCGACGGTCTCGTCGGCGGTAACGGCGCCACCGGTGGTGCGGGGGGCACCGGTGGCGCCGGCGGCACGATCTCGGGCGTCAGCGGCGCTGGTGGCACCGGTGGTAACGGTGGTAACGGTGGTAACGGTGGTAACGGCGGCGACGGCCACAACGGCACCGGACCCGGCGTCAACGGCACCAACGGTGGTAACGGCGCTATCGCCGGTAACGGGGGTAGCGGCGGTGCCGGTGGCGTAGCGGGAGCCGCCGGTGGTCAAGGCGCGATCGGCCTGGCCGGCGACGGCGGAAACGGCGGTAATGCCGGGGCGGCCGGAGCCGGTGGTAACGGTGGGAACGGCTGGAATGTCACCGGCGGTAACGGCAGCGGTAGCAATGGCGGTGCCGGTGGCAACGGGGCGGCCAACTCGGCCCTGGGCGGCGCCGGGGGCGCCTCCGGTGGCGCGGGCGGCAGCGCCGGCCACGCCGGAAGCGTCGGGGCCGCCGGCGGTGCCGGCGGTAACGGCGGCGACGGCGGTTCGGGTTCGGGTACCGGACAGGGCGGCAACGCCGGACACGGTGGTACCGGCGGTGACGGCTTCGGCGTGATGCTCAACCAGGTCGGTGACGGCGGTAACGGCGGTGACGCCGGTGCGGCCGGCGCTGGCCTGAACGGCGCGATGATGGGCGCCGGGAGCTACGGCGGTAACGGCGGAGACGCCCAGACCGGCAACGGCGGCGACGGTGGCGACGGCTCCGACGGCAATGGGGCGATTAACGCTCACGGTGGCGCCGGCGGTGAAAGTGTCGTGAAGGGCAACGGCGGTGCCGGTGGTGACGGTGGCACCGGTCACGACGGTGGCCGCGGCGGCGACGCCAAGGTCGGCAACGGTGGTGACGGTGGCGACGGTGGCGACGGCAATGCCACGGTCGAAGGCGGTGACGGCGGTGACGGCGGTGCCAGCACCGGGTCCGGTAACGGCGGTAACGGCGGCCACGGTGGCCACGGTGGCAACGGGACCACGCCGACCGATGGTGGTGACGGAGGTGTCGGCGGTAGTGCTCACGTCGGAACCGCTGGAAACGGCGGTAACGGCGGCAACGGCGGTAACGGCTCCGTCAACGGCAACGGCGCCGGCGGTGGCAAGGGCGGTGCCGGCGGTTCCATCGACGCCCTCCCCGGGGCCAGCGGCAGCGGTGGCAACGGCGGCAACGCCGGTAACGGTGGCAACGGCGGTTCCGCGTCAGGGACCGGTGGCAATGGCGCCCAGGGCGGTAAGGGCGGCAACGCCTTCGGCAACGGAAGCGGCGGCGATGGCGGTAACGGCGGTAACGGCGGGGACGGGACCACCGGCGGCAACGGTGTCCGGGGTGGCGACGGCGGCAACGGTGCCGGTCAGGGCGATGGAGGCTCTGGCGGCAACGGCGGTAGCGGTGGTGACGGCTCCTCCGGCAACGGCGGTGGCGGTGCCATCGGTGGCAACGGTGGAACCGCGGCAACCGGTACCGGCGGTGCCGGTGGCAACGGCGGTAGCGGCGGTGACGCGGGCCCCGGAGGCACTGCGGGCGCCGGTGCGAAGGGCGGCGCGGGGGGCGACGTCACCGTCGAAGGCACCGGTGGTGCCGGTGGTAACGGCGGCCTCGGTGGCGACGGCGGCGACGGTTTGGCGGCACTGGTCGGCAACGCCGGCAACGCCGGTCTCGTCGGTGGCGTCGGTGGCAACGGCGGCCAGGGCGGTCAAGGGGCCGGTGCCGGGAACGGCGGTGCCGGTGGCCTGGGCGGCAACGGTGGTGCCGGCGGCAACGGTTCGGCCGGAAACGGTCCGGGCCTAAACGGCGGTGACGGTGGCGACGGCGGAAAGGCGGGCTCCGGTGGCGTTGGCGGCACCGCACTGGGGTCCGGCAACGGCGGTGCCGGTGGCCGATCCGGTGACGGCGGCGTCGGCGGCAACGGTGCCAACGGGTCCAACACGACCAACAGCGGTGCCGACGGTGGCCGAGGCGGTAACGCCGGCAGCGGCGGTAACTCGGCGGCCGGCGGCAAGGGTGGAGACGCCATGGGCGCCGGCACCGGCGGCCTCGGCGGCGACGGTGGGAGCGGTGGACTCAGCGGGACGGCCGGAAACGGCGGTAGCGGCGGTGCGGCCTCCGCGATGACCGTGGCGGGTGATGGCGGTAACGGCGGCACCGGCGGCAACGGCGGGCTCGGCGGAAACGCCGGTGCCGGCGGTGACTCGGTCAACGGTGACGGCGGCGTCGGCGGCAACGGCGGTGCCGGCGCGTCCGCGGGGACTGGCGGTAACGGCGGTGCCGGTGGCGCCGGGGACGCCTCCGGTGGTGGCCAGGCGGCCGGTACCGGCGGGTCCGGGGGCGACGGCGGTCAGGGTGCCCTGGGTGGCAACGGCGGTGCCGGTGGCAAATCCACCGGGACCACGGTCAACGCCAAGGGCGATGGTGGCCAGGGCGGCAACGCCGGGGCGACCGGTGATGGCGGTGATGGCGGCCAAGGTGGCACCGGCGGTGCTGCCGCGGCAGGCCAGGGATTCGGCGGTGACGGCGGTGACGGTGGTGACGGCGGCGCCACCGGCTACGACGGGCAGACCCCCGGGGGAGACGGAGCCACCGGCGGTGCCGGCGGTGACGCCGCAGGCACCGGCAACGGCGGTGACGGCGGTCTCGGCGCCGCCGGTGGCTCCGGCGGTAGTGGTGGCTCCGGCGGTCCCGGCGGTACGGGCGTCAATGGCACCGGTGGTGGCTCCGGCGGTCCCGGCGGGAACGGGGCCAACGGTGAGAACGGCGGTGCGGGCGGTGAGGGCGGAGAAGCCACCCACAGCTCGCTCGGCGGGGTCGGTGGCGCCGGCGGCCAGGGCGGCGCCGGTGGTGCGATCGGTGCGGGCGGCTCCGGCGGTGCCGGGACCGACGGTGGGGGAACCGGTGCCGACGGCAGTGCCGGAAGCGTGCCGGGCCAGAAGGGGGCGAACGGCGCCAACGGAGGACCGCCCGCATAGAGGCCGGCTGAGACCGGCAACGGCACAACCACGGTCGTCGGAGAATATCCGGCGACCGTGGTTGTCGCCTTTGGTCAGATCGGATGATCGACGGCAGCTGATGCCACCGTGTTGTGATCGCAATGCCCGCAACGGTTTTAACGCTGGCGTCAAACTTTTACGGACGTGTAAGACTTCAAATTCAGTGCGGAAAGTTATTCACCATTGGGTATTTGGGGCGTATTTTGGTGTACAGCCGACGAGCTTGAGGTGTGATCGCCGGCAGGGGGATCGGGGAGGTCGGTACTTCAGTGCACATAACAGCGGAAGCGGTGTCGGCTTGGCCGGTCATAGGCCGCGAAGAACAACAGCGAGAAGCGCTGGAAACACTGGGAATTGAGTCGAATTACCAAGGCGTTGCCCTGGTGGGCGAGAGCGGTGTCGGCAAGTCGACGCTGGCCCGTGCACTCGGTGCGCAACTCAGCGCGCAGGGGCGCACCGTCCGGTTTGTCTTGGGAACCCAGACCGGCCGTGACGTGCCACTCGGGGCGTTCTCCCGGTCGGTGACCGTCGACGCGTCCCGCGAGCCCGTCGCGATGCTGGCCGCCGCTCACCAGAACCTCACAGCCGCAACGGACCCCGTGATCATCGTCGATGACGCACAACTGCTCGACCCGCTGTCCGCGACGTTGACCTACCAGTTGGCGGCGGAGCGCGACGCGCACCTGATCGTGGTGATCCGTTCGGGCGAACCGGTCTCGGACGCCGTGGGTGCGCTGCTGAAGGAACGGTTGTTGCTGAACCTGCATGTCGGTCCGTTCACTCGCGAACAGACCGGTGAACTGGCACGGCGGGTGCTCGGCGGAGTGGTCAGCCCGCAGGTGATCGACGGGTTGCACGGCCGCAGTGCGGGATTGCCGCTGTATCTGCGCGGGCTGTTGCGGGCGGGGGCAGAGAACGGCGTGCTGGTGGAATCCGACGAGGGCTGGCATCTTCAGGGCTCGCTGCACGCGGACCAGGAGCTCTCGGACCTGTTGGAGTTCCGGTTGCAGGGGTTGACCGCCGAGGAGTTGGAAGCACTCGAGATTCTGGCAACCGCGGAAGTGCTGGATTGGGAGGTGTTCCGCGAGCTGTGTTCTCCCGAAGCGGTGTGCGGGCTGGAGCGCCATCGGCTGATCCACCTGGCCTCCGACGGATCCGGAACCCTGGCGCAGGTGACGCACCCGGTGTTCGGCGACGCGGCGCTCGCGCGTGCTGGAGTGGTCCGACTGCGCCGGCTCAACGGCTTGCTGGCTAAGGCGTATCAGAAACATCTGCGCCGGGGACAGCGGATTCGTCTGCCCGACATGCGTGGCCAGATCCGACTGGCTCAGTTCATGATCCGCAGTGACTTGAAGCCCGACCTGGAGCTGATCATCAGGGCGGCGACCAGCGCGACCGCGGTGGCGAATCTCAGCCAGGCAGAAGACTTGTCCCGCTTCGCTTTAGAACACGGTGGAGGTCTTCCCGCCGCGCTGGTGCTCGCCGATGCACTGTGCTGGCAGGGCCGTGGCGATGCGGCGGAGCGTGTGCTCAAGGACGTGAGCCTCGACGGTGCCGCCGACCGGTCGATCGTCCAATGGGCCTGCCTGCGCGCGTCCAATCTGTTCTGGAACTGCGGCGACATCGAAGCGGCCCGAACCGTTTTGAGTCAGTTGCAAAGCTGCCGGTATCCCGAGTCGAGCACCGCGATGGTTGAGTCCGTCGAGTTGTCCGTCGCGTTCTTCTCCGGCGATATGCCGGCTACGGCACTGGGTGACGTGTCGATGTTCGGTGCCGAAGAACTTCCCGTGGCAACCGCACTGGCGGCGCTACCGACGGCATACGCGTTGGCTGCCGCCGGACGCTTCGAAGAGGTGACCGCGGTCGCCGACGCCGGGCTGCGGGCGGTCGTCGGCGGCCGGTTGGGGACCATTCGCTACGGTTTCGGCGTCGCCGAGGTGCTGGCAGCAGCCGTCGTGGGCGACTTCGCGGCGGCCGAATCGGTCGCCGAACGCTATGCCGCGATGGCGGCGGGCGTGCCGGAACCGGACGCCATGGCAGGGGTGCTGTTCGGCCTGGTGTATCTGGCCCGCGGCCAACTCTCCGCGGCCAGTGCGGCGTTCCAGAACGCCATACCGGCGTTGGTCGTCGGTGCCCAGGCGATGTGGCCGATGCTGGCCAGTGCGTGGGCGACCCAGGCGGAATCCGCTCAGGGCAACGCGTCTGCGGCGTCGGTGGCGCTGCGGCGTTGTGAGAGCGCCTACGGGCCGCAGGCCGCGGCCTTCCTACCCGAGGTAGAACTGGCTCGCGCCTGGGAACGTGCGGCGCACGGCGAAACCTCCGCGGGACGGGCACATGCGCTACGGGCGGCTCACGTCGCCCGGAACCTGGGTATGCACGCCGTCGAGATGCGTGCGCTGCACACCGCGGTCAGATTCGGTGACCGAGCCCAAGCCGATCGGCTGTCCGAGCTGGCCAGGATCCTGAAGGCGCCCTTGCCCGAATTGGCTGCCGCGCAGGCGCGGGGCATGGCCAATCACGACGCCGACCTGTTGAGTTCCACCTCGGACCGGTATGCCGCCCTGGGAGCTTTCGCGATGGCTGCGGACGCGGCCGCTCAGGCTTCCTGCGAGTACGCGCGCGGCGGCCAACGCGGCAAACAGTTGGAATCGTCCACCCGCTCCCAATGGCTGGCCAAGCAGGGCGACATCCATACCCCGGCGGTGACCGAGGCGGTTCTGCCGTTGCCGATCACCGGCCGTGAACGTGAGATCGCGATGCTGGTCGCCGCCGGGCTGTCCAACCGTGAGATCGCTCATCGGCTCTCGGTATCGGTACGCACCATCGACGGCCACCTCTACCGGATGTTCGCCAAGCTCGGCATCGAGCGGCGTGATCAGTTGGTCAGGCTGTTCGGCGGGCTTCAAACCGAGGCGTGACGTCCTCAGCGAGTCCGTTCGTAGATCAACCAGCGCAGCTCGATCGGACTCTCCTCGCGGGTGGTCTTGAACGCGTCGAGCCCACTTACCCAGTCGGTGTACCAGCTGGTGGGGGGCCAAGCGCCGTAGGGCAGATTCGCCTTCTCGTAGTCGTACACCGACTCGTCGGAAAGCAGCCGAAACGGCAGACCGGCGATAGCGTCGGACATTTCGTCGCGGGTGAACAAACTGGTGTACACCTGTTGGCCGAACTCACGCGCGGCGCCGTCGGGTTCATAGCCGTCGTCGGCCAGGAAAGCGTTGAAGACCAGCCGTCCACTCGGGGCAAGGCTTCGGGCAGCCAGTTCGAACAGACTGCGTAGCTGCGTCGTGGACCGGAAATCGGTCAATACCTCGGAGAGCACGACCAGTTGGTAGTCATTGCGCAGATCGTCCGCGCCGGCGAACACGTCACGCACGATGACGCGTACGTTCAATGATTCCTGTTGGGCTTCGGATCGGATGATCTCGGCGAACTTCGGTGTCATCTCCACCACGTCGACCGGATGTCCGCGGCGTGCCAGGGCCAACGCGTTACGCCCGGTGCCGCCGCCGATCTCGAGTACCGGGTAGGACGCGGCGTCATAGAACTCGTTGGACAGTTGCCAGACGCGGGCATCGGGTTCGGTGCCGAACAGGGGCGGCTTCCGCGTCGACAGCCAATTCGTGTACGCCTCGGCGACAGAACTCCACTCCGCACGCACCGTGTAGTTGAGGGAGGGCCCGATCGGCGCATTGTAGGAGATAATGATGTTCGACCGCACCGAGGCGGCGTACGCCTGGGTCAGTTGATCTTCCAATACACGTCTCAGGTGGGCGAGTTCGAGCTCGTTGAATTTCTTGCCCAGACCCGCGAACACGGTGTCGCACATCGACACGTATTCGTCGAGCATGCTCGGGACGGCGGGCAGCTTGATCTCCCCGGTGATCTGCGCGCGGGTGTAGAAGCGCTTCAGCATGGCGTCCTTCGCCGACTGCGCACGATCAACTGAGGTCAAGGGCAATTCGTCCACAGTCATCTTGTACACGATTGCGCACCGAAGCGAAACAACGCCCGGCCGTCGCGGCGGGATGGGGGAGGCCGCTCAGCCGCGGACCCCAAGTAAGCTGGCCTATCGTGCGAAAACGGCGGCTGGGAGTCATGGGTGGGACATTCGATCCCATCCATCACGGGCACCTGGTCGCGGCCAGCGAGGTAGCCGACCTGTTCGGTCTCGACGAAGTGGTGTTCGTCCCGACCGGCCAGCCGTGGCTCAAGGACCGCCGCGTGACCGCCGCAGAAGACCGCTACCTGATGACGGTGATCGCCACCGCCTCGAACCCGAGGTTCTCGGTGAGCCGCGTCGACATCGATCGGGCCGGACCCACCTACACCAAGGACACCCTGCGCGACCTGCAACAACAGTATTCCGACGCCGAGTTGTACTTCATCACCGGTGCGGATGCCCTGGCCTCTATCGTGTCCTGGCAGGATTGGCCGGAGATGTTCGAGATGGCGCGGTTCGTGGGGGTGAGTCGACCCGGTTACGAACTGAACGGCGACCATCTCGCCGAGGCGCTGGGCGCGCTGCCACCCGACGCGTTGACACTGGTCGAAGTGCCGGCGCTGGCGATCTCGTCGACCGACTGCCGTCGCCGCGCGGCCGAAGCCCGACCGATCTGGTACCTGGTACCCGACGGTGTGGTCCAGTACGTGTCCAAGCGCCACCTCTACCAACCGACCCCCGGAGAACCACAATGACCGCGACACCCGAGGCCATCGCGATGGCCACCGTGGCGGCCGGTGCCGCCTCGAACAAGCTGGCCGACGACGTCGTCGTCATCGATGTTTCGGCGCAGCTGGTCATCACCGACTGCTTCGTCATCGCCTCGGCGTCCAACGAACGCCAGGTCAACGCGATCGTCGACGAGGTCGAAGAGAAGATGCGGCTGGCCGGACACAAACCGGCACGCCGGGAGGGCACCCGCGAGGGCCGCTGGACCCTGCTGGATTACGTCGACATCGTCGTACACATCCAGCACCAGGACGAGCGGGACTTCTACGCACTGGATCGACTGTGGAAGGACTGCCCGCTGGTGCCGGTGGCGTTGGACGACTCGGCCGGTGACGCCCCACCGGAGGATGCCTCGTGAAGACCCGCCGGCTGATCCTGCTGCGCCACGGCCAGACCGAGTTCAACGCCGGAAGCCGAATGCAGGGTCAGCTCGACACCGTCCTGAGCGATCTCGGCCGCGCTCAGGCCGCCGCGGCCGCCGAGGTGCTGCGCAAGCGACACCCACTGCTGATCGTCTCCTCCGACCTGTGGCGCGCCTACGACACCGCCACGGTGCTGGCCGAACACAACGGTTTGCAGGTCCGGGTGGACACCCGCCTGCGCGAGACACACCTGGGTGACTGGCAGGGACTGACGCACGAAGAGGTGGACGCCGCATCCCCGGGTGCCCGGCTGGCCTGGCGCGACGACGCCCGATGGGCCCCGCACGGCGGGGAGAGCCGAGTCGACGTCGCGGAGCGCAGCATCCCCCTGGTCGCCGAGTTGGTGGCCACCGAACCGCACTGGGGCAGCACCGAGCACGCCGATCAACCGGTGGTGCTGGTCGCCCACGGCGGGTTGATCGCGGCGCTCACCGCTGCGCTGCTGCGACTTCCGGTCGACAACTGGCCGGCACTGGGCGGAATGGCCAACGCCAGTTGGACCCAGCTCAGTGGATACTCCGACAAAGCGGATCCCGACGACGACTTCGCCGATGTGCGATGGCGGCTCGACGTCTGGAACGCCTCAGCACAGGTGGCCGGTGATGTCCTCTAAATCCTCTGACGCGCGACCGACACTGCTGGTCTTCGCCGACTCGCTGTCCTACTACGGGCCGACCGGCGGGTTGCCGGCCGATCACCCCAAGATCTGGCCCAACATCGTCGCCGCCGAACTCGGCTGGGACGTCGAACTGATCGGGCGGATCGGCTGGACCAGCCGCGATGTGTGGTGGGCTTCCACCCAGGATCCGCGGGCCTGGGCTGCGCTGCCGCGTGCCGGCGCGGTGATCTTCGCGACGAGTGGGATGGACTCGTTGCCGTCGGTATGGCCGACGGCGCTGCGCGAGCTGATCCGCTATGTGCGACCGGCGTGGTTGCGACGGTGGGTCCGTGACGGTTACGGCTGGTTGCAGCCCCGGTTCTCGCCGATGGCACGGGCCGCGCTGCCGCCGCACCTCACCGCGGAATACCTTGAGATGACCAGGGGCGCCATCGATTTCAACCGGCCGGGAATCCCGATCGTGGCGTCGTTGCCGTCGGTGCACATCGCCGACACCTATGGACGTGCCCACCAGGGCCGCGAACCCACCGTCCGGGCCATCGAAGCCTGGTCACGGGAGCGCGATGTTCCGTTGGTGGACCTCAAGGCCGCCGTCGCCGACGAGGTTCTCAGCGGGCGGGCCAACCCGGACGGGATTCACTGGAACTTCGAAGCGCATTGCGCGGTCGCCGATCTGATGCTCAAAGCACTGCGTGAGGCCGGCGTATCCGGTCCGGTGGAATGAGCGGCCCGCGCGTTGTCGTGGTGACTGATTCGTCGGCGTGCCTGCCTGTCGCGCTGCGTGACCGGTGGGGCATCCGAACGGTTCCGTTGCACATCCTGCTCGACGGCGTCGACCTGCGTGACGGGGTGGACGACGTACCGGCGGACATCTACGCGCGGGATCGGGTCACCACCGCCGGGGCCGGACCCGACGACCTGGTCGGTGCCTACCGGAACGCGCTGTCCTACAGTGCCGGTTCCGGTGTGGTCGCAGTGCACATCTCCTCGTTGCTGTCGGGGACGTTCGGTACCGCCGAACAAGCCGCCGAGCAGATCGGTTCCGGGGTTCGGGTGGTGGACTCCAGGTCGGCCGCGATGGGCACCGGGTTCGTAGCGCTGGCGGCGGCGCGTGCGGCCGCAGCCGGTGCCGACCTCGCCGGGGTGGCGGCCGCCGCGGACGCCGCCGTGCACCGGAGCCACGCCTACATGGTGGTGCAACGACTGGACAATCTGCGGCGCAGCGGCCGGATCGGCAGCGCGGCGGCCTGGCTGGGCACCGCACTGTCGCTGAAACCGCTGCTGGCCGTCGAGGACGGCAAACTTGTTCTGGCCCAGCGTATTCGCACCGTGAGCAAAGCCGTCGCGGCGATGCTCGACCGGGTGTGTGACGTGGTGGGGGAGCGTTCCGCCGCGTTGGCGGTGCATCATGTCGCCAATCCGCAGGGGGCCGCCGAGGTGGCCGGCGCCCTAGCCGAGCGCCTACCGGCCTGCGAACCGGCCGTCATCACCGATTTGTGCCCCACGCTGGCACTGCACGTCGGGGCGGGGGCGGTAGCGGTATGCGTCGACGTCGACCCGGAAGAGTTCGTGCGCCCCTGAGCCCATGAGCGAACCGCGGTGTCACTGCGTGGGCGCCGCGAACCTGTCGGTGGCCTCGTCATGCGGGGTGTGCGCCGCGATTCCGCGGATGTTCTTATTGGGTCCCCACGGCCGGACCACCTGCGGCCACCAGAACCACTTGCCCAACAGCGTTGCGATCGAGGGCATGAAGAACGCCCGGACCACGAAGGTATCCAGCAGCAGTCCGATCGCGACGGTGGTGCCGTACATGCCGATCGCCTTGAGGTCGGAAAAGAACATGATGCCCATGGTCGCGGCGAACACCATTCCGGCCGAGGTCACCACGCCACCGCTGCCCGCCATGGCACGGATGTAACCGGTCTTGAGCCCGGCGTGAATCTCTTCTTCGAACCGGGAGACCAGCAGCAGGTTGTAGTCCGATCCGACGGCCAGCAGCACGATCACGGCCAGTACCAGGGTCACCCAATAGATGTGTTGACCGAAGATGTGCTGCCAGATCAACACCGAGATACCGAAGGACGCGGCGATCGAACTGGATGCGGTACCGAGGATCACCGCGGCGGCCACCAGGGAACGGGTGATCATCATCATGATCAGGAAGATCAGCGTCAGCGACGCCACGACCGCGATCATCAGGTCGTACTTGGCGCCGTTCTGCATGTCCTCGTACAGGGCCGCCATGCCGCCGATATAGACCTTGGCGTCGGACAGCGAGGACTGCTTCAAGGCTTCTTGTGCCGCAATACGTTCCGGTTCGACGCGCTTGATACCCTCGGCGGTCGCCGGATAGGTCTGGTGGGTGACGAAGAAGCGCGCCGACTTGCCGTCCGGGGACATGAACAGTCGCAGACCGGTCTGGAAGTCCTTGTTGTCGAACGCCTCGGCGGGCAGATAGAAATAGTCGTCGTTCTTGGAGTCGTCGAAGCTCTGGCCCATCATGATCTGGGTGTTGCTCAGACTCTCCATCTGATCGATGAACGCCGAGAACGTGGAGTGCACCGTCAGCACCAGTCCACGCATGATCTTCATGGTGTCGACCACCGCCGGCAACAGTTCGACGGCCTGCGGCAGCAGCCTGGCTGTCTTGGTGATGTCGGTGGACAGGTTGTGCAGTTCTTCGGAGAGTTGGTCGACGCCGTCGGTGGTGTCGAAGGTGTTGCGCAGGGCGTTGCACATCGGGATGTCGAAGCAGTGCGGTTCCCAGTAGAAATAGCTGCGCAGCGGGCGGAACTGGTCGTCGAACTCGGCGATATGGTCACGGATCCGGTCGGAGATCTCCACGGTGCGTTCGGTGACCTCGGCGGTGTCATCGAAGGTGCGGTCGACCTCTTGCAGGTAGCCGTACATCTGGATCAGCAACTCGATGTCTTTGTCCAGCTGCTGGGAGATCGTGTCGATGTCCTGGACCCGGTCCTTGAGCGTCTTCATGTTCTGGATCATCAGTTGATTGGAGACGCTCAACTGGAACGGAATCGAGCTGTGCTGCAACGGGATACCCAGCGGCCGGGTGATGTCCTGGATCATCCCTATCCCGACCACCCGCATGATGTTCTTGGCGACCCGGTCCAGCACCAGCATGTCCGCGGGATTGCGCATGTCGTGGTCGGATTCGACCATGGTGATGTCCGGGGCCATCCGCGCGGCCGAGAAGTGCTTCTCCGCGGCGGCGTAGGCGACGTTGACCGGGGTGTCCTTGGGCAGGTACTTGCGGTCGTCGTAGCCCGGTTTGAACCCCGGCAGGGCGACCAGGCCGATCATGATGATGGCCAGGCTGGCGACCATGATCGGTCCCGGCCAGCGCACCACCGAGATCCCGGCCTTTCGCCAGAACCCGCCGCGAGTGGCCTTCTTGGGGTCGAGCAGACCGAACGTGGTGACCACCACCAGCATTGCGGGGCCCAGCGTCAGGGCGGCGCCGACCACCACGAGCATGCCGACCGAGACCGGAATACCCATGGTGTGGAAGTAGGGCAGCCGGGTGAAGTAGAGCATCGCCGATGCGCCGGCGATGGTCAGACCGGACCCGAGCACGACGGGGGTGACGCTGCGAACGGTGGTGTAGTAGGCGTCGATCCGGTCTTCGCCGGCGACCCGGGCTTCGCGGTAGCGGCCGATCAGGAAGATGCCGTAGTCGGTGCCGGCCGCGATGGCCAGCATCACCATGATGTTGACCGCGAACGTGGTCAGCCCCATGACGTCGTGATAGCCCATCACGGCCACCACTCCGCGGGCACACATCAACTCCAGCAGCGTCAGGAACAACTGCGTCAACATCGCAGCCCACGACCGGAAGACGATCAGCAACATGATCGCGATCGCCCCGATGGTGAACAGCGTGATCTTGACCAGGCTGGCATCGCCGATCTCGCGCAGGTCTGCGGTCAGTGCGGCGGGCCCGGCGACGTAGGCCTGCACGCCCGGGGGAGCCGGGGTGTCATCGATGGCCTTGCGGACCGCGACGACGGAGTCGTTGGCTTCGGTCATGCCCTGGTTGCCGACCAGATTGAGCATGACGTAGGCGGCTTTGGCGTCGGAACTCTGCACACCCGCGGCGGTCAGCCGGTCGCGCCAGAAGTCCTGGGCGTGCTCGACATGCTCCTTGTCCGCGACCAGCTTCGCGACGATCTCGTCGTAGTAGTGGTGGGCCGCGTCGCCGAGCTCGTCCTCGCCGACCACCACCATCATCACGGTGCTGTTGGACTTGTATTCCTGAAAGTTCTCGCCGACGAGCTTGCTGGCGATCATCGACGGTGCGTCGACCGGCGCCAACGGGGCGGAGTGTTCCTCGGAGATGACTTCCAGCTGCGGCACAAGGATGTTCACCAAAACGGTGAGCACGACCCAGGCGATGATGATCGGCACCGCGAAGATCCGCAGCATGTGCGCGAAGAACGGTCGCTTGACGTGCGGATCCTGCTGACCGTCGAGGCGCGTCTTGATGCGTTTGATCATCCGGACTTCACCAGGCAGTAGGTCTGGGCGTTGAGTCCGGAGGACCGGCGCTCGTCGAGCAGACGGTCGTCGATCTTGATGCGGCAGCCGATCTCACCGGTGTTGCCCTGCACGATCATGTTCGCCATGACGGCCGGCAGCACGGTGACCACGGTGTAACTCCAGGGCAGCGGCACGTCGTTGAGCTGATGGACGTTGGCCTCGGCGTCCCAGTAGTTGATGTCGGCGCGGGTCCCGGGCGGCCCGAATGCCTCGTAGGCGACGTATTTCGGGTTGAACTGGACGATCTCGATGCCGGCGCCGGCATGGGGATTGAGGTCTTCGGAGGCGAACACCTTGTGCAACCGGGTGACGATCACACTCGAAACCGCGATGACCACGATGAATACCAGCGGAATCCAGTGTTTGGAGAGTATGCCGGTGATCGAGAACTTCTTCATCCCACCGCCTTCCGCTGGTCGATAGTGCGGTTGATCGTTGGCGTCTGACCGAAATTACTCCGAGGCTCGGCGGAAGCGTCGATGGTTCCGCCGGTTTCACCCTCGGGCAGCATAACCTTTGCTTAGCTAAGGATTAAACCCGGCGCGTCCGTCGGCGGCATCCGCGACCGCCGCCGTTTCGACTCCAGCACGGATGCGCCGACTTCAGTAGCATGGCCGCTGATGCGCGGTCTGGTGAATGTCGTCGGAAGCGGCTTGGTGGCCGTCGTGGTTGCGTTGTCGCTGGCCGGCTGCGCTGATAACGGCACGTCCGGCGCGTCGGCGAGCGGATCGGCCGCTCCAGACGCGTCCTGGTCGCGACCGGAGGCACCGCCGGACCCGCGGACGCTGGTGCGTGCGAGCGAGCTCGCGGTGTCCCAGGTCCCCGACAGTGCGCTGATCTTCATCGAAAGCCTGACCAGCGACGCCGGAACCTGGAAGGCGGGGCTGGTCACGCCCGACGGCACCGAACATCAGGTCAAGATCGGTTCCGACGGGATAGCGGTACTGGTCGGCCCGACGGTGACCGACGACGGTGAGGCCGACAAGGCCAAGCGGCGCGCCAACGTCGAGGGCGCACATCTGGACTTCCGCAGCGCAGTGGACACGGTGTTGGCGGCCGTCCCCAATGGTTCGATCACCGAGTTGAGCCTGCTCGACATCAACGGCACCGTCGTCTGGAATGCCGACGTGTGGGATCAGGACCTGGCCGAGCGCGACGTCACCGTCGATGCCGCGTCCGGAAAGGTCACCGCCAACCGGCGGGTCTGATGCGGCGGTCCAGCTTCGGCTCTCCTGCGTCGAACCTCGCTAACCGCCGGGTCTGATTCGGCGGCTCAACCCGCCCGGCCGGTGACCGGCGGCAGATCGGCCAGCGTCACGATGCCCGGCGCGGCGGCGACCACCGACGGCACCGCGTTGGTGACCGGCATCGCCGTGTAGATCGAGCCCAGGCCGTTGAAGTTCGCCTCGTTCCAGTCCTTGGGCGGCAGGCAGTTGATGACGGTGCGCATGTTGGGCAGCCCGAACACCTGGATGACATGGCCGTGGGCCACCGGCTTGGGCGGGGTGACCTGATCGCCCATGATCCAGTTGAAGCCGACGCTGACCACGTTGCGGTCACCCACCCAGCCGCGGTGGTAGCCGAACACACTGCCCACGGTTCCGGCGGGGATCTTCATGAAACCCAGATCGCTGTCGCCGGTGGCGGCGGTGAACTGCACGTCGAAGGTGATCCGATCCAACTGTGCGCCGATCGCGTCGGCCATCATGGCCGCGGACTCGGCGAACACCTCGCTTTCGCGGCGCACACTCTCCGCCAGCCCGGGGGTGTCGGGATCCTGCGCGAACCCCATGGCCGCCATGGTGGCCGCCGACTCGTAGGTCGAGCAGTCCACCGATTCGGTGATCCGGATCTCGTCGACCCGCTCGCACGCCCCGGACAACACCATGCCGACCATGTTGGTCAGCCCGGGGTGCGCACCACTGCCGAACATCGTCGAATTCCCGGCCCGGCAGGCGTCCTCGATGCGTTTGCGGTCCGCGGCGCTCTGTTTGCCTCCGGTGATCCAGGCCGCCGTCGAACAGACGTTGATCCCGGCTTCCAACAGCCGCACCAGCTCGTCGATGCTCGGCCACAGCGGGTTGTAACAGCAGGCGTCCGGACGCAGCGCGATCAGCGCGTCGATGTCATCGGTGGCGGTGACCCCGGTGGCCTCCGGCCAGCCGGCAAGCTCGGCGGCATCCACCCCGACCTTGTCCTTGCCGTGCGCATAGACGCCCACCAACTCCATGTCGGGCCTGCCGATGATGGCGTGCAGCGAGCGCTGGCCGATGTTGCCGGTGGTCCACTGGATGACGCGAAGCGGTGTGTTCATAGGGCACCACCATATTCAGGTGCGCTGCGGCGGACTTTGTGGCACCGTCGGATCACGTGGCCGAGCTGATTCTGCGTAGCGCAACCGACGATGATTGGCCGGCGATGGGGGTGCTGGCCGCCACCGGTTTCGGCGAGGACTGGGACTCCCGGGCGATGGTCGCCTGGCGGGCCCTGACCACCGCAGACAGTGCGATCGTGGTCGCTGACGGCGACGACGTCATCGGCATGTCGGGCTACCTGGATCTGGAGGTGACGGTGCCCGGCGGCGCGGTATTGCCGACCGCCGGTGTCAGTTTCGTCGTGGTGGCGCCGACCCACCGTCGGCGCGGAGTGCTCCGGATGATGTACACCGAATTGCACCGCCGCATTGCCGATTCGGGCTATCCGATCGCGGCGTTGACCGCCAGCGAGGGCGGCATCTACGGGCGGTTCGGTTATGGTCCGGCAACGGTGGACCACGAGCTGACCATCGATCGGCGGTTCGCGCGGTTGCATGCCGATGCGCCCGATCCCGGCGGGGTACGGCTGATCCGAGTTGCCGACCGCGGAGACGAACTGGCCGAGATCTATCAGCGGTGGCGCCGGCGCGTTCCGGGCGGATTGGCGCGTCCGTCGGTGCTCTGGGATGAGGTGCTCGCCGATCGGGAGAACACCCGCGGCGGCGGCACCGGATGGTTCGGGTTGCTGCATCCCGACGGCTACGTGCTCTACCGCATCCACGGAGAACATCCGAAGTCGGTGCGGGTCGGTGAGTTCCGTGCCGTCACCCCCGATGCGCACGCCGCATTGTGGCGGGCGTTGCTCGGGCTCGATCTGATGGCCGAGATCGTCATCGAGACCTACCCGGACGACCCGATGCCGTACCTGCTCACCGATACCCGGCTGGCCACCACCACCGGACGCTCGGACGGCCTGTGGCTGCGGATCATGGACATCCCCAAGGTGCTGACCGCACGCCGCTACGCCGCCGATGTGTCGGCCGTCCTGCAGATCCGTGACGGATTCCGCGCCGATGGCGGGCGATTCGCCCTCACGGTCCGCGACGGACGCGCCGACTGCACCCCGACCGATGCCGGGGCCGACGTCGAACTGGATCTGGACGTGCTGGGCATCCTCTACCTGGGCGCGCACCGGGCGTCGGCGCTGGCCGCAGCGGGAAGGCTGCGCGGCCGCGACGACGCCCTGGTGCGTGCACTGGATGCGGCGTTCGTCAGCGACGTCGCCGCCCAGATCGGGTTCGGGTTCTAACCGGCTACATCTTGGCCAGGTCGTAGTCGGCCAGGCCGTCGATCAGCACCTGCAGCTGGTTCTGCGACGAGCCCAGGGTGTGCTCGATGGCGGTGAGCCGAGCCGCGTAGTGACTCACCGGATACTCCCAGGTCACGCCGATCCCGCCGTGCAACTGGATGGCCTCCTGGGCGATGTGCCGCCCCGATCGGCCGATCTGCAACTTGGCCCGGGCGGCGATCCGCGGGTCGATATCACCGTCGGCCAGGGACATCGAGGCGTACATGCTCATGCTGCGGGCCAGTTCCAACGACACGTACATGTCCGCGGCGCGCTGAGTCAGGGTCTGGAAGGTGTTGAGCGTGACCCCGAACTGCTTGCGCGTCTTGAGGTAATCGGTGGTCAGCCGCAGCGCCTCCTCCATCGCCCCGAGGGCTTCGGCGCACAGTGCCGCGGAGATGCGGATCAACGCGTGTTCGATGGCCGTGGTGGCGTCGGAGGCCTCACCCAGCGCGGTGGCCGGTGCATCGGCGAAGTCGATCTGGGCGCCGCGCTGACCGTCGAAGGTCCGGTAGGACTGTCGGGTCACGCCGTCCCCGCTCGGGTCGACCAGGAAAAGCCCGGTGCCGCCGTTCGGCAGGGCGGCGCTGACCACCAGGGTGTCCGCGCGGTCCCCGGCCAGCACCGGATTCTTGGATCCGCTCAGCCGCCACGAATCGCCCTGCTGCACAGCGGTGGTGGTCACCGCGGCGGTGATCCCGCGCATGGCGGACTCGGTGTGGGCGAAGGCCAGCATGCGCTCACCGGCGGCGACCTCGTCGAGCAACGCACGCTGCGCGTCGTCGCCGCGCTCGGCGATCAGCGCACCCGGCCCGAGGGCACCGTGGACCACCGGCTCCGGCGCCAACCGCCGGCCGATCTCGGTGAGCACCACCATGATCTCCAGGGGCCCGGAATCGGCGTCGAAACCCAGACCGAGAATGCCGACCTCGGCCAGTTGCTTCCAAACCTCGGGGTTGAACCCGGGCTCGGTCTCGATGATCTTGTTGCGGGTCTCGGTGTCGTAGTCCGCCAACATCGAACGGGTGGTGTCGCGGAGCAGAACCTGCTCGTCGATGAGTTGAAAGTCCATAGCGGTTCTACCTCTCTAAAGGCCGAGAATCGTCGACGCGATGATGGTGCGCTGTACCTCGTTGCTGCCGCCGTAGATCGACGTCTTGCGGTAGTTGAGGTAGATCGGCGCCGCCTCCTGCGCCCAGTCGGCCGACGCGATTCCGTCGCCCGCCTCGAACGGCAGGGCATCGGGGCCGGCCAGTTCCACGAACAGTTCGGTGACGGCCTGCTGCAGTTGGCTGCCGCGCAGCTTGAGCACCGACGACGCCGGGTTCGGCTTGCCGTCGGCGGAGCCACTGGAGACGCGCGCCTGCGTGATTTCCAGTGCCAGCAGATCGTTTTCGAGTTCGGCGACGCGCGCGGCGAACAGCGGGTCGTCGAGTGCTCCCACGGCCTTGGCCCGCTCCTTGAGTTCGGCCACACGGACCTGGGAGCGGGTCACCCCGGCGATACCGGTCCGCTCGTTGCCCAGCAGGAACTTCGCGTACGTCCAGCCGTGGTTCTCCTCGCCGACCAGCTGATCGGCGGGCACTCGCACGTCGGAGAAGAACACCTCGTTGACTTCGTAGCCGCCGTCGATCATCTTGATCGGGCGCATGGTGACACCGGGGGTGTTCACCTCGAAGAGCAGGAAGGAGATCCCGGCCTGCTTCTTGGGCGCCTGCGGGTCGGTACGCACCAGGCAGAAGATCCAGTCGGCGTGCTGGCCGAGCGTCGTCCAGGTCTTCTGTCCGTTGACGATGTAGCTGTCACCGTCACGCACCGCGGTGGTGCGCAGGCCGGCCAGGTCGGAACCGGCCTCGGGCTCGGAGAAGCCCTGGCACCACCAGATGTCGAGGTTGGCGGTGGCGGGCAGGAAACGTTCCTTGATGGCCTGCGAGCCGAACTCGGCGATCACCGGGCCGACCATCTTGGCGTTGAAGGTCAACGGCTCGGGCACCGACGCCAGCTGCATCTCGTCGTGCCAGATCTGATGCTGGGTCAGCGTCCAGTCCTTGCCGCCCCACTCCACCGGCCAGTTCGGCACGGCCAGGCCGTTGGCGTTGAGGATCTTCTGGGTGGCGACGATGTCGTCCGGGAAGATCGAATGCCCCAGCCGACTGCGCTCGCGGATGTCAGCGGGGATCTCGGTGGTGAAGAAGGTGCGCATTTCGTCGCGAAACGCCGCCTCCTCCGCGGACAGTGCCAGTCTCACGTCGACCTCCCGGTTGGTTGGGTGAACTCAGGGTTGGTTAGCACCCTAATCGTCTAATCGGTGGCACTGCGGGGGAGGTCTTGGCATGCGCTTTTGTACGCTGGACGTCATGAGACGGTGGGTCGTCGCGTTAGGTGTCCTGCTCATGCCGCTGGTGTCGTGTACGGCGGAGTCCGCCGATCACGCCGAACCGAACGCGACGCCGTCGCCGCAGCAAACACCGCAGGCCCGGCCGGTCGCCCACGTCGGCCAGACGCTGAATCTGATGCGGATCGGCGGACAGCAGATCGCCGTGACGTTGACAGAGGTGATCTCCCCGGCGACCGTCCCGAACGGCTGGGGCGAGGCGGGCCGGACCTACGTCGCGACCAAACTGCGGATCGAGAATGCCGGGACCACGACGATCGTCGGCAACGGCAACAGCGATGTTTCGATAATCGGCTCCGACGGCCAGACCTACCGGGCGGACTTCGCCAAGGTGACCGAATGCCGGGATTTCACCAACGGCTGGTTCGTGATCGCCTCCGGTGCCACCGACGCCGGCTGCATCGTCTTCGCCCTGCCCACCGGGGTCGGCGCGGAGAAGGTGCGCTATGCACCATCCTCGGGCATCTCACAAGACGTGGGGGAGTGGCTGAATCCCTGACCGGGTGTCCACAGTCCCGCCGGCGATCCACAGGCCGGCGCGGATCGCGCGGTTAAGCAATCGGAGCGACGGTGGCCGGACCTAGCGTCGGTCCATGGCTACCGAACTTCCCGGCGAGCGGCTACAGCGTCGACTCGGCCTGCTGCCCGAACCCGACGACGGCGACGACACCCCCGCAGCGGACGACGTAGACCCGAACTCTCTGGTGCCCCGCTGGCTGCCCGACGACACCGCCGACCCGGGCTGGTTGGCCAAAGTGCGGGCCGATCCGGGCCGAGCCGGTGCGATCGCACTGGCGGTGATCGCGGCCGTCGCGTTGCTGATCACGGTGTTCACCGTGCTCCACGATCGGCCCGCACCGGTACTGAGCGCCAAACTGCCGCCGGTGGAGATGGCTTCCACAGCAAGCTCGCGTGCCGAGGACCCGGCGTCGGGCCCGGTCCCGCCGGCGAGCGACACCGTGGTGGTCAGCGTGGTCGGACTGGTGCACAAGCCGGGCCTGGCGACACTGTCACCGGGATCCCGGATCGCCGACGCACTCACCGCCGCCGGCGGCGCACTCGACGGTGCGGACACCATCGGGCTGAACCTGGCTCGCCCGTTGGTCGACGGCGAACAGATCGTCGTGGGCCTGGCACCGCCGGACGGTCCTCCGGTGCTGGGGAGCTCGGTCGGCCCCACCGCACCGGGACCCGACGCACCGCACACCGGCGCCACGCCGGCAGCGGAGCGCCCCGAGCCCAAACCCGGCCAGCCCATCGACCTCAACACCGCAACCGTCGAGCAACTCGATGCCCTCCCCGGGGTGGGGCCGGTGACGGCCGCGGCCATCGTGGCCTGGCGTGACACCCACGGCAGATTCACCCGGGTCGAGCAACTCGGTGACGTCGACGGCATCGGCCCGGCACGGCTGGAGAAGCTGCGCGCACTGGTCCGCGTCTGACCATGACGGCGCCCCCGTCCACGGCGAGCGAGACCCGGTTGGACGTCCGACTGGTTCCGGCGGCGGTGCTGGGCTGGCTGGTCACCGCCGCCGGTATCCAGTGGCGAATCGGCGGCACCCTGGCGGCACTGTGCGCGGTGTGGGCAACGCTGGCGGGCCTGCTGATCTGGTTCGCCGACCGGGCCGGGCGTCCGGCCTGCCGGTCGGCGGCCGCCGTTGCCGTTGCGGCGGCCGCGGTGGGGGCCGGTTTCGGCGGTGCGGTGGCGATCCGCACCGACTCGCTCGCGCACCATCCGGTCACCGCGATGTTCGGCAGCACGGCGGCGGTGACGGTCACCGCGACGGAGAGCCCGCTGCCGGTCGGCGCGCGGCGGGTGATGTTCCGGGCCAATCTGTTGCGGGTGGACGAGGACATCGCCTCCGGCCGGGTGGTGGTGTTCGCGTCCGGAGCCGAATTCGACGACGTGATGGTCGGCCAGCCCATGGCGTTTCGGGCCAAGATCGCCCGACCGGGCCGTCGCGACCTGACCGTGGCCACCCTCACCGCCGCCGGTGTACCGCGCCGCGGCGCGGCCGGAGCGGTGGCGAGGCTGGCACATCGGACCCGCACACGGTTTGCGGCCGCAGCGCGTCAGGTGCTGCCCGACGAGCAGGCCCGACTGCTGCCCGCGCTGGTCCTCGGGGATACCACCGCGATCACGTCGGCGACCGGTCGCGACTTCAAGGCGGCCGGGCTGACCCACCTGATGGCGGTCTCGGGAGCCAACGTCACGATCGTCTGCGGCGCCGTGCTGTTCTCGGCGCGCCTGGTCGGTCCGCGGACGGCCGCGCTGGCCGCCGCAGGCGCGTTGGTGGCGTTCGTGATCGTCGTGCAGCCGACGGCCAGCGTGCTGCGTGCCGCGGTGATGGGCGCGATCGCCTTGCTGGGGGTGCTGACCGCACGGAGTCGCCAGGCCGTGCCGAGTCTCGCCGCCAGCGTGCTGCTGCTACTGGCGGTGGCCCCGCACCTGGCCGTCGATGTCGGGTTCGCGCTGTCGGTGGTGGCCACCGCGGCGTTGGTGTTGATCGCGCCGGTCTGGACGGCCCGGCTGGTGGCGCGCGGCTGGCCGAAACCACTGGCCGCAGCGCTCAGCGTGGCGTGGGCCGCCAACCTGGTCACCGCGCCGCTGATCGCCGGCATCTCGGGACGCCTCAGCCTGGTCAGCACCGTCGCGAATCTGGCGGTGGCGGTGCTGGTCGCGCCCATCACCGTGCTCGGCAGCGCCGCGGCGGTGCTGTGTGGATGCTGGCCCGCGGGCGCGCAGTTCTTGATCCGCTTCACCGGGCCGGAACTGTGGTGGGTCTGCCGCGTGGCGCAGTGGTCCGGGCGGATGCCGGCCGCGATGGTGCCGGTACCGGGCGGGGCGAGCGGGCTGGTCGGGGTCGGTGCGGTCGCCGTGCTGTTGGTGGTCTGTTGGCGATGGCAGTGGTGCCGGTGGGTGCTGGCGGGGCTGGCGCTGGGTCTGCTGGCGTGGTCGGCCTCGCAGATGTTGACCGACTGGGCGGGTATCGCCGCTGCGTGACACGATTGGCGGGTGAGCCAATCGGTTTCGCCATTGCATCTGATCCTCGGGGATGAGGAACTGCTGGTCGAACGGGCCGTCGGGCAGGTGCTGGCCGGGGTGCGGGCACAGGCCGGTAGCACCGACATCCCGGTGGACCGCCTGCGCGCCGGTGAGGTGGCAGCCAGTGAGCTCGCCGAGCTGCTGAGTCCGTCGCTGTTCGCCGACGAGCGGGTGGTGGTGCTCGAATCCGCCGCCGAAGCGGGCAAGGACGCGGTCGCGCTGATCGCCGCCACCGCGGCCGATGTGCCGGTCGGAACCGTGTTGGTGGTGGTGCACTCCGGCGGGGGACGGGCCAAGGCACTGGCGGGCCAGTTGCGGGACCTGGGTGCACAGGTCCATGCCTGCGCACGCATCACCAAGGCTTCCGAACGCGCCGATTTCGTGCGCGCCGAATTCCGTCGGCTCAAGGTGCGGGTCGACGACGCGACCGTCACCGCTCTGCTGGACGCGGTCGGTTCCGATATCCGCGAGTTGGCAGCGTCCTGTTCGCAGCTGGTGGCCGATACCGGCGGGCACGTCGATGCCCTCGCGGTACGGCGGTACCACAGCGGAAAAGCCGAGGTGACCGGGTTCGACATCGCCGATCGGGCCGTCGTCGGAGACATCGCCGGCGCCACCGAGGCGCTGCGGTGGGCGATGTTCCGCGGTGCCGCGCACGTGGTGCTGGCCGACGCGCTGGCCGAAGTGATCAACACCATCGCTCGAGTGGGCGCCCGCTCCGGTGACGCCTACCGGCTGGCCGGTGAACTGGGGATGCCGCCGTGGCGGGTGCAACGGGCGCAGAAGCAGGCCAGGTACTGGTCGCGGGATTCGCTCGCCGCCGCGGTACGGCTGGTCGCCACACTCAACGGCGACGTCAAAGGCGGCGCCGCCGATGCCGACTACGCACTGGAGACCGCGGTCCGCAGGGTCGCCGAACTGGCCGACCGCTGACCGGCCGGGGCAACACAAAGGCCCCTGTTCCGGGTGGAATCAGGGGCCTGTGCCTGCGGGAAACCCGCCGGATCAGAGCTTGTTGAGCGCCTGCGCCAGCGCCGACTTCTTGTTGGCGGCCTGGTTCTTGTGGATCACGCCCTTGCTGGCGGCCTTGTCCAGCTTGCGGCTGGTCGACACCAGCAGCTCGCCGGCCTTGTCCTTGTCGCCGGCTGCGGCGGCCTCGCGGAAGGCGCGGATCGCGGTGCGCACCGCGGACTTCACCGACTGGTTGCGCAGCCGGGCTCGCTCGTTGGTCCGGTTGCGCTTCACCTGCGACTTGATGTTGGCCACGGAGTAATTCCTTCGCAAAAGCTTGAGTTGGGTTTACCTCCCGACGCGGGAGCAACAGCTGTTCAGGGTAGCAGCTGGCCCGGCAACTCCCCAACTCGACTCAACCGCGCGCGGTCACCTCGACCCGATGCAGGTCGTCGCCGAGTTCGATCGGTCCGTCGAACTCCGCGGCGGCCAGTTCCCGCCACTGCTCCTCCTGACCGGGTGCGATCGCCGGTATGTAGTGGGTCAGCACCAGGGTGCCCACGCCGGCCCGCCGGGCGGTTGCGGCGGCCTCGGCCACCGAGGAGTGGTAGTCGCAGATCTCCCGGATCCGCTGCTGGGGTAACGCCTCGACGATGTCTTTGCGGATCACGGTGTGCACCAGCGCGCCCGCGCCGGCCGCCAGCTCGTCGAGGCTGTCGCAGGGCACGGTGTCACCGGCCAGTACCACCGACGCGGTCCCGTCGGCGTCGGTGTGTTCGATGCGGAACCCGATGGTCGGCGCCACCGGGCGGTGGTCGGTGGGGCCCACGGTGATCCGCACCCCGTCGCGGTCCCACACCTGACCGGTGGTGTGTTCGGACACCTCGACCGGCGGCGGCCCGGTCAGGTCGTCGTGGTGGGCCATCCGGTAGCCGATGTCGTAGCCGAACGCCCGCAGCATCGCCTCCACC
This sequence comes from Mycolicibacter sp. MU0083, assembly GCF_963378075.1. Taxonomy (NCBI): domain Bacteria; kingdom Bacillati; phylum Actinomycetota; class Actinomycetes; order Mycobacteriales; family Mycobacteriaceae; genus Mycobacterium; species Mycobacterium kokjensenii. The sequence goes on from NZ_OY726394.1 coordinate 1,427,607, forward strand.
ACTTCCGCGGTGCCGGGCGGGCCGATGATCGGCAGTGGCGTGGCGTCGGGTCCGAACGTGGTGACCCATCGGGTGATGAGCAGATCACCCAGGTCGGCGATGTGGTCGCTGTGCAGGTGCGTCAGCAGCAGCGCCGAGACGGTGTTGGCCGAGCCGCCCGCCGCCGCCAGCCGCTGCAGCACCCCGCGGCCGCAGTCGATGAGGAGTTGCTGGCCGCCGGCGCGCACCAGGGTGGCGGGGCCGGCCCGGTTCGGGTCGGGGATCGGGCTTCCGGTGCCGAGCAGGGTGATCTCGATGGTCATGGCGTCACATATGCCACAAACACCGGGCGCGCGCCACGTGAATGCTCAGTTTCGGGATGGCCGCCCCGCATCGGCCCAAATGGCCTAGCCTGGTGTGAAGTAGATCACTACGTCGGGAGGCATTCATGCGGATCGCGGACGTATTGCGAAACAAGGGTGCGGCGGTGGTGACCATCCACCCCGACGCCACCGTCATGGAGTTGATCGCGGGTCTGGCCGAACACAACATCGGCGCGATGGTGGTGATCGGACCCGGCGGTCTGGAGGGCGTGGCCTCCGAGCGCGACGTGGTGCGCCAACTGCAGGTTCACGGCGCCAGTCTGTTGCCCCGACCGGTATCGGCGATCATGACCCGCCTGGTGGCGACGTGCAGCAAGACCGACTCCGCCGACGACGTGAGCATCTTGATGACCGAGCACCGGGCGCGTCACATCCCGGTGCTCGAAGACGGCCGGTTGGCCGGCATCGTCAGTATCGGCGACATCGTGAAGTCCCGGATGGAAGAACTGCAGGCCGAGCACGCGCAGCTGCGCTCCTACATCAGCCAGGGATAGCCGCGCCGGACCGGCGCGGTCGGTGCGATCAGCTCCACGAATACTCGCTGCGCAGCCGGGCGGCCACCGCGTCGAACATCGGCCGGGGCAGGATGGCGCCCTCGCGGCGGATGGACTCCTCGGGGACATCGAGCACCCGATCCAGCCGTACCCAGCTGAGCCGGTGGGAGTCGTCCCAGGTACCCGACCCGATCCCGACCCAGTTGGTGTCGTCGGCGTGCCGTTCCCGGCTGGACAGCATCAGGCCGAGCAGCATGCTGCGGTCGCGGCCGACGACCAGCACCGGGCGGTCTTTGCCATGGTCGGGCTCGTCCTCGTAGGCCACCCAGGTCCAGACGATCTCGCCCGGGTCGGCACGTCCGTTGAGGTCGGGGGCGTAGGCGATCCGGCGGGCGCGGTGCGCGGTGGGGGTACTGCGGTGGGTCACCGGGCGACCCGCGGGGATCTCCGGGGTGGGTCCTGGCGCGCCGCCACTGAGTACCTCCAGACCGATCTTGATGCCCTGCTCGATGCCCCGTTGGATGCGTTGTTGCACCACCGGTGTCTGTTCGAGTTGGCGGATGAACCGTGGGGCCTCGTTGAAGACCAGGTTCTCCGCGAATCGTTGCACCGTCCGCCATGGGATCTTCCGCGGGGAAGCCATGTTCGCAGCATAGGCGACCTGACGTCGCGGCCGCGTTCCGTTGCCGCGTGCGCAACGGTGGTCGGACAGGAAACTTTACGAAAACTGATGCGCCGCTTGCATTGTCCCTAGATCCGCATCGGCGTAGGGTCCGAGAAATAGCCGTTCCCGCCGGCAGGTGGCCCAGCGGCGGAACCGTGCAGTGCCGGGAGGCCCGTTTGGTGACGACGAGATCGCTCGCCCGAGCGCGAGCCGCAGCTTCAGCGTTCTGATTCCCTACCGATAACGGAACCAAAATCATGAATTACCACAACGATCTTCGACGGGGGGTAGCCGCCGGAATCGTCGCCGTCACGGGACTATCCGTCGGCGCACTGGCCGTCGTCGGCATCTGTGACCACGCCGATCTGGTCGCGCAGCGTGACATCCTGCTGGTCGGTGCCGCCGATGGCCCGCATCAGGACCTGATCGACGCGCAGGTCGGTCTGGACCACCAGCAATTCCTCAACGACGTAGCGCTGCAGCAGAGCATCTACTCCTGGGCTCTGGAACCGACCGCCGACGGCGGCCTCGGGCTCACCGATTCCGCACTGCTCTTTCCGGGCGACGCCGACGACCCGGCGGACAGTCTGTTCAACGGGGCGTTCTCCCGGTTCACCGAGGCCGACCTGGTCGGCCAGGCCCTGATGCAGGCGCAACTGGATCACCTCCTCGGGGTGAACCAGGGGCTCGGGGACGGCGGCTACGAGTCGGCCATCGGCCAGCAGCTCTACGACGACCTCAGCGGTGCCGGCATCGGTCCCGACACCGACCTCGGGGCGGATCTGGCGAACCTGATCGACCCGGCGACCGTCGTCAGCGCCAGTGGCTTCCAGGATGCGTTGATGGCCCTGCAAGCCGACTTGATGCAGACCGCCTGGAGTGACCTGTTCGGCATGTTCGGTGTGGCCGATGTAACTCCCTAGCCGGAGGCCGCGGCACGGCCGGGCGATCCATCCGCACCGGCCGCTACCAGCGGATAGCGGGTGTAAATGATCCGCTGGCCAGCTAGTAAGTGAATCTTGACTCTATTCACAGTCTGCTGTTAGATTTAGGCATCTTTACGGCAATGCTGCTGGGGGAGTAGTCGGCGGGGCGTCATCGTGGCGTCGGCTTGCAGCGCGATACATAGTGGGGGAAACGATCATGCGTAAGTTCGGAGTGCTCACCGGTCTGGCGGCCGGTGCCGCCATTGCCCTGACGCCGCTGGCGTCGGCGGCGGACGACGAATTCGACTTCAACAGCATTCTGGCGGGCGAGATCCAGTCGATGAACTTCCTGTTCGAGACCGGGGCGATGTTGGCCGGCGTCGACTCCGACGACATCGTCAAGGCCGACGGCGCGTTCGATACCCTCAGCCCCGACAGCACCGACAACGAGGCGTTCCTGTCGTTGCTCTACGGCTTCAACCCGGACAACGTGGCATCGGTACCGGGCGCCTACGGCCTGTTCAACGGCGCGACGATCAACTTCTACGACGCCTTCAACGTCGGGTTGTATGCGGTGTTGAACGACGGTGACTTGATCACCGCGGAGGATCTGCTGGGCTCGTCGGCCAACATCGAGGCCGCGCTGGAAGGTGGCACCGTGGCGGACGCCGTCGGCTACTTCCTGGAGCAGGGTGTCAACGACATCTTCGGTTACTTCGACTTCGGGACTATCGAGGTCTAGTTTTCGCTCGGAAACGCAAACCCCCGAAGACGCGTCTTCGGGGGTTTCGTTTTGCGGGCCCCGCCTCGCTACCCTGACTAGGCAGTAGGCACCACCACCCGCCCGTTCACCAGGAGATTCCCATCAGCAGTTTCGCCGACCAGACCTTCACCGCGCCGGCGCAGATACGGAACTTCTGCATCATCGCTCACATCGACCACGGCAAATCCACCCTGGCCGACCGGATGCTGCAGCTCACCGGCGTCGTCGACGACCGATCGATGCGGGCCCAGTACCTCGACCGGATGGACATCGAACGGGAGCGCGGCATCACCATCAAGGCGCAGAACGTGCGCCTGCCGTGGACGTTCAACGACGAGCAGTTCGTCCTGCACCTGATCGACACCCCCGGCCACGTCGACTTCACCTACGAGGTGTCGCGCGCACTGGAGGCCTGCGAGGGTGCCATCCTGCTGGTCGACGCCGCCCAGGGCATCGAGGCCCAGACACTGGCCAACCTGTATCTGGCGCTGGACCGCGACCTGACCATCATCCCGGTACTGAACAAGATCGACCTGCCCGCCGCCGACCCGGAGCGCTACGCCGCCGAACTGGCCCACATCATCGGCTGCGAACCCGGCGACGTGCTCAAGGTGTCGGGCAAGACCGGCGAGGGCGTGGCCGAACTGCTCGACGAAGTCGTCAAGCACGTGCCGGCGCCCACCGGCGACGCCGACGCGCCCACCCGGGCGATGATCTTCGACTCCGTCTACGACATCTACCGCGGCGTGGTCACCTATGTCCGTGTCGTCGACGGCAAGATCACCCCGCGCGAGAAGATCGCGATGATGTCCACCGGCGCCACCCATGAACTGCTCGAGGTCGGGATCGTCTCCCCGGAACCCAAGGCGGCCAGGGGACTCGGCGTCGGCGAGGTCGGCTACCTGATCACCGGTGTGAAAGACGTGCGGCAATCGAAGGTCGGCGACACCGTCACCACCGCGCGCGGCGGTGCGGCCGAGGCGCTGACCGGCTACCGCGAGCCCAAACCGATGGTCTATTCCGGGCTGTACCCGGTGGACGGGTCGGACTACCCGAACCTGCGTGATGCCCTGGACAAGTTGCAGCTCAACGACGCCGCGTTGACCTACGAGCCGGAGACCTCGGTGGCGTTGGGCTTCGGCTTCCGGTGTGGCTTCCTGGGCCTGCTGCACATGGAGATCACCCGGGAGCGCCTGGAACGCGAGTTCGACCTGGACCTGATCTCCACCTCGCCCAACGTGGTCTACCGGGTGATCGCCGAGGATGGCAGCGAGATCGTCGTCACCAACCCGTCGGACTGGCCGGAAGGCAAGATCCGCACCGTCTTCGAACCGGTCGTCAAGACCACCGTGATCGCGCCGAGTGAATTCGTCGGCACCATCATGGAACTGTGCCAGTCTCGGCGCGGCGAACTGGGCGGCATGGACTACCTCTCGCCGGAGCGCGTGGAACTGCGCTACACGATGCCGTTGGGCGAGATCATCTTCGACTTCTTCGATTCGCTGAAGTCGCGCACCCGCGGCTACGCCAGCCTGGACTACGAGGAGGCCGGGGAGCAGGAGGCCGACCTGGTCAAGGTCGACATCCTGTTGCAGGGCGAGGCGGTGGACGCCTTCAGTGCGATCGTGCACAAGGACTCGGCTTCGGCCTACGGCAACAAGATGACCACCAAGCTCAAGGAATTGATCCCGCGCCAGCAGTTCGAAGTGCCGGTGCAGGCCGCGATCGGATCGAAGATCATTGCCCGGGAAAACATTCGGGCCATCCGCAAGGACGTGCTGTCGAAGTGCTACGGCGGTGACATCACCCGCAAGCGCAAACTGCTGGAAAAGCAGAAAGAGGGCAAGAAGCGGATGAAGACCATCGGGCGCGTCGACGTGCCGCAGGAGGCGTTCGTGGCGGCGTTGTCCACCGATGCCGCCGGGGACAAGGCCAAGAAGCAGTGATCGCCCGGGCAGTAGCGGTCGCAGCGGGTGCGCTGGCGGTCGTGCTGCCCGTCGGCGGATGCACCACGGTGGTCACCGGAGCCGTCCGGCCCGCACCCGATCTGGCGCCGACCCCGGTGACCGGGATGGCGGTGCGGCAGGTGCTGCTCGACGACGCCGAGTTGTCGAAGCTCGCCGGCCAACCCTTCCGCAGTGATCCCTCCCTGCCGCCGCGCTTCGGCGGTCTCGACGAACTACCCGACGGCTGGGAATCGGCCGAACCGCACGACTGCATCGGTGCCGCGGTCGGGGGCCAGCGCGAGGTCTACAGCTCCGGCGGAGTGCGCGACGTGGCGCACGAGTTCTGGGACAGCACCAGCGAGGACTCGCCGCTGACCGGTGTGGCCGAGGCGGTGATCGCGTTGGGCAGTGCGGCCGACGCCGACGCGCTCTTCGAGGAGTTCGCGCGCCGGTGGGGCAGTTGCGACGGGGCTGTGGTGATCCGCGACGGCGGAGCGGATGACGAGACGTCCGGGGAGGTCACCGACGTCGCCAACGACGGCACCGTGCTCACCGCCGTCGTGCACACCACGGTGGACGGCGATGCGGGACTGCGGGTTTCGCGGGCGCTGGCGGTACGGGTGAACTGCATCGTCGACGTCGACGTGTTCTGGTTCGCCGATGAGGACGACGAATCGGCGGTACCGCCCGCCGGGGACACCACCGCGGCCGACCTGGCCCGGGCGATGCTGGACAAGGTTCGCAGCCTGACCGGCTAAACCCCGCCGAACGCCAACGCGCTGGTGCTACATCGGCGCATTCGCGGGCTGGAAACCTCCGGTGGAATCGGCTTCTTCCTCGGCGCGGATCACGTGGACGACCGCGTTGATCAGCGCCAGGTGGGTGAACGCCTGCGGGAAGTTGCCCAGGTGCCGCCCGGTACGGGGTTCGATCTCCTCGGCGTAGAGGTGCAGCGGGCTGGCGAACGACAACAGTCGCTCGCACAGATGCTTGGCCCGGCTGATCTCGCCGATCTCCACCAACGCCGAAACCAGCCAGAACGAGCAGATCGTGAAGGCGCCTTCGGCCCCGGACAGACCGTCGTCGGTCTCCTCGGTGCGGTACCGCAGTACCAGGCCGTCCTCGGTGAGTTCGTCGGCGATCGCCATCACCGTGGCGCGCACCCGCGGGTCGTCGGCCGGCAGGAACCGGGTCAGCACCACCAGCAGCAACGAGGCGTCGAGCGCATCGGTGCCGTATGCCTGGGTCAGCACCCCGCGAGAATCGACCCCATGCTCCAGCACGTCGGCCTTGATCTCCTCGGCGATCGCCCGCCACTGCTTGGCATAGGACACCTCGCCCTGCAATTCGGCGAGCTTCGACCCGCGGTCCAGCGCCACCCAGCACATCACCTTCGACGACGTGAAATGCTTCGGCTCGCCGCGCACCTCCCAGATGCCGCGGTCGGGTTCGCGCCAGTGTTTGATGGCCTCCTCCACCTGGCGTTTGAGCACCGGCCACAGGGTTTCGGGGATCTGCTCGCGGGATCTCGCGTGCAGGTACACCGAGTCGAGCATGGTGCCCCAGATGTCGTGCTGTTCCTGGTTGAACGCGCCGTTGCCGATCCGGACCGGTCGAGCGTTGTCATAGCCGGACAGGTGATCCAATTCCTGCTCGGCCAGCTCGTGTTCCCCGCCGACCCCGTACATCACCTGCAGGGGATGCTGCTGTCCGTTGTTGACACCCGACACGTCGGCGATGAACGAGAAGAAGTCGTCGGCCTCGCGGTCCAACCCCAACGTGTACAGACCCCACAGGGTGAACGCCGAATCGCGCACCCAGCTGTACCGGTAGTCCCAATTCCGTTCCCCCTGAGGGGTTTCCGGCAGGGATGTGGTGGGTGCAGCCAGCAGCGCGCCGGTCGGCGAATAGGTCAGTCCCTTCAACGTCAGCGCGCTGCGCTGCAGATACACCCGCCACGGATGGTCCGGGAAATTGCCGATGTTGATCCACTGCCGCCAGCACTCGGTGGTGTTCCACATCTTGTCGGCGGCTTCGGCATAGCTCTGCGGTGCCGGATGCCTCGACCAGCTCAACGCGACGAAGACGTCGTCGCCCTCGGTCAGCCGGGTACGGGCCCGGGCTTCGCGGCCCTCCAGGCCCAGCCGCAGGTTCGTCGTCAACCGCAGTGTCGGATGCGAGTCCGGATTGTGGCGGGCACGGGCGATCGCCTCGCCGTAGGCGTTGGCGGAGTACTCCCAGGTGGCACTGGTGCGGTGATAGTCGAAGGCCGGCTCACAGCTCATGGTCAATTCGACGGTGCCGCTGACGCACCGCACCGTGCGCAGCAGGATGTGCTCGGCATCCCAATCGGTGGGAGTCCGCCGATGGGTCTGAGACCGTGCCTCGATGTCGTGCCACTTGCCCATCACCAGCGCGTCGCGCACGATCAGCCAACCGGTGTGGGTCTGCCAGGTGGTCTCCATGATCGGACTGCCGGGCAGGTAGCGGCGTGCCGCCGGCACCGACACCCCGTAGGGCCCGAGCCGGAAGTGCCCGGCGCTGCGGTCTAAGAGTGCACCGAAGACACTGGGGGAATCCGGGCGCGGAACGCACATCCACTCCACCGAACCGGCCGCGGAGATCAAGCAGGTGTTCTCGCAGTCGGACAGGAACGCGTAGTCGGCGATCGGCGGAAACGGATTCCGTACCTGATTGGTCGCCGCGGCATAGGGGACCGGTGCCGTCGCGGACAGCGGCGGCACCGGCGGGATGGCGGTCTCGGTCGCTGCCGTTGCGCCGCTGTGCGTCGCTGATGTCTTGGCGGGTGCATCGCCCGGTGGGGTGTGCAGGTCCATGCGGCCATCATCGCTGGACTCTTGCCGTCACGTCTACCCGAATCGGTCGACGCCGGCGAGCCTCGCCCGGCTTCGCCGCGCTCGCGATCACCGCTGGGTTGATGGCGGTGACCCGCCTCGCCCGGCTTCGCCATGCTCGCGATCACCGCTAAGGTAGGCGGGGTGGTTGGCTTCCTGCGCTGGTGGGACGGTGTCGAGCTGTGGCTCTCCGGGCTCGGATTCGTCGTGCAGACCGCAGTGGTGATGCCGGTGGTGCTGCTGCTGGCCTACGGTCTGGCGTGCGCGCTGGACGCGATGCTCGGGGAGGGAATCAAAGTGCGGGACCGCTTTCGTCCCGGTCGCAACGGTGGAGCGCCCTGATGCCGCGTTCACAGGTGACCCTGGCCTTGGTCGGCTTGATGGCCCTGGTGATCATCAGCTGGCTGCTGACCCGCTGACCGCGCGGCCTCGGGGGAGGCGGCCGACCTCTGTTATGCTTCCCCGCATGTTCGCAGCGACCGGTGACCGGCGGCGCCCCCTGGTGGCGTTCCCGATGCACACCGTGACTACTTCCGCTGTGGCCGACGTGCACTGTTGTCGCTGATCCTGCACCCGTCGGCGCAGCGCTGTCGTCATTGTTGACGCACGATCTGTAGCAGCCAACGCCTTTCGCGATCCGACGGACACGCATTCTTGCCGACGTCCATACGGTTTCGCCCGGAAAGGTCACCAATGCCCAACACCATTGCGCGCAGAGTCGCGCTGGCACTGGCCGCCGCCATGGCGGCCACCACGCTTGCCGGGTGTGGAGGCGGTCCCAGTGATGTGGTCGGGGGCGCCGAGCGTTCGGATGCGCACACCACGTTGACGCTGGTCGCCTACGCGGTTCCCGAGCCCGGCTGGAGCAAGGTGATTCCGGCCTTCTACGACACCGAGGCGGGTGCCGACGTCCAGGTCGTCACCTCCTACGGCGCCTCGGGCGACCAGTCGCGTGGTGTCGCCAACGGCAAACCTGCGGACATCGTGAACTTCTCGGTGGAACCCGACGTCACTCGCCTGGTGAAGGCGGGCAAAGTGGCCGAGGACTGGAACGCCGACGTCACCAAGGGCATCCCGTTCGGCTCGGTGGTGACCCTGGTGGTGCGGCAGGGCAACCCCAAACGCATCAAGGACTGGGACGACCTGCTGCGGCCCGGGGTCGAGGTGATCAGCCCCAGCCCGCTGAGCTCGGGATCGGCCAAGTGGAACCTGCTGGCCCCGTACGCGGTCAAGAGTGCCGGCGGCAAGGACCCGCAGGCCGGCCTGGATTTCATCGACAAGCTGGTCGGTGACCATTTCAAACTGCGCCCCGGTTCCGGACGCGAAGCCACCGACGTATTCCTGCAGGGCAGCGGGGACGTGTTGATCAGCTACGAGAACGAGGCCATCGCGGTCGAGCGCAAGGGCAAGCCGGTGGAGCACATCAACCCATCGCAGACCTTCAAGATCGAGAACCCGCTGGCGGTGGTGACGGACAGCCGGAATCTGGACACCGTCACCGCGTTCAAGAACTTCCAGTACACGGCCACCGCGCAACGACTCTGGGCCGAAGCCGGCTTCCGCCCCGCCGATCCGAGCATCGCCGCCGAGTACCGGCCGGTGTTCCCGGACCCGGACAAGCTGTGGACGATCGCCGATCTCGGCGGCTGGGATGTCGTCGACGACAGCCTGTTCGACAAGGAGAACGGCGCCATCACCAAGCTCTACACCCAGGCCACCGGATGAGCGAGGTGGTGGTGACCGAAGCGACCCGGTCCGGTGAAGGCGGGCCGCCGGTCTCTTCGGGGCTGCGCCGCGAGGGTGCCTCGCTGCGGGTGGGTGCCGCGGTCGTGTGGCTGTCCCTGATCGTCTTGGCGCCGCTGGCCGCGATCACCTGGCAGGCCGGCGGCGGAGGCTGGAAGGCATTCCAGTTGGCGGTCACCTCGCACGCCGCGCTGCAGTCGTTCCGGGTGACGTTGACGATCGCGGTCGGGGTCACCGTGGTCAATGTGGTGTTCGGCCTGTTGATCGCCTGGGTACTGGTGCGCGACGACTTCGTCGGCAAGCGCTTCATCGATGTGATCATCGATCTGCCCTTCGCGCTGCCCACCATCGTCGCCAGCCTGGTGATGCTCGCGCTGTACGGGCCCGCCAGCCCGGTGAACGTGCACCTGCAGCACACCGCCTGGGGCGTGGGATTGGCCCTGGCGTTCGTCACGCTGCCGTTCGTGGTGCGCGCGGTACAGCCCGTGCTGCTGGAGATCGACCGCGAAGTGGAAGAGGCCGCCGCATCGCTGGGCGCCTCGGGCCCGACGATCTTCCGCGTGGTGGTGCTGCCGTCGCTGCTGCCGGCGCTGTTGACCGGAGCAGGGCTGGCGTTCTCGCGGGCTATCGGCGAATTCGGTTCGGTGGTGTTGATCGGCGGCGCGGTGCCCGGCAAGACCGAGGTGTCCTCGCAGTGGATCCGCACCCTGATCGAGAACGACGACCGCACCGGTGCCGCGGCGATCTCCCTGGTACTGCTGGCGATCTCCTTCCTGGTCCTGCTCGGGTTGCGGGTGGTGGGGGCACGGGTGACCAAGCGGCAGGAGAACTCCTGACATGACGTCGTCGCCGGCAATCCGCTACCTGTTCCGCTTCCTGGCGGTGACCTATCTGGGGCTGCTGTTGATCGTCCCGGTGTCGTTGATCCTGTGGCGCAGTTTCGAGCCGGGTCTGGGACAGTTCTTCGCCTATATCTCCACCCCGGCGGCGATCTCGGCACTGCAGTTGTCGCTGCTGGTGGTCGCGATCGTGGTTCCGCTCAACGTCGTCTTCGGTATCCCCACGGCGTTGGTGCTGGCCCGCAGCAAGTTTCGCGGCAAGGGTGTGCTGCAGGCGGTCATCGATCTGCCGTTCGCGGTCTCGCCCGTGATCGTCGGTGTGGCGCTGATCGTGCTGTGGGGGTCGGCCGGACTGCTGGGCTTCGTGGAGAACGACTGGGGCATCAAGATCATCTTCGGACTGCCCGGGATCGTCTTGGCCAGCATCTTCGTCACCCTGCCCTTCGTGATCAGGGAAGTCGAACCGGTGCTGCACGAACTGGGCACTGACATGGAGGAAGCGGCGGCGACGCTGGGTTCCAACGCCTGGCAGACGTTCTGGCGGATCACGCTGCCCTCCATTCGCTGGGGGCTGACCTACGGGATCGTGCTGACCGTGGCCCGGACCCTGGGTGAGTACGGGGCGGTGCTGATCGTGTCGTCCAATCTGCCCGGCAAGTCGCAGACGCTGACGCTGCTGGTGTCCGACCGCTACAACCGCGGTGCCGAATACGGCGCCTACGCCTTGTCCACATTGCTGATGTCGGTATCGGTGCTGGTTCTGATCGTTCAGGTGGTGCTCGATATGCGGCGGGCCGGAAAGGGAGACAAATGAGCAACGCAATCTCGGTGCGCGGAGCGAACAAGCGTTACGGCGACTTCGTCGCACTGGACAACGTCGACTTCGAGGTGCCCGCCGGTTCGCTGACGGCGCTGCTGGGACCCAGTGGTTCGGGGAAGTCGACGTTGCTGCGCGCGATCGCCGGCCTGGACCACCCGGACAGCGGCACCGTCACCATCAACGGCGTCGACGTCACCGGCATCTCGCCGCAGCGCCGGGGCATCGGGTTCGTCTTCCAGCACTACGCGGCGTTCAAGCACATGACGGTCCGCGACAACGTGGCGTTCGGGTTGAAGATCCGCAAGCGGCCCAAGGCTGAAATCAAGGAGAAGGTCGACAACCTGCTGGAAGTGGTGGGGCTCAGCGGTTTTCAGACGCGTTACCCGAACCAGCTCTCCGGCGGCCAGCGTCAGCGGATGGCGCTGGCGCGAGCGTTGGCGGTGGACCCCAAGGTGCTGCTGCTCGACGAGCCGTTCGGCGCGCTGGACGCCAAGGTCCGTGAAGACCTTCGGGCCTGGCTGCGTCGCCTGCACGACGAGGTGCACGTCACCACCGTGCTGGTCACCCACGACCAGGCCGAGGCCCTCGACGTCGCCGACCGCATCGCCGTGCTCAACCAGGGGCGCATCGAGCAGTTGGGCACCCCGACCGAGGTCTACGACGCCCCGGCGAACGCGTTCGTGATGTCGTTCCTGGGGGCGGTCTCCTCACTCAACGGCGCCCTGGTCCGCCCGCATGACATCCGGGTCGGACGCACCCCCGACATGGCGGTCGCCGCGGCCGACGGCGCCGACGCGGTCGGCGTGGTCCGTGCCGTCGTCGAGCGGGTGGTAGCGCTCGGTTTCGAGGTCCGGGTCGAGCTGACCGACGCCGCCACCAAGGTGCCGTTCATCGCGCAGATCACCCGCGGCGACGCCGAAGCGCTCAAGCTGGCCGAGGGTGACACCGTCTACGTGCGAGCCACCCGGGTGCCGCCGCTGGCGGACGTGGAGCCGGCGCCGGCCTAGAGATCTGCTCGCGAGATCGGCTTCACGCAGGATTGGTTCGAGTAGCGCGCCGCGTCAGCGGGATCTCGCGGTCGGTCAGGCGGCGGCGATCCGGGCGGCGGCGAGTGCCGCTTCCACCCGGTCGAGCACCGTCGCCGCCACCAACCGGTGCGCGCCCAGCGGTTCGGCCATCGCGATGCCGTTCCGAGCCGCGTAGCCGGCGATACCGTCGGTGATCCGGCCGTGCGCCAGGAACCACGGGGCGATCATCAGCCGGGTCGCGCCGCGCGCACGCAGACGGTCGACGGCTTCCGGTAGCGACGGCTGCGGTCCCTGGGTGGCGAACGCGACTTCCACGCCCGCCCAACGTGTTCCGTGGGACAGCGGGGCCGCGATCCGTGCGGTACGGGCATTGGCCGCGGCGTGCGAGGAACCCACCGCCGCCACCACCACGCCGAGTTCGGGGTCGAACCGCGACGCACCGGCGGCCGTCAGGCGCTCGCCGAGCACCTGCACCAGCCGGTCGTCCTCGCCGAGCGTGGGGGCAATCTGCACCGCGGCGCCGGACTCGGCGATCACCGCCGGGATGTCGACCCTCGCGTGGTAGGCGCTGGCCAGCAGGAACGGGACGACCACGGCGTCGTCACCGACGTCGCGAAGCACGTCGCGCAGGTTCGGGGTGCTGTGTTCGCAGAACGCCACCCACACGTCGTACTCCGGTGCCACCCGACGCAGATGTCCCGCGATCGCGTGCGTGTTGGCGGCCGAACGCGGATCCCGGCTGCCGTGCGCGGTCAGCACCAGGGTGGTGGTCACGAGGCGTGCAGCCCGCATTCGGTCTTGGCCAGGCCGGCCCAGCGTCCACTGCGCGGGTCGGCGCCCTCCGCCGGCTTCGCCGTGCACGGCGCGCAACCGATGGACGGGTACCCCTCGTCGACCAGCGGGTTGACCAGCACGTTGTTGTCGGCGATGTAGGCGTTGAACTCGTCGTCGCTCCACGCCGCGATCGGGTTGACCTTCACCAGCCCGAACTGCTCGTCGAAGCTGATCAACGGAGCGTTGGCGCGGGTCGGCGCCTCCACCCGACGCAACCCGGTCACCCATGCCGAATAACCGCGCAGCGTGCGGGCCAGGGGCTCGACCTTGCGCAGTTTGCAGCACAGGGCCGCATTGGAGGAGAACAGGTCCTTGCCGTGGGCGGCGTCCTGCTGGGCCACGGTCTGCTCCGGGGCGACGTTGACCAACTGGATGTCATACATCGCCTCGACCGCGTCGCGGGTACCGATGGTCTCGGCGAAGTGGTAACCGGTGTCGAGGAACAGCACCGGCACCCCGGCGCGGACCTTGGCCGCCAAGTCCACCAGCACCGCGTCTGCCATGTTGGAGGCCACCACGTAGTTGCAGGTGGCACCGCCGCGCGGGCCGTTGACCCCGCCGAAGTGCTCGTTCGTCCACTCCAGCAGTTCGGTGGCGCCGGCCCCGTCGAGCTCGGCCGCCCCCTGGGCGGCCAGTGCCCGCAGCTCGTCTTCGCTGTGGGCCCTCATCGCAGGTCGTCCTCCTCGGCCCGCACCGCCCACTGCGCAAAACGCTCACCGGCGTTGCGCTGCTTGATGAAGTTGCGCACCACCCGCTCGATGTAGTCGCCCAGTTCGGCGCTGTACACCTTGTGCTGGCGTAGTTTGCGGCCGAACCCGCTGTCGGCGCCGAGGCTGCCGCCGAGGAGCACCTGGAAGCCGGGGACCGAATTGCCGTTGCCGTCGTCGACCATCTGGCCCTTGAACCCGAGGTCGGCCACCTGAATGCGGGCGCAGGAGTTGGGGCACCCGTTGATGTTGACCGTGACCGGCACGTCCAGCAGCGCGTTGAGGTCGTCGAGGCGCTGCTCGAGTTCGGGGACCAGGCTCTGTGCGCGCACCCGGGTCTCGACGAACGACAGCTTGCAGTACTCCAGCCCGGTGCAGGCCATCAGGTTGCGCCGCCACGGCGACGGGTTGGCCGGCAGGCCCAGTGCGTCCAGCTCGGCGAGCAGTCCGTCGAGCTTCTCGTCGGGCACGTCGAGGATGACCAGCTTCTGGTAGGGGGTGAAGCGGGCCCGGTCCGAGCCCACCTGCTCCATCAGCTCGGCGACCTTGAGCAGAATCTCACCGTTGACCCGACCGGAGATCGGGGCCACCCCGACCGCGTTGTGGCCGTTGCGGGTCTTCTGCACCCCGACGTGATCGATGGTGGCGGTGGGCTGCGCCGGCGCCGGTCCGTCGATCAGCGGGCGCTTGAGGTATTCGGTCTCGAGGACTTCGCGGAACTTCTCCGGCCCCCAGTCCTTGACCAGGAATTTCAGCCGGGCCTTGGACCGCAGCCGGCGGTAACCGTAGTCCCGGAACAGCGCGGTGACCGCTTCCCAGACGTCGGGCACCTCGTCCAGCGGCACCCAGGCGCCGAGGCGCTGGGCCAGCATCGGGTTGGTGGACAGCCCGCCGCCGACCCACAGGTCCAGGCCCGGGCCGTGCTCGGGGTGGTTGACGCCGACGAACGAGACGTCGTTGATCTCGTGCGCCACGTCGGGCAGGCCCGAGACCGCGGTCTTGAACTTGCGCGGCAGGTTGGCGTACTCGGGGTTGCCGATGTAGCGGCGGACGATCTCGTCCAGGGCGGGGGACGGGTCGAGCACCTCGTCGAGGGACTCGCCGGCCAGCGGTGAACCGAGCATGCCGCGCGGGCAGTCGCCGCAGGCCTCGGTGGTCTGCAGGCCGACCGCATCCAGGCGGTCCCAGATCTCGGGAACCTTCTCGATCTCGATCCAGTGGTACTGCAGGTTGTTGCGGTCGGAGATGTCGGCGGTGTTGCGCGCGAAGTCGACCGAGATCTGACCGAGGGTCCGCATCGCCTCCGCGGACAGCGGCTTGCCGTCGCAGCGCACCCGCATCATGAAGTACTTGGCTTCCAGCAGGTCGGCGTTCTCGTCGCCGGTGAAGGTGCCGTCGTAGCCCTGCTCGCGCTGGGTGTAGAGGCCCATCCAGCGGAAACGGCCGCGCAGGTCGTCCTTGGCGATCGAGTCGAAGCCCTGCTTGGAATAGACGTCGACGATGCGGGCCCGCACGTTGAGGGCCGGGTCCTCTTGCTTGAACTGCTCGTTGTGGTTGACCGGTTCGGTCTCACCGAGCGCCCACTGGGCTTCGCTGCGCTTGGGCTTGGCTTTGGCCGGCGGAGCAGTCGGGGTGGCGGTCATCGATTCTCCTTTGTAAAAGGAGCTGGCGGGATTGCGCGCAGTTCACCGGCGACTGTCCGGCGACGCAGATCCGGCGGCCAGCTGGAAAATACAGGTGGGCGGTCCTACGACATCAAGGCAGACAGCGACAGCTGCAAACACGCTTGAGATCGATATGCCGCCGGGCCACCAGGGCAACCCCGGATGCGGTGCAGTAGGCGGCGGTCACACCGGCGATTATGCCATGGATACCGAAAATCTTCCCTACCGGCGCAAAGTTGTGATCAGCGTGAGCAAAACTCATCTGGGGCCCGACTGCCGCGGCGGTCGGACCGGGGGAACGGAACGGAACGGCTCGGGGCGGTGCGCCTGACGGCGGGCCACCGTCAACGAAAAGCCGATCGGAAGGCGGGTGGGACAGATGAGTGTCGTCGACTTCGGGTGGGAACCGGTGTGGGAACCACCGCCGGTGACCGATCCGCCACGGCGGGCCAACGGTCGTGCCACGTTGCGGCGCTGGCTGGGGATCACGACGCTGATCGCCCTCGTGAGCGGCGGCGGGTGGCTGGCGGTCGGGCACTATCAGACCCATCTCGCCGGTGAGCAGGCGCTGGCCGTCGCCGAGGCATATGTGTTGCGGCTGAGCAACATCGACGCCGACGACATCGATCGCGACTTCGCGCAGATCTCCGACGGCGCGACCGGCCAGCTTCGGACGATGAACACCCGCGCCGGGGTGAAGCTGCGTCGGCAACTGATCGACAATCGGGTGACCGCGCGCGGCGACATCGCCGAAGCGGTGGTGAAGTCCGCCGGCCGCGACCACGCGGTGATCGTGCTGCTGGTCAACCAGGCCGTGCGTAATGCGGACAACCCCGAACCCGTGCTCGATCGCAGCCGGATCCGGTTGACGATGGACAAGGTCGACGGGCGTTGGCTGGCGAGCAAGGTGGAGTTGGTATGAGGAAATTCACAGCGGTGGCGACCGGTGTCCTGCTGATCGGCGCCGCCCATTCGGCCGGTGATGCCTATGCCGACCGCATCGACTGGGACGCCATCGCCTCCTGCGAGTCCGGGGGAGACTGGTCGGCCGATACCGGTAACGGGGCGTACGGCGGATTGGGGATCAGCGCCGAGGACTGGCGCGCCAACGGCGGGGACGGGTTGCCCTCGCAGGCCACCCAGCAGCAACAGATCGCGGTGGCCAACCGCATCCTGGCCAATCGGGGACCGGGTGCGTGGTCGGCGTGTGCGGCCCGCGGCGTCGGGTCCGACTCGGCGCCGATCGGTTCGCTGACGCACTACGTCACCGAGCTCTACGACAACGCCGAGAGACCCGTCGCGCAGGCCGACTGAACCGCGGACGCACGGCGCGGATCGCACCGCCGTGGGATGATCGGGCCCCATGACCCCCACCCCCACTGCGGTAGCACTGCCCCCGGTGGGGCCGTCGCGGCCCGGCCAGGACGCCCCGTTCGGGGTGTATGTGCACGTGCCGTTCTGTTTCGCCCGGTGCGGCTACTGCGACTTCAACACCTACACCCCGGCGGAATTGGGCGGCGTGAACCCGGACGCCTGGGTGGCCGCATTGGCCGGGGAACTGGAATTGGCCGCCGCCCGGCTGGGCGGTCCGCGGGCCGACACGGTCTTCGTGGGCGGCGGGACGCCGTCACTGTTGGGCGCGGCGAGGCTGGTCCGGGTGCTGGACCTGGTGCGCCGGCACTTCGGCCTGGCCGACGACGCCGAAGTGACCACCGAAGCCAATCCGGAGTCGACGTCGCCGGAGTTCTTCGAGGCGATCCGGGCGGCCGGCTACACCCGGGTGTCGCTGGGTATGCAGTCGGTGTCGCCGCGGGTGCTGGCCGCCCTGGACCGCATCCACTCACCGGGCCGGCCGGTGGCCGCCGCCCGTGAAGCGCGGGCCGCGGGCTTCGAGCACCTCAACATCGACCTGATCTACGGCACCCCCGGTGAGACCGACGACGACCTCGTGCGTTCGGTCGACGCCGCGCTGGAGGCCGGCGCAGACCACGTCTCGGCCTACAGCTTGATCGTGGAGGACGGCACCGCGCTGGCCCGCCGGGTACGGCGCGGTGAACTGCCCTCGCCCGACGGCGATGTGCTGGCGCACCGCTACGAATTGGTCGACGCTCGGCTGCGGGCGGCCGGGATGGACTGGTACGAGGTCTCCAATTGGAGTCGTCCCGGTGCCGCCTGCCGACACAACCTGGGTTACTGGAACGGTGGCCGGTGGTGGGGTGCAGGGCCGGGCGCACACAGTTACGACGGCGCGCTGCGGTGGTGGAATGTCAAGCACCCCAACACCTATGCGCAGCTGATCGCCGA
The DNA here is from genome assembly GCF_963378075.1 of Mycolicibacter sp. MU0083. Classification (NCBI taxonomy): domain Bacteria; kingdom Bacillati; phylum Actinomycetota; class Actinomycetes; order Mycobacteriales; family Mycobacteriaceae; genus Mycobacterium; species Mycobacterium kokjensenii. Next base: position 1,445,556 of record NZ_OY726394.1, read on the forward strand.
CGGTTCCTTGCCGGTCGCGGGTTTCGAGGAGTTGTCCGCCGCCGATCGGCACACCGAGGACGTCATGCTGCGGCTGCGGACCCGCGAGGGGCTGGCGTCGGCGGTGCTGGATCCCGGTGAACGGGCGCGCGCCGAGGTGGCCGTCGGCGACGGGCTGCTGAGCAGCGACGGCGAGCGGCTGGTCCTGACCGATCGTGGCCGGCTGCTCGCCGATGCGGTGGTGCGGTCGCTGCTGGGTTAGCCGCTGAACCAGCCGCGCGCGCCGTCCCAGCTGCCGCAGATGCCGTGGAAGCAGCCGTGCCCGTAGCCGCCCTGGCCGGGAACGAAGCCGCCGCAGCCCTGCCAACCGGCGTCGCGGCCGCAGCCGCCTCCGCCCCCGTTGCCGTCCGGGCCACCGGCGCCGTGCGGCTGGGCGACGGCGGAACTGCCCCCCGAACCGGTCATCAGCATCACGCCTGTCGGGGCCGCCGCGATCACCGTTGCGGCCGTCGCTACGAACATCGATCCCACGAACTTGCGAATACTTAGCATCTCTCTATATTCCGTGCGGGTGCTGCCGTTGCCAACGGTTGTGTGCGGACCGATACCGAATCGTGAACGCCGGTTACGTATCACTGGGCGCGGGTCCCCGTCGGTGACCGCATGGTCGGATCTGCCAGAAGCTCGGGTGCCGTCCCTGATCGCCCACCGTGGAATTCGGCGGGCACACCCCGCTGTTGGGATACCCTTGCGGGTATAACGAGTTGCGTGGGGAGAGGACCTGAGGTGGTTGGTGACGACGAGAACGTCAAAGCGATACTGAACCGGCTGCGCCGTGCCCAAGGCCAGCTTGCCGGTGTGATCGCGATGATCGAAAGCGGCCGGGACTGCAGGGAGGTCGTCACCCAGCTCGCCGCGGTCTCGCGCGCGTTGGATCGGGCAGGCTTCAAGATCGTCGCCAGTGGGCTTCGCGAATGCCTGAGCGCCGGATCCGAGGGCGGAAAAGCCCCGTTCACCGAGGAAGAACTGGAAAAACTGTTCCTCGCCCTGGCCTAAGCAGCTCCGTCCGCCGCGGCATCGAATGATGCGGCATGGCTGACGCCGGCGCTTCATCGAAGAGCGGACCGGGTCAGCCGAGCAGTTCGAGGATCTTCTTCGTCACCGCGGCGGCCGTCGGATGCTCCCACAGCAGCGTCGGCGACAGCGTCCGTCCGATCTGCTTTTCCAGTCGTCGTCGCACGGCCACGGTCATGATCGAGTCGACGCCCATTTCGACCAGCGGGAGGTGGGGGTCGATGCCGTCCTCGGGTAGACCGAGTTGGCTCGCGACTGCCGTACGCACCCGGTCCGCCACCCAGTCGGACGCCTCGATGGGGTCCTCGGGCAAGCCCGTCAGCACCGGATCGAGCGAATCGACGACGTCGGATTCCTCGGGTGCGATGTCGGCCAGCATCGCCACCGATGCTGCGACCGGAGTGACCGGCAGCACCACCGAGTTGGCCTGGTCATCGCGCATCGCCAGGTCCAGTGCCCACATCGCATCGTCGGCGCTGATGGTTCGCATGCCCATGGACTCCAGCTGCGCGGCGACGAATCCGGAGGTGGATCCCATGCCCAGACCACGCCACGCCGTCCACGCGACACTGATGGTTCGGTCGCCGCGGGCGCGTCGTTGCCGGGCGAACGCATCGAGATACGCGTTTCCGCAGGCGTACGCGCCCTGCCCCGGAAAACCGGTGAGATAACCACAGGAGGAGAACAACACCATCCAGTCCAGCGTGCCCGGCGGGAACACCTCGTCGAGGATCCGCGCGCCGGCGACCTTCGCGTGCATGGCGGCCTTGACCTGAGCAAGCGTTGTCTCGGTGAGCAGTGCACCGGTTTCGATACCGGCGGCATGCACCACCCCGAGCACCGGCGGCAGGTCCTGCAATGCGAATCGCAGGGCGTCTGCAGCTCCGGGAGCGCCGACATCGATGGCGGCCCCGCGGACATACACGCCACGTTCCTCGAGCGATCGGACGGTTTGCGCAACCTCGTGGTCGGTTGTGGAATCCGCTGTTGCCCGGTCCGGAATGCCCGAGCGTGACACGAGCACCAGGCGCCGGGCACCGAGATCGACCAACCGGTGTGCCATCTGCCGTCCGAGCGCGCCGGTACCCCCCGTGATGAGGTACGTACCTCCCGGCGAACACCGCATCGGTTCACCGACGCACGGAGCCGTGGCCAGACGCGCTGTGTAAGCGATGCCCTCGCGTACCACGACGACCCCGTGTCCCGCCAGGGAGCCGAGGACGGGCACGGGCAGGCTCGGCGGTTCGGACCGCTCAGCGGAAACGTCGAGGACACCGCCCCAGAGCTGCGGGTGCTCGGCGGCGGCCACGCGGGAGATTCCCCACAGCGGCGCCTGCTCGATGTCGGAGCCTTCGTGAACGTTGCGGGTGAGCGCCCACAGTCGCGTGCCCGAGTTCTGTCCCGCCAGGTACTGCAGCGTTCGCAAGACCAAGTCGATGGATACGTCGGCGTCATCCTGCGGTTCCGTCAACACCAGGACGACGGTTCCGGAACCCAGTCGCACGTCGCTCGACGGCAGCTCTGCCGGGTCCGCGACGCTGTGGGTGGGCACACCGGCAGCGGCCAGGTCGCGGGTACACCATGCCCGTGTCTCGTCGGTGCCGCCGATCAGGGTGACGTCGGTGGGGCGATCGGCGTCGGTCCACGGTGTCGGGTGCCACGCCAATCGGTGGACCAAGGCGGATTCACGTTCTCCGGACCGCTCAAGATCTTCGAAGCCCAAGCCGGTCATCGAGGCCAGGACGGTACCGGCGAGATCGGTGATCACCACATCGGTGATCACGTCTGCTGCGCGCCGTCGCACGTACAGCAGTGCCTGACTGCAAGGTGGGCCGTGCACGGCTACCCGCTCGATACGTGCCGGCATCTTCAGCCGTCCCGCGTCGCTGAACAGGACCGAAGCCGTCGATGTTGCGGCATCGAGGAGTCCAGCCCAGGTCGACGGCACCGATCCGTCCGGCTCCGCATTGACCTGCGCCAGCAATTCCCCTTCCCCACAACGCAGTTCCAGGATCTGCCACTCGAATCCCATGGCGGCGACCCCGAGCGATTCCAGAGTATCGGTGACGTGAGTCGAGGGCAGTACCTCCGTGCAGCGTTGCTGCACGGTCGGCAGTGCGAAGACCGGCACGGCGGTGTCGTCGTCGACGTCGGCCACCGCGGTGCAATGGGTCAGCCAACCACCCTCGGTAGCCGCGTCATCGGACTCCACGATCCGCGAGGACAGGCTCAGGGCGTGTTCCTGCAGTACCACTTGGAGTTGGCGGGTTCGTCCCGGCGCGACCGGCGTACGCAATCGCACGTCTGCCAGGGCTGTCGTCGCGGCGGTCAACATCGTGTTCAACAGCACCGCGGCGGGCACGATCTCGGTGCCCTGCACCGGATGGTCGCCCGGATAGGGCCGGTTGGACATGGTCAGCTCGGTCTGCCACATGCGGGTCGGAACGGCGCTGGTGATATCCACCCGGCCACCCAGCAGGGTGTGGGTGTCGACGTCGTGAATCCCACCGCCGATGGGGGGCGGAGTGGGAGTGCGCCAAAAACGTTGATGCTGCCATCGGGTGACGGGCAGGTCATCGGCCCACGGCGAATCAGCGCGGACACCGTGCGGGAACGGCGCCCCGTGGCAGTACAGCGCTGCCAGCGCATGGGTGATCGCCCGCCGCTGTGGCTGCTGACGCCGCAAGGTCGGGACCACCCCGTACTCGTCGATCCCGGTGTGTAGCAACGTTTCCGCAATCGAGTGTGAGACCACCGGATGGGCCGATACCTCGAGGAAGAGTCGGTGCCCGTCCTGCGTCGCGGCGGTAACGGCCTCGGCGAAACGCACTTGCCCGCGCAGGTTGGCTACCCAGTAGCGCGAGTCGCGGGGCGCCGGCGAGCGAGGATCGGCCAGGGCGGTCGAGTAGAGCGGCACGGAGGGTTCGCCCGCCGGGGGGAGATCCGCGGTCAGGCGGGCGAGCTGGGAGGTGAGGCCATCCATCTGCGGGCTGTGGAACGCCACATCGGTGTTTACCCGACGCACCGAGATGCCGTCGTCCGGCCAGCGTTGCTGGAGCTGCTCGATGGCCTCGACGGTTCCGGAGACCACCGTCGATTCCGGTGCGGAGCTGATCGCCGCGACCACGTCGTCGCGCTGGCAGAGCCGTTGTTGTGCGTCCTCGAACGATAGCCCCACCAGCGCCATCGCTCCCTGACCGGCGACACCGCGGAAACCGCGCGCCCGATAACATGCGACTTTGGCGCCGTGCACCAGGTCGAAGACACCGGCCGCCACACACGCGGCGACCTCGCCGACCGAATGACCGATGATGGCGGCGGGAGTGATGCCGCGCTCGGTCAACAATGCGGCGATCCCGGCCTGAATGGCGAAGGTCAATGCCTGCACCCGGTCGGTGGTGCCCAGTGCCCCGGTGCTCAGCGCCTCGCGGGCGGAGAACCCCAACTCGGCTTGAAACACCGGATCGATCTCGTCGATGACTGCCGCGAAGGCGGGCTCGCTTGCCAATAGTTCGCTGCCCATGCCCTCCCAGTGCGATCCGTGGCCGGAGAAGACCCAGACGGCGCCCGCCGATGCGCCGGGCACGACCGTGCCGGTGGCCACGTCAGGTTGCTGCTCGTCGTTCGCCAGCGAATCCAGACCGGCCACCAGTTCGTCGCAGCTGTCGGCGAGCACGGCCGCGCGGATCCGTTCGTGCGAGCGCCGCGTCCACAGTGTCGCCGCCACCTGAGCGACGGAGTAGTCGCGGCCACGGAGGTGGCCGGCCAATGCGTCGGCCTGCCTGCTGAGTCGGGGACGCGAGCGGGCGGAGACCGGAACGACGATCGGCGGGGCCGAGGGTGGTTCCGCGGCCGGCCCGCGGTACTCGGCGGGGCGCAGCGGTGCCTCTTCGAGCACGAGGTGGGCGATGGAGCCGCCGTAACCGTAACTGCAGACCGCTGCGCGACGTGGCCTGTCCTGCCGTCTCGGCCAGGCCTCGGTTTCGGTGGGGACCCGCAGGCCGCTGGCTGCCCAGTCGATGGCGGTCGTGAGTTTGCTGATCCCAGCGGTCGGCGGGATGGCCTCTCGGTGCAGTGCCAGCGCCGCCTTGATGAGACCGACGACGCCCGCCCCGCCCTCGAGGTGCCCGGTATTGGGCTTGACCGATCCAACGAGGCACGGTGCGTTCGAGGGCCGTCCGGCGCCGTATACCGCCGCAAGCGCGGCCAGTTCAACCCGGTCACCGACCGGTGTGCCGGTCCCGTGCGCCTCGACGAAGTCGATGCTGGCGGGTTCGATCTCGGCGGATTCACAGACCAGCCGGAAGAGTTCTTCCTGGGCCGCACCGTTGGGCGACATGATGCCCGGCGTGTTGCCGTCATGCGCGACGGCGCCACCGCGTACCACGGCCAGTACCGGGTTGCCGTCCCGCCTGGCGTCGTCGAGACGCTTGAGCGCCACCACCGCGGCCCCTTCACCGCGACCGTAGCCGTCGGCGGCCATGTCGAAGGTTTTGGACCGGCCGTCGGGTGCGGTGGCTCCGGCCTGATCGAGTACGCGGGTCAAGCCGGGCCCGATGAGCGCGCTCACGCCGCCCGCCAGCGCCAGTGACGTCTCGCCGGTGCGCAGTTGCTGACACGCCTGGTGGACTGCCACCAGCGACGCCGCGCACGCCGCATCGAGGGCGACACTGGGGCCGCGAAGATCAAGCAGGTGTGAGACCCGGTTGGCCACTCCGCAGAGCGCCGTGCCGATTCCCGTCCAGGCCTCGATACCGGGCAGGTCTTCCATGATCAACTTGCCGTAATCGTCGGCGTTGACCCCCATCAGCACCGCGGTATCGCTGCCCGCCAGCGATCGGGGTGCGATCCCGGCGTGTTCGAGGGCTTCCCAGCACACTTCGACGGCGAGCCGTTGCTGCGGATCCATCAGTTCGGCCTCACGCGGTGAGACGCCGAAGAACTCGGCGTCGAAGCCGGCCAGATCGGCTAAGAAGCTGCCCCAGGGGGTGGTGTCGCGCAGTACCGCGGCGTTGCGTGGATCCCGCCGAAGATACGGCTCCCAGCGCTCGTGGGGCACCTGCCGCACCGCACTGCGACCGTCGAGCAGAAACTCCCAGAAGTCCGTCGGTGTGGTGACATCGCCGGCCAGGCGGCATCCGATGCCGACGATGGCGATGGGCTCGACCGGATCGTGCGGGGGGACGGGCGGTGTCGTCATCGACTGCCTACCTGCGCGATGATCTGTTTCTTGTCGATTTTTCCGACGGCGGTGATGGGCAGCGACGGCATCGCAACGAGCATGTCCGGGCGCGAATGGGCGGAGACGCCACGCTCGTCCAGGTGCCGGTTGAGTTCGGCGAGGTCGATCTGCTTGCCCTTGAAAGTCACTGCAGCGCAGATTTTTTCGCCCAGGAAATCATCCGGTAGCGCGATCGCTGCGGCTGCCGAGACCGCCGGGTGGGTCAGGATGTGCTCCTCGATGTCGGACGCCGAAACAGTCTCGCCGCCGCGGTGAATCACGTCTTTGATCCGCCCGGTGACTTCGATGTTGCCGGCGAGCGGACCGTCGGGGAAGATCCGCACCTGGTCTCCGGTCCGGAAGAATCCGTCGGGGCTGAACGACCGCGCATTGGCCTGATCGGCCCGGTAGTAGCCGTTGAGCGTGTACGGTCCGCGGACCAGCAGTTCGCCTTCATCGCCGGGGGCGACATCGTTACCGTCGGTGTCGACGACGCGCAGTTCGTCGTGCGGTGACATCGGCCGGCCCTGGGTCTGCTCGACAACCTCAACGGGATCGCCGGGGCGGGTGAAGTTCAGCATCCCCTCGGCCATGCCGAAAATCTGTTGCAGTCCCGGCCCCAGGGTCTCGCGCAGGTAGCGGGCTTCGTCGGGGGCCATCCGGGATCCGCCCACCTGCAGCAATCGCAGCGATGTCGGCGGGTTCGGCTCCCAATCGCAGGCCTGCGCCCACAGTTTCGCCAGCGCGTTGACCAACGCGGTCGCGGTCACCCCGTGCCGGTGGATCAGCGCGAAGGCGGCTTCAGGGCTGGGGTCGGCGGTGAACACGGTGGCGGCGCCCACCGTCATAGCGCCCAACATGCCCGGGCAGCCCAGCGGAAAATTGTGGCCGGCGGGCAATGCCACCAGGTAGACGTCGTCGCCCGTCAGTTCGCACGCCTGCGCGCACGCGGTCACGTTGTAGACATAGTCGTCGTGGGTGCGCGGAATGAGTTTGGGCATTCCGGTCGTGCCGCCCGACACCAGCAGCAGAGCGGGTGCGGTGGTATCGACGTCGCCGCGCGCTACGGACGGACCCGTGCCCTGGGCGACCACCGACCATGCGGTGAAGGGGCCGGGATCGCCATCGACGATGACATGGCGCAGTCGCGGGCGGCCGTCGGTGATTCGTGCGGCGAGTTCGCGATAGTCGAACCCGCCTGCACGGTCGGGGATGATCAGTGCCACGGCATCACTTACATCGGCGAAGTGGCCGAGCTCGGCGGCCCGGTGACCCGGCAAGCACATCACCGGGACGGCGCCGGCCCGCAGCACGCCGAAGAACGCCAGCGCGAACTGCGTCGAGTTCGGCAGCTGAACCAGCACGCGGTCGCCGGCCGCGATGCCGAGATGTGCCAGGCCCGCCGCGTAGCGGTCGGCCGCGGAATCGAGTTCGGCGAAGGTGTAGCTGCGGTCGGCGTCGATGGCCCCGGGCCGCTGCGGCCACCGGTTCGCCGCGGCGGTGAGGATCGAGTCCACGGTGTTGCCGACCCAGTAGCCTGCTCGTCGATACTCCACGGCACGGTCGGAGGGAAACGGTACGAAGCCGGTCATGAGCCCGCCGTGTTCAGGCCGGAGTGCAGCACTCATGCAGTCGAACCGCCCCTCGGTCAATCGTGGTGATGTGCGACCGACCCCCATGAGGTAGCCTTCGCAAAGTTAGGCCATCCTATACTAACTAATTCGAGGGGAGCCGCGTCGTGCACGGTAGGGCGCTACCTTCACCGTCCGTCCATGACGAGGTCGCAGAACTGCTCGGCGTGGACGCGGGCAGCATCGATCCGGCGCAGGATCTGATCGCCTCGGGGCTGGATTCGATTCGGATGATGGCGCTGTCGGGTCGGTGGCGCAAACGGGGGATCGACATCGATTTCGCGACGTTGGCGGCCCAGCCCACGATTGCGGCGTGGTCGGAACTGGTGGCCGACGGCGCCGGTGCCGATGACGCCGGGCCCGACGGCGGTTCGTCGGTCACGGATTCCGGTGACCCCACCGCGCCGTTTCCGCTCGCGCCGCTGCAGCGCGCCTACTGGGTGGGCCGAAACCATCAGCAGCAACTCGGCGGCGTCGCCGCGCATCTCTACGTCGAATTCGACGGCGTCGGCGTCGATCCCGAGCGGCTGGCCGCGGCGGCCGCCGAACTGGCCGTCCGACACCCGATGCTGCGGGTCGAGATCCTGGCGGACGGCACCCAGCGCATCGGAGACCGCGGCCTTCCGGTCAAGATCATCGACCTGCGCGACTTGGATGCCGAGGCCGTCGAGCGGCGATTGCTCGCTACGCGCGAAGCCAAGTCTCACCAGTTGCTCGACGGCGAGGTACTCGAGCTGAGCCTGTCGCTGCTGCCGGGCGGGCGAACCCGACTGCATGTCGATCTGGACATGCAGGCGGGCGATGCGGTGAGCTATCGCAGATTCATGTCCGATCTCGCCGTGCTGTACGACGGTGGGAAGCCGCCCGAACTGGACTACACCTATCGGGAGTACCGTGCCGCCATGACCGCGGTGGAGGCCGCGCGGTCGTCCGCCGACCAGCAATGGTGGAGCGAACGGATCCCGACCTTGCCCGAATCGCCCTGCCTGCCGCTCGTCCCGACGGCCGAGCAGGCCGATCCGCGACGGAGCGTCCGGCGGTGGCACTGGTTCGACGCGCCGGCGCGCGAGGCCCTGTTCGCCGCGGCCCGCAGGCACGGCGTCACACCGGCGATGGCATTCGCGGCGTCCTACGCCGGGGCATTGGCCCGGTGGTCCACCAGCCGTCGGTTCTTGCTCAACGTGCCGATGTTCGGACGCGAGCCGTTCCATCCGCAGGTGGACATGCTGGTCGGCGACTTCACGTCGTCGGTGATGCTCGACGTCGACCTGACCCGGGCGAACACCCCGTTGTCGCGGGCGCTCGCGGTGCAGGAGGCTCTGCATGCCAGTGCACGCCACCGCGGCTACTCCGGATTGTCGGTGCTGCGCGATCTGAGTCGCCACCGCGGTGTCCAGACGTTGGCGCCGTTCGTGTTCACCAGCGGACTCGGATTAGGGGATCTGTTCGGCGGCAAGGTAACCGAACAGTTCGGCGCACCGGTGTGGACAATCTCCCAAGGGCCGCAGGTACTGCTGGATGCTCAGGTGACACCGCTCGACGGCGGCCTGTTGGTGAACTGGGATGTCCGAGAAGACGCGTTCCGGCCCGGGGTGGCCGAGGCGATGTTCGACTACCACCTCGACGAACTGCGCCGACTTGCCGACCCCGCTGCCTGGACGGTGCCCGATTCGCCGGATGCACCCGAATCTCAGCGTGTGGTGCGGGCGGCGGTGAACAGCACGGCCGCCGACCCCAGCGGTGAGGCACTGCACACCGGGTTCTTTCGGCAGGCTGAGCTGCAACCGGATGCTCCCGCGGTGTATGCCGGTCGCGAAGTCGTGAGCTACCGGCAGTTGCGTGATCAGGCACTGGGGGTGGCGGCCGCGCTGCGCGACGAGGGCGTTCAGGCCGGTGACACGGTAGCGGTGATGGGGCCGAAGAACGCCGAGCAGCTACCGGCGGTGCTGGGTGTTCTCGCCGCGGGCGCGGTGTACCTGCCCATCGGTGCCGATCAGCCACGTGAGCGGGCGGAGGCGTTACTGGGGACGGGCTCGGTTCGGGTCGCGCTGCTCTCCGGCGAGCAGCAGGCGCCCGCATCGGTGCCCGCGCTGCGCCTTGCCGAAGTGCTATCCCGCCCGGCCGTTCGGGATGAATCGGTCGCGGTGGCAAGCGATCCCGACGCCCCGGCCTATGTTCTGTTCACGTCGGGCTCCACCGGCGAACCCAAGGGCGTGGAGCTGACGCACGACGCCGTGATGAACACCGTCGAGTTCTTCATCCGGCGCTTCGAGATCGGGTCGACCGATCGCTGGCTGTCGTTGGCGACATTGGAGACCGACATGTCGATCCCCGACGTCTTTGTCAGCCTACGTACGGGCGGCGCGGTCGTGGTGGTCGACGAAGACCAGCGTCGTGACCCCGACGCCTGGGCCCGCCTGATCGATGAGCACCGGGTGACTGCCCTCAACTTCATGCCGGGATGGCTCGAAATGCTGCTTGCGGTCGGCGATGGCCGGCTGGCGTCGTTGCGGGCAGTGGCGGTCGGCGGAGATTGGGTGCGACCGGAGCTGGTCCGCCGACTGCGCGGGTACGCACCCCAAGTCCGCTTCGCCGGCCTGGGCGGTGCCACCGAAACAGCAGTGCACGCAACTATTTTCGAGGTCACCGCGGGGCTGCCGAAGAACTGCAGCGCGGTGCCGTACGGCGTGCCGCTGCCGAATATGGCCTGCCGGGTGGTCGGTGACGACGGCAGCGATTGCCCCGACTGGGTGATCGGCGAACTCTGGATCACCGGACGCGGCATCGCCCGCGGCTACCGTGGCCGTCCCGACCTCACCGCGGAGCGCTTCGTCGAGTACCCGCTGGACGGGGTACCGCGTACCTGGTACCGGACCGGAGACCTCGCCCGGTATTGGCCGGACGGCACGCTGGAGTTCGTCGGCCGCGCCGATCACCGCGTCAAGATCAGCGGCTACCGCGTCGAGCTCGGGGAGGTCGAGACCGCACTGGGCGCAATCGCGGGCGTCCATGCCGCGGTGGCCGCGGTGCTGCCCGGCCCGGCGGGTTCGGACGGCTTGGCGGCGCTGGTCCGGGTGGGTGATGATTCGGGTTTGACGGCGGGGCGGATTCGCGACGCTCTCATCGATCTCGTTCCCGCGCATATGATTCCGCGTTGGATCGCGGTGGTGGATGGGGTGCCGTTCAACGATGCGGGCAAGATCGACCGCGCGGCCGTCGCAAGTCTGCTTGCCGACGAGATCGGGCGATCCGGCGGTACACCGGGAATTCTTGCCTCGCCGCGGTCGGCATTGGAGCGGGCGCTGTGTCAAATCGTCGCGGGCGTTCTGGGCCGAGACGGCGACACCGTGGGCGTCCACGACGACTTCTTCTCGCTCGGCGGTGATTCGGTCCTCGCGACGAAGGTCGTGGCCGAGATCCGGGTATGGCTCGACGCGCCACGGATCATGGTGTCGGACATGTTCGCGGCCCGGACGGTCGCCGCGCTGGGCGAGGTGCTCACCAGCCGTGAAACCGACGCCGGCCGAATGGAGTCGGTCGCCGAGATGTACGTCGAGGTTGCGGAGATGTCGGAGGCCGATGTCATGTCGGCCCTCGATGCGGGCCCGGCGAGCGAGTAATGCCGCGGGGCTCAGCGAGTGGCGATCGTCGAACGGTTCGCTAACCGCTTTGATGGCCAATGGCGCGATCGACCATAGGCAATGAACGGGCCGGGCTCGGGTAGCAAGCTACCCGAGCCCGGCATCCGCACTGCGCGAGCGTGCGTGCTTGTGCGGTAAACATCGGCGTGTTTAGGGCAGACACGCACGCTCGCGCAGGAGGTGGTACCTGCGCGAGCGCGCAGGAGGTGGTGCGACTAGAACAGGTCGGCCAGAGCGAGCGCGTCGCCCGGGTCAACATCCGGAACATCCGGAGTGTCCGGCACGTCCGGCACGTCCGGAACCTCGACCTCGACCGGCAGGGTCAGGGTCAGCGCCTCGGCGATCCGGCTGGGCAGCACGTCGAGGAAGTAGGAGAACGTGCCCTGCTCGGTCAGCAGACCCCACCACTGACCGGTGTTCTCGCCGGTCTCGGAGTCCCAGGTGATGTAACCGTTGAGCAGTGCGTCGAACGGGTCCTGCGCCTCGTGCTCGATGCCCTCGGGCACGCCGCTCAGGTTCTCCGACAGCGCGAAAGCGAAGCCGGTGAGCGGTTCCATCAGGTACTTGGCGGTGGACTTCCAGAAGCTGAAGTCGCCGAAGAGTTCCTGCAGGTTGGCCATGACGTGGGTCATGTGGGCACCGATGCCCATCACGCCGGGCACCTCGAAGTCCTCACCGCGCGGAGTGTGGTCGAACAGCGGCTGGAAGATGTTGTTCATGTTGAACAGCCAGTCGTTGTTGATCAGGTTCCAGGCCTCGGTGAGGTCACCGCTCTGAAGTGCTTCGAAGACCTGCGGGAGCATTTCTTCCAGGCCCAGGACCCGGCCGCCGCCGGACCACATGATCTCCAGGCCGTCCTTGAGCCCTTCGAGGCTGTTGTTGGTGACGTCGCTGTAGTAGCTGCCGAGTTCGCCCAGCGCGGTGAAGACCGGGTTCGGACCCGAGAGCAGGTCCATGATGTAGTCCATGTTCTCGGCCGTGGTGGCGGTGAGCTGTACCGCAGGCTGCTGGGTGACCGCGGGGGCCAGCGGGGCCACCGGGCTGACGGCGAGCATTCCGGCACCGGCCAGCGCGACGCCGGCGGCCAGGAGTCCCGCGGCGCGCGGGGTGGATTCGGTGCCGCGGTCGGTTGACCCCTCGGCAAGTGAGAGCTGCATTGCTTCTCCTTATCGTGACCTCAATTGTTATGAGGTTCCTGTTATGTACAACGCCGGGATTACCTTAGTCACAGGTTTGGCCAACAGGCAAGCCTTACCTAACCGTGTATTGAGGCTCACAAGTAGGGCAAGGCTAACCTTACTTCGAATTCTGGTGTAGCGTCGCTGATCATGAGCGCTTCATCCCCCGATGCCGTCACCGCTGCCCTGCGCGACATTCTGCAGGATGACCTGCAGGTCGACCTCAGTCGGGTGACGCCGGAGTCGCGATTGGTCGACGATGTCGGTTTGGACTCGGTGGCCTTCGCGATCGGAATGGTCGCCATCGAAGATCGGCTCGGCGTGGCGCTGTCTGAGGAAGACCTGTTGAACTGCGACACGGTCGGCGATCTGGAAGCCGCTATTCGGGCGAAAGCCCCCGCCGACGCGTGAGCGCGCTGGCGAACGCGCTGACGCGGGCGATGACCGGGTCGGAACACGACCTGGTGGTCTTCGACCCGGACGCCGCGACCTGGCGTCGCCATCCCTGGACGGAGGTGCACGCCCGAGCGGAAAGCCTCGCCGCCCGGATTCTCGACGGCGACCACGACGGGGCGGTCGGGCTGGTCGGTGAGCCTACGGCTGAGCTGGTCGCGGCCATCCAGGGCGCTTGGCTGGCCGGGCGCAGCCTGTCGATCCTGCCCGGACCGGTGCGCGGCGCCGAACCCCGGCGATGGGCTCGGGCCACGCTGGATCGCTTCGTCCGGATCGGAGTCGGCACGGTATTCAGTCACGGTCCGGTGCTGGAACTGCTGCGTGCCGAGGAAATCCGCGGTGGCCCGGCGGTGCTCGATGTCGCTGCGGCAGCCGCCACCGGGCGTTCGATCGACCCGGTCGTAGCGGCTCCCGACGTGCCCGCGGTATTACAGGGCACCGCCGGGTCCACCGGTACTCCGCGCACCGCCATGCTGTCGCCCGCGGCGGTGCTGGCCAATATCTCGGGCCTGAGCGCCCACGTCGGCGTCGACCCCGCCGATGACGTCGGCTGCAGCTGGCTGCCGCTCTACCACGACATGGGTCTAACCTTTCTGCTCAGCGCGGCGGTGACCGGATCGCCGCTGTGGCTGGCGCCCACCGCGGCATTCGCCGCTTCGCCGTTTCGGTGGCTGAGCTGGCTGCACGACAGCCGCGCCACCCTGACCGCCGCGCCGAACTTCGCCTACAGCGTGATCGGTAAGTACGCGCGCCGGGTTCCCGAAGTGGATCTGAGCCGGCTACGGGTTGCCATCAACGGTGGCGAACCGGTCGACTGCGCCGGATTGCAACGATTCGCCGTCGAACTCGCCAAGTACGGGCTGGACCCCGGTGCCCTCACCCCGTCCTACGGCTTGGCCGAAGCCACCTGCGCGGTGACGGCGCCGACGCCCGGAACCGGACTGCGTTACGACGAGATCGTCGGCGCCGCCGGCGATGACACCGTGCGCCGCCATGCCGTGCTCGGCAAGCCGATCCCCGGAATGCAGGTCCGCATCACCCCGGTAGCGCAGCGGCACGACGAGCTCCCCGAGCGTGAGGTCGGCGAAGTCGAGATCCGCGGCACGTCGATGATGACGGGCTACCTGGGCGAACCGGCCCTGGATGACGACTCCTGGTTCCCCACCGGCGATCTGGGCTACTTCACCGACGACGGACTGGTGGTCTGCGGCCGGGCCAAGGAGATCATCACGATCGCCGGACGCAACGTCTTTCCCACCGAGATCGAGCGGGTCGCGGCGGAGGTGCGCGGCGTCCGCGAGGGTGCGGTAGTTGCGGTCGGCACCGACGGAATCCGCCCGGGATTGCTGATCGCCGCGGAGTTTCGCGGCCGCGACGAGGCCGGGGCCCGCGCCGAAGTGATCTCCCAGGTCGCCTCGCAGTGCGGGGTGGTCCCCGCCGACGTGGTGTTTCTGGCACCGGGGTCGCTGCCCCGGACGTCGTCGGGCAAGCTGCGGCGACTGGAGGTCAAACGGAGCCTGGAGGTGATGAAGTGACCGAAGCGACCACCGGGTCCGACATCGACGCCTATCGCGCCCTGCTGGACGAGGCGTTCGACCAACGGGTCGCCGAGTGGACCGCCCAGGCCGAAGCCACCGAGCGATTTCCGCGCGCGCTGATCGAGCACCTGGGCCGTAGCGGCGTGTTCGCCCAGAAGTGGGCCAACGGCCCGCACCCCGATGTGGCCAAGCTGGTGGCCTTGGCGCTCAAACTGGGGCAGCTGCGGTCGGCCGGCATCGGAGTAGGGGTGAGCCTGCACGATTCGGCCATCGCGATCCTGCGCCGGTTCGGGCGCTCCGAATACCTGCAGAACATCTGTGCGCAGGCCATCGCCGGCCAGTCGGTGCTGTGCATCGGCGCATCGGAGGAGTCCGGCGGGTCGGACCTGCAGATCGTCGAAACCGAAGTTCGTTCCCGGCGTGACGGTTTCGAGGTGCGTGGCCGCAAGAAATTCGTCTCGCTGTCGCCGATCGCCGACCACATCGTGGTGGTCGCCCGCGGCGTGGACCACGACGAGAACAGTCGGCACGGCAACGTCCTGGTCATCGCGGTCCCCATCGCGCAGGTGCACGTCAACGAGCCCTACCGCAAAGTGGGCGCCGGGCCGCTGGACACCGCCGCGGTCGACATCGATACCTGGGTGCCGGCTGACGCCCTGATCGCCCGGCCGGGTACCGGCCTGGCTGCGATCTCCTGGGGGCTGGCGCATGAGCGCATGTCGATCGCCGGGCAGGTCGCCGCATCGTGTCAGCTGATACTGGGGCTCACCCACGCCCGGATGATGCGCCGCCGACAGTTCGGCGCCACGCTGTTCGAGCATCAGGCGCTGCGGATGCGGGTGGCCGACCTGCAGGCCCGTGTCGATCTACTCCGCCACGCACTCGACGGCGTCGCAGTCAAGGGTCGGCTCGATTTGCGCACCGCCGCGGCCATGAAGGTCACCGCGGCCCGTCTCGGCGAAGAGGTGTTCTCCGAATGCATGCATATCTTCGGTGGCTCGGGCTACCTGGTCGATGAGACACCGATCGGGCGCTGGTGGCGGGATATGAAACTGGCCCGCGTCGGTGGCGGTACCGATGAGGTGCTCTGGGAACTGGTGGCCGCGGGAATGCGGCCCGACTACGACGGCTACGCCGAGCTGTTCGACAGCGGGTCGTCGTCGGGGTAGCGCAGCACCGCGTACAGCGCCATCTTGCGATACCCCATGTCATGCTCGCCGAGGAACGTGCCGCCCACATACTCGGCCAACCGGCGCATCGCGGTATTGCGGTATTCGGGCTCGAACATCATCCGCCGGCACTGGGGTTCCAGGTCGAACACGCTGTTCATGACGCGCGGCAGCAGAATCGCCGCGAAACCACGATTGACCGCTGCGATGTCGGCGACGGCCCCGTGCATACCCAGATCGTGCGGGTGGGCGGCGTAGTACTTGGCGATGGAATCCTTTGCGGCCCGGTATAGCTCGATATAACCGTTGTCCTGTCCGTGCCGGCTGACGATGAGCGGCCGGGTGAAGCTACCCGCGACCTGGGCGCTCAGATAGGCATGCCAGCGCTCCGGCGGCCAGGCGGACTCCCACGTTTCGGCCAGGTGTGGGCGGTTCATCCACTCGGAGAGCATCTCGGCGTCGGCGTCCGGGTCGGCGACGCGGATCGCATAGGGCTCGGCGAGTACCGGTACGGGCGGTGCCGGCACACTGCGAACCTCGTCGGAGATGTCCGTCAGCTCGCGGTGCAGGATGGTGGCGGCGTCAGTCATAACGAGCAGTCAGCTTACCCGACCGACCCGTCGAGTAAGTGAGGATAGGGTAACCTAGGTTGACTTGTCCGGGGCCCGGCCCCATGGCACGACGGCGGCTGACCGTTGGCGAAAGGACCGTGATGGCGCGCGGCTTGCAGGGGGCGATTCTGCGGGGCTTCGGCGCCCGCGACCACACCGTGACAGTCCTCGAGGTCAGTCGGATCACTCCGCACTGCATCCGGGTCTGGATGCATTCGTCGACGCTGTTCACCGAGGCGACGGTGGAACCCTGTGCCTGGCTGCGGTTCTGGTTCCCCGACCCGGACGGCTCCGACACCGAATTTCAGCGGGCCTACACCATCGCCGAAGGCGACGCCGATACCGGACGCTTCGCGATCGACATGATGTTGCACGAGCCGGCCGGTCCGGCGACCCGGTGGGCCCAAACCGTCGAACCCGGAGCGACCATCGCGGCGGTCTCGCTGATGGGCTCGTCGCGCTTCGACGCGCCCGACGACGACGCACAACCCGCCGGGTATCTGCTGCTGGGCGACTCGGCGTCGATCCCCGGGATCAACGGCATCATCGGCACCGTCGCGCCCGACATCCCGATCGAGCTCTACCTCGAACAGCATCACGACGACGATCTGCTCATCCCGTTGCGGGAGCACCCACGGCTGCGGGTGCATTGGGTGCCGCGCCGTGACGCGACCTCGCTGGCCGCGGCGATCGAATCCCGGGACTGGTCGGACTGGTACGCCTGGGCCACCCCGGAAGCCGCGACCCTCAAAGCTGTGCGGGGACGGCTGCGCGACGAGTTCGGTTTCCCCAAATCCGAGATCCACGCGCAGGCCTACTGGACCGCGGGCCGCGCCATGGGCACCCAACGCGACACGTCGGAATCGGCGTCGACTCCGCCGCCAGCGGACACCAGTGCGACTGACGTGCCCGGTGAGCGCAACGTCAACGTGAAGGGCGAATGGCGCGCACAGGCCGCTGGCCGGCTGCTGGGCGAACTGCGGATACCGCTGATCGTCTCCGGCGTGCTGCAGGCGCTGATCACCCTGCTGCAGCTGGCGCCGTTCGTGTTGCTCGTGGAGCTGGCCCGACTGTTGGTGTCCGGTGCCGACGAGTCGCGCTTGTGGACGTTGGGGATCGCCGCGCTCTCGCTGCTCGGCCTGGGCACGTTACTGGGTGCCGGTCTGACGTTGTGGCTGCACGTCGTCGACGCCCGCTTCGCCGGTGCACTGCGGGCTCGGCTGCTGAGCAAGTTGGCCCGAC
The DNA here is from genome assembly GCF_963378075.1 of Mycolicibacter sp. MU0083. Taxonomy (NCBI): domain Bacteria; kingdom Bacillati; phylum Actinomycetota; class Actinomycetes; order Mycobacteriales; family Mycobacteriaceae; genus Mycobacterium; species Mycobacterium kokjensenii. The sequence goes on from NZ_OY726394.1 coordinate 1,463,293, forward strand.
TACCGTTGGGCTGGTTCACCGCTCGCGGATCCGGCTCGATCAAACAGCTGGTCGCCGACGACACATTGTCGCTGCACTATCTGGTGACCCACGCGATCCCCGATGCGGTGGCCGCGGTCGTTGCGCCGGTGGCGGTGCTGGTCTATCTCTTCGTGGTGGATTGGCGGGTGGCGCTGGTGCTGTTCGTGCCGGTGCTGGTCTATCTGGTGTTGATGTCGGTGATGCTGACCCAGTCGGGGGCCAAGATCAGTCAGGCGCAGCGCTGGGCCGAGCGGATGAACGGCGAAGCCGGCACCTACCTGGAGGGCCAGCCGGTGATCCGGGTGTTCGGTGGGGCCGCCGCCTCGACCTTCCGTCGCCGGCTGGACTCCTACCTCGAGTTTCTGGTGTCCTGGCAGCGCCCGTTCATCGGCAAGAAGACGGCCATGGACCTGGTCACGCGCCCGTCGACGTTCCTGTGGTTGATCGTGCTGACCGGTACCCCGTTGATCGTTACCGGGCGGATGGCCCCGGTGAGCTTGCTGCCGTTCCTGTTGCTGGGCACCACCTTCGGCGCCCGCCTGCTCGGTATCGGACTGGGCGTCGCCGGTATCCGCGGCGGCATGTTGGCGGCCCGCCGCGTGCAGACCGCCCTGGACGAACCCGATCTCGCTGTCGGTGCCCAGCGCGATTCGGTCGGCACCGATGCGGCGGGCACGGTGCGCTTCGAGGCGGTCACCTTCGGCTACCGGCCCGGGGTCCCGGTGATCCGGGACGTGTCACTGACCCTGCAGCCGGGCACGGTGACCGCATTGGTCGGGCCGTCGGGATCCGGCAAGTCCACGCTCGCCGCACTACTGGCTCGGTTCCACGACGTCGAGTCCGGGTCGATCACGGTGGGCGGGCACGACATCCGGACGCTGACCGCCGACGAGCTGTACCGGCGGGTGGGATTCGTGCTGCAGGACACCCAATTGGTGCACGGCAGCGTGCGCGACAACATCGCGCTGGCTGTCCCGGAAGCGACCGACGAACAGGTAGAGGCCGCCGCCCGGGCCGCTCAGATCCATGACCGAATCCTGCGACTGCCGCACGGCTACGACACCGTGCTCGGGGCGGCTGCGGCGCTCTCGGGTGGCGAACGGCAACGGCTTACCATCGCCCGCGCCATCCTGGCCGACACCCCGGTGCTGATCCTGGACGAGGCGACCGCGTTCGCCGACCCCGAATCGGAGTACCTGGTTCAGCAGGCACTGAACAGCCTGACCAAGGACCGCACCGTGCTGGTGATCGCTCATCGGCTGCACACGGTCACCGGGGCCGACCAGATCGTGGTGCTCGACCACGGTGACATCGTCGAACAGGGCCGTCACGACGAACTGCTGGCCGCCGGGGGGCGCTACCGACAGCTGTGGGACACCGGGCGCAGTGCGGCCCCGGCCGGAGCGGAGGCGATCCGATGATGCGCACCCTGATCCAGCTGATCCCGCGGGAGCGACGCAGCCAAATATTCGGTTACGCGGCGTTGACGCTGCTCTCGGTGGCGGTGCGCGCGGCCGGAACCGTGCTGCTGGTGCCGTTGGTGGGGGCGTTGTTCTCCGACGCCCCCGGCCGGGCGGTGGGCTGGCTGGGCTGGCTGACGGTAGCGACCGTCGGGGGCTGGCTGGTTGACTTCGCCTGCGCCCGAATCGGATTCGATCTGGGATTCGCCTTGCTCGATCGCACCCAGCACGATGTGGCCGATCGTCTGCCCGGTGTCCGGCTGGACTGGTTCACCCCTGACAACACCGCGGCCGCCCGACAAGCGATTGCCACGACCGGCCCGGAACTGGTCAGCCTGGTGGTCAATCTGCTGACTCCGCTGATCAGTGCGATTCTGTTGCCCCCGGCGATCGCGCTGGCACTGCTAGGGGTGTCCTGGCAGCTGGGCCTGGCCGCCCTCGGCGGGGTGCCGTTGCTGCTGGGGGCGCTGTGGGCCTCCAACCGGCTCAGCGCCCGCGCCGACTCCGCCGCCGGTGACGCCAACACCGCGTTGACCGAACGGATCATCGAGTTCGCCCGTACTCAACAGGCACTGCGGGCGGCGCGCCGTGTCGAACCCGAGCGCAGCACCGTCGGGCAGGCGCTCAGCGCCCAGCACGGCGCCGCGATGCGACTGTTGCTGCTGCAGATCCCGGGACAGCTGTTATTCAGCCTGGCCAGCCAGGGCGCGCTGATTCTGCTGGCCGGTGCCACCACCGTGCTGACCGTCACCGGCACACTCGGCGTTCCGGAGGCCATCGCCCTGATCGTCGTCGCGGCGCGCTACCTGGAACCATTCACCGTCATCGGTGAACTGGCGCCCGCGCTGGAATCGACCCGGGCGTCGCTCGAGCGGATCCGTAGTGTCCTCACCGCGCCGGCGGTGACGGTCGGATCCGTTCGTGCACCGCAGGGTTCCGCCGCGCCGCGCATCGAGTTCGACGACGTCACCTTCGGTTACGACCCGGCGGGATCGCCGGTGCTCGATCGGGTCAGCTTCACCCTCGAGGCGGGTACCACCACGGCGATCGTCGGGCCGTCCGGATCCGGTAAGAGCACGATCCTGGCGCTGATCGCAGGATTACACGAGCCGACCGGCGGCCGGGTGATGCTCGACGGGGCCGACGCGGCAGAGCTGGACGCGCCGTCTCGGCGGGCGGTCTGCAGTGTGGTGTTTCAGCATCCCTACCTGCTGGACGGCACCATCGTCGACAACATCCTGGTCGGCGACCCCGACGCGGATGCCGAGACCCTCGAGCAGGCCGTTCGGCTCGCCCGCGTCGACGAACTGGTTTCCCGGCTGCCCGACGGCGCCGACAGCCGGGTGGGGGAAGCCGGTGGGGCGCTCTCCGGTGGTGAGCGTCAACGGGTCAGCATCGCCCGCGCCCTGCTCAAACCGGCACCGGTATTGCTGGTCGATGAGGCGACCAGTGCGCTGGATACCGAGAACGAGGCGGCGATCGTCGCCGCGCTCAGTGCCGAACTGCGCTCGCGCACCCGGGTGATCGTCGCGCACCGGCTGGCCAGCATCTCCCAGGCCGACCGGGTGCTGTTCATCGACGGCGGCCGGGTGATCGAAGACGGCACGATCGATGAATTACGTGCTGCAGGGGGGAGATTCGACGCGTTCTGGCGCCAGCAGGACGAGGCCGCCGGATGGCAGATCAACGCCGTCTGATTATGCGATCATTCCAGGTGTGCACGCCGAGGATGATCCCGAAGCCCGGATTCGGGAACTGGAGCGCCCGCTGTCCGACTTGGCCAGGGCCACCGAGCTGACCGGCGCGTGGGCCCATGCCGAAGGGCGGTCGCCGGACTTGCCGGGCAACCGGCGCGGAGCAGCCGTAGCGTTGCGTGCGATGGCCGCGGCGCTCGTGATGGTCGCCGCGGCTGCGGTGTTCCTGCTCTCACGCGGGTCGACGAGTACATCTACATCGCCGGGGACCGTCACGATGCCGGGCACGACCACCTCGGGACCGTCGGAATCCGGCTCGATGATCGTGCCGGCGCCGCCGGCCGTGGCCGTCCCGGCACCCGAGACCCGTACCACGGTCACCGTCACCGGGGCCGGCGAGACCAAGACGATGGACTGCACTGGCAAGTTCGTCTCCGTCAACGGCGTCGGCAACACCGCGGTGCTCACCGGTGACTGCGCCGGGCTGGCGGTGGCGGGGATCGACAACGTCATCACAGTCGACGCGACACCCACGATCACGGTATCGGGTTTGAGAAACCGGGTGGTCTACCGGTCGGGGCAGCCCGAGGTGCGGACCTCCGGGCTCGACAACACCGTCGACCGCGGTTGACGCGAGGCCGCCGCTGGCGTGGATGATCCTGGCAGGTGTGACCGCGGCGTCACCGATGCCGGGTCAGGCCGCGGCGTTCGTGGCCGACCGGCTCCGAGGCCCAGTACTCGCGCAGGCTCGTGATCCGGTCCCCGTCGAACTCCAGGATCGCGACCTCCCGCATCCGCTTGCGCACGCCCTGCACCCGGTCGTCGAAGGTGGCCTCCCACTCGGCGATCACCGTGGTGCCGTCGGTGGCGGTGTAGAGGTTGAGCAGCCGGGCGTCGATGTCGCCCTGACCTTCGACGACTTTGCGCTGCCAGTAGTCGCGGATCCCGGCGCGGCCGCGGATCGGTTCGCCGAGCACCCGTTCGTGATAGGTCGCGTCGGCGGTGAAAACCGTGCCGATGAGCTCGGGGTCCTGCTGCATCCAGGCCCGTAGATAGGTGTCGATCGTGGTGCGCACATCGGTCATGGGTAGCAGTGTGACCCCGGTCGCGGTCCCGCTCTCGTCGAACGGGTGACCAGCGCGAAGGAACCGCCGGAAATACGCGCTCAGCGCACGTTCGGCGCAGCTACGGTTCCCGGACCGGCGACAGACGCCCGGATTTCCGGCCCGCCCCGGGTGGGGGTAACCTAACCCAAAGAAATTAGGGCAGCCTTTACTAACACTTGCGAGGGGATCGGATGGCCGTCGACGACACCTCGGCCGTCGAGCCGTTCCCGCGGTGGATCGCCCGCTTCCCGGGCCCCGGTGTCCCGACCCTGGTGTTCCCGCACGCCGGCGGATCCGCGGTGAACTACCGCCCGCTGGGCATGGCGCTGGCCGACGGAGCCGACGCCTACATCATGCAGTACCCGCATCGCGCCGACCGGTACCGCGAGCCGCCCGCCCTGACCATTCCCGAACTGGCCCGCGGCCTGTTCGACGCCGCCCCCTGGCACCGACTCGGGCCGCTGCGCCTGTTCGGGCACAGCATGGGGTCGCTGGTGGCCTTCGAGTTCGCCCGGATCGCCGAAGAGAACGGTATCGAGATCCAGCGCCTGTGGGCCTCGGCCGGCCCGGCGCCGGGACTGGTGGCCGGACTGCGCAAGGTACCCACCGGCGACGCCGACCTGCGCGCCGAACTGGCCGGACTCGGCGGCACCGATCCGCGGATCCTGGCCGACGAGGAGTTCCTCGCCCTGATCCTCGCCCCGGTGCGCGCGGACTACCTGGCCTTCAACCGCTACCGGTGCGCCCCCGAGACCACCATCCGTGCCGACGTCAATGTGCTCGGCGGACGTGACGACGACCGGATCAGCACCGATCTGCTGGAACGCTGGGCCGACCACACCACCGGCGCCTGCACCGTGTCGCTCTACGACGGCGGACACTTCTACCACTACGAGCACATCGATACCCTGGCGAAGCGGATCATCGCCGATGACTGACCGCCGTGCGGATCCGGTCGTCATCACCGGACTCGGCCTGGAGGCGCCCGGGGGGATCGACACCGCCGATCAGTACTGGTCGCTGCTGGCCGACGGCCGCGAGGCGCTGAGCCCCATCCCCGAAGACCGCGACTGGGCGGTCGGTGACCTGATCGCCGGTTCGCACCGCGACGGATTCAAGCCGATCTGCAACTCGGGTGGATTCCTTTCCGGCGCAGCAGAATTCGATCCCGCCTTCTTCGGTATCGCGCCCCGCGAAGCCATCGCGATGGACCCGCAGCAGCGCGTCGCGCTGCGGGTGGCCTGGCGGGCCCTGGAGGACGCCGGCATCAACCCCGACGAACTCACCGGCCACGACGTCGGCGTCTACCTGGGCGCATCGGTCACCGGCTACGGACCGGACATGGCCACCTACACCGAACACAGCGGCCACCTGCTGCCCGGCACCGCGCTATCGGTGATCTCCGGCCGGATCGCCTACACCCTCGGCCTGGCCGGTCCCGCCATCACCGTCGACACCTCCTGCTCATCGGCGTTGTCCGCACTGCACCTGGCGGTGCAGGCCATCCGATCCGGGGATACCGACATGGCACTCGCCGGTGGTGTCTGCGTCATGGGCTCGCCCGGATTCTTCATCGAGTTCGCCAAGCAACACGCACTCTCCGACGACGGCCACTGCCGGCCCTACAGTGCCGCCGCCAGCGGAACGGTGTGGGCCGAGGGCGCCGGAATCTTCGTGTTGCAACGAAAATCGTCCGCGTTGCGGCAACGTCGGCACATCTACGGCGAAATCCTCACCAGCCGGCTCAACCAGGACGGGCACACCGCCGGACTGCTCACCCCCAGCGAGAACGCCCAGCGGCAGCTGTTCCGGCGCGCCCTGGCCGATGCGGATCTGCAGCCCGGTCAGGTCGGAATGATCGAGGGCCACGGCACCGGAACCCGCGTCGGCGATCCCATCGAACTGCGTTCGCTGATCAGCGTCTACGGTGCCGAGACGACCCCGGACACCGGACCGCGGCTCGGCTCGGTCAAATCCAACATCGGACACGCCCAGGCGGCTGCCGGAGCTCTCGGCCTGACGAAGGTGCTGCTGGCCGCCGAGCACCGGGCGATCCCACCCACCCTGCACGTCCGTGACGGCGGGCACGACGGCATCGACTGGGATGGTCACGGCATCACGTTGGCCGAAACCATCACCGCCTGGCCGGCGTCCGACGGCCGCCGGATCGGCTCGGTGTCGGCGTTCGGAATGAGTGGCACCAACGCACATCTGATCGTCGCGATGGACGACACCGAACGCAGCCGGGCGGCGATACCGTGCTGAGCAACCATCCGAGCACCCTGCCCGACGGCCGGATCCCCGTCCTGATCTCGGCGCATGCCCGCGACCTGGTGGCCGCCGAGGCCGGGGGACTGCTGGCATTCCTGCGCACCCGACCGGCCGGGGTAGCCGAGGTCGCCCAGACACTGCGGGCGACCCGCCCGGTACGCCGCTATCGCGCGGTGATCCGTGCCCGCGACACCGCCGAACTGGTCGACGGCCTGGACGCCGTCTACCGCGGCGCGGAACATCCGCTGGTGGTCCGCTCGCATCACCCCGAGCCCGCACGCATCGCGTTCGTCTTCCCCGGCCAGGGCAATCAGTGGCCGGGGATGGGAGCCGAGCTGTTCGGCATCGCCGCCTACCGCGCCGAAGCCGACCGCTGCCACGACGCGTTCCTGCGCGCCGGCCACGCGTCACCGCTGGGCTACCTGCGCGGCACCGATGACACAGACCCCGTGGTGGTCCAGGGTGCCCAGTTCACCCACGCCGCGGCGCTGGCCGCCACCTGGCGGCACTACGGCGTGCTGCCCGACATCACGGTGGGGCACAGCCTCGGCGAGCTCGCCGCCGCCTACACCGCGGGCGTGGTGGACCTCGACGCGGCCGTCGCCGTGGTGGCGGCCCGGGCACGGCTGACCGACTCGCTGGCCGATGCCGCGTCGGTTCGATTCGGCATGGCGATGATCGCGGTGAGCGCAGCCGCCGCCGAGGACCTGATCGCCGAAACCCCCGGCTGGCTGGAGCTGTCGGTGGTCAACGGCTCCGAATCGGTGGTGGTCTCCGGTGAACTGGCGGCGGTGCAACAGATTCTGCAGCGCGCGGGTCGCCGTGGTGTGTTCGCGCGTGAACTGCCGGTGCGCTACCCCGCTCACACCAGCGCCCTGGAACCGCTGCGCGAACAACTGATCGGTCAACTTCCCGACGCGCAATTCCACAGTGCACCGGTGGAATTCATCGGCTCGGTCCACGGCGGTCCGATCCCGCCCGAGACCACGTTCGCGCAGTACTGGTTCGACAACCTGCGCCGCCAGGTCCGGTTCGATCTGGCGACCGCCGCCACCACCGCGGGCGGTGCCACCACGTTCATCGAGATGTCGGCGCACCCCACCCTGCTCGTCGCACTCGGCGATGCCACCGGTGTCGCACGGGCGCTCGGCAGCACCGACCGCGACCGGCCGGCCGGCGAAGCACTCGCCGCCAATATCGCCGCGGCGGCCATCGCCGACCCCGGTTACCGCTGGCGGGATTTCACCGCCGCAGACCCGCCGGCGCGGCTGCGCCACTTCCCGCACGCGCCGATGCACACCGGAAAACTGTGGGCCGGTACCGAAACAGCATCGTCGCGACACCACACCCCGGTGACGCTGATCGAACGCTGGCTGCCGGTCACCGCGCCCGATCAGCACCCCGGGCGGGTCGCGCTGCTCGACTACACCGGCCACTCGCCGGACCTGACCGCCGACCTGACGGCGGCATTGCACGCCGTCGACGCCGACGTGGTGGACCCGGCCGACGCCGAACATCTGCTGCTGATCGCCCCGCCCGCCGACACCGTGGAGATCGTCGCGGCCGCCACCGAATTCGCCGGATATGCCGCCGCTCAGCGCAGCACGGTTCCCGGACCGAACGTGCGGCGGGTGTGGCTGATCACCCGCGACGCGGAGAGCATCGACGGCGAACCGGCTCCGCGCCCGACCGCCGCCGCCCTGGCGGCGCTGCACCGCAGCATCGGATTCGACTACCCGGACCAGACGTTCGCGCACCTGGACCTACCCGGGCGGCCCGCCATCGCGGACCTGGGCGCCGCAGTCGGGGCGCTCGGGTTGGCCGATACGGAGATCGCGGTGCGGGCCGGCCGGCCCGCGGTGCGTCGGTTCGTCACGGCACCGGGCACCACGACGGCTCCCGCGATCCCGGAGACCGTGGTGATCAGCGGCGGCACCGGCGCCATCGGAATGGCCTACGCGGACTACTGCGCCCGACACGGCGCCCGCGACATCGTTCTGCTCAGCCGCAGCGGCGGCACCGACACCACCGCCGGCCGGTTGGATGCGCTGCGCACGCGCACCGGAGCAAGCATCAGCGTGCTGCGATGTGATCTCACCGACGAGGCGTCGGTCGCCTCCGCGGTCGCACAGTATCGACCGGTCCCGGCCGGGCTGCTGGTACACACCGCGTCGGCCGAAGCAGTCGCGGCGGCGGAGATCACCGATCCGGCGGTCCGGGAAGCGTTCGGCGCCAAGGTGATCGGACTGGACAACCTGGTGCGGCACTGGCCGCTGCTCGACGACGCCCGGGTACAGGTGTGTTCGTCGGTGCTGGCGTTGTGGGGCGGTTCGGGCCACGGACTCTACGCGGCGGCCAACCGGATGGCCGACGTCCTGGTGGGACGACTGCGGGCACAGGGCCGCAACGCCGACTCGATCCGCTGGGGCCTGTGGCGCCGTGTGGCCGTGGTCGCCGGCGAGGAGAAAGACCGGATCGCCCGGACCGGTTTGACCCCCATGCCGCCGGACGCCGCGATCATCGCGGGGCTGGCGGCCGCGCCCGGCGATCCGGCGATCCTGACCGCAGACTTCGACCGGCTCGCGGTGTTCTTCGACAGCCAGGGCGTGCCTTCGCCGTTCGAGGAATCGCCGAGCGCGGTACCGGCCGGTGCCGCCGACACCGATCTGCCGATCGACGCGGTGGTGGCCGCAGAACTCACGGCGGTGCTGGGTCTGGCGAGCGCCGACGACATCGATATGCACTGCGCCATGGTCGATCTCGGCCTGGATTCGTTGCTGGCACTGGACCTGCGCAAGCGCTTGGGCCGCGTGACCGGTAAACGGGTGGCGCTCGGCCCGCTACTGGCCGGCATGACCGGAGCCCAGCTGACGGACACCCTGCGCGACGACGCAGCGCCGGTCGGGCGACCCGAAAGGACTGTATTCACCCATGACTGACACCGTCGACCGGGCAAGCGACGCGAACGAGCTGCGGCTGGAACTGCTGCGTCGCCGCCTTGCCGAACGCGGGCTGGCCGCTACATCTCCCGATGCGGACCAGGTGTCCGCATCGGCCACGATGAGCGACGGGCAGCGTCGGATGTGGTTCGTACAGGCCATGGACCCGGAGGGCACCGTCGCCAATATCTCGGTCTCCTATCGGCTGACCGGCCCGCTGGACGCCGCCCGGTTGGAAGCCGCGCTGGCCGCGGTCGCCGCCCGCCACCCGATGCTGCGCACCGTCTATGCCGTCGACGATGCGGGCGAACCCCACCCGCAGCTCGGGGACGTTACGCCGGCCTTCGCCTGGCACGACCTGACCGACCTGCCCGAACAGGCCCGAGAACTGCGGCTTGAGGTGTTGGCGCAGCGTGAGTTCGCCACCCCGTTCCGGTTGGACGCCGACGCCCCGCTGCGGCTCACCCTGGTCCGGGTCGGTGCAGACGAGCACGTCCTGCTGCTGGTGGCCCACCACATCGCGTGGGACGACGACTCGTGGGCGGTCTTCTTCGCCGACCTCACCGCGGCCTATCAGGACGTCGCGAGTTTCGCCGAGCGCCCAACCGTGACCGCAACCATCGCCACCACAGACGCCGACCACAGTGCCGACCTGACGTACTGGCGCACACTGCTGGCCGAACCGCCGGACCCGCTGGAGTTGCCCGGGGCACGCGGGTCAGCGGTCCCGCGCACCCTCCGCTCCGGGTTGTGTACCCGCGCGCTGTCCATCGAGATGATGGACGGGATCGCCGAACTGGCGCGGAGCAACGGCGCCACGCCCTACATGGTGATCGCCGCCGCATTGTCCGCACTGATCCACCGCTACACCGCCACGGACGATTTCCTGATCGCCTCACCGGTGCTCAACCGCACCCCCGGCTCCGAGGGGGCGATCGGCTACTTCGGCAACACCGTCGTACTGCGGGCCCGGGTCGACGCCGCCGAGAAGTTCACCGATCTGCTGGCACGCACCCGTGACACCGCGCTCGGCGCGTTCGAGCACCAGGGCATCAACCTCGACCGCGTGGTGCGCGAACTCAACCCGGATCGCCGCCACGGGGGAGTCGAACGTCTCACTCGGCTCAGCTTCGGACTCCGGGGAGCGAACTGGGACGCCTTCCGGCCGGACGGAATCACCTGCGCCCGAGCCGATTACCGTGGCAAGATCGCCCAGCTTCCGCTCGGCATCATGGTCGAGGCCGGTACCGACGGAGCGCTGATCGAAGCCGAATATCTGCATGACGTGCTCGACGAGACACTGGTGGACCAGTTACTGCGGCACCTGGTTCAGTTGCTGACCGCCGCGGTGGCACAACCCGAATCGGCGGTCGGCGAACTGGACATGCTCGGCGAAGACGACCGGGCATGGTTGGACACGGTCTCCCGCGGACCGCTGTTCACCCCGCCGGCCGAGGCACCGGCCACGCTGGGTGCGCTGGTGGCCGACCGGGCGGCGGTGACCCCGGACGCCATCGCGGTCGTCGACGACGACGGCCGTTACAGCTACGCCGAGGTCAACGCGCGCGCGAACCGGATCGCCCACCACCTGATCGCAGCCGGGATCGGCACCGAGGACAAGGTGGCGGTGCTGTTCGGGCGCTCGTTGGATCTGGTGGTCACCGCACTGGGCATCGCCAAAGCCGGCGCGGCCTACGTTCCCATCGACCCCGAATATCCGCCGGACCGCATCGAGTTCATCCTCGGTGACGCCCGGCCGTCGCTGGTGCTGCACGAACCGCTGACCGCCGACGACGTGGCCGGCCGGCCCGACACCGACCCGACCGACGCCGACCGGATCCGGCCACTGCGTCCGGAGAATCTGGCCTACCTGATCTACACCTCGGGCTCGACCGGGCTGCCCAAGGGCGTGGAGGTCTCCCACGCCCCGATCACCGAATACCTGCTCTGGTTCGGCGGCGAATACGGCATCGATGACACCGATGTACTGCTGCAGGTCGCCTCACCGAGCTTCGACGTGTCGATCGGCGAACTGTTCGGCACCCTGGGCAACGGTGCCCGCCTGGTGATCCCGCGCCCCGACGGACTGCGTGACATCGGCTACCTCACCGACCTGCTGCAGCGCGAAGGCGTCACCGCCATGCACTTCGTGCCGTCGCTGCTGGGCCTGTTCCTGTCACTGCCCGGGGTGAACCAGTGGCGCACCCTGCGGCGTATCCCGATCGGCGGCGAACCGCTTCCCGGCGAGCTCGCCGATAAGTTCCACGCCACCTTCGACGCACTGCTGCACAACTTCTACGGCCCCACCGAAACCGTGGTCAACTCGTCGCGCTACAAGGTGGAAGGCCCTCAGGGGAACCGGATCGTGCCGATCGGCAGCCCCAACATCAACACCACCATCTGGTTGCTCGACGACGCGTTGCAGCCGGTCCCGGTCGGGGTGATCGGCGAGATCTACATCGGCGGAACACATGTCGCCCGCGGATACTTCGACCGTCCGGGCCTGACCGCGGAACGCTTCGTCGCCGACCCGTGGACGCCCGGCCAACGGCTGTACCGCACCGGCGACCTGGCCCGCCGCAACGCCGCCGGGGATCTGGAGTTCATCGGCCGCGCCGACGACCAGGTCAAGGTCCGTGGTTTCCGGATCGAACTCGGCGAGGTCGCCTCGGCCATCTCGGTGGACCCCAGCGTCGGCCAGTGCGTCGTGGTGGTCTCCGACCTGCCCGGGCTGGGCCGCAGCCTGGTCGCCTACCTGACCCCGGCGGGGCCGGGCGCTGCCGAGGACACCGTCGAGGTGCCCCGGATTCGGGCCCGAGTGGCCGCCGCCCTGCCGGAGTACATGGCACCGGCGGCCTATGTGGTGGTCGACGACATTCCGATCACCGCCCACGGCAAGATCGACCGGGCCGCGCTGCCCGAACCGCAGCCGATCGAGGCCACCCCCTACCGGGAACCGCAGACCGAGACCGAACACCTGGTGGCGGAACTGTTTGCGCAACTGCTCTCGCGCGATCAGGTCGGCGCCGACGACTCCTTCTTCGAACTCGGCGGGCACTCGCTGTTGGCCACCAAACTGGTCGCCGCGATCCGCGCCCGCTGCGAGGTCGAGATCGGTATCCGCGAGATCTTCGAGGCCAGCACGGTGGCCCGGTTGGCCGCCGCGATCGACCGGGCGCCCGCCGCGCGCGACGGCGTGGCCGCGGCGGGTCGTCCACCACTCGTTGCTGTGTCCCGCTCGGGACAACAGCGGGTATCGGCCTCGCAGCTGCGCACCTGGTTCGCCTATCGGCTGGATCCGGATGCCACCGGAGACAACATCCCGCTGTCGGCGCGGCTCACCGGACCCTGCGACACCGCCGCCCTGATCGCGGCGCTGGGCGACGTGGTGGCCCGCCACGATGTTCTGCGCACCACGTTCGGTGAGATCGACGGTGTGCCCCACCAGGTGATCAACGCCCCGGCGGCGATACCGGTCACCGAATTGCACTGCCCGGAAACCGATCCGGTGAAGGTGGCGGAGTGGACCAAGGCCCGGCTCGACGAGCAGCGCGCCATCGCGTTCGACCTGGAACACGACTGGCCGATCCGTCCGGCCCTGCTGCACCTGCCCGGTGACGAGCGGGTGCTGTCGCTGGTGGTGCACCATATCGCCGCCGACCACTGGTCGGTCGAGGTGATCTTCACCGACCTGCTGATCGCCTACCGGTCGCGGACCGCCGGTTCCGCGCCGGCCTGGGAACCGCCGGCCCTGCAGTACGCCGACTTCGCGCACTGGCAGGGGGAGTTGCTGCGCGACGAATCCGGGCTGATCGAAGCGCAGCGCCGGTACTGGATCGAGCAGTTGGCCGGCCTGGCCGACGACACCGGCCCGCGGCCGGACTTCCCGCGCCCGGCCACCGCCAACGGGTCCGGCGACTCGGTCGCGTTCACCGTTCCGCCGCAGGTACGGGCCGGACTGGCCGCTCTCGCCCGCGACACCGGCGCCACCGAGTTCATGGTGGTGCAATCCGCGGTCGCGGTCCTGCTGCACCTGGCCGGCAGCGGCGACGACATCCCACTGGGTGTGCCGATCGCCGGACGCACCGACAACGCCCTGGACAACCTGGTCGGGTTCTTCGTCAACATCGTGGTGCTGCGAAACCGGTTGGCGGGCAACCCGACCCTGCGTGACGTGGTGACCCGGGCACGGGAGACCGCACTGGGTGCCTACGCGCACGCCGACCTGCCCTTCGATCGGCTGGTGGAAGCCCTCAACCCGGTCCGGACCCTGTCGCGCAACCCGCTGTTCCAGGTGGTGGTCCACGTCCGCGAAGCCGCCGACGTCACCCACGTCATCGAGACCGGGCCCGGCGGAGACCTGGTGTTCCGCACCGTGATGCCGACGTTCGACATCGCCCACGCCGACCTGTCGGTGAACCTGTTCACCACCGCGGGCGACGGCGAGGATGCCGGCTACGACGGGCATCTGATCTACCGCACCGATCTGTACGAACGCGCCACCGTGGCACGGCTGGCCGACTGGCTGGGCCGGGTGCTGGCCGCCATGGCCGCAGACCCGGGCCGGACGCTGCGCGAGATCAGCCTCGTCGACGACGACCAGCGCGCCCTCATCCTCGACCGGTGGAGTCGCGGCGTCGACATCCCCGCCGACGACCCGCGCACCATCGCCGACGTGTTGGCGCCCAGCCGGACCTACGACGGTGTGGCGGTGCGCTGTGCCGGTGCCGAACTGTCCTACCCGCAACTGCACCGACGCTCCGACCGGCTGGCCGAACTGCTGATCGCGGCGGGCGTGCAGCCCGGCACCCTGGTGGGTCTGTCGGTGCGCCGCGACCTGGACCTGCCGGTGGCGCTGGTCGGGATCATGAAGGCCGGCGCCGGCTACTTCCCGCTGGACCCGAGCTATCCGCGGCAGCGCCTGGAATTCATGATCGACGACGTCGCACCGAAGGTGATCCTGGTCAGTACCGGCACCCGCGAGGCGATTCCGGCACCGGACGGCGTCACACACGTATGCCTGGACGATCCGGCCGTGCAGGCCGAGCTCGCGAAAGAGCCGACCGGCGTGGATCTTCCGGTGCCGCATCCGGAAGACCCGATGTATCTGGTGTTCACCTCCGGTTCCACCGGTGTCCCCAAGGGCGTGCTGGGCACCCATCGGTCGATGAGTGCACGGCTGAACTGGCAGATCGCGCACTACCCGGTGGACGGCGCGGACATCCGGCTGGCCCAGTCGTCGATGACGTTCCTCGAGGGCGGCATGGAGATGCTGGCCGGGCTGGCCGCCGGGGCGACGCTGATCCTGGCCGACGACGACGAGTTCCGCGACCCCGAAGCGCTGGCCCGACTGATCGTCGATGAGCGGGTGGCGCAGGTGACCGCGGTGGCCAGCCTGATCTCGGTGCTGGCCGAATCGGACGACACCCTGCGCGGCCTGCGCCGCCTGGTGTGCAGCGGCGAGCCCGTCTCCGCCGATCTGCTCGCCCGACTGGGCGAGGCACTGGACCCGAGCGCCCAGCTGCTCAACAACTTCGGCGCCACCGAGACTTCCGGTG
Organism: Mycolicibacter sp. MU0083; assembly: GCF_963378075.1. Lineage (NCBI taxonomy): Bacteria > Bacillati > Actinomycetota > Actinomycetes > Mycobacteriales > Mycobacteriaceae > Mycobacterium > Mycobacterium kokjensenii. The sequence goes on from NZ_OY726394.1 coordinate 1,478,342, forward strand.
CGGCGGTGCGCGGCGAGTTGTCGCCGCCCACCCCCAAACTCGGCCGTCCCACCCCCGGATCGCAGGCCTACCTGCTCGACGACGCACTGCAACCGGTGCCGCCCGGGGTGGTCGGCGAGGTCTACTACGCCGGGCCGCAGATCGTCCGCGGCTACTGGAAGCGCCCGGAACTGACCGCGACCCGGTTCGTGGCCAACCCCTTCGCAGAACCGGGGTGCACCGGCTCCCGGCTGTACCGCAGCGGCGATCGGGCGAGGTGGACCGCCGACGGGGTGCTCGAGTTCGTCGGCCGCACCGACCACCAGGTCAAGGTGCGCGGCTTCCGGGTCGAGCTGGCCGAAGTGGAGGCCGCCCTGCGCGGAGCGCCCGGTGTGGCGGCCGCCGCGGCCCGGACCTGGGAGCAGCGGGGCGTCACCACACTCGCCGGCTACCTGGTGCCGGCCGGCCCGGTCGCCGATGCGGCGGAGTTCATCGCCTCGGTCCGTGCGGCGGTGGCCGCGACGCTGCCCGGCTACATGGTCCCGTCGTCGTTGACGGTGCTGGAGACCATGCCGCTCACCGACTCCGGGAAATTGAACCGGCCCGCGCTGCCGGCGCCGGCGGTGGCCACCCGCGGTCAGTCCGACCCGCCCGTCACGGCCACCGAACGTGCCCTGGCCGGAATCGTCGCCGACCTGCTCGGGGTCGAGGCGGTCGGGCGCAGCGACGGCTTCTTCGAACTCGGCGGCGACAGCATCCTGTCGGTACAGCTGGCGGCCCGGGCCCGCGCGGCCGGCCTCGACGTGGACCCGCGGATGATCTTCGAGCACCCGACGTTGGCCGAACTGGCCGCCGCCGTCGACCGGCGGGCCGCCGCGGGCGACACCACCGAGCCGGCGGACACGGCGTACGCCCCGATGAGCGTCTCGGGCCTGAGCAGCGACGCGCTGGCCGACCTGACGGCGTCCTGGGGTGATTCACCGTGACCGAGACCTCGCAACGGCCCGCCGCGGCGATCGAGGACGTCCTGGCGCTCTCGCCGCTGCAGCAGGGCCTGTTCTCGCTGGCCAAACTGGCCACCGACGACGGCGCCGCCGACGGCGACGGGCTGGACATCTACACCGTGCAGTTCGTCATCGACATCGTCGGCGCCGTCGACACCGCCCTGCTGCGACGCAGTGCCGAGGCGATGCTGGCCCGGCACGCCAACCTGCGGGCGTCGTTCTGGGACGTCGACCTGCCGCACCCGGTGCAGATCGTGCCGGTCACGGCCGTACTGCCGTGGCGGGAGGTCACGGCCGCGCCGGCGGACTACGAGGAGATCGCGCACACCGAACGCACCACGAACTTCGATCTCGCCCGCGGGCCGCTGCTGCGCTTCGTGCTGGTTCAGTCCGGCCCCGAGCAGTATCGGTTGATCCTCACCGTGCATCACCTGCTGCTCGACGGATGGTCGATGGCGGTGTTCTTCGACGAGATGGTGGCCATCTACCGGGCCGGGGGTGCCGACCCGCTGCCGCCGCCCCGCCCGTACCGCGACTACATCGGCTGGCTGGCCGGCCAGGACACCGCGGACGCCCTCGCCCAGTGGCGTCGCTATCTGGAACCGCTGAGCGCCCCGACCATCCTGGCCGGCGGCGAACGGGCCGCGGTGGGCGGCGCCGTGCCGCAGGTCCACGAGGTGGCGCTGGACTCCGATGCGACCACACGGCTGACCGAGTGGACGCGCAGCCACGGGCTAACGCTGAACACCGTGCTGCAGTTCGCCTGGGCGCTACTGCTCAGCCGGCTCACCGACCGGACCGACGTGGGGTTCGGTGCGGTGGTATCGGGCCGCCCGCAGCAGCTCACCGGCGTCGAAACCATGGTCGGGCTGTTCATCAACACGGTGCCGGTGGCCGCGACCCTCACCCCGGGTACCGGTGTGGTCGCCGGGTGTCAGGCGCTGCAGCGCGATACCGCGGCGATGCGTGACCTGGGCTACCTGAGCCTGTCTGCGCTACAGCGCGCCAGCACCAATGCGGTGTTCGACACCCTGATGGTGTTCGAGAACGCCCCGATCGGCTCGGCATCGGCCGGTGTCACCACCGCCGACGGGGTGCGCTTCATCCCGGTCACCGTGGAAAGCCTCACGCACTACCCGCTGACCCTGGTGAGCTATCCACCCCGCGACGGCCGGCTCACCGTACTGCTCGAAGCCCTACCGGATGCGTTGGGGGAACTCTCCATTCCCGATCTGGGACAGCGTCTCCTGCAGGTGCTGCGGCAACTCAGCGACCCGGCCCGGCCCCGGATCGCGGACCTCGACGTGCTGCTGCCCGCCGAACGGGCCCGCATCACCGAACCGGCACCGCCGCCGGCGACGACGGTGCCCGCACTGTTCGCCGCCGCGGTCGCCGCCCACCCGGACCGCCCGGCGCTCACCGGCGAGGACCGCAGCCTGACCTACGCCGAACTGGCCGCCGAAACCGGACGGCTGGCGCGGGCGCTGCGCGGGCGGGGGATCGGCGCGGAAGACCTCGTCGCCATCGCGCTGCCGCGCTCGCTGGACTCCGTCATCGCGATACTCGCGGTGCTGCAGTCCGGAGCGGCGTATGTCCCGATCGACATCACCCTGCCCGCGGCACGCATCGACTCGATTCTGCGCCAAGCAGATCCAGCGCTGAACCTGACCGTCGAACTGCTGGCCGAACTGCGCGCCGAGGTCGCCGAGGTCGCCGAGCAGGGGCCGCCGGCGGTCGCGATACATCCCGACTCGGCCGCCTACGTCATCTTCACCTCCGGTTCGACCGGGGAGCCCAAGGGTGTCGTCGGCACCCACCGGGCGTTGGCCTCCTACTTCGCCGACCACCGGCAGCGGATGTACGACCCGGCGGTGGCGCGGCTGGGCCGCGCCCTGCGCGTCGCGCACGCCTGGTCGTTGAGCTTCGACGCGAGTTGGCAGCCGCTGGTCGGTCTGCTGGGCGGGCAGTGCGTGCACCTGTTCTCCGCCGAGGAGATGCGGGACGCCGACGCGATCATCGACGGCATCCGCCGGCACCGACTCGACATGATCGACACCTCGCCGTCGATGTTCAGCCAACTGTTCGACGCCGGCCTGCTCGACGCCGGATCCGACCACCGGCTCAGCGTGCTGGCGCTCGGTGGCGAAGCCATCGCTCCGCACACCTGGGCGCGGCTGCGCAGTGCACCGGCGACCGCGGTGCACAACTGTTACGGGCCCACCGAGACAACGGTGGAGGCCGTCGTCGCCGCGGTCTCGGACACCGATGTCCCGATGATCGGGGAAGCGGTGCGCGGCATGAGCGCCCACGTGCTGGACTCCCGACTGCGCGAGGTACCCGACGGCGTGGCCGGTGAGCTGTATCTGGCCGGGGCGCAGGTCACCCGCGGCTACCTGGGGCGCACCGGAGCGACCGCGGCCCGCTACGTCGCCGACCCGTTCCGCTGCGGTGGCCGGATGTACCGCACCGGGGATCTGGTCCGCCGCCGCGGCGACGGCCGACTGGTGTATCTGGGCCGCGCCGACGACCAGGTCAAGGTGCGCGGCTATCGGGTCGAGATCGCCGAGGTCGAGACGGCGCTGGCGGCGGCGACCGGGGTGACCGCGGCCGCGGTGCTGCCCGTGCAGGCACCGACCGGAACCCGGCTGGCGGGTTTCGTCACCGGTTCCGGGGTCGACACCGCCCGGGTACGGGCCGAGATCGGTGCCCGGCTGCCGGCCTATCTGATCCCGGCCCGGATCACCGCGGTGGATTCGATGCCGTTGACCCCCAACGGAAAGCTGGATTCCGAGGCGTTGCTGGCAATGGCGGGACCGTTCGCCGACGGTGGGGCCGAAGCAGCCACCGACACCGAACGGACACTGGTGCAGGCGCTGGCCGAAGTGCTCGACGGTGCTACTCCCGGAGTGGAGACGGACCTGCGGGAACTGGGGTTGGACAGCATCGTCGCACTGTCGATGGTGCGCGCCGCCCGTCGGCACGGATTGCCGTTGCGTCCACGGACGGTATTGAGCTGCAACACGATCCGTGACATAGCTGCCGCGCTGGACAGCGAAGCCGACGAATCGGTGCAGCACGGCGACCCGGCCGCCGACGTCGGGCCGATCCCGTTGCTGCCGGCCGGCCGCTGGCTCTACCAGCACGGCAGCCCGCGCAGGTTGGGGCAGGTCGAGGCGGTCCGCCTGCCCGACGACATCGAGCCGCAGCGGTTGCGTGACGCGCTGGCCTCGATCGTCGCCGCGCACCCGGTGCTGCACGCCCGGCTCGACCGGGCCGAGCTCACCCTGCACCCGACCGAGCCCGGCGACATCCTGACCGAGGTCGCCGTCACGGAGGTCGACCGGACCGCGGTCACCGAACACGGCGTCCGCCTGCTGGAGAGCCTGGATCCGCAGGCCGGCGTCATGCTGCGCGCAGTGTGGCTGCGCCCGTCCGGCGAGGCCGGCGTCCTGCTGCTCGGTGGGCACGTGCTGGCGCTGGATCCGGTGTCGTGGCAGGTGATCCTGGGTGAGCTGCACGCCGCGCTGGCCGGGGCGGAGCCGCTGCCCGAACGCAGCGGTTACCGGCGCTGGGCGACCGCGTTGACCCGGCGCGCGCAGACCCTGGACACCGAAGCGTTCTGGACCGCGCAACTCGCCGGCGACGACCCCCGGCTGGGGGCCCGCCGGGTCCGACCGGACACCGACCGTGCCGGCGATCTCACGGTCGCGGTGCACGTCGCCGACCCGGCTCTCACCACCGCACTGCTGGCCGCACAGGTCCCGATGCACGATGTGCTGGTGGCGGCGGCGGCGCGGATGATCACGGCCTGGCGCGGCCGGCGCGGGCAGGCCGCAGCGGAGCCGCTGCTGGCGTTGGAGACCCACGGGCGTGCCGAAGACCTCGTGACCGGAGTGGACGCCGCCGACATCGCCGGGCTGTTGACCGCGATCTATCCGCTGCGGGTGGCTCGGGCCGACGCGGCCGGGGTGGCGCGGGCGGTGGCGGAGATCCCCGGCGGGGGAATCGATTACGGCCTGCTGGCCTACCTTCGGGCCGATACCGCAGAACGGCTGGCCGGCTATCCGGGGCCGCAGCTGCTGCTGAATTATCTGGGCCGTGTCGACCGCACCGCCGACGGCCCGGCCCTGGCGCCCGACCTGATCGCCGGGTTGCCGTCGGTGCCCGAACCCGACCAAGCCGTGCGTCATGAACTGGGCATCTTCGCCGCGGTGGCCGACCTGGGTGCGGGACCGGCGTTGATGACACAGTGGCGCACGCTGCCCGATATTCTCGACGACGCCGAGATCAGCGAACTGCAGACCCTGTTCACCGACAGTCTGGGCGAGTTGGCGGAGGAGCTGCGATGAGCACACTTGCGGTGGTGGGAGCCGGCGCCAAGGCGGTCGCGGTGGCGGCGAAGGCCGCGGTGCTGCGCGACATGGGGGTCGCCGCACCCGAGGTGTTCGCCGTCGAACGTACCGAGGTGGCCGCCAACTGGCGGGCCTCGGGCGGCTGGACCGACGGCGCGCACCGGCTGGGCACCAGCCCGGAGAAGGACGTCGGATTCCCGTACCGCTCGGCGCTGGTACCGGGCCGCAACGCCGAACTCGACGAACGCATGACGCGCTACGGCTGGCAGTCCTACCTGATCGCCACCGGGCAGTTCGCCGAGTGGGTGGACCGCGGCCGGCCGGCGCCGACCCATCTGCGCTGGAGCCAATACCTGCGCTGGGTGGCCGAGGCGGTGCGGCTCAACGTGATTCCCGGTGAGGTGGAACGACTCGGCGTCGACGGCGCCGGCTGGGTGCTGCGGACCCGCGAGACCGAGGTCGCCGCCGACGCCGTGATGATCACCGGGCCCGGCCAGGCCGAGAAGTCGATCCTGCCCGGCAATCCGCTGGTGTTGTCCATCGCTCAGTTCTGGCACCGGGCCGCGGCGGATCGGATCACCGCGGAACGGGTGGCCGTCATCGGCGGCGGTGAGACCGCCGCATCGATGCTCAACGAACTGTTCCGGCATCGGGTTTCGACCATCACCGTCATCTCCCCGCAGGTCACCCTGTTCACCCGGGGGGAGGGCTTCTTCGAGAACACATTGTTCTCCGACCCCATCGACTGGACGGCGCTCACCCTGGCCGAACGACGCGACGCGCTGGCCCGCACCGACCGCGGGGTGTTCTCGGCGCGGGTGCAGGATGCGCTGCTGGCCGACGACCGGATTCGGCACCTGCGCGGCCGGGTGGCCCACGCGGTGGCCCGCGACGGGCGGATCCGGCTGACGTTGAGCACCAACCGCGGCGGCGAGAACTTCGAGACCGTCCACGGCTTCGATCTGGTCATCGACGGTTCCGGCGCCGACCCGCTGTGGTTTGTGAACCTGTTCGGCCAGGACACCCTCGACCTGCTGGAGCTGGGACTGGGCGGGCCGCTGACCGGGGACCGGCTGGCCGAAGCGATCGGCCACGACCTGGCGGTCACCGGGGTGGCCCCGAAACTGTTCCTACCCAATCTGGCCGGGCTGACCCAGGGCCCGGGATTCCCCAATCTGAGCTGTCTGGGGCTGTTGTCCGATCGCGTGCTGGGCGCCCATCTCGCCCGCACCCGAGCGACGTCCGCCACGTTACCGATACCGAGGAGATCCGATGAGCACCAATCCCTTTGACGACGAGAACGGCAGCTTCTACGTGCTGGTCAACGACGAGGAGCAGTACAGTCTGTGGCCGACCTTCACCGACGTGCCCGCGGGCTGGCGGGTGGTCTACGGAGGCGAGCAGGGCGCTGCGCGGGCGGCCTGCCTGGAGTACGTCGAGCAGCACTGGAACGATCTGCGGCCGAAGAGTCTTCGTGATGCCATGGCGGCCGAACAGGCCTAGCCCGACGGTGTCGACGACGTCGGGCAGGCCGGTCCCGACGCCGGCTGCGTCGATGCCACGTACCCTTCAGCTGAAGACCCCTAACGGTCGGCGAACGAGGCAACGTGGAAAGGCGTGGTTATGTCCGTGAAACTGTTCACCGTCGGTATCGGCCTGGCAGCCATGATGGCCGTGCCGGGCGTAGCAGTCGCTGAAACGCCGAGCGGTCCGCCGTTGACGGTGTTTCACGCGCCGCACCCGCAGGACCCGCCGCCGGCGGCGAACCTGCCGAACCCGGAGCAGCTCACCGGCATCCTGGACAACCTGACCGACCCGCGGGTATCCGCGGAGGTGAAGAGCAGCCTGGTGGCGGGCGGCCTGGAACGGCATCAGACCGACCTGTTGGACCGCGGGCTCCGCAAACTGGACAAGCACCACGGACTGCCGCTGACGTTCACCGCGGCCAACATCACCTCCACCGGGCCCGACACGGTCGATGCGGACATCACCGTCAACGGGCCCACGTTGCCGGCCGCCATCACCAAACCCGTGGAATTCACCGACCAGGACGGCTGGATGCTGTCGCGGAACGGGGCCGACCAGTTGCTGGACGAGATCACCGGCCGGGTGTTCAGCTAACCGCGGTTGAGCCGGGCGAACATCCCCTTCTGCGTCTTGTAGAGCCTGGCGAACTCGGCGAACAGCCGGTCGTATGTGGTGCGGTTGTCGGCCAGCGGTTCGAAGACGCCGTCCAGCGGGATCAGATCGCGCAACTCGTCGCGTTGCAGTTCGCCCATACCGATCCCGGCGAACAGCGCCGCGCCGCGTAACTGCGCGTTCAACGGATCGGCGACCCGCTCGCAGGTGCGGCCGGTGACGTCGGCGATGATCTGACACCACAGGTCCGATCGCGCCCCGCCGCCGATGATCCGGACCGCCCCGGCATTGGGGGCGAAGCGGTCCACGAACTGCAGCAGCCAGCGACTGTTGTAGGCCACCCCCTCGAGTACCGCGCGTACCAGGTCACCGCGGGTGGTGGCCAGCGAGAGGTTGTGGAAGCCGCCACGCGCATGGCGGTCGTCGATCGGGGAGCGTTCGCCCTTGAGCCACGGGGTGAAGATCACGCCGTTGGATCCGGCCGGTGCGCCGGCCGCCAGCGCGGTCAGGGCGTCGTAATCGAGATCGCTGAAAAGTGTGTCGCGCAACCACTCCAGCGCGCGACCGGCGGTGTCCTGCATGTCGACCAGCAGGTACGACGACGGGTCGAGCCCGGCGACGGTGGCCAGCTGATGCAGTGCATCGGTCTTCTTCGACGTCATCGGAGCGCTGATCCACGAGGTGGTGGAGATGGCCAGGTGCAACTCGCCGGGCCGGATGGCACCGGCACCCACGGCGGCGGCGTGCATATCGGTGGTACCGGTGACCACTTGCGCCGCAGGCGATATGCCGAGTTCGGCGGCCACCGCCGGTGTCACCGGGCCGACGATCGATCCGGTCGGCACCAGCGGCGGCAGCTTCGTGCGGTCGACGCCGGATCGGCGCACCAGCACGTCGTCGTAGTCCAGTACGGCCAGCTTCCGGTTATCGGTGAGCCACGAGCCGATCATCGACGCCCGGGACGCCGCGGGTCGCCCGGTGAAACACATGGTCAGGTAGTCCACCGGCTCCAGCAGCCAGCGGGTCTTGGCGAAGACGGCCGGGTCGCCGTGCTGCAGGTACAGCATGTGTCCGACCGGGTCGTCGCCGCTGGGCGACGGGATACCGCCGTTGCGGCGCAACCAGCTCAGCAGCACCCGCGGTCGGTAGCCTGCCACCGGGCCGCCGAATGCCTTGCGGCTGTAGGGCGCTCCGCGGGTGTCCATCCACATCACGCATGGGCCCACCGGACGCCCGTCGACGCCCACCGGCACGGTGCTGGCCCATTGCCCGGTGATCGACACCGCGGCCACCTGTTCGCCGCGCACGCCGCTGTCGGCCAGTCCGCGGCGAGTGGCGTCGCAGATGATCTCCCACCACCGGCTCGCGTCCTGAACCGCCGCGCCGCCCGGCCCGTACTCACTGGTCACCGCGATGTGGTCCGACCACAGCACCGTGCCGTTCAACGACACGAATCCGACCTTGGGGCCGCCGGTGCCGAGGTCTACGGCCAGGACGACGCGGTCCGCTCGGGTCATAGCGGCGGCAGTGACTGCTGAGTGTCGAGCATCTGCTCCATGAAGCCTTCGATGAACTGAGCCGCCTCGTCGGTCATGCCGCCGGGCACGCCGCCGTAAACCGCTGCGCTGACCGGTGTCTCACCGGCCGCGGTCTTGGCTTTGGCGTATTCCACCGCCTCGGCCAGGTCGGCGGCGAACGCCTCGACGACACCGGGCTGGGTCTGCGGCCGGGTGACCGCCATGTGGATGGCGTTGGGGTACTGCTGACCGTTGAACCGCCAGCCCTTGGGTTTCATCGCGTCGGAGATGTGGTAGACGTCGAACTCCTCGGAGCGGAAGCTGAAGCAGAACGTCGGCGATCCGATGATCGTCAACTCTGGGTGACTGCGCACCGCCTCCTGCATCGTCGCCGCCGTCTCGAAGATCGCCTTCGCATAGTTGCGGTAGCCCTCCCGGCCCAGCTGCACCATCGATGCCCATGCGGCTGCGATCAGCCCGCCCGAACGGGAACCCTCGATGCCCGGCGACATGTACTTGCCGCCGGTCCAGTCCGGCAGGAAGAAGTACTGCGCATTGCGGTAGGCCTTGTCGCGGAACATCAGGGTCGACGCGCCCTTCAAGGCGTAGCCGTACTTGTGATTGTCCGCCGAGATGCTGGTGACGCCGGGCACCCGGAAATCAAACAGTGGCACCGCGTCCCCGTAACCGAGTTCGTCGGCGAACGGCAGCACGAAGCCGCCCAGGCAGCCGTCGACGTGCAGGCCCACGCCGCGTTCCAGGGCGATCCTGCCCAGCTCGGGGATCGGGTCGACGGTGCCGTAGCCGTAGTTGCAGGCCGAACCCATGATCGCGATGGTGTTCTCGTCGATGTTGGCGGCGACCCAGTCGACGTCGACCTGGGCGGTCTGCGGGTCGATCGGGGCCTTGCGCAGCTCGATGCCGAACAGGTGGCAGCCCTTATCGAAGGCCGGGTGGCCGGTCTCGGGCTTGATGAAGTTCGGCCGGGTGACACCGCGTTGCTTGGCGGCGTACTCGCGGTAGGCCAGCAGCGCGTGGATGATGCTGCCGGTGCCGCCGGTGGTGATCATCCCGACCGGCTCACCGTCGGTGACGGCGTCGGCGTGCATCAGGTCCAGCGCCATCGCGATCACCTCGCCCTCGAACTTGGTCGCCGACGGGCAGATGTCACGCTGCAGCACGTTCACGTGGGCGAACAGCCCGAACGCCTCGTCGAGGAAGCGGTAGTGCTCGTGGTCGCCGCAGTACATGGTCCCGGACACCTTGCCGGTCTCCCAGGTGGGATCCTCGGCGCGCGCCATCTCCCGCAGTTCCGCGAGCACCTCGTCGCGCGGGCGCCCGTGTTCGGGCAGCGTGCGGTTGACGGTGAAGCGGTCGGTATAGGGAAAGTCGGACATGCGTTCCTTTCTGACTGCATCCCCCGAACGTGCGTAGATGTACAGCAAACACGGCGTGTCGGTGTGCAGACACGCACGGTTGCCCCGGGACGTAGCCCAGAAAGTAATCTAGTGCGTATGGGTGTGGCCGACGACCGTCGCTTCGAGGTACTGCGTGCCATCGTGGCGGACTTCGTCGCCACGAAGGAACCGATCGGCTCCAAGACACTGGTGGAGCGCCACAACCTCGGGGTTTCGCCGGCCACCGTCCGCAACGACATGGCCGTGCTGGAGGCCGAGGGCTACATCGCCCAGCCGCACACCAGCTCCGGGCGGATTCCCACCGAGAAGGGCTACCGGGAGTTCGTCGACCGCATCGACGAAGTCAAACCGCTGTCGGCCGCCGAGCGGCGGGCGATCCTGTCGTTCCTGGACTCCGGCGTCGACCTCGATGACGTGCTGCGCCGTGCGGTACGCACCCTGGCGCAGCTGACCCGCCAGGTGGCGGTCGTGCAGTACCCGACGCTGTCGGTGTCCACGGTGCGGCACCTCGAGGTGATCGCGTTGACCCCGGCCCGGTTGCTGCTGGTGGTCATCACCGACTCGGGTCGGGTGGACCAACGCATCGTCGAACTCGGCGACGCGATCGACGAGCACCAGCTCAGCCAGCTGCGCGAGCTGCTCGGCGCGGCGCTGGAGGGCAAGCGGATCTCGGCTGCCTCCACCGCCGTCGCAGAGCTCGCCGGGCACCTCGACGGGCGCAGCGGGCTGTCGCCCGGCCTGGCGAACGCGGTGGGCCGCTCGGCGACGGTGCTGCTGGAATCGCTGGTCGAACACCGCGAAGAACGCCTGCTGCTGGGCGGCACCGCCAACCTGACCCGCAACGCCGCCGACTTCGGCAACTCGCTGCGGTCGGTGCTGGAAGTCCTCGAGGAGCAGGTCGTGGTGCTGCGGCTGCTCGCCGTGCAGCAAGAGGCCGGTAAAGTCACGGTGCGTATCGGTCACGAGACCGAGGCACAGGAGATGGCCGGCGCGTCGGTGGTGTCCACCGCGTACGGTTCTCAGGGCACCGTGTACGGGGGCATGGGAGTGCTGGGCCCCACCCGGATGGACTATCCGGGAACTATTGCCAGTGTCGCAGCCGTTGCGATGTACATCGGTGAAGTGCTCGGGGCTCGCTGATCTCCGGTCGGTAGAAGTTGGGAAGGTTCACGGGTGGCACGCGACTATTACGGACTGCTGGGCGTCGATAAGGACGCCAGCGACACCGAGCTGAAGCGCGCATATCGCAAGCTGGCGCGCACCTATCACCCCGACGTCAACCCCGACGAGGAAGCGCAAGCCAAGTTCAAGGAGATCAGCGCCGCCTACGAGGTGCTGTCCGACCCGGAGAAGCGCCGCATCGTCGACCTCGGCGGTGACCCGCTGGAAGGCGGCGGCGGCAACGGCTTCGGAGGTTTCGGCGGCGCTGCGGGCTTCGGCGGCCTCGGGGACGTGTTCGAAGCGTTCTTCGGCGGTGGTGCGTCCTCCCGCGGGCCGGTCGGGCGGGTCCGGCCGGGCTCGGATTCGCTGCTGCGGATGCGCCTGGACCTCACCGAATGCGCGACCGGTGTGACCAAACGTGTCACCGTCGACACCGCGGTGCTCTGCGACCGCTGCCAGGGCCGCGGGACCCACGGGGACTCCCAGCCCGTCTCGTGTGACACCTGCCATGGCCGCGGCGAGGTGCAGAGCATGCAGCGCTCCCTGCTGGGCCAGGTGATGACGTCGCGGCCGTGCCCGACCTGCCGCGGCGTCGGCGAGGTGATCCCGGACCCGTGCCACCAGTGCGGTGGTGACGGCCGGGTGCGTTCGCGTCGTGAGATCAGCGTCAAGATCCCGGCCGGTGTCGGCGAGAACATGCGCGTCCGGTTGGCGGCCCAGGGCGAGGTCGGGCCCGGCGGGGGACCTGCCGGTGACCTCTACGTCGAGGTGCACGAACAGCCCCATGACGTCTTCGAACGTGACGGGGACGACCTGCACTGCCAGATCTCGGTCCCCATGGTCGACGCGGCACTGGGCACCGCGGTGGTGGTCGACGCCATCCTCGACGGCGCCACCGAGATCACCGTCCCGGCGGGCACCCAGCCGGGGTCGACCATCGTGCTGCGCGGCCACGGCATGCCGCAGGTGCGGACCGGGGTCCGCGGTGATCTCTACGCCCACATCGAGGTGGTCGTGCCGGATCGCCTGGACAGCCACGACACCGAACTGCTGCAGAAGTTCAAGCAGCATCGCGAGCGTGAAGTCGCCGAGGTCCGCTCGACGCGAGCCCCGGCCAGCGGGGGACTGTTCAGCCGGCTGCGCGAAACCTTCACCGGCCGCTGAGCAGCGGTGGCGGGTCTCTTCTACGTCGAGGCGCTGCCCGAAGTGGGCGCGCCGGTAGCGGTCGGCGGCGACGCCGGCTTCCACGCCGCCACGGTGCGACGGATCCGGCCCGGGGAGCAGTTGACCTTGGGTGACGGGGCCGGGGTGATCGCCCAGTGCGAGGTCGAGGAGGTCGACCGCGGCGGGCTGCGCGCCCGGGTGCTCGAGCGTCGTGAGGTGGAGCCACCGTCGCCGCCCGTCACCGTCGTGCAGGCGCTACCGAAATCGGAGCGCTCCGAGTTGGCGATCGAACTGGCCACCGAGGCCGGCGCCGACGCCTTCGTGGCCTGGCAGGCCGAGCGTTGCGTGGCCCGGTGGGACGGTGCGCGCGCCGACAAAGGCTTGCGGCGCTGGCAGGCGGTAGCCCGGGCGGCGGCCGGGCAGTCCCGTCGGGCGCATATTCCGCCGGTGGACGGCGTGCTGGCCGGTACCGCGCTGGCGGCATGGGTCGGTGAACGGGTGGCCGGCGGCACGACGGTGCTGGTGTTGCACGACGCGGCCGGAGCGGGGTTGCCGGATGTGTCGGGAGCAGCGGCGTTGGCGCTGATCGTCGGGCCGGAGGGCGGTATCACCGCGTCGGAGTTGGCGGCGCTGACCGAGGCCGGGGCCGTCGCCGCCCGGCTGGGGCCGACGGTGCTGCGCACGTCGACGGCCGCGGCCGTGGCATTGGGCGCGCTGGGCGTTCTGACGCCGCGCTGGGGGAGTCGCTGACGGTTTCGCGGCCACTTCCGTCACTGGTTTCACGGGTGTCACTGTGGTTGTTGAGCTGCGGGTTTGTCCGGGATTCCTGTCGGGGGTCGACGCTAGAGTTAGCACATGCGTTCGAACCGTTGGCAGGAGCTGCAGCAGGCTCTCGATGCGTTGGACGCTGATCTGGATCGGGCGCTGGACTGTGATGTCGACGGGCTGACGCCCCGGGAGTGCTTGGCTTTACTGCGGCGCTGCGAGATGCTGCGGCGGCGGTTGCCGGCGTTGGAGCATCCGATGGTGAACCGGGTTGCCGCCGCAGACCCGGTCGAGATCGGTGGGAAACCCCGCTGGGTCCTGGCCGACCGACTGCACATCCTGCGCGGGGACGCCGGCCGCCGCATCGCAGATGCCGCGGAACTCGGGCCGCGCCGCGCCATGACCGGCGAGCCCCTGGACCCGGTGATGCCACACCTGGCCGCCGCGCAACGCGATGGCCGCGTCGGGGCCGAGCACATCGCGGTGATCCGCTCCTTCTTCCACTACCTGCCCGCCGGCACCGACCCCGGCACTCTCGCGCAGGCCGAGGAACACCTGGCGGGCCTGGCGCGACGAAACCGCCCCGACGAACTCGCCAGATGCGCGAACCGGGTTGCCGATCACCTGCATCCCGACGGCAACTTCACCGATGAGGACCGGGCCCGGCGCCGCGGGATCGTGCTGGGTCCGCAGGGCCGCGACGGTATGACCCCGATCAAAGGATTCCTCGACCCCCAGGCTCGGGCGACCTGGGACGCGGTGATGGCTCGCTGGGCCGCACCGGGAATGTGCAACCCCGCCGATCCCACCCCCTGCACCAGTGGTACACCCAGCCAAGAGGCTATCCAAGGCGATACCCGCGGTGCCCCGCAACGTCATCACGACGCCCTGACTGCGATGGGCCGTTATCTGCTGTCCTGCGGGGAACTCGGGCAGCACAACGGGTTACCGGCCACCATCGTTGTCTCCACCACCCTGGCCGAATTGGAGGCCGGCAACGGCACTGCCCATGCCGGCGGCGGCTCCCGGTTGCCCATGACCGATGTGATCGCGATGGCGTCGCACGCCCACCACTACCTACGCATCTATTCCGGGGCCAAAGAGCTGGCCCTGTTTCACACCAAACGGCTGGCGTCACCGGCGCAGCGCATCGTGCTGTATGCCAAGGAGCGCGGGTGTGGGCATCCGAATTGCACGGTGTCGGGGTACTGCTGTGAGGTCCACCATGACGAGGACTATGCGATCACGCATCGCACCGACATCCACGAGTTGAGCCTGCGCTGCGGCCCGCACCATCAACTGATCACCACCGGCGGCTGGCGAACCCGCAAACGCACCGACGGCGTCACCGAAACCGTTCCGCCGCCGGATCGCGACCACGGCCAACCTCGCATCAACTACTACCATCACCCGGAAAAGCTATTGCAGGACAGTGATTCCGGTGACGGGGACGACGATGGAGATTAGGCGTTCGGCGCTGACCATCGGGGACGGCTACGCGGTGTATCGCGGTCCGGTGGCTGACGGCCCGATTCATCGGCACGGTGCGTTCCAGATCGTGGCGGCCGGTCGAGGCCGGGTAGCCATGGTGGATCCCGCCGGAACCCGTCATCGGGCGGCCGCCCTGGTGGTGTCGCCGATGGCGCCCCACCGCATCCTCGCCGTGCCGGATCTGGTCACCTACTTCATCGAACCGCACTGCCGATATGCCGACCTGCTGCGGCGGTGCTACCACCCCGGTATCGCCGCAGCGCCAGAGTTGGGCGAACTCGGGGAGCCGGAAGTTGCCGCCGCTTGCCGCGGGCGGTCTCAGCAGCTCGATCCCCGTCTGGTGACAGTCCTGGCCCTGCTTGCCGATGACAGTATCCCGATGGCGAACCTGGCTGCTGCGGTACGCCTTTCGCCGCAGCGGCTGCGGGCGCTCGCCCGGCGGGACCTCGGGATGCCGCTCACGCGCTGGCGGGTCTGGTCGAGGCTGCGCCGAGCGGTGGAAGCCGCGCAATCGGGTATGCCGCCGGCCGAGGCCGCGACTGCTGCCGGGTTCGCCGACCAAGCTCATTTCGCCCGGCAGATGCGGGAGATGATGGGCCTGACACCGACGGTCGTACTGCGGGGATTGGGAGATCAGGGTTTGCGGGCGACATAGACCGACAGCGATCCGGTGACGGTCGCCACCACCTCGACCTCGCGGACATCGGTGAAACCGGCCGCGGTGATCAGTTCCGGCAGAACGCCGTCGGCGTTGGGCTGGGTGTCGGTTTTGCCGTCGGCGAATTGAACGATCCGAAACGCCAGACGCATCAACGCGGTCCGCTGCAACCCGTAGTCCGCGATCACCAGTCGGCCGCCCGGGCGCAGCACCGCGAACATCGACGCCAAGATCGCACTCTTGACGGCCAGCGGGCACTGGTGCAACACCAGGCTGGAGATCACCGCATCGACCGACCCTGTCCCGACGGAATCCACCAGCCGGTCGCCCATCCCGGACAGCCAGCGCACCCGGCCGTCGCGATCCTTCCCGCGTGCCACCGCCAAGACCTCGGGATCGGGGTCCATGCCCACGATCTGCGCTCCCGGTTCGGCCGCGGCAGCCAACAGTGCCAGCGAACCGGTGCCGCAGCCCACGTCGAGGATCATCTCGCCGGACTGCGGGGCCAGGTGCTCGATGGTCAGACCGCGCCAGCGCCGCTCGCGCGTCATCGCGACCACGACATCGAAGAATCGGGCCGGCGCCAGGCGGCCCAGGGCGGGGGTGAACGCGTTCTCGCTCATACCGGCCAGTCTCCGCGGTGCGAGCAAGCCCGGTCTTGAACGAACCGCTCGCCGCAGACGAGGCGGTAGACTCAAGCGTCCGACTCGTTGCCGCCACGCGGCATAAAAATCCCCAGGAAGCAGGCATCGGAAGCGCCGTGACGCCCCGCGATACCCCCGCTGCCGGGCCGGCCTCGCAGGTTCGCAGCAGCATCGATGTTCCGTCCGACCTGATCGTGGGCCTGTTGGGTTCCGCTGACGAGAATCTGCGTGCGCTCGAACGGCTGCTCTCCGCCGACCTGCACGTGCGCGGCAATTCGGTCACCTGCACCGGCGCGCCCGCCGACGTCGCCCTGGCCGAACGGGTGCTCTCCGAACTGGTGGCCATCGTGGCCGGCGGGCAGTCCCTGACCCCCGAAATCGTGCGGCACAGCGTCGGCATGCTGGTGGGCACCGGCAACGAGTCGCCGGCCGAAGTCCTCACCCTCGACATCCTGTCGCGGCGGGGCAAGACCATCCGGCCCAAGACGCTCAACCAGAAGCGTTACGTCGACGCCATCGACGCGCACACCATCGTGTTCGGTATCGGTCCGGCCGGCACCGGCAAGACCTACCTGGCGATGGCCAAGGCGGTCAGCGCATTGCAGTCCAAGCAGGTCACCCGGATCATCCTGACCCGGCCGGCGGTGGAGGCCGGGGAGCGGCTGGGTTTTCTGCCCGGCACCTTGAGCGAGAAGATCGACCCGTACCTGCGGCCGCTGTATGACGCCCTGCACGACATGATGGATCCCGAGTTGATCCCCAAACTGATGAGTTCCGGGGTGATCGAGGTGGCCCCGCTGGCCTACATGCGCGGTCGGACCCTCAACGATGCGTTCATCATCCTCGACGAGGCGCAGAACACCACCGCCGAACAGATGAAGATGTTCCTCACCCGCCTGGGATTCGGTGCCAAGATCGTCGTCACCGGCGACGTCACCCAGATCGACCTGCCCGGTGGCGCGAGATCCGGGCTGCGGGCCGCCGTCGACATTCTCGACGACGTCGACGACATCTATGTCGCCGAGCTGACCAGCGTCGACGTCGTGCGCCACCGACTGGTCTCGGAGATCGTCGACGCCTACGCACGCCACGAGTCCGAACAAACCCAGCCGGGACTCGCGATGAACCGCGCAGCGCGGCGCGCAACGCAGGGAAGGTCGCGCCGATGAGCATCGAGGTGTCCAACGAGTCCGGACTCGATGTCTCCGAGGTCGAGCTGATCAGCGTCGCCAAGTTCGTGCTGGCGAAGCTGGACGTCAACCCCGGCGCCGAACTGTCGATGGTGTTGCTGGACACCGACGCGATGGCCGACCTGCACATGCGCTGGATGGACCTGCCCGGTCCCACCGACGTCATGAGCTTCCCGATGGACGAACTGGAGCCCGGCGGTCGCCCGGATGCGCCCGAACCCGGGCCGTCGATGCTCGGCGATATCGCGCTGTGCCCGCAGTTCGCCGCCGAACAGGCCGCCGCGGCCGGACATTCGCTCGGCCAGGAACTCGCGCTGCTCACCGTCCACGGCGTTCTGCACCTGCTCGGCTACGACCATGCCGAGCCGGACGAGGAAAAAGAGATGTTCGCGCTGCAGCGCCGACTGCTCGAGGAGTGGGTGGCCGACCAGGTGGAGGCCTATCGGGCCGAGACCCAGAGCGAAAAGGACCGCCGACTGCTGGACAAGTCCCGGTACTTCGACGAGCTGTGACGTCGACACCGCTGCTACTCAGCGTCATCGCGCTGATCGGTCTCGGCGGATTGTTCGCCGCGATCGACGCCGCGGTCTCCACGGTGTCGCCGGCGCGGGTGGAGGAATTGGTCCGGGCGAAGCGACCCGGCGCGGTGTGGCTGGTCAAGCTGATGGCCGAACGGCCCCGCTACATCAACCTGGTGGTGCTGCTGCGTATCACCTGCGAGATCACCGCCACCGCACTGCTGGTGTATCTGCTGCACGCCGTGCTCGGCTTGGACTGGGGTCTGTTCGCGGCCGCCGCGGTCATGGTGGTGGTCAGCTTCGTGGTGATCGGGGTGGGGCCGCGCACGCTCGGCCGGCAGAACGCCTACTCCATCGCCCTGGCCTCCGCGCTTCCGCTGCAGGTTCTTTCGGTGCTGCTGGCACCGATCAGCCGGGTGCTGGTGGTATTGGGCAACGCACTGACTCCGGGACGCGGCTTCCGTAACGGGCCGTTCGCCTCCGAAGTCGAATTGCGGGAGGTGGTCGATCTCGCGCAGCAGCGCGGTGTGGTGGCGGCCGACGAACGGCGGATGATCCAGTCGGTCTTCGAACTCTCCGACACGCCGGCCCGTGAAGTGATGGTTCCCCGCACCGAGATGGTGTGGATCGAACACGACAAGACCGCCGGGCAGGCCACGTCGCTGGCGGTGCGCAGCGGGCACTCCCGTATCCCGGTGATCGGCGAGAACGTCGACGACATCCTCGGTGTCGTCTACCTGAAAGACCTTGTCCAACAAACCTATTATTCGACCAACGGGGGGCGCGACACCACGGTCGCGCAGGTGATGCGGCCCGCGGTCTTCATGCCCGACTCCAAAGCGCTCGACGCGCTGCTGGCCGACATGCAGCGCAGCCGTTACCACATGGCGCTGCTGGTCGATGAATACGGCGCGATCGCCGGCCTGGTCACCATCGAAGACGTGCTGGAGGAGATCGTCGGCGAGATCGCCGACGAATACGACCAGGGCGAAGTGGCCCCGGTACAGGATCTGGGCGACAACAGGTTTCGGGTATCGGCACGGTTGCCTATCGAGGATGTCGGGGAACTCTACGGGGTGGAGTTCGACGAGGGCCTCGACGTCGAAACGGTCGGGGGACTCTTGGCGTTGGAGCTGGGCAGGGTTCCGCTGCCCGGTGCCGAGGTAGTGTCACACGGACTGCGATTGCGGGCCGAGGGCAGTCGGCAGGGGCGCGGACGGGTGCGCATCAGAACCATCCTGGTCACCCCGGTCGAGCCCGACGACGAGGAGGCGGCAGATGCGCAGTGAGCAGCGGGGTGGGCGGGTGTCCGACCTGCACCCATTGCGGGAGAACACGCGCAGACTCGCGCTGAATACACGTTCGGTGAAAGGTGCCTCGTGACGCAGTCCCCGTCTGAGTTCCATTCCGGATTCGTCTGTTTCGTCGGACGACCCAACACCGGAAAGTCCACCCTGACCAATGCCCTGGTCGGTCAGAAGGTGGCGATCACGTCCAACCGGCCGCAGACTACCCGGCACACGATCCGCGGAATCGTGCACCGCGACGACTTCCAGATCATCCTGGTCGACACCCCCGGGCTACACCGGCCCCGGACGCTGCTGGGTAAGCGGCTGAACGAGTTGGTCAAGGACACCTACTCGGAGGTCGACGTGATCGGCCTGTGCATCCCCGCCGACGAGGCCATCGGTCCCGGCGACCGCTGGATCATCGAGCAGATCCGGGCGGTGGCCCCCCGAACCAAGTTGATCGTGATCGTCACGAAGATCGACAAGACTTCTCGGGACAAGGTCGCCGCACAGTTGGTGGCGGTCGGCGAGCTGGCGCCGGAGGCCGAGATCGTCCCGGTATCGGCGGTCAGCGGTGAGCAGGTCGACGTGCTGATCGGGGTGCTGGCCGCCGCGTTGCCGGTCGGGCCCGCTTTCTACCCGGACGGCGAGCTGACCGACGAACCCGAAGAGACCCTGATGGCCGAATTCATCAGGGAGGCCGCTCTCGAGGGCGTGCGCGACGAACTGCCGCACTCGCTGGCCGTGGTCATCGAGGAGGTCCGGCAGCGCGAAGACCGTGAGGACCTCATCGAGGTCTACGCGTTGCTCTACGTCGAACGCGACAGTCAGAAGGGGATCGTGATCGGCCGCGGCGGGGCCAGGTTGCGCGAGGTGGGCACCGCCGCCCGGACCCAGATCGAAAAACTGTTGGGCACCAAGGTGTTCCTCGATCTGCGGGTCAAGGTGGCGAAGAACTGGCAGCGTGATCCCAAACAGCTCGGCCGGCTGGGGTTCTAGGCATGCGACGCGTCGGCGGGTATCGCCGGGGAATCGGGACGGGCCGCCTCCGGCGGTTGGGGGATCGGCATTGGTACATTCCAGGGATGCCCGTTCGTAAGTCGTTGATGGTGTCCTCGGTCGGCCTGATCCTGTGTGCGCAAGCGCTGACCGGTTGCGGCGGATCCAACAAGCCGATCGACACCACCAAGCTGTTCAACGTCCAGTCGACTTTCGACTCGGACTACAAGAGCCAGACCAAGGGGCCCAACGACATCGACCCGAAGATTCTCGGGCCGCAGAAGATGCCGCCCGGCGTGACCTTCGATCCGGCCGACTGCGCCGAATTCGCGGCATCCAGCGGCCGGCCGCCCAAGGGCATCCGCGGCAAGATGTCGATGGTCTCGATCGTCGGCAACGGCAACCAGATGGCCGCCATCGCCATGCAGTCCGACCAGGAACTGCCCTACGATGCCGCCGCGGCCGAGAACTGCAAGCAGGTGTCGTTCAACGCGGGCAAGCTCACCGGAGACCTCGAGGAGGTGGATGCGCCGCAGATCGACCACGCCACGACGGTGGGGGCGCATTCGCAGATCACCATCACCGGCAAGGACGGGCAGACGCAGTCCCGTGAGACCTACACATTCACCGCATACCTCGGAACCGCGCTGGTGCAGGTGACCGCCAGCCCGCAGCAGCTCCGCGGCCAGCCGCCGGGCATGGTCGACGCCGAGCGGGCACGTCAGCTGCTGGTGGATGCGGTTGCCGCGCTGCGCGAGTAAACGCGCCGCGGCTGTCAGGCCTCGCCGGTGGCGACCGGACGGTTCGGATCCGAACTCCACTGCGACCACGAGCCGGGGAACAGGGCAGCGGACCGGCCGATGGCAGCCAGCGCCGCCACGATCACCGCGGCACTGATTCCCGAGCCGCAGTAGGCGCCGACCGTATCGGCGGCGCCGACACCGCGGTCGGTCAGCAGCCGGGCGAGTTCGTCGTCGGGCAGGAACGTGCCGTCAGCGGCGAGCAATGCGGTGAACGGCAGGTTCTTCGCGCCCGGGATATGACCGGCGGCCGCGTCGATGGGTTCGACCTCGGCGCGGAACCGTTCGGGTGCGCGGGCGTCGAGCAGCGACAACGTGCCGGTGCGGGCGCCCTCGCCGGCGTCATCGGCGGTGAGCGTGGGCTGCAGGCCGTCGTAGAGGTCTTCGGGTAGCAGGGTGACATTGCCGGGCTCCGGCGTGACGGCACCGGTCTGGACCGCGCCGCCGGCCGCCGACCACGCCGCCAGGCCGCCGTCGAGAATGCGGACATCCTTGACTCCGGAGGTCCTCAGCAACCACCAGAGCCGACCGGACCCGGCCCGATTCCAGTCGTCGTAGACCACCACCGGTCGATCACGTCGCACTCCCCACCGGCGGGCGGCGCTCTCCAGATTGCGGCCGGTCGGCAGCGGGTGGCGGCCCCAGCCGGTCACGGCGTGATCGGAGAGCTCGTCTTCGAGCGCGACATACACCGCGCCCGGAATGTGGCCCGCGAGGTACGCCGGATATCCGTCGGGTTGGTCCAGGCTCCACCGGACGTCGAGGATCGTCGGCGAATCACCCGATCGCAGGAGCTCGGCGAGCTCCGCGGCGCGGATCAGAACTCTACTGCGCGGGCCTTCCGCGGGCATGCGCTCAGTAGTTGTTGCAGGAGCCGGCCACCTGGGTGATGGTGCCGACGTACTGCTGCGCCTCGGGCATGGCCTGGACCATGCCCGCCAGCTGCTGACGCTTGGCGGGGGGCGCGCTGAGGAACATCTGCAGCATGCCCTGCGCGTTCGGGTTGGCGTCGAACTCTGCCGCCGCGGCGGGGTTCTCCGCGTTGAGTGCCCGGGTGACCTGGGAGTAGGTGCAGGTGGTGTTGATGATCGGGCCGAGGTCGGGAGCCGCGGAGGCGAACCCGGATCCGGCGGAGATCGCTACGGCCACGCTGCCAGCTGCGACAGCGAATCTGGTCAACGACAGAGAGGCCATGTTTCGGACGCCTTTCACCAGTGCACCTTTACGGGGATGCGAAGACTTACGTCAAGACGGGCCAAGCTTAGCGGACCGCCGGTGATCGCGCTGAAGTCGCAGGTAGCGGCCTTACCGTGTGCTCACGAGCCGTGGCCGGGCTCGGTGCGCCACCACGGGGTGGGCTGGCGAGCGGCCCATCCGCTGATGCCCTCGAGTTCGGCGGCCAACGAAACCAGCAGGCCGTCGCTGTTGGCGGGCCCCATCAACTGCACCCCGATCGGCAACCCCTCCGAGGTGAACCCCGCCGGCACATTGACCGACGGCCACCCCAACAGGTTCCACGGCCAGGTCACCGGGCAGGCCGCGATTATGGCGCGGTCGGTCTCCAGCGCGCCGAGGTCGTCGAATGCGTGCACCGGCGGCGGTGGCTGGGCGGTGGTCGGTGCGAGCACCACGTCGACGATGCGGAAGATCGAGCCGACCCGACGCCGGTCCTCGGCTTCGTGCGCGCGGGCCTTGCGCAGTACGGCCTGCGACAGCAGTCGGCCGGTGCGCATGTTGGCCAGCGTCCGCGGGTCGAAGGTGACGTGATCGAAGCCGCTCGATGCGCCGAATACTCCGGCGGTGGAGCGGGACAGGAAGTTCCACGACAGGCGCATGCCGTAATCGGGGTTGCCCGGCAGCACCGTGTGCCCGAGCAGCCGCAACTGTTCGGCGGTGCGCTCAAGAGCGGCCCTGATCTCCGGGTGCAGCCGAGCGGGGAATCCGGTGAAGGGGAAACGGGTGGACAGCGCGATGCGCAGCGGCCCCGGCGCGGTCCGCACATGGTCGGAGACCGTGATCGGCGGCGGCTTGTGCAGATCACCGTCGGCGTTGCCGGCGACCGCGTCCAGCACCAGTGCCGCATCCTCGACGGTGCGGGCCAGCACGCCGTTGACGGTGAGCCCGTTGAATCCCTCCGGCTGCGGCCAGGTCGAGATGCGGCCGCGCTGCGGTTTGATGCCCACCAGATGAGTCCAGGCGGCGGGGATGCGCACGCTGCCGGCACTGTCGGATCCGATGGCCGCGGCGACCAATCCGGCGGCGACCGCGGCGGCGCTGCCACCGGAGGAACCGCCGGGAGTGTGCCGGCGTGACCAGGGATTGCGGGTGTGGCCGAATCCGGGGCCGCTGGTGAACGGCCACTGGCCCAACTCGCAGGTGTTGGTCTTGCCGACGATCACCGCGCCGGCGGCCCGCAGACGGCGCACCACCTCGGCGTCGTGGCCGGCGGGTTCGACGTATCCGGTGGTGCCGAACGACGTGGCCACTCCCGCGACGTCGGTGTCGTCTTTGATCGCGATGGGGATACCCAGCAGGGGGGCACGCCGGCCCGCGGCCCGACGTCGGTCGGCTTCGGCGGCGTCGGCCAGGGCGGACTCGGTGAAGACCACGCGAAAGGCGTTCAGGGTGGATTGGCTGGCGTCGATGGCGTGCAGTGCGCGACGCACCAGGTCGACAGAGGTCGCCTCGCCGCTGGCCAGCAGGTAGATCTGTTCGGTGAGGGTGGGGAAGCGGGTGTTGGACGCCGCGGGCGGTTGGGTCATCGGTGACGAGAGTATCGGCGTGCCACACCGGTGGGTGCCCTCGAAACGCGCCATGCGATGCCAAACTGATGCGATGCGGCTTTACCGGGACCGGGCGGTGGTGCTGCGCCAGCACAAGCTCGGCGAAGCCGACCGGATCGTCACTCTGCTCACCCGCGACCACGGATTGGTCCGCGCGGTGGCAAAAGGCGTGCGTCGTACCCGCAGCAAGTTCGGTGCCCGGCTGGAACCGTTCGCCCACATCGACGTTCAACTGCATCCCGGCCGCAACCTGGACATCGTCACCCAGGTGGTGTCGGTGGACGCGTTCGCCGCCGACATCGTCAGTGATTACGGCCGTTACACCTGCGCCTGCGTGATCTTGGAGACCGCGGAACGGTTGGCCGGCGCGGAGCGCGCCCCGGCGACGGCGTTGCACCGGCTCACCGTCGGCGCCTTGCGTGCGGTCGCCGACGGCAGGCGTCCCCGCGAGTTGGTGCTCGATGCCTACCTGCTGCGCGCCATGTCGGTGGCCGGGTGGGCGCCGGCGTTGACCGAGTGTGCGCGCTGCGCCACCCCCGGCCCGCATCGGTCCTTTCACGTCGCGGCCGGCGGCAGCGTCTGCGGGCATTGCCGGCCGGCCGGGTCGACGACCCCTCCACTGGGCGTGCTGGATCTGATGTCGGCGCTGCACGACGGCGACTGGGAGGCCGCCGGGCGATCCAGCACGGCTCATCGCAGCCATGCCAGCGGGTTGGTGGCCGCTCATCTGCAATGGCACCTGGAACGTCGGCTGCGCACCTTGCCGCTGGTGGAACGGGTCCAGCAGCGGGCGGTCGAACCCGACCCCGACCCCGACGCCGATCCCGAGTTCGAGGCGACCGGCAGCGACGGCTGACCGCAGCTGGAGTCGACCGGCAATGATGTCCGTTTCGGTGGACTTTTCGGGCCTCGGCGGTAGGCTGATGCGACTTTCACGATCCGACTGTTCAATCAGGAAGGCAGGCCGAATGTTTCACGACACCGGGTGGGGGCGCTGGGCGCATAGCACCACGCCGCGATACGGAGCTGGTCTCGGTATGGCGGCGGGAGCGCTGCTCGTCGTGGGAATGATCCCGGCCGTGGCCCCGACAGCCCGTGCCGGTTTCGAAGCCGGGCCGGGTTTCGGGATCGGAGCGCCGTTACAGATGCACGCCCCCGGGGCTGACGGTGCAGACGGAGCCGATGGTGCTCCTGGTGCAGACGGGGCTCCTGGTGCAGACGGTGCCGACGGGGCCGACGGTGCCGCGGGTGCTGGTGGCCAAGGCGGCAAGGGCGGCCAAGGCGGCAAGGGCGGCCAGGGCGGTAAAGGCGGCCAGGGCGGCAAGGGCGGCGCCGGGGGTCAAGGCGGCCAGGGCGGTAAAGGCGGCGACGGTGGCCAGGGTGGCGCCGGCGGCAAGGGCGGTGCCGGTGGTGCCGGCGGCGCAGCCGGACCCGGCGGTGAGCCCGGTGAGGGCGGTGCCGGTGGACTGGGTGGCGAGCCCGGGCCCGGCGGAACCCCGGGGGAGCCTGGTCAGCCCGGTGAACCGGGCCGCGCCGGCTGATCCGAGCCGCCACGACCATTCCGGCGCGTCGGGGACTCCATCCGGAGTCGCTCCCGGCGCGTCGGCCCAATCAGCCCCCGCTAAAGTCTGAACCGATCAGGTGGGGGTCAAATCAACAAGGAGCCACAAAGAAGTGACCGATAATCCACGCGCAGACATCGTCTCCCGGCAGTACGAGCGGTGGACGTACCCGCCGCCCATCCACGACCTCCAGGCATGGTCGGCCGGAAACTGGGAATGGTTCGACCCGAGCCACGCGCACCGGGTGCTGTGGCCGGACCGTGAGTACCGCCCCGACCTCGACATCCTGATCGCGGGTTGCGGTACCAACCAGGCGGCGGTCTTCGCCTACAACAACCCCCAGGCCAAGGTGGTGGCCGTCGACATCAGCGCGTCGTCGCTGGGGCACCAGCAGTACCTCAAGGACAAGCACGGCCTGTGGAACCTGGAGCTGCACCAGCTCCCGATCGAGGAACTGTCCAGCCTCAACCAGGACTTCGACCTCGCGGTCTCGACGGGCGTGCTGCACCACATGGCCGACCCGAAGGTCGGCATGAAGGCGATCGCCGACCAGCTTCGTCCGGACGGCGTCGCCGGCATCATGCTCTACGCCCGCTACGGCCGGATCGGCATCGAGATCCTGGAGACGGTCTTCCAGGACCTGGGGCTGGAGCAGAGCGACGAGTCGATCCAGACCGTTCGCCAGGCCATCCGGATGCTCTCGCAGGACCACCCGGTCCAGTCGTACCTGAAGATCGCCGGCGACCTGGCATCGGACTCGGGTCTGGTGGACACCTTCCTGCACGGTCGGGCGAAGAGCTACGACGTCGACGGCTGTATCGATCTGGCCAACTCGGCCGGCCTGGACTTCCAGGGCTGGCTGCTCAAGGCCCCGTACTACGCGCACGACATCGCCGCACCGTCGGGTGGTTTCTACGACAAGGTGAACGCGCTGCCGGAGGAGAAGATCTGGTCGGTGATGGAGCGCATCCACACCCTCAACGCGCGCCACTTCTTCATCGCCACTCCGAGCTCCCGGCCCAAGAGCAGCTACGCGATCGACTTCTCGACGCCCGAGAGCCTCGATTACGTGCCGCTGTTCCGTTGGAAGTGCGGCCTGAACGGCAACGAGATCTTCCGTCCGGGCTGGCGGTTGGGTCTGAACCCGGCCCAGCTGCCGTTCGTCCAGAGCATCGACGGGCGCCGCAGCATCCGTCAGATCGCCGCGGACCTGGCGCAGGCCGGCGGCCCGTCCCGCGGCAGCCTCGCCGACCTGGAGAAGTTCGGGCGCAAGCTGTTCCAGTCGCTGTGGCGTCTGGACTTCGTCGCGATGGATCTGAGTGCCCGTTCCTGATCGTCGGTATGACCGGTAAGCCGCCGCGGCGACCACGACTACGTGGTCGCCGCGAGCGGTTCCGGACCGGTCGGGCAGGATGGGGCGCATGGTGTTGAACCGGGCCAATCGGAAGGTCGCCTTCCCGCAACTGCCCGCGGCGCCCGACGACTATCCGGTGTTTCCGGACAAGTCCACCTGGCCGGTGGTCTTCCCGCAGTTGCCGGAGCCGCCGGGTGGGGGACCGTGCCGTCCCCCGCAGCACACCTCCAAGGCGGTCGCCCCGCAGATCCCCGCCGAGGCGCTGCCCAACCACGTCGCCGTCGTGATGGACGGCAACGGTCGCTGGGCCACCCAGCGCGGATTGGGGCGTACCGAGGGCCACAAGATGGGCGAAGCGGTGCTGATCGACATCACTTGTGGTGCCATCGAACTCGGCATCAAGTGGTTGACCGTGTACGCCTTCTCCACCGAGAACTGGAAACGTTCGGCGGAGGAAGTCCGGTTCCTGATGGGGTTCAACCGGGAGGTCGTGCGGCGCCGCAGGGAGAACCTCAACGCGATGGGCGTGCGCATGCGCTGGGTGGGTTCGCGGCCGAAGATGTGGCGCAGCGTGATCAAGGAATTCGAGATCGCCGAAGCCATGACCGTCGGTAACGACGTCATCACCATCAACTACTGCGTGAACTACGGCGGGCGTACCGAGATCGCCGAGGCCGCACAGGCGATCGCCGCCGAGGCCGTCGCGGGCAAGCTCAACCCGAACCGCATCAACGAGGCCACCATTGCGCGGCATCTGCACCGCCCCGACATGCCCGACGTGGACCTGCTGATCCGTACCTCCGGCGAGCAGCGGTCGTCGAACTTCATGCTGTGGCAGGCGGCCTACGCCGAGTACATCTTTCAAGAGAAGCTGTGGCCGGACTACGACCGCCGCGACCTCTGGGAGGCCTGCGAACAGTACGCGTCGCGGCAGCGGCGGTTCGGAAGCGCGTGATGGCGGCACTGGCCGACCGACTCGCCCCGGTGCTCGCCGAGGTGCTGACCGTCGACGCCGAACCCGATGGCGCACTGACCGTCCAGCACGACGGAACGTTGGCATCGCTGCGGGTGGTGCCGATAGCCGAAGACCTCGAACTGGTGTCGCTCACCCAGATCCTGGGCTGGGATCTTCCGCTGACCGAGACGCTGCGTGCCCGTGCCGCCGAGCAGGCCGACCTCAGCCAACTCGGGACGGTCACCCTGGTCGCCAAGGACGCCGAGTCTGCAGATGTGATGCTGCGCTACAACTTTCCCGGAACCGGCCTGACCGACGAGGCGCTGTGCACGCTGGTCTTGTTGGTACTCGCCAAAGGCGTGGACATCCGGGGCGCGTTGATCGGCTGAGGTCTCCGGACGGCGCGGGAGCTCAGCCGCGACAGTCGGCGCAGGTGCCGAAGATCTCGATGGTGTGCTCGACGTCGGAATAGCCGTGCTCGGCGGCGATCCGGGCCGCCCACTCCTCGACCTCACGGTCACCCACCTCCACGGTGGCTCCGCAGTCTCGGCACACCAGGTGGTGATGATGGTGTTCCGAACAGCGCCGGTACACCGACTCGCCGGTGTCCGAACGCAGGGTGTCGACCAGGCCGGCTGTGGCCATCGCCTGCAGGGTCCGGTAGACCGTGGTCAATCCGATGTTCTCGCCGCGCTCACGCAGCGCGTCGTGCAGTTCCTGTGCGGACCTGAAATCGTCGACGGACTCCAGCAACGCCGAGATCGCCGCGCGTTGCCGGGTGGCGCGTACGCCGGGGGGCGTCAACGGTCTTCACCGGCGTGAGCCACGGCGTCGATCGCGATATGGGCGAGGTGGTGGTCGGCCAGTCGGTAGAGCACCTCGCGGCCGGAGCGTTCCCCGGCGACGACTCCCGCCGCCTTGAGGATCTTCAGGTGCTGACTGACCAACGGTTGCGGAACTCCGAGCGCATCGACCAGTTCGTGTACGCAGCGCTGCGATTCCTGCAGTTGCAACACGATGGCGATCCGCACCGGAGCGGCCAACGCGCGCAACAGTTCTCCGGCTGCATCGAGGATCTCCCGCGGCGGCGGCGCGGGGAATGCGGAGCCGGCGTGCTGGTGGTCGTCGGCTACCAATCCCGAGGCGGAGGGAGACATGTCACCACCTCCGGCTGAACTGGGAAATCGGTCCGATCTGACGTCCACTGTTCCATGCGTGATGATGCATGTCAAAGAACTCGGACGGTGTCGATACGATGGCTCAAGCTTTGCGCGCCGGCGTTGCCGGGGCGGTCCCGACCAGACAGGAGTGCACCCCCTCGTGGCGTCCATCATCGACACCGTTGCCAACTTGGCCAAGCGACGTGGCCTGGTCTTTCAGTCTGGCGAAATCTATGGCGGCACCAAGTCGGCGTGGGACTACGGCCCACTCGGGGTGGAGCTCAAGGAGAACATCAAGCGGCAGTGGTGGCGCTCGGTCGTGATGTCCCGTGACGACGTCGTCGGCCTGGACAGCGCGATCATCTTGCCGCGCCCGGTGTGGGTGGCCTCCGGCCACGTCGCGGTCTTCAACGACCCGCTGGTGGAGTGCCTCAACTGCCACAAGCGGCATCGGCAGGACCACATGCAGGAAGCGGTGGCACTGAAGAAGGGTGGCAACCCCGATGACGTGCCGATGAGTGAGATCTCCTGCCCGGACTGCGGTACCAAGGGCGAGTGGACCGAGCCCCGCGACTTCAACATGATGCTCAAGACCTATCTCGGACCGATCGAATCCGAAGAGGGCATGCATTACCTGCGGCCGGAGACCGCGCAGGGCATCTTCGTCAACTTCGCCAACGTGGTGACCACGGCGCGCCGCAAGCCGCCGTTCGGAATCGGCCAGATCGGCAAGAGCTTCCGCAACGAGATCACCCCCGGCAACTTCATCTTCCGGACCCGCGAGTTCGAACAGATGGAGATGGAATTCTTCGTCGAGCCGTCCACGGCGGCCGAGTGGCACAAGTACTGGATCGAGACGCGCCTGCAGTGGTACGTGGACCTGGGTATCGAGCGTGAGAACCTGCGTCTGTACGAGCACCCGCGCGAGAAGCTGTCGCACTACTCCGACGGCACCACCGATATCGAGTACAAGTTCGGTTTCGCCGGCAACCCGTGGGGTGAACTGGAGGGCATCGCCAACCGGACCAACTTCGACCTGTCCACTCACTCCGAGCATTCCGGTGTCGACCTGTCGTTCTACGACCAGGGCACCGACACCCGCTACGTCCCCTACGTGATCGAGCCGGCAGCCGGCCTGACCCGCTCGCTGATGGCGTTCCTGGTCGACGCGTACCACGAGGACGAGGCGCCCAACGCCAAGGGCGGGGTGGACAAGCGCACCGTGCTGCGGCTGGACCCCCGGCTGGCGCCGGTCAAGGCGGCGGTGCTGCCGCTGTCGCGCAACGCCGATCTGTCGCCGAAGGCCCGCGATCTGGCCGCCGAGTTGCGCCAGTCCTGGAACGTCGAATTCGACGACGCCGGGGCGGTCGGGCGGCGCTACCGGCGTCAGGACGAGATCGGTACGCCGTTCTGCATCACGGTCGACTTCGATTCACTCGAAGACCACTCCGTCACGGTGCGTGAGCGCGACACCATGGCGCAGGAGCGGGTCGCGATCGACGCGGTCTCGGATTACCTGGCGGTCCGCCTCAAGGGCTGCTGAGCGGATTCCGCACGGCGTCGGTGCGCCCCGCCCGGGGTGCGCAGGGCGGGTAGACGACGCGCGCCCCGGGTTCCTGAGAGTCTGGGCGTTCGGCTTGATGTGCGGTCCCGGTCGGCATTTACTTATCGGAGCCTATATATTTTCGAGGCACTCTGACCGACTGATGTAGTCCACACCTGGGAGGTAGGTAGATGACTATGAGCAAGCGCACCACGCAATCGGATGATCCGCGCCGCACCACGGGACGGCGTCGCAACCGCGCGATCGGGGTGGGGAGCTCGATCGCGGCGTTCCTGGCGTTCGGGATGACCCCGCTCGCCGCCGCCCCGGACGCCCACGCCGACGGGCTCGACTGGCTGATGGACATCTTCGACCCCGGCCTGGTGATCGGCTCGGCCGCCGACACCAGCGATGTCGACGGCGTCTTCGGCGATTCGCCGTTCTGGGACCAGCTGCTGCTGGGCAACCCCGAGCTCGACCCGGCGGCCATCGTCGAGCAGTGGATGTATGACCCGTGGCACGACATGATGCAGGCCTGGATCACCAGCGACTTCGGCGAGCAGGTCAACGATGCGATCAACGCTGCCTACATCCAGCTCAACGGCGAGGACAGCCTCGATGGTGCGTGCGGCCTGATCTGCAACGGCGACGACGGCACCGCGGACAGCCCCGACGGCGGTATGGGCGGGCTGTGGTTCGGCGACGGCGGTGACGGCTGGGACTCCACGGTGCAGGGTGAAGCCGGCGGTGACGGTGGCGCGGCCGGGTTCTTCGGCAACGGCGGCGCAGGTGGTGACGGCTGGGATTCCACCGTCGCCGGAGTCGACGGCGGTGCAGGCGGCAACGGTGGCACCGGCGGCACGGTCATGGGTGACGGCGGAGTCGGCGGCACCGGCGGTGCCGGATACGCCGCGACGGCCAACGGCGTCGGTGGCGTCGCGACCGGATCCAACGGTGGGGTCGGCGGTGCCGGTGGCGACGCGGTCGCCTCGATCTTCGGCAACGGCGGCGCCGGCGGTGTCGGTGGTGTCGGTGGTGCGGCGACCGCCAACGGGGCCACGGGCACCGTCGTCGGCGGCAACGGCGGGGCCGGCGGCACGGGCGGTGACTCGGCCGCACCGATCGGCAACGGCGGCGAAGGCGGGGCCGGCGGTGCGGGCGGTGCCGGCGGCGAAGGCACCTCCAACGGGTTCAGCGGTGACTCCACCGGCGGCAACGGCGGGCAGGGCGGCACCGGTGGCGTCGCCGAGAACGGCCACGGCGGTGTCGGCGGGGTCGGTGGTGCCGGTGGCGAGGCCACATCCAACGGCGCCGACGGCATCGCCAACGGCGGTGACGGTGGTGCCGGTGGCACCGGCGGCCAGGGCCTCATCGCCGGCACCGGTGGTGCGGGCGGTGCGGGCGGCGACGCCCGGTCGAACGGCAGCGGGGGTACCGCGACCGCCGGTGACGGCGGCGCGGGCGGTGCCGGCGCCGTGGGCGGCACGGGCGCGGCGGGCAGCGTCGGCGGCACCGGTGGCGCGGGCGGTGCCGGTGGTGCCGGCGGCGATTCCACCACCCACGGTGCCGGCGGCGTCTCGACGGCCGGCGACGGCGGTGACGGTGGCGCCGGCGGTGACGGCGGGACCGGCGGCACCGGTGGCGCAGCGGGCGGGGCCGGCGGGACCGGCGGACCCGGTGGTGCCGGTGGCACCGCGACGGCGACCGGACCCAGCACCGGAACCGATGGCACGGCCGGCACGGCCGGACCGGACGGTCAGGCGGGCGCCAGCGGCCCCACCGACGCCGGCTGATCCAGCGTCTCGGCAGCAGTGCCCGCACGCCTCAGGCGTGCGGGCACTGCTGTTCTATCGACTGCGGTGGCGTCGGTACTCGGGGGTGCTCGGGGGTGCTCGGCCGACGGTGCGACCGCCGATCGAGGGGCGGGGACTAGAAGCGCCCGCCGCCGCCGAAGAAACCCCGCCGGAGGAGGAACCGCCGAACGAGGTGGGACTCCAGCCGCCCCCGCCGCCGCCGAATCCGCCGCCCATCCCGCCCCCGCCGAGGATGTTGCCGATGATGATGCCGCCGAGCATGGCACCGGTGTCGTTGCCGCCCCCGTGCCCGCCGCCGTAGCGCCCGTAGTAGGCGCGCTGCGCGGCCTGCACGTCGGCTTTGGCCAGGGATTGCGCCGCGGCCGCAAGCGTGGCGGCACCGTTGGCCTGGGTGATGGCGCCGGGCACATCGGTGCCACGTCGGTCGTTGGCGGCGTCGAGGCGGCGCCGCGCCTCGGCCAGCCGGGTGCGGGCCTCCGGGCCGACGCTGCCACGACGGGTGTCGATGTAGTCCGAGACGGCGCGGATGCGCGATGAGGCGGTGAACAACGCCTGTTCCAGCGTGCGGGCCAGGCGTTCGGCGGCGGCGCGTTCCTCGGCCACGGTGTCCAGTAACTGGTCCAGGTCGGTGTCGGCCTTGATCAACGCGGTGAACGCACCCAACGGGTCACCCGAACCGCGTGCGGTGGTGACGGCCCCGGCCACCGTGTCGCGGGCGGCGGTCAGCTCGGACCGGTGGGTGCCCACGCCACGCTGCAGGGCGGCGTTGGCCTGCGCGATGCTCTCCTCCGCGTCGGTGATCGCCTGGGGCAGGGTGGCGACGGCGTGCCGGATGTCGCGGGCGGCGTTGTCGACGGCGTCTAGCAGTGCCCGGCACTGGCACAGCCCCGACTCCGCGGCCCGGACCGCGTCCACCAGTTCGCTCTGTCCGCCGGTCACCGGATGATCGGCCAGGGCACGGGCCCGGGTGATGTTGCGTTCGGCGAAGGCCACCCGGTCCTGTGCGGTCTTGACGTTGCCGGCCACCGAACTGAGCGCGGTGGCGTCGAACTCGTTGTGCAGTTCCATCAGATGACGCTCCGATGCCGGGATGCGGCCGGTCAGCTCCACCATCAGCTGGGTCAGGGCGTTGAGGCGCTCCGGTGCGTTGAGCACCAGGTCGCGCAGCTGCTCGAACGAGGCGCGTTGGGTCTCCAGGTCGCGGTCGGCCTTCGAGGCGGTCACGATCACCCCGGTGAGCAGGTCGCGCTGTTGGGCCGGTGTCTCGGGGATGTCGTCGTCGAGCTGCTGACGCACGGTGAAGGCGTGTTCCATGGCGGCCTTGGCCGAGGCGACGGCCTGGGCGAACGGCCGGGTGCGTTCCTCGCCGAATTCATCGACCGCCAACTCGAGTTCGTTGGCGCTGGTGCGCACCGCGTTGTCGACTTCGACCACCTTCTCCCGGGACAGGGCGTCCAGGGCGAAGACCGGCACGTCGGCCAGGGCGTTGGGATCGGTCGAATCGAGCCGTCGTGCGGCGGCCACCGCCGCGTTGCGTCGCCGGCGCCGCAGCCGACGCGCCACCAGCAGCACCGCCAGCCCGGCCGCGGCGACGACGGCCAGTGCGATCAGGATCGGTGCCCAGCTCACCTCCACCGGTGCAGCCGCGGCATCCAACCCGGTGGCGGCCGCCGACGCCGCAGCAGCCCAGTCCCCGCGGTGCAGGGCGGGTTCGATCTGGTTGCGCCGCAGGGCTTCCACCTTGCTGTTGCTGATCTCGGAGATGCCCTCGGAGACCAGGAATGCGTAGCTGCGGTCTGCAACGGCCACCGCCAGCAGGGCGTCGTTGCTGCCGAGGTCGCTCAGGCGCGCGGTGCTGCGCCCCCAGCCGTCGGCGGTCTGCCCGGAGAACACGTCGACGTAGACCACCCACAGCCGGATGTGCCGGTCGGCGTAGAGCCGGTCGATCGCGCCCTGCACCGCGGCGCGTTCGGGTGGCGACAACACCCCGGCGTTGTCCGAGATCGAGCTGGGCAGACGCATCGGGGGCTGCGCAGCGGCGCTCGGTGCAACCAGCAGCACGGCGCACAGCATTGCCAGTACCGCGCTGATCAGGCGGGAGATTCGCATGCTCGC
The DNA here is from genome assembly GCF_963378075.1 of Mycolicibacter sp. MU0083. NCBI lineage: Bacteria > Bacillati > Actinomycetota > Actinomycetes > Mycobacteriales > Mycobacteriaceae > Mycobacterium > Mycobacterium kokjensenii. Next base: position 1,512,716 of record NZ_OY726394.1, read on the forward strand.
CAATCTATATGCGATCGGGGAGTGCGCGACGGAAATCTAGGACGGTGCGGGGCGGGCCGCCGAGCCTTTCGGCACCCGGTTTCGGCCCGGCGTGTCCCGATGCGGATCCGGTCAAAATAGACTGGCGGCGGTGGGCACAGACTTCTCCGACGGCTACGTGGCACACGACTGCGAACGCATCGTGGCAGAGTCACCGAAAACCGCCGGTCTGCCCGGGACCGGTGGTCAACACCGCACCGACTTCGCGCGGGACCGGGCCCGGGTACTGCATTGCGCCGCGCTGCGTCGACTCGCCGACAAGACGCAGGTCGTCGGTCCTCGCGACGGGGACACACCGCGCACCCGCCTGACGCACTCCCTGGAGGTCGCGCAGATCGGCCGCGGGATGGCGATCGGGCTGGGTTGCGATCCGGACCTGGTCGATCTGGCCGGGCTGGCCCATGACATCGGGCATCCGCCGTACGGCCACAACGGCGAACAGGCACTCAACGAAATCGCGGCCGAATGCGGCGGATTCGAGGGAAACGCCCAGAACTTCCGTATCCTGACCAGCCTGGAACCCAAAGTGCTGGGACCGGACGGGCGCAGCGCGGGGTTGAACCTGAGCCGGGCGGCGCTGGACGCGGTCACCAAATATCCCTGGCGTAGGCGCGGTGAAGACGGCGCGATCCGAACCAAGTTCGGTTTCTACGACGACGACCTGCCCGCCGCGGAGTGGATGCGTCGCGGTGCGCCCGGGGAACGGGTCTGCCTGGAGTCGCAGATCATGGACTGGGCCGACGATGTCGCCTATTCGGTGCACGACGTCGAAGACGGTGTCATCTCGGGCCGTATCGACCTACGGGTGCTCGACGATCCCTCGACGGTGGCCGAACTGGCGCGGTTGGGCGATCCGCACGGGATACACGACCTGGCCGGGGCCGCCCGCCGGCTCACCGAGCTTCCGGTGGTGGCCGCGGTGGGCGACTACGACGCGACACTGTCGGCGTCGGTGGCACTCAAACGGTTGACCAGTGAATTGGTCGGCAGGTTCGCCTCTGCGGCGATCACCGCCACCCAGGCGGTCGCGGGCACCGGCCCGCTGACCCGCTATCAGGCAGACCTCGAAGTCCCCGCCCTGGTGCGAGCCGAGGTAGCCGTTCTGAAAACCCTTGCGGTGCAGTTCATCATCACCTCCGAGCAACACCGCCGAATTCAGGCGGACCAACGAGACCGGGTCCGTGAGGTGGCCGACCGACTGCTCGCCACCGCACCGCGCAGCTTGGACCCGATGTTCGTGCCGGCATTCACCGCCGCAACCGACGACGGCGCGCGACTGCGGGTGATCGTCGACCAGATCGCGTCCTGCACCGAGGGACGGTTGGAACGTCTGGTGACGGGGTGAGCCGGCTCAGCCGAGCCGGCTGACCTTGTTCATCATCGCCTGGACCGCCTCGATGCTGCTGGTGTGCGGATCTCCGGTACCACTGGCGTCTTCGGTGCCGGTGAAGGCGATCAACACCCCGACGATGCAGTTGCCCCGCACTCCGATGGCCCGGGTGTCGGGTGCCTTGGGGCTCTCATCGAGCACGATCGACGCCGCCAGGACGTCGTCGGTGATCCGAACGTCGGTGATGTGCATCTCGGTGCCGCGAAGGTGCGGCGATCCGACCAGGTCCGGGTCGGCGGTGTTGACCGGATGCCCGTCGCATCCCTTCCACTGCTGGGCGAACCGGTCGAAGAGTTCCCGGGCCTCCGCGGCGCTGGGCAGCGCGACCACGGCTTCCTTGACGAACATCACCCGGGTGTCCAGGGGCTTGAAGTCGCCGCGGGACGGCTCGGAGTCGGTCCAGGTCTCGCGGGCATAGCTTTGAACGGACGCCGAAGCGTAGGCGCTCTTCTGCGCGACATCCACGACCCCGGCACAGTCACCGGGGGAGGCGGTGTCCTCCATCGCCTCGAATCCGCCGTACGACGGCGGCCCGGTCACGGTGGTGAACGGCTGATCCAGCATGGCGGTGAGCTCGGTTCCGTTGAGCAGCACCTGCTTGACGGTCTCGCCGCTGATGCCGACGGTCTCGCGGGACCGGTCGGACAGCGCCAGCCAGGTCGCCACCGCGGCCACGGCCACGACGACGGCGGCAAGGGCCGTCGACCAGACCCGCTTCGATTTCATCTACGCCCCTGTCGCAGCAGTTGACCCGTCATTAAAGCATGGGCGATACAGCCACGAGGGCGCGCTCTAGACTGACTCGATGCCCGGCCGTATCTCTGATCGCGACATCGCCGCCATCCGCGAACGTGTCCGGATTGAGGACGTGGTCGGTGACTACGTACAGCTCAGGCGGGCCGGGGCGGATTCGCTCAAGGGCCTGTGCCCGTTCCACAACGAGAAGTCGCCGTCGTTTCACGTCCGGCCCAACCACGGGCTGTTCCACTGCTTCGGCTGCGGCGAGGGCGGTGACGTCTATGCCTTCGTGCAGAAGATCGAGCACGCCAGCTTCGTGGAGGCGGTGGAGATGCTGGCCGATCGGGTCGGCCACACCATCACCTACACCGGAGCATCGGCCACCAACGTTCGGCGTGAGCGCGGCGGACGCAGTCGGCTGATCGCCGCCAATGCGGCGGCCGCCGAGTTCTACGCCGCGGCGTTGGGCAGCCCCGAAGCCGCACCGGCGCGCAAGTACCTCACCGAACGCAACTTCGACGCCGCGGCAGCCGAGCGTTTCGGCTGCGGATTCGCCCCGTCCGGTTGGGACTCGTTGACCAAACATCTGCTGCGCAAGGGGTTCGAGTTCAAGGAGCTCGAAGCGGCCGGGTTGTCGCGCGAGGGCCGCCGCGGCCCGATGGATCGATTCCACCGCCGACTGCTGTGGCCGATCCGGTCCTCGGCGGGGGAGGTGATCGGTTTCGGTGCCCGGCGGATCTTCGACGACGATCCGATGGAGGCCAAGTACGTCAACACGCCCGAGACCAGCCTCTACAAGAAGTCCAACGTGTTGTTCGGACTCGATCTGGCCAAGCGTGATATCGCCCGGGGACATCAGGCCGTCGTCGTCGAGGGCTACACCGACGTGATGGCCATGCATCTGGCGGGGGTCACCACCGCGGTCGCATCCTGCGGCACCGCCTTCGGTGATGAGCACCTGGCGATGCTGCGCCGACTGATGATGGACGACAAGTTCTTTCGCGGTGAGTTGATCTACGTCTTCGACGGCGACGCGGCCGGACGCGCCGCCGCCGTCAAGGCGCTCGAGGGCGAACAGCAGTTGGCCGGACAGTCTTTCGTGGCGGTGGCCGCCGACGGAATGGATCCCTGCGATCTGCGCCTGAGCCACGGCGATGAAGCGCTGCGTGATCTGGTGGCGCGCCGAACCCCGCTGTTCGAGTTCGCAGTTCGCACCGCGCTCGCAGAAATGGACCTGGACAACGCCGAGGGGCGCGTCGCGGCGCTGCGCCGCTGCGTTCCGATGGTCGCCCAGATCAAAGACCCGACGCTGCGCGACGAGTATGCGCGCCAGTTGGCCGGCTGGGTGGGATGGGATGACGTCGCGCAGGTGATCGGCCGGGTACGGGCCCAGGCCAGGAAAGGTCCGGCGGACACCGGCCGCGACGGGGCGCGACGGGCTGAACGCGCTGCCGCCAAACCCGCCGAACCGGCGGCGGTGGCACGCCCCAACCCGGCCGATCCGACCCTATGGCCGCAGCGTGAGGCGCTCAAAGCGGCGTTGCAGTTCCCCGCGCTGGCCGGGCCGGTATTCGACACGTTGAGCGTGGAGAGCTTCACCCACCCCGGCTACGCGGCGGTGCGGGCCGCGATCGAGGCGGCCGGGGGAACCGGGGGCGTCGCCGGTACCGGGGGAGCGCAGTGGATCGAGTCGGTGCGCGCCCAGACGACTTCGGCCCCGACGACCGCCTTGATCCACGAGATGAGCGTGGAGGCCATCCGCGTCGAGGAGGACAAGCTGCCGCGCTACATCGGCGGGGTGTTGGCCCGACTGCAAGAGGTGTGGGTGGGCCGCCAGATCGCCGAGGTCAAGTCGAAACTGCAGCGGATGTCGCCGGTGGAGAACAGTGACGAATATCACGCGCTCTTCGGTGATCTGGTCGCGATGGAGTCCTACCGCCGCAGCCTGCTGGAGCAGGCCAGCGGCGACGACCTGACCGCCTGACCGCGCGACCGTCCGGCCTGCGTACGCGACCGGAGGGGCCGCGCCCGAGCGGCGTGGTGCTCAGGCGCGGTCGTCGTCCGGTTCTTCGGGCTGTACCACCGAGATGCCGTCCTCGAGTTCGGTCAGGGTCACCATCGTCGGCTCGGGATGGATGCGGTTGGCGATGCTGCGTCGTCCCTTGTCGATCACCGCTTTGGCGATCGGGCTGCTGGTCATCGCGTGGTAGGTCCCGACTATCTGTTCGTAGCGACGACGGCCGGCCTTGGTGCCCATCACGTAGCCGACCCCCGCCACCACGACGTACCCGATCAAATTGGCCCCTTAAAACAGACGATGCAGTGCTTCCATCCTGCCTCACGCGGCGCCCCACCGCCCCGGTGCGACCCCCGTTGCACGGGGGTCGTTTCCGTATGCGCTAGAGTCTCTCAAGTCCACAAGGACAGCAGTCCCCTGTAGCTCAATTGGCAGAGCATTCGGCTGTTAACCGGAGGGTTGGTGGTTCGAGTCCACCCGGGGGAGCCACGTTTGAGGCTGGCGTCAGTCCAGCCGAGGAATCACCGACGGCCCCGCCTGCGAAGGCGGCTGCTGCGGTGCGAACATCGGCGGCGTCTGCGCTGACTGCGGCTGTTGCTGCTTGGCGGCACGGGCCTGGGCGAGCGCGTTGACCAGCGGGCTGTTGGCCATCATCTCGCGGCGCTCTTCCTCGCTGAGTTCGTAGATCGCCCAGGCGCCCCAAGCGGCCGGCCGCACGTACAGCGTGACCAGCTGGCGGCCGTTGTTGAACACCGCCGGGATCGCCACGGCCCGGTCGGAGGCCGCGAAGTTCGCCATCTCGTGGGTGATCCGCTCGATGTCGGCGCTTTCGTGCAGCTCGTAGGTGGGGGCTTGAACGCCTTTCGTCGGTGTGGCATTCAGCGCGAGGTACCACGCCATAAGACATACTCCTTTGTTCGATTCGGGGTCCCGACAGCCTATAAAGACGGCCGGTCTCCGGGCGCACCGGCGGGCGGCCGGCGATCCGGGCTTAGATTACGGGTGTGCGTGGCAAACCGGGCCGGTTGTCGGCGTTGTGCGGTGGCGCGCTCACCGCGGTCGTTCTGCTCGCCGGCTGCGCACCGTGCGTCGTGCCGGCTGGAGCACCGCAACTGCACTATCTGGGCCAGGTGCTGCTGGCGCCCGGCACCACTTTCGAGGGCACGGTCGTCGGTGGCCTGTCGGGGATCAGCTACGACCCCGATCGGGACTGTTACTACGTGATCAGCGACGACCGGTCGGCCCACGGCCCCGCACGCTTCTACACGATGCGACTGGCGGTATCCGAACGCGGCGTGGACGACGTGAGGGTCACCGCCGTCCATCCGCTGCGCGACGAGCACGGTCGCACGTTCGCGCCCCGGGATTTCGATGCGTCGCCGCCGGTCGTACCGCCCGACCCCGAAGGCATCGCATTCGATGCCGGTAGGCGGCTGCTGTACTGGTCCTCGGAGGGGGAGCGCCGCACCGGAGACCCGGGTACCGGCCCGGTGCTGGCCGACCCCTGGATCAGAACCGCCGGACCCGACGGCGCCTATCTCGGCCGGTTCGTCCTGCCACCGCAGCTGACCATGTCGGCGCGGCCCACCGGACCGCGCCGCAACATGGCGCTGGAAGGTCTGACGGTGGCCCCGGACGGCGGGATGCTGTTCGCCGCGATGGAGGGGCCGGGATACGACGACGGCGCCCTGCCGGATCGATCCCGCGGTGCGCCAACCCGTGTCACCGCCTACCGGCTGGGTTCCGACGAGGGACCGCCGACACCCGTTGCCCAGTACGCCTATCCGCTGGAGCCGACGCCGCCCGACGCCGACCCGGCCCAGACCAACGGACTCACCGATCTGGTGGCGTTGTCCGACGAGGAGTTCCTGGTGATCGAGCGGGTGTTCGGCGACCGGCCGACGGTCCGGGTGTTCCGTGCCCAGATCGCCGACGCCACCGACGTGTTGGCGATGCCGGTGTTGGCCAATGCCGCCGTGACGCCGATGACCAAGACGCTGGTGGCCGATCTTTCCGCCACGGCGGGACTCGACCCGCTGGACAACATCGAGGGGATCACGCTGGGGCCGCGCCTGCCCGACGGGCGTCAGACCGTGGTGTTGGTCAGCGACGACAACTTCTCCCCCCGCCAAGTGACGCAGTTCGTCGCCTTCGCGATGCCCGCGGAGTGACACCGGCGGGGTGCGGCCGGTCCGGATATCGCAGACCGAACGGTATCGGCCGCGTCGGAATTGACATTTTTTCGAATGTCACCGGGCGTGTATAACGAGTGCCGGTATCGAAATGAGTCGACTTTGACAATCGGCTGATAGCGTTACCCGGGTGTGGTACGTGTGTCGGTCAACAACGAGGTTGAGTACGAGCGTTGGCTGACACCACCGACCGGCGCGCCGATGCTACGCGCCAGCAGATCATCCGTGCCGCTGCGCATCAGTTCGCGCAGCGACCTTTTCATGACGTCGGCCTTGACGACATCCTTGCGGAAGCGGAATTGACCAAGGGCGCGATGTATTTCCATTTTCGATCTAAACATGCGCTCGGATTGGCCGTCATCGACGAACAGCTCGCGAAGGCCGGGGCGGCGGTTCAGGCGCTGGTGGACCGGAATCTCTCGGGTCTGGAAACTCTGCTGGACGTCGGATATCTGATGGCCGTCGAAGATCTCACCAGTGACAGCGCCCGTGCGGTCCTGCATCTGCTGCCGGTGGTCGGCCGTGCCGAGGGGCTGCAGGCCACGGTGCTGGGCAATGCGATTCAAGCGTTGAGCAAGGTGGCCGAGCGGGCCGTCGCCGAAGGCGACGTGGTGGGTCATGAGCCGCAGGACGTCGCACGGATGATGGTGGCCCTGTACCTGGGTCTGCGGCAGGCGGGCGATCTCGATCAGCCCGAACAGTTCCTGCGGGAGCTGGAGCGAAGCTGGACGGTGGTGCTTCCCAGCGTGGTGCCCGCCGATCGCATCGACTATTTCATCCAATTCGTTCGGCGGCGCACCGCGCTGGCCGTCAAGACCACGTCGGCGGGGGGAAAAACCGTGGCATCCGACGATCGGGCCGGCTGATGGCCCGCCAGGTCCGATCCGAAGCGACCCGGCGGAAACTGCTCGACGCGGCCATCGACGTCTTCGGGGAAGTCGGCTACGTCGCGGCCGGTCGAACGGCGATCATCGAGCGGGCCGGCGTGACCAAAGGCGCGCTGTACCACCACTTCGAGTCGATGGATGCGTTGGTGACGGCGATCATCGAGGGTGGCTTCGCATCCGTCCTGACGACGTTCCGCACCATGTGTCAACCGTCCTCTCCGGCGTTGGAGGGGATGATCCACGGCATGTTCGCGGTGACCCAGGTGTTGGCGACGGACAAGGAGGCGCGGGCGGCCGGGCACCTGGTTTTCGCGCTCGCCGAGTCCAACGAGCTGGGGGCCGAAGTCGGCGGTGAATGGGCGGCTGCGGTCACCGAACAGGCCGCCCGTGCGATCGCCGAGGGCGACCTGCGCGAGGATCTCGACCCGCGGTACGTCGCCGAGTCGGTCAGCTCGGCGATGTTGGGGACCTGGTTGCTGACGCACGTCGCCGGCGATGGAATCAGCCGGGTCCACCGGATGTGGGAGATGGTGCTGCCGGCCATCGTGGTCGAGGAGTCGCTGCCGTATTTCCGGCAGTTCCTCGCGCGTGATGCCCAGCGTTACCAAGCCGACGGCGGTGCGGTCGCCGAGGGCTGAGAGGTGTTACCGCTCCTCGAGCCAGAGCTGCTCGGTGAGGTCTTGGAACGTCGCCAGTGCCACGCGGTCGTCGGCCCGCACCAGCGCCGATTTGCTCATCAGTGCGCGGACCGTCGATCCATCCCGGTGTTCCAGGGAGACAACCAGATTCGCCAGTGAGTGCATGACCGACAGGGCGGACTCCTCGGCCGGCGGAACCTCGCCGAAGATCTGCCGGAACTCCAGGGCCAGCACCTCTTCGGGGGTGTAACCCAGCATGGCGGCGAACCCGCTGTTGGCGAACAAGATGGTGCCGTCGTCGGCGATTGCGAGCACCGGAACGGGGATGCGCTCGAGTGCGACGAGGGCGGGCAACTGCCGCAGGGTTTCCATCGGGGCCATGGGGGTTTGCGCGTTTCGCCGTCGCTCCATGTGACTGATTATGACGGGCCTTGCCGACGGCGTGGGCACTCTCGTCGGTGTGGGGCGCAGACGGGAGACGAAGCACCGCTGCCGCCCGAGAAAGTGACATGACGCATAGTCTTGTGCGCGTTGCACATCATCCAAAAGGTATGTATTGTCGGGCGCTATGCGAGGGACTGGTCTGCGAGGAACGGGCGCGCTGCGGCGTGCGCCGTGGCCCGCCACCGATGCATCCCTCCCGCAGCTTCGCCCGGGGCACCTTGAGGGGTCCGCATCGCCGATCGCCGCCGCTCGCCGAGCCGCGTTGGTGCACCGCACCGACGACCGCGCTCGCCGGCAGGCAACCGGGGGTGCGGTTGTGTGCCACTTTCTACCGGGCGATGTTCTTGTCAGATAACCAATGCCTGGCTGTCGGCCAGGAACGGCATCGCCATCCATCGCGACGCCAGCATTGATTCGGCGGCGGGACCCGGCACCGGGCGGGAGAACAGGAAGCCCTGTGCCCGGTGGCAGCCGTGTCGCATTAGGGTGAGTGCGGCCGCCGAGGTCTCCACCCCCTCCGCGACCACCTGAAGGCCGAAGGCCTCGGCAAGGGCGATGATCGCCCGGACGATCGCGAGATCCCCGGCGTTGGCGCCCAATTCCCGGACGAAGACGGCATCGATCTTGAGGGTGTCGACCGGCAGATCCTTCAGGTGCGACAGGACGGCATATCCGGTGCCGAAGTCGTCTATCGCGATCTGCACCCCGGCTTCACGCAATTCGGCGAGGGTCCGCCGGGTGGTCTCGATGTTCTGCACCACTGCGCGTTCGGTGATCTCGAGGCAGAGTGAATTCGGGCGCAACCCGAACTCGGCGATGGTGTCCACCACGTTCTGCACGAAGCCGCGGGCGGCCAGTTGGACGGGGGAGACGTTGATGCGCAGCGTGGCATTGGTCCGCACCCCGTTGGCCTGCCAACGACTGAAGTCCGCGCACGCGGTGCGCATCACCCAACGGCCCAGATCGTCGGCCAGGTTCGCCGATTCGGCGATGCTGATGAAAGACGCCGGCAACAGCAGTCCGCGGGTCGGATGCCGCCACCGGACCAACGCCTCCATCGCGACGATCGCGCCGCTCCACAGGTCGACCTCGGGCTGGTAGTACAGCAGCAGCGATTCGTCGTCCATCTTGCCCTGCAGGTGCAGCTCGATGTCCTTGCGGAACAGGCTCTTCAGCGCCATGTCGTCGGTGGAGCTGACGGTCTGGTTGCCGCCGCCGCGTTTGGCGGCCAGCACGGCTTCGTCGGCGCGGTGCAACAGTCCGGCGCTGGTGTCCTCGCCGGGCAACCCGACCGTCACACCGACGCTGACCGTGCTGTTGACGGTGTGGCCCTGGATCTCGATCCGCTCGCGCAACGCGCCCTGCAGGCGGTCGGCGAAGGTCTCGGCGCTGGCCATCGACATGGGCCAGTCCGGAATGACCACGAACTCGTCGCCGCCGATCCGGGCGGCCATGGTCCGGTTCCCGGCATAGGCGCGCAACCGCCTGGCGAAGTCCTGGATGAACCAGTCGCCGGCCGCATGTCCCAGGTAGTCGTTGATCGGCTTGAGCCGATCGAGGTCGATGTAGAAGACGCCGACGGGTCCGGGTTTTCCGGCGACCAGTCGTTCGGAGAGGTGGGCGACCAGCGAGCGGCGATTGTGCAGACCGGTTAAGTCGTCGTGATCGGCCAGATAGCGCAGCCGTTCCTCGGCCGCGACCCGGGCCTGCAGCTGCGCGAACAGCGAGGCGATCGCCTCGATCGTATTGAGCTCCTCGGGCCGCCACTTGGGCCGGCGGAACTTGACCAGGCCCAGCATGCCCGTGGTGACCGGGCCGGAGATCAGCGGTGCGGTGGCCACCGACAGGGATTCCACGGCGTGGCTCTTCGCCATCTCGCGCACGTAGCCGGACTCGGCGGGATCCGGCCGGATGATTGCGACGTTTGTGCCGTGCGCGCAGCTGGTGAAGACCGGGTCGGCGGTGGTGAAGGAGACCACCGCCAAGGGGTCGGGGTCCGGTGGCTCCGGGCGGGGCGGCCACTCGGCCACCAGCTTGGATGCCCGGATCTCGTGGTCGTTGTGACGCAGGAATCCGGCGTCGACGTTGAGCTGATCGACCAGCGTCTGCAGCACCCGCTCGCTGACCGCGGGGGCAGAGGACGGCGTGGTGGCCATCAGCTGGGCGGCGATCGAGGTGACCAGCGCCAATCTATCCGCCACGATGTCCTTCCCCCGAAGACCGCAGCCCGGTCGAGGAGCCGCCGGGGCCGCCGGATGCCTGCGTTCGCTTCGGGCTGGTGCTGCCCGTGAGCATATTCGAAAAGGCGATCAGCCCGGACGCATCCCGGCGGAATCGTCGCCGCCGGCCGTGGTGGTGCGCGTGCCGCGTTAGCGGACCGGCCGGGTGGGGCCGGCGTCGGTCAGGAACCGGTGCAGAACCGCGACGGCGTCGGCGAGCGTCTGGCGGTCTTCCGGGGAGAGCCGGTCGAGTTCGGGATCGAGCGCGGCGGCCCGATCCTGGCGAACCCGCGCCATGGTCTCGATGCCCTTCTCGGTGATCCGGATCAGCACGGCACGGGCATCGAGCGGGTCGGCGGTGCGCGTGGTCAGCCCGGCGTCCTCAAGCCGACGGACCTGAGTCGTCATGGTCGGCTGCGAGCAATGGTCCACCGCCGCCAGCTCGGAGATCCGGGCCACTTCCAAGTCCTCGATAGTGGAAAGTAGCCGGGCCTGCGCACCGGGGATCGGGAGGGCCACGCGTTGGGTAGCCAACCGGTTGAGCCGGGAAACGACGCTGAGCAAGTCAGCTCCTAGGCTGACACAGGCGGGTGCGACCATCGCGCAAGTATTACACATGGGTGGACGAAAGTGGACCAGGTTGGCAATCGAAGTATTCAGCCTGGCAGAATCGACTGGTGACGAAGACCGGTCGGGGTGACGCGCCTGTCCCGCGGAGGTCGATCGAACCCGTCGAAGTCGCCCAGGCCGCCGTGATGGCGGCACTGTGCGCGGCGACCGCCATTCTGTCGATCGTGGTGCCCTTCGCGGGCGGGTTGGCGCTGCTGGGCACGGTGCCGATGGGTCTGCTGGCCTACCGCTACCGGATCCGGGTGTTGATCGCCGCCACGGTCGCGTCCGGGACCATCGCATTCCTGATCGCCGGCATGGGCGGCTTCATGACGGTGATCAACTGCGCCTACATCGGCGGGTTGACCGGCGCCATCAAACGCCACCGGCGCGGCCTGCCGACCGTGATCGCGACCGCCACGGTGGCCGGCGCGATCTTCGGGACCGGTGTGGTGCTGGCATTGAGTGTGCTGTCGCGATTGCGGCACCTGATCTTCGAGGCGATCATCGCCAACGTCCGCGGCGTGGCGGTGGCCATGGAGCGGGTTCCACTGCCGGAATTCCAGCAGGCGGCCCGGGATCTGACCGGGTTCGTCGCCACCATGCTGCGGCATTGGCAGTGGCTCATCCTGGCCCAGACCACGATCAGCATCGTGTTGGTGTCCCTGCTGGGCTGGTGGGCGTTGTCGCGGGTGCTCGACAGGCTGAGCGGGGTGCCCGACGTGCACAAGCTCGACCTGCCCGTCGAAAGCGGCCCGGTGGCACCGGTGCCGGTGCGACTCGAGGAGGTGCGGTTCCGCTACCCGCAGACCGATCACGACGCATTGGGGCCGGTGAGCCTGGACGTGCAGGCCGGTGAGCACGTCGCCGTCACCGGCGCCAACGGGTCGGGCAAGACCACCTTGATGCTGTTGCTGGCCGGTCGTGCCCCGACTTCGGGCACCGTCGAGCGCCTGGGCGCGGTGGGCCTGGGCGCACCCGGCGGTACCGCCGTGGTGATGCAGCACCCGGAGAGCCAGGTGCTGGGTACCCGGGTCGCCGACGACGTGGTGTGGGGCCTGCCCGCCGGCACCGCGATCGACGTGGATCGGCTCCTGGGCGAAGTCGGTCTGGCCGGATTCGCCGAGCGCGACACCGGAGGCCTGTCCGGTGGTGAACTACAGCGGCTGGCGGTCGCGGCGGCCTTGGCGCGCGAGCCCGCCCTCCTGATCGCCGACGAGGTCACCAGCATGGTCGATCCGCAGGGCCGGGAGGTGCTGCTGGGCGTGCTGTCGAAGCTGGCCGGACGTTCGGAACGACGATGCACGTCCCTGGTCCACATCACCCACTACAACGACGAAGCCGACAGCGCCGACCGCACCATCGACCTCAGCGGCTCCCGGGACAACACCGCCATGGTGAAAACCGCCGAGGCCCCCCGCGCCACCGCCGGGACGGTGCCGGGTCGCAACGGCCCACCGGTGCTGGAGTTGGTGGGCGTCGGGCACGAGTACGGCACCGGGACACCGTGGGCCAAAACCGCGCTGCACGACATCAGCTTCACCGTCGGTGAAGGCGACGGGCTGCTGATCCACGGCGGCAACGGCTCGGGTAAGTCCACGCTGGCCTGGATCATGGCGGGGCTGACGACGCCGACCACCGGAAGTTGCCTGCTCGGTGGGCGACCCGCCGACGAGCAGGTGGGTGCGGTCGCGTTGTCGTTCCAGGCGGCCCGGCTGCAACTGATGCGCAGCCACGTCGGTGCGGAAGTGGCGTCGGCGGGCGGGTTTTCGTCGCGGGACCGCGGCCGGATCAACGCCGCGCTGGCCGCCGTCGGCCTGGACGCCGCGCTGGCCGGCCGGCGTATCGACCAACTCAGCGGCGGCCAGATGCGCCGCCTGGTACTCGCCGGGCTGCTGGCCAGGTCGCCGCGGGCGCTGATCCTCGACGAGCCGCTGGCCGGCCTCGACGCCGCCAGCCGGGCCGGGCTGTTGCGGTTGCTGGAGGACCTGCGGCGGGAGACCGGGCTGACCGTCGTGGTCATCTCGCACGACTTCGCCGGCCTGGAGCAACTGTGCCCGACGACTTTGCATCTGCAGGGCGGCCTGCTGGTGCCGGCATCGGTGGGGGGATCGTGACGGCTGCCGACAACCGCTCGACGAATCGGCCGTCCCGCCCGGTGGTGCTGCTGCGACCGGTACCCGGTGACTCGGCGGTGCACCGCCTGTGGGCGGGCACCAAGCTGATCGTGGTCTTCGCGATCTCGGTGTTGCTGACCTACTACCCGGGCTGGGTGACGATCGCCGCCGTGGCGCTGCTGATCTTCGCCGCGGCCAGGGTCGCCCGGATCCCGCGGGGCGCGTTGCCCACCGTCCCGCGCTGGCTCTGGATCCTCCTGGCGGTCGGCGGCGGTACCGCGGCCATGGCGGGCGGCGACCCGGCCGGTTTCGGTGGGCTGCTGTTCTTCCTGCGGATCACCGCGCTGTCCGTCGTGCTACTGGCGTTGGGGGCGATGGTCTCGTGGACCACCAACGTCGCCGAGATCGCGCCGGCGGTGGCCACACTGGGCCGCCCGCTGCGATTGCTGCGCATCCCGGTCGATGACTGGGCGGTGGCGCTCGCCCTGGCATTGCGGGCGTTCCCGATGCTGATCGACGAGTTCCGGGTCCTCTACGCCGCTAGAAGACTGCGTCCGCCGCCACCGGGGCGCAGTGGGCGCCGGCGTCGGCACCGTTGGGCCAGGGAGGCCATCGACCTGATCACCGCCGCGATCACCGTCACGCTGCGCCGCGCCGATGAGATGGGCGATGCGATCACCGCGCGCGGCGGAATCGGCCAGATCGCGGCATCGCCGGCGCGGCCGGGACTCGCCGACCTGTGGGCTCTGGTGGTGGTGGCCGTGATCTGTGGTGCGGCCGTGGCGCTGGAACTGACGGTGCTGGCGACGACCTGACTCTTCGCGAGATCCCGCTCACGCAGGTAGCCACTCGCAGTTTCACTGCGTGAATCCGATCTCGCGGAGGGGTAAAGGGGCGGAGGGGCGAGTCAGCGTGCGGCGGCGGTATTGGCGGCCACCTGGGCTTGGCGCAGTGCGGTGGCCACCTCGACGCGACCCAAAAACATCTCGTCGAAAAAGGGCTTGATCGCCTGATTTCCGGCCGGAAAGCCTGCCCCGCCACCGGGCGCGGGAATCCGTGGCCCCTCGAGCACCGCGAAGAACGGGGTGACATCCACTCCGCGCCGCTTCCAGTAGTCGAAGTAGACCCGTTGTGCGCCCAGCACCGCCGGGATCGCCGCACCTTCGCGCCCGAGGTATTCGTTGCCGTCGTAGCTGCCGAGCCAGTCCAACACGATGCGTACCGCGTCCGGGTGCGGTGAGGCGGCGTTGCCGACCGCGGCGATGCCGTTGGTGACGCTGACGCGACCGACCGGCCCCGCCGGCAACATCGCCACCCCCCAACCGAACTCGGCCTGTTCGGCCACGGCGGCCAGGTTGTAGGTGCCGGACTGGAACAACGCCATCTTGCCGGCCAGGAACTGGTTTCGGGAGAAGTCGCCGTTGGTGTTGGTCTCCGAGGCCGGCGGCGCCACATGATCGCCGTTGATCAATTGCACCAGATAGTCGAAGGCGGCCACCGAATCCGGGTTGTCGAAGGCGAATTCGTCATCGCGCTGGAACACCCCGCCGGCCGAGCCGATGAAGTTCAGGTAGATGCCCTGCGGGTCGTTGGCGGCGTTGTAGCCCCACTGCCGGATCCGGCGCGCATCGAAGCCCGGTGTGCCCGCATCCCGGCCGGCGCCGTCGCGGGTGAGCCTGGCCAGCAGCGGACGCAGGGTGTCGTGCGTGCCGTCGGGATCCCAGCGCAACCCGGCCAAGTCGGTGGGGGTCATTCCGGCGTCGGCCAGCAGATCGGCGTTGTAGTACAAAGCGATACCGGCGTCGGTCAGCTGCGGCACTCCCCACAACGTGGCGTTGCGGGTGAACTGGGCGACCACCGACGGTTCCCAGTCCGATCCGGTCGCATCGATCTTCATCAAGCGCCCGCTGTCGGCATACCCGGCCAGGTAGGCGTTGGAGAGCCAGAAGATGTCGTCGGCGCCGCCGCCGGCGATGTCGGTGCGCAGCGTGTCGAAATAGGTCCGGTAGGCCACCACGTTGACGCGCACCTCGATACCGGGGTGGATGCGCTGGAACGCGGCGAACGACTCCCGGTAGGCGGCGGCGACTTGCTCATCCCAGAGCCGTACCGTCACCACCGTCTTGCCTGAAGAAGACCGGGTCGCGGCGTCGTCGAGCAGCACGGCCGCCGCGCCGAGCAGCACCGCCAGGACCACCACGGCCGTGGCGAACAAGGTGGAGAACCGCGGCCTGCTCACTTGATTCCCGTCACCACGATGGACTGCACGATGCGCCGCTGAAACGTCACGAACAGTACGATCAGCGGGATCATCGCCACCGTGGTCGCCGCCATGACCAGCGTCCACTGCGCGTTGTACCGCGATTGCAGGGCGGCGGTCGCCACGGTGAGCACCCGCCATCTGTCGCCGCTGGTGATCACCAGCGGCCACATGAAGTTGTTCCACTGCGAGACCACGGTGATCAATCCCAGGGTGACCAGGATCGGTCTGCTGGCCGGCACCATGACATGCACGATCACGTCCAGGGTGTTCGCGCCGTCGAGGCGCGCGGCGTTGACCAGGTCATCGGGGACGGCGCGGAAATACTGGCGCAGCAGGAAGATCGCATACGGGGAGCCGAAGACGAACGGCAACACCAGCGCCCAGAACGTGTTGCGCAACCCGAGTTGCGCCATCATCAGATACAGCGGCACCACCGTCACCGTGGCCGGCACCATCAGGGTGGCCACGTAGACCCAGAACAGGGTGTCCCGTCCCGGGAACTCCAGGCGGGCGAAGGCGTAGGCCGCCAGCACCGAAAACGTCAGCTGGCCCAGGACGATAACCGCCGTCATCAGCGTCGTGACCGCCGCGGCTCGACCGAATCCGGCACCGCCCAGGTCGCGGAAGTTGTCCAGGGTCGGCGGGTGCGGCCAGGACAGCGGGGTGCCGCCGGCGAACTGCCGGGCCGGCGTGACCGACGTCAGCAGGCCCAGCCCGAACGGGGCCAGCGTGATCAGCGCGCCGACGGTCAGCAGCGCGTAGACGACACCGTTACGTGAGGTCATAGCTGACCCGCCTGCCGATCGAAAGCTGTTGGATCACCGTCACACCGACCAGGATCGCGAACAGCACCAGCGCCATGACCGCGGCCCGGCCGATAGCCGCCGCCCCGAACGCCTCGTCGTAGATGCGATGCGCGATCAAGTCGGTGCGCCCGCCCGGCCCGCCCCCGGTCAGCGCATAGACGGTGTCGAAGACCTGTGCGGCGCTGACCACCCCGGTGATCAGGACGAAGAACATGGTGGGCCGCAGCATCGGCAGCGTGACCCGCCAGAACCGCTGCCACCCGTTGGCCCCGTCGATCCGCGCCGCCGAGAGCACCTGGGTGGGGATGGCCAGGATCCCGGCCAGGAAGAACAGGGCGACGTAGCCGACGTTGGTCCACACCACCACCGCCGAGGTCACCGGCAGCGCCAGTCCCGGATCGGTCAACCAGTCGATGCGGTGCCCCGCCACGGTGCTCACCGCGCCGTCGGTGGGACTCAATATCCAGCGCCACAACACCGCGATCGCCAGCGGCGCGCAGATCCACGGCAACACGTACACGGTGCGAAACAGGCCGCTGCCGGGCAGGCCGCGCGCCAGCAACACCGCCACACCCAATCCCAGCATGGTTTGCAGCGGGACGACGATCGCCACGAAAAGCACTGTCACCAGCAGAGAATTGCCGAACGTGGAGTCGGACAGCACCGATCGCCAGTTCTCCGCGCCGACATAGCTGATCGGCCCCAACAGATCCCAACGGTGCAGGCTCAGCCAGATCACCACCAGGATCGGCAGCAGCAGAAACGCCACCACACCGAACAGGCTGGGGGCCAGCAGCGCGTAGCCCAGCGCGGTGGAACGGGCGGTGCGCGGCGAGTCTGCCATGCAGGTATTAAAGCCGCTCGATACCGTGGGCGGGTGACAGCGAACCGGGGGATCGACGCCGAATTCCTGGCCCTGCCCCGCCACGAGTTGGCCGAGGCCGCGTTATCGGCCGCCAAGGCGGCCGGTGCCGAACACGCCGACCTGCGCATTCACCGAATAGCTACCGAGATCGTCCGACTGCGTGACGGCGCGCTGGAGACCGCCGTCGTCGATCGGGAACTCGGCTTTGCGGTCCGGGTGGTGGTCGACGGCACCTGGGGCTTCGCCTCGCACGCCGAACTGGCGCCGGGTGTTGCGGCCGACACCGCGCGCCGCGCGGTGCAGGTCGCCAAGACCCTGGCGGCGCTGAACGCCGAACGCGTCGAACTGGCCGCCGAGCCGGTGTACCGCGACGCCACCTGGGTGTCGGAGTATGCGATCGACCCGTTCGACATCCCCACATCCGACAAGATCGCCGTGCTGGAGGACTACTCGGGCCGGCTGCTGGCGGCCGACGGCGTGGATCACGTCACCGCCGCGCTGACCGCTGTCAAGGAACAGACCTTCTACGCCGACACCTTCGGGTCGTCGATCACCCAACAGCGGGTGCGGTTGATGCCGGTCTGCGAGGCGGTCACCGTCGGTCCCGACGGGTTCGACTCGATGCGGACGTGCGCGCCGCCGACCGCACGCGGTTGGGAGGCGGTGGTCGGCGACGAGGTGTGGGACTGGTCGACCGAACTGGCCGAGCTGCCGGTGCTGCTCGCCGAGAAGATCAAGTCGCCCAGCGTGACGCCGGGGCCGACGGACCTGGTGATCGACCCGACGAACCTGTGGTTGACGATTCACGAATCCATCGGGCATGCAACCGAATACGATCGTGCGATCGGTTACGAAGCCGCCTATGCGGGGACGTCGTTCGCGACCCCGGACAAGCTCGGGACACTGCAGTACGGCTCGCCGGTGATGAACGTGACCGCCGACCGCACCGTCGCCCACGGGCTCGCCAGCATCGGCTACGACGACGAGGGCGTGGCAGCCCAGAGCTGGGACCTGGTGCGCGACGGCCGGTTCGTGGGCTATCAGCTCGACCGGGTGTTCGCGCCGCGGTTGGGTCAATCCCGGTCCAACGGGTGCTCCTACGCCGATTCGCCGCACCACGTGCCGATCCAGCGGATGGCCAACGTGTCGCTGCAACCCGGCTCCGAAGACCTGTCCACCGCCGACCTGATCAGCCGGGTGGACAACGGCATCTACATCGTCGGCGACCGGTCGTGGTCGATCGACATGCAACGCTACAACTTCCAGTTCACCGGGCAGCGGTTCTTCCGGATCCGTGACGGCCGGCTCGACGGGCAACTGCGCGACGTCGCCTATCAGGCCACCACCACCGATTTCTGGAATGCGATGGAGGCCGTCGGCGGGGCCTCCACCTGGCGTCTCGGCGGGGCGTTCAACTGCGGCAAGGCTCAGCCGGGTCAGGTGGCGGCGGTCAGCCACGGCTGCCCGTCGGCACTGTTTCGCGGGATCAACGTGCTCAACACGCGCAGCGAGGGGGGCAGGGAATGATCGGGCCTCAGCAGGTCATCGACACCGCACTGGCGGCGGCGCGCAGCGATAACGCCGAGACCATCGTGCTGGTCACCGATCGCAGCGAGGCGTCGCTGCGGTGGGCGGGCAACTCCATGACCACCAACGGGGTCTCCGACAGCCGGACCACCACGGTGATCTCGATCGTCAGCGACGACCGGGGCGCCCGGGTCGGGTCGCTGCGTTCGGCGGAGGTGGATCCGGCGCTGATCCCCGACCTGGTGGCGGCGTCGGTGGAGGCCGCCAAGAACGCGCCCGAGGCGCGCGACGCCGCGGAGTTGTTGCGCGGTGACCAGACGCCGGAGGACTGGGACGCCCCCGTCCCGCGGACCGGTGCGGAGGTCTTCGCCGGGCTGGCCGAGCCCCTGAGCCGGGGGTTTGCCGGCACCGACCAGCTCTACGGCTTCGCCCGGCACGAGCTGGAGACGACGTTCCTGGCGTCCTCGACCGGGCTGCGGCGCCGTTTCACCCAACCCACCGGGACGGTGGAGATCAACGCCAAACGCGACGGGGCCAGTGCCTGGGCCGGGATCAGCACCCCGGACTTCGTCGAGGTGCCCACCGACGCACTGCTGGAGCAACTCTCGACGCGGCTGAGATGGGCGGCGCGCAGCGTCGAGTTGCCGGCCGGACGCTATGAGACGCTGATGCCGCCGTCCACGGTGGCCGACATGATGATCTACCTGGGTTGGACGATGAGTGGCCGCGGCGCCCAGGAGGGCCGCACCGCGCTGTCGGCGCCCGGCGGCGGTACCCGGGTGGGGGAGCGGCTGTCGGAACTGCCGCTGACGCTGTACTCCGATCCGCACGCCTACGGTCTGGAGTGCGCGCCGTTCGTGGCGACCGGCACCTCGTCGGAGACCGCGTCGGTGTTCGACAACGGTCTGGACATCGGCTGCGTGGATTGGATCCGCGGCGGGGTGATCAACGCGTTGGCCTATCCGCGGGCCGCCGCCGCGGAGTTCGGCGTCCCGGTCACGCTGGCCGCCGACAATCTGGTGATGACCGGTGGTTCGGCCAGCATGGACGAGATGATCGCCTCGACCGAGCGCGGACTGCTGCTGACCACGCTGTGGTACATCCGTGAAGTCGACCCGACCACACTGCTGCTGACCGGGCTGACCCGTGACGGCGTCTATCTGGTCGAGGACGGGGCGGTGACCGCAGCGGTCAACAACTTCCGGTTCAACGAGAGCCCGCTGGACCTGCTGCGCCGGGCCACCCAGGCCGGGATCGCCGAGCCGACGCTGCCGCGCGAGTGGGGGGACTGGGCGACCCGGGCGGTGATGCCGAGCCTGCGCATTCCCGACTTCCACATGTCATCGGTGAGTCAGGCGCAGTGACCGCCCACCCTCACACCAACGCGCTCGCGTCGTACATCCAGGACAGGTCGAAGTCCTCGATGTTGTCGAAGTAGCTCGGCGGCGCGATGTTCGCCAACGCCGCGTAATCCCAATAGTCCTTCCACACCGTGATCTTCCCGTCGACCACCTGGTGCACCGTGGCGAACCGCAGGGTGCCCTGCTCACCGGTGGGGAAGTACCAGGTCTCGGAGTGCTCGTACATGACGTCGACACCGTCGGCCACCATCCGGCCACCGTGGTGCTCGTAGCGGGCCAACCGATCGAACAACAACCGCAGCCGTTTGACGATGTCCTCGGGGCCGCGGGCCCCGGCGGCCGGCAGCGGCATATCGACATAGAGGCAGTCGGGGGCCAGATATGACTTGAGCGACTCCCAATCATGGGCTTCCAACGCACGCCACATGCCCGTGACGACGTCTGCCGGTGCGGTCGGTGAATTCGATGCGGAAGCGTCCATCATGATGGTCACTGAACCGGGTAGCCGTGCCGGTGTCAATCATCGAGAAGGGAAGGTCGTCATGAACGCGCGTGTGGAGCAGTTGGAGTTCCAGGCTGAGGCTCGTCAGCTGCTGGATCTGATGATCCACTCGGTCTATACCAACAAGGACGCGTTCCTGCGGGAACTGATCTCCAACGCCTCCGACGCGCTCGACAAGCTGCGCCTGGAGGCATTCCGCGACAAGGACCTGCAGGTCGATACCTCAGACCTGCACATCGACATCGAGGTGGATCGAGACGCCCGCACCCTGACCGTCCGCGACAACGGCATCGGCATGTCGCGCGACGAGGTGGTGGACCTGATCGGCACCCTGGCCAAATCCGGCACTGCGCAACTGCGCCAGCAACTGCGTGAGGCGCAGGACGCCGAAGCGTCTGAAGAACTGATCGGCCAGTTCGGCATCGGCTTCTATTCGGTGTTCATGGTGGCCGACCGCGTCGAGATGGTCACGCTCAAGGCCGGCCACAGCGAGGCCACCCGCTGGGAGTCCAGCGGTGACGGCACCTACACCATCGAGACCGTCGACGCCGGTGAGCAGGCAGCGCCCGGTACGGCAATCACCTTGCACCTCAAGCCCGAAGACGTCGAAGACGAACTGCACGACTACACCGCGGAGTGGACGATCCGCGGTTTGATCAAGAAGTACTCCGACTTCATCGCCTGGCCCATCCGGATGCAGATCGAGCGCCGCACACCGGCGGAGGAAGATGGCGGCGAAGAGACCGTGACGGTCGAAACCGCCACGCTGAACTCGATGCAGGCACTATGGGCGCGGCCCAAAGACGAAGTGTCGCAAGAGGAGTACAAGGAGTTCTACAAGCACATCGCGCACGCCTGGGACGACCCGCTCGAGGTCATCGCGATGAAGGCCGAAGGCACCTTCGAATACCAGGCGCTGCTGTTCATCCCGTCGCACGCCCCGTTCGACCTGTTCAACCGCGACGCCCAGGTCGGGGTGCAGCTGTATGTCAAACGGGTGTTCATCATGGGCGACTGTGACCAGTTGATGCCCGAATACCTGCGGTTCGTCAAGGGTGTCGTCGACGCGGCGGACATGTCGCTCAACGTCTCCCGGGAGATCCTGCAGCAGGACCGACAGATCAACGCGATCCGGCGCCGGCTCACCAAGAAGGTGCTCTCCACCATCAAGGAGCTGCAGGCGCAGCGCCCCGAGGACTACCGCACCTTCTGGACCGAGTTCGGCCGCGTCGTCAAAGAGGGCCTGCTCTCCGACTTCGACAACCAGGAGACACTGCTGGGCATCAGCTCGTTCGCCTCGACGCACAGCGACTCCGAGCCGACCACGCTGGCCGAGTACGTCACCCGGATGAAGGACGGTCAGGAGCAGATCTTCTACGCCACCGGCGAGTCGCGTCAGCAGCTGTTGAAATCGCCGCACCTGGAGGCGTTCAAGGCCAAGGGCTACGAGGTGCTGCTGCTCACCGACCCGGTCGACGAGGTCTGGGTGAGTGCGGTTGCGGAGTTCGACGGCAAGCCGTTGCAGTCGGCGGCCAAGGGCGAGGTGGACCTGGATTCCGAGGAGGACAAGACCGCCCACGAAGCCGAGCGCAAGGAGCAGGAGAAGGACTTCGCCGAGCTGCTCAGCTGGTTGCAGCAGACCCTCGACGAGCACGTCAAAGAGGTGCGGCTGTCCACCCGGCTGACCGACTCTCCGGCCTGCCTGGTCACCGACACCTTCGAGATGACCCCGGCGCTGGCGCGGATCTACCGGGCCAACGGTCAGGAGGTTCCGGTGGGCAAGCGCATTCTGGAGCTCAACCCGGATCATCCGTTGGTCACCGGCCTGCGGCAGGCGCACGGCGAGCGTGGCGAGGACACCGACCTGGCCGAGACCGCCGAGTTGCTCTACGGCACCGCGCTGTTGGCCGAGGGCGGGGCGCTGGAGGATCCGGCCCGGTTCGCCGAGCTGTTGGCGGGGCGGCTGGCCCGCACCGTGTGAGCCGGTGTCCCGGCCGCGCGCCGGGCGGTTTCACTGCGTTTCCTGTTGACGGCAACGCAGTGAAACCGCACAATTTATTACCTTGAGCTTGATCCTTTCTACGGGCGATCTCAGTTGTTTTTAATTCTTGCTGTCGTGGCGCCGGAGAAGGGACGCAGTCGCATGCTCGATGCACACCGCAACGGACGCCGCCGGCCGCCGAGCGCATGGGCACGCCTGCGGACTCGGGTGTTCGCCGCCGCGGTGGCCGCGTGCGCCTTCGTCGCGCTCGGGATGGCGCCGTCGGTGACGAGCCCGCGGGCACAGGCGGACGTTTTCGGCTGGATCGACGATCTGCTCGATCCCGTCGACGCGGTCGCCGGCGCCGGGGCGGCCGACGAATTCGACTGGGCGGCGTTTCTGGACTGGTTCGTCAACGACCCGATCTACGCCGGGATCGACAGCTTCATCGACGACCCGGACAACGACTGGCTCATCGACATCATCAACAGCCTGGCGCCGGCCGGCCAGATGTGGATCGGCGACGGTGTCGACGGAACCGCGGAGCACCCCGACGGGGGCGCCGGCGGTCTGCTGTTCGGTGACGGCGGCCACGGCTATGACGGCCTCGGCGGCGACGGCGGTGACGCCGGGATGTTCGGCAACGGCGGCGCCGGCGGCATCGGTGCCTACGGGCAGAGCGGCGGCGACGGTGGAGCGGGCGGCTGGCTACTGGGTGACGGCGGTGCCGGCGGCGCCGGTGGTGCCGGAGGCGGTGACGGTGGAATCGGCGGCCTGGGACGTGGCGTGGTGTTCGGTGACGGCGGCGCGGGCGGCGCCGGTGGCATCGGCGCAACGGGTGCTCTCGGTGCAGCCGGGGGTACCGGCGGCAACGGTGGCGCCGGCGGCGAGAGCACCGCGCGATTCGGAAACGGTGGCATCGGCGGCGCCGGTGGCCAGGGCGGATTCGGCGGCGACGGTGCGGCCGGCGTCGTCGGCATCAATGGCGGAGCCGGCGGGAACGCCGGTGACGGCGGGATCGGTGGCGTCGGCGGTATCGGAGGCAACGGCGGTGAATTCGGCAGCGCGGGCTCCGGCGGCCGCGGGGGAGCGGCCGGGCTGGGTGGCACCGGCGGGACCGGAGCGGCCGGCACCGAGGACAACCCCAACGGGGGCGTAGGCGGCAACGGTGGCAATGGCGGCACGGCGGGCACCGGTGGCGCCGGCGGCATGGCCGATGAAGGCCCCGGCTTCCATGGCGAGGCCGGCGCTGAAGCCCAGAGCGGTGGAAACGGCGGCACCGGCGGCCGGGGCTTCGACGCCACCGATGCCGGTGACACCGGCGGCCGGGGCGGCGCCGGTGGCAATGGCGGTGACCACGGCGACGGCGGTACCGGCGGTGAAGGCGGAACCGGCGGGGAGAGCGGTATCGGCGGTGACGGCGGTAAGGGCGGCAACGGCGGGGCGTACGGCAACGGCGGTACCGGTGGCCAGGGCGGCCGCGGCGGGCACGGCGAGGCCGGTACCGACGGCACCCACGCCGGCCAGTCCGGGACCGCGGGCCGGCAAGGTGGCACCGGCGGCGCCGGCGGGGCCGGTGGCCTGGGCGGTTCGATCAGCGGTAACGGCGGCAACGGTGGGGCCGGTGGTGCGGGCGGCACCGGGGGAACCGGTGGTGCCGGCCAGAACGGAGCCAACGGCGACACCGACGGCGGCTACGGTCAGTCCGGCGGTGACGGGGGCCGAGGCGGCCAGGGCGGCAACGGTGGCCGCGGCGGTGCCGGCGGTGGAGTGGCCTTCGGCGGATCCGGGCGCGACGGTGAGATCGGGGCCGGCGGGGACGCCGGCAACGGCGGCACCGGTGGCACCCCCGGTGACGGTGGCAAGGGCGCCGACGCCGTCATCGGCGGCGGCAACGGCGGTGCCGGCGGCAACGGTGGTAGCAGCTATGGCGGTGCGGCCGGCGCTGCCGGCAGCGGCTCGGTCAAGGGCGCAGCGGGTATCGCGGGTGGCCCGGCGAGCGGTATCCACGGCAACGGCGGGGCCGGCGGAAACGGCTCCGACGGCGCCTCACCCGGGGCCCGTGGCGGTGACGGCGGCCGCGGCGGCAACGGTGGCAACATCGGAAACGGTGGCATCGGCGGCAACGGCGGACAGGGCGCCCTAGGCCGGCAGGGCGACGGCGGAACCGGCTACGGCGTGTCCGGAAGTGCCGGCGGTACCGGAGGAGCGGGCGGCAACGGCGGTGCCGGTGGCACGGGCGGCAGCGACCGCGGCGACGGCGGTCTCGGTGGTTCCGGCGGTGCCGGCGGTACCGGTGGAACCGGTGGCACCGGGACGAACGGCGCGGTGGGTGTCGGCAACGGCGGCAACGGGCAGCACGGTGGCAACGGCGGTGCGGGCGGTACCGGCGGCGCCGGCGGCAATGGCGGCACCGGGGGTGGCGTGGCGTCGGGTGGATCGGGCCACGCCGGTGCTCAAGGACTAGGCGGCAACGGTGGCGCCGGCGGTACCGGCGGCACTCCCGGCGACGGTGGCCGGGGCGCGGACAACCGCGACATCAGCAGGTTCTCCGGCTCTGGCGGTGACGGTGGCAACGGCGGCGACGCGGGGGCCGGCGGAGCAGGAGGTGCGGGCGGCACCGGCTCCACCAACGGTGTCACCGGTGCGGCCGGCCAGTTGCCCACCGGTGCGCTGGGCAACGGCGGCGACGCCGGTAAGGGTGCGGACGCCACCGCCGTCCACGACTTCGGCGGTAACGGCGGGCGTGGCGGCAACGGCGGCAACATCGGCAACGGCGGGCGCGGCGGCGACGGCGGCGCCGGTGGACCCGGCTTGGTCGGAAAGAACGGCAGCAACGGCCAACAGGGCTTCGGCAACACCTACAACGGCGGTGTCGGGACCGGGGGCGATCAGGGCGGCACCGGCGGTGACGGTGGGCGCGGCGGTGCCGGCGGTTCGATCCGCGGCAACGGCGGTGACGGTGGCACCGGCGGAGTCGGCGGTGACGGCGGGACCGGCGGCCGGGGTGGCAACGGCGCCAACGGCTCCGGCGCCCCCGCCCAGAGTGGCGGTTACGGCAACACCGGCGGCAAGGGTGGCACCGGCGGAAACGGTGGCACCGGCGGCCGGGGTGGTACCGCGACCAACGGCAACGGCGGTCACGGTGGCATGGGCGGTGAAGGCGGTCTCGGCGGAGGCGGCGGAGCCGGCGGTGACGGCGGCGACTCCTGGGGTCTGTACGAGGCCGGCACCGGCGGCACCGGCGGCAGCGGCGGTACCGGGGGCGTCAGCGGCGCCGGCGGTGTGGGCGGCAGCTCCACCAACGGTCTGGGCGGAAACGGCGGCGACACCGGCCGGGGCGGCCAAGGAGGCGGCGGCGGGCCAGGTGGTGACGGCGGCAGTGGCTATCTGGCCAAGGACGGCGGCACCGGTGGTGCCGGGGGCGCCGGCGGAGACTCCAACGGCACCGTGGGCGCCGGCGGCAGCCCCGGAGGCGCGAACGGACAGATCAGTCGACCCGGGCTGAGCGGCACCACGGGCGTCAAGGGCGATCACGGCTGAGCCGGGTGCGCGGGTGCGCCCCGGGTGCTGCGGCCGCTAGGGGACTAGCACCACCTTGCCGACGTTCTCGCGGGCGGCCAGAATCCGGTGCGCCTCAGCGGCATTCGCGAACGGTACCGCCGCGTGCACAATCGGTTTGGCGATCCCTGCCGACAGCGTCTCGGTCAGGGGTGCGATCCAGGGCCCGAGGGTGCCCCGGTCGTCCCACAGTCGCAGCATGTTGATGCCGATCACGGTCTTGGACTGCTCCATCTGAGCGATCAGGCTGAAGCCGCGCAGCATCGCCAGCGCCTGCGGCGCCGCCCGCAGCAATGACCGTTTCTCGCCCTGCTGCAACGACGACAGGCCGTAGGCGGCGAGCCGCCCGCCGGGACGCAGCAACGAAAACGAGCGCCACGCCGAGGTGCCGCCGAGCCCGTCGAGCACCATGTCGTAGGCGGGCAGACCCTTCCACCAGCCCTTTCGCCGGTAGTCGATGGCCCGGTCGATGCCCAGTGCGTCGAGTTGAGCGTGCTTGCCCGGCGATGCCGTGCCGTGTACGACCGCTCCGGCGGCCTTGGCCAGTTGGATCGCGGCGATACCGACGCCACCGGCCGCGGCGTGCACCAGTACCCGTTCACCGGCCCGCAGGGATCCATATCCGTGCAGAGCGGCCCAGGCCGTGGCGTAGTTCACCGGGACCGCGGCACCCTCATCGAAGCTCATCGACGCCGGCAGAACGATGGTGTCCTCGGCGTCGGCATTGACGATCTCGGCGTAGCCGCCGAACCGGGTGCCGGCCAATACGCGTTCGCCGACCCGGGCGGGATTCACGCCGTCGCCGACGGCCTCGATGGTCCCGGCGACCTCGTAACCGACCACGGCGGGCAGTTCGGGCGCGTCGGGATACAACCCGACCCGGGCCAGATGATCGGCGAAGTTCACCCCGGCAGCGCGGACCGCGATGCGTACCTGGCCGGCAGCCGGCGGCGGGGGATCGGGGCGATCCTGCACCTGCAGCACCGATGGTGGGCCTTGTTTGGTGATGACGACGGCGCGCATGGGTTCCACCCTATTGCCGTTGTGGTCATAATCGGTGGGTGGACGTCTTCGATGAGCTGAACCGGTTGGTGGCGTTGGCGGGCGATCCGGTGGAGGACTCCGATCCCGCGGTCGCCGAGTTCGCCGAACAGTTCGGCGTCGACGTCTCGGTGATCACCGATGCGCAACGGGACCGGCTGCGGGAAGCACTGGGAGACCAGGCCTTCAGTGTGGTCGCGCAGATGTTCATCGCCGATTTCGCACCGCGGGTGCGTGCCGGTCTGGCCGCGCTGGGGCTCACGGCGGCATGGCCGGCGGCCGAGGACACAGATCGGTCGGGCGACCTGGCCGGCACCCTGTTCAACGGGTTCATGCCCGCCGTCGCCCGGTTACGGGCCCTGGATGCGGTGACCTCCGAGGTGGTCCGGCTCCGCGTGGCGGCGCAACACAACTGCCGACTGTGCAAATCGCTGCGCGAGACGACGGCGCTGGATGCCGGCGGCTCGGAGTCGCTCTACGACGACATCGAACGCTTCGAGGAATCCGGTCGGCTCAACGAGGCACAGAAGGCCGCACTGCGCTACGTCGATGCGCTGATCTGGACACCGACGCAGATCGATGCGGAGGTGGCGGCGGGGGTGCGCCGGTACTTCACCGACGAGCAGGCCGTCGAACTGACGTTGGACGTGATGCGTAACTCCGGCAACAAGATCGCGGTGGCGCTGGCCGCCGATGCGCCGCGGGTGGCCGAGGGCATCGATCACTACCTGATCGACGCCGACGGCCAGACGGTGTACAGCTGAACTCAGTCGGAGTGGCGGGCTAGGAAGTCCAGGACGGCGTCGGCGAAGACGTCGTTGCGGTCCCCGGCGACCATGTGACCGGCCCCGGCGACGTCGACGAACTCGACCTGCGGGAAGCGTGCCAAGAAGTCTTCGGCGTTCTGGGCGCTGACCAGGTCGCTGAGTTGGCCGCGCACCAGCAGGATCGGCACGCCGCCGTCGAGGATGGCCTGCACGGCGGTGTTGAGCCGATCGACGTCGTGGATCTCCATGGGCCCGCGGTACTCGTCGCCGCCGACGAATTTCGGGTCCCAATGCCAATACCAGCGATCGCCACGACGGCGCAGATTCGCGGTGAGCCCGCTGAGGTCGGCCGGGCGGGGACGGTGCGGGTTGTAGGCGGCGATCGCATCGGCAACCTCGTCGAGGGATTCGAAACCGGATTCCGCCCGCTCGGTCATGAACGCCTGAATCCGCTGAGCCCCTGAGGAATCCATATTCGGCACGATGTCGACCAGCACCACGGCACTGGCCGCACCGGGCGCGATCTCCCCGGCCAGCAGGGTCGCCGTCATCCCGCCCAGTGACGCCCCGACCAATACCGGGTCCGGCGGCAGGGTACGCAATACCTCGTGGACGTCGTCGGCGAAGCGGACGAGCCGATAGTCACCGTCTTCGTCCCAGTCGGATTCGCCGTGACCGCGCAGGTCGACGGTGACGGCCTGCCAGCCTCGTTCGGCCACCGCCGCGGCGGCCTTGCCCCAGGATCGGCGGGTCTGTCCGCCGCCGTGCAGGAAGACCACCGCACGGGCGTCGGGATCGCCGTGCCGGTCGGCGATGATCCGCACATCGCCGGGCGTGTGGGTGACGAAGGTTTCCGCGGTCATCTTCGGATCGTATGCCGGGACGGGTATCGGGCCCGCAGCCGCCTCGGAGAAAAGCCTGGTGACCGGCGGGTTGTCGGGGATACCATGACGTATTCGTTAGGTCGGGAGGGCAACATGGCCCGCTATCTCGCCCTGGTCTACGGGGCACTCAACTACCTGGTATTCCTCGCGGTATTCGGTTACGCCGTCGGTTTCGTCGCCGACGTCGCGGTGCCGCGAACCGTCGATGTGGGCCCTCAGGCGCCGGCGGGACGGGCCGTCGCGGTCGACGTGGCGTTGCTGGGCCTGTTCGCGTTGCAGCACAGCGTGATGGCGCGCCCGGCGTTCAAGCGATGGCTGACCCGGGTGGTGCCGCGGGCGATCGAACGCAGCACCTACGTGCTGGCATCGAATCTGGTTTTGGCCCTGCTGTTTTGGCAGTGGCATCCCATCCCGGCGGTGGTCTGGGACGTGTCTGCGCCGGCGGGGCGCGCGGCGTTGTGGGTGCTGTTCTGGCTCGGCTGGGGGATCGCGCTGACGTCGACGTTCATGATCAGTCATCTCGACCTGTTCGGGCTGCGGCAGGTGTACCTGGCATGGCGGGGGCGGCCCTATCGCGGCGTCGAGTTCCGGGCGCCGGCGCTGTACCGGCTGGTGCGGCACCCGCTGATGCTGGGCTTCGTGATCGCGTTCTGGGCCACGCCCACCATGACCGCCGGCCACCTGCTGTTCGCCGTGGCGACCACCGGCTACATCCTGATCGCGCTGCGCCTGGAGGAGCGCGACCTGATCGCGGCGCTCGGCGACGAGTACCGGCAGTACCGGGCCGCGGTGCCGATGCTGATTCCGGGCCGCGTGCGCGCACGGGGCAGTGTGCTGAGTGATGAGCTCGCCGCGATTCGGCTGCGCTGTGCGGCGTTGCCGGAGGTGGATTCCCGGCCGCCAGAACAGAGCATCGGCTACGACGACAATGGCCTGCCCATCTGATGGTGATCGACACGCCCTCTCTGGTGGCGATGTTGACCGACGAGCCGGAGTCCGCACAGTTCGAGGCTGCCGTCGAAGCCGACCCGATCCGGCTGATGTCCACGGCGTCGTATCTGGAAGCCGCGATAGTGATCGAAGCACGATTCGGCGAAGCAGGCGGACGCGAGCTGGATCTGTGACTGCACCGTGCAGTGGTCGACTTGGTGGCCGTCGACGCCGATCAGGTGTACAAGGGTGATGACTTCGCGCACACCGACGTCGCCGGTGTCACGCACTGACTACCCGGGGTGCCTGGCGCGATGGAGAGCATCAGTAGAGTCGACCATGCACGCGATGCGAGGGGCGGTAGCTCAGTCGGTTAGAGCCGTGGACTCATAATCCATTGGTCGCGGGTTCGAGCCCCGCCCGCCCTACTAGGTCTCTTGTATTACGTCGGTTGATGCTTGACGTTTTGGTTCCGGTTGAATCGCCCTGGGTTGTGTGGAGGCTCCAAACCTTGGAAACGAGGATGGAGTCATGTCGAAGAAGCAGACGCCGGGTAAACCGACGAGTCGTCGCTACAGTCCGGAGGAGAAGGCCTCGGCGGTGCGGATGGTGCGCACCTTGCGCGCGGAGCTGGGCACCGAGCACGGCACCGTGCAGCGCGTGGCCAACCAGCTCGGTTACGGGGTGGAGTCTGTGCGCCAGAGCGTGCGCCAGGCAGATATCGACGACGGGCATGCGCCCGGGGTATCGACCGCGGAGGCACGGCGGATCAAGGACCTTGAGCAGGAGAATCGAGAGCTCAAGCGTGCCAACGAAATACTGAAACGGGCAGCCAGTTTCTTCGGGGCGGAGCTCGACCGCCAACACAAGAAATAGTGGCCTTCATCGACGCCAACCGTGCCGATCTCGGGGTCGAGCCCATCTGCACCGTCCTGCGCAGCGCAGGCCTGCGGGTGGCCCCGAGCACCTACTACGCGGCCAAGAACCGCACGCACTGTGCGCGGGCGGTCCGCGACGCGCTCATGACGCCGATCCTGGTGGAGCTCTGGGAGGCCAATTACCGCGTCTACGGAGCCCGCAAGCTGGCCAAGGCCGCCCGTCGTGCCGGCCACCACGTGGGCCGTGACCAGGTCGCCCGGTTGATGAAGGCCGCCGGCATCACCGGCGTGCATCGCCGCAGGAAGGTACGCACCACCAAGGCCGATCCGGAGGCGCCACGGCATCCGGATCTGGTCAAACGTGATTTCACCGCTGTCGCACCTGACCAGCTGTGGGTGACGGATCTGACGTATGTGCCGACCTGGGCTGGGGTGGCCTACGTGTGCTTCATCACCGACGCGTTCTCCCGGATGATCGTGGGCTGGCGGGTCGCGTCGCACATGCGCACCACCATGGTGCTCGATGCGATCGAGATGGCCCGCTGGTCACGGGGAAACACGTTGCCGGGCTTGCGATGTCATTCTGATGCCGGGGCGCAGTTCACCTGTATTCGCTATGGTGAACGTCTCGCTGAGATCGGCGCGGTGCCCTCCATCGGCACCGTCGGTGACAGCTACGACAATGCCCTGGCTGAGACGGTCAACGGCTACTACAAGGCCGAGCTGATCTACGGACCCGCCCATTCGGGGCCGTGGAAGACCGTCGAGGACGTCGAACTGGCCACCCTGGGCTGGGTGCACTGGCACAACACCAGCCGCCTACACGGCTACCTCGACGACCTGCCGCCGACCGAGTACGAAGACGCCTTCTACGCTGGGCAACGGATCGACCAAACCCTGGCCGAAATCCACTAGCCCGAGCCTCCACCGATCCCAGGGCGATTCAGTCTGCGATGGGCTCCGTCAAGCGTTGGGGCGTTACGGTGCTCCCGAGCAGATCTTGACCGACAACGCCCAAGGTGTTCACGGGTCGGTTTCATCATCCGCCGGTGGAGGTGCTCTTCGATGCGATCTGCTGTCTCAACGGAATCGAGCATCTGTTGACTCAGCCACGCAGTCCGACGACGACCGGAAAGATTGAGCGATTCCATCGCAGTTTGCGTGCTGAATTCCTCAGCAACCGAGGGCCGTTCACCAACCTGCGGGCTGCGCAGCGGGCGTTGGATGAGTGGGTGGACTACTACAACACCGTCCGCCCGCATCAAGCGATCGCGATGGCCACACCCGCGCAACGATTCACCCCGGGGCCGCCCGGCACGGTTAGCGAACCCTCGCCGGTCCCGCGCGCCGATCGCGACGGCGATGACTGGGTGTCGCGTCGGGTCACCACCAACGGGGTCGTCAGCGTGTCCTGGCAGCAGGTCAGCGTAGGCGCCCACCATGCCGGCCAACGATGCGACGTCCACATCGACGGGAAATTGCTGAGGTTCTACATCGGCGACGATCTGGTCAAAACCGCCGCCAGAACCAGTCGCGACCCGGTACGAAACAAAAGGGCCCTACGCACCCGCGAACAGGCCTAACCACTAACCCGGAGTGTCAAGGATCAACCGAACACGATCCGTCAACCATCAGCTGAAGCCGACCTTCTCTACCTGAAATAGCTGGCGCCCCATGCCATGATCGACTACCAGGGACATGCCTGGCTTGACGTGCGAGACGGGTATCATCGTGACGTCGAGGTCGCGCAATTCTTGTGGAAGTGGCATCGTCATCACCTCGTCTGGGTGGCTCTGAATCCGAGGCTACGAGTGGAGTCTGACAACGGACGCGGGAGGCGCTGGCCCACACCATTTCACTCCTGGCGAACACAGCCATGTCGCTGGCAGTGCGGTACCGCGATCGCCCACCTGCAGTATTCCGGGTCCCGGCGCCTGATGCGGCACCTACCGACATCGGCGATTAGTAACTACCCGCGTAATTTTCCACCGACTTGTCGGTGATCGGGGTAACCTCGGTGCAAGGTCCGCACTGCCGGGCCTGAGCGGAAGCTAGTTGCCTAGCCGCCGTTCCTAGCAAACTAGGAGAACCTGATGGGAAGTATTGCGTCGGTGTCCCAGGAGGGCACCGCTTATTTGATTCGCCAGGCATACGAGGCCGGCGAGAAGTGGCAGTGGGCTCGGGAAGCTCTTGTCAACGGGATCCAGGCTCAGGCCACGTCAATTGAGTTCGGCGTCGAGCCGCAGGGATTCAAGTCGAAGGGCGTACTCCGCCGGTACATCGCCGACAACGGCATCGGGATGAGCCCCGAGGACATCAAGATATTCCTCATGTCCTTCGGCGGCGGCGGACGTCCGATCGGGCTGACCCAGAACTTCGGGCAGGGATTCAAATCGTCCTGCTACGAATGGAATCCGTACGGGATCATCGTTGCGTCGTGGACGAAGGATGACCCCGAGGGCTGCATGATCTGGATCCACCGGGTTACGCGGGCGGGCAAGATCTACTGGGAGTTGAAGGACTTCGAGGTCGACGACGACGGCTCGGTCGAGGATGTCGTGGCCCCCTCTTACCTCGACGAGATCGGGGTAGACGTCGCCGAGCTGAAGACCAAGGAGATCAAGGAGGCTGGCCAGGGCACGGTGTTCCTGTTCCTCGGCAAAGCGCCCGACGACGACACCCACCGAGGGGATATCGATCGCGGCGAGGACAAGGTGAAGCGCGGGATCATCATCTATATCAATTCCCGGTTCCTCCAGATCCCGGAGGGCGTGACGGTGAGAGTCGCCGAGGTTGAGGATCGGACCAAGCGTGAGCCGGGCACTTGGCAGAAGGACGCGCTGGAATCACCGAGTGGGACGTTGCTGTCCCTGGACTGGCGTCGCGCCCGCGGCTCGTTGGCCTACATCCCCGCCGCCGCGCAGCGCGGCAGGTTCAAGCTCAAGCACGACACGTGGGTGGACTGGTACCTCGCGGGAGAAGACATCGTCACCCGCGGTCAGACGGACGGACCGGCCACTCCGCACATTTGCCTCGCCTACGAGGGTGAGGCGTACGAACGTAAGACGACCGTACGGGACTACCGCCCATTCGGCCTGATCGATGAGTTCAGGAACAGGCTGTGGCTCGTCCTGACGCCGCCCAAGTACGAAGAAGGCCGTCCGGATTGGGGCGTATTCCCGCAGGGGTCACGCGGTCAGCTTCTCTCGAAAGGTGGCACCCCGCTGCCGTGGGCTGAGTGGGAGGACTCGTTCGCGCTCAACATGCCCAAGCCGATCCAGGACGCGCTCGCGGAGTTCCGCAAATCTCGGTCGTCGCCTGCCGACAGCACCGAGCGCCGAGAGCGCCTAAAGCGCATCGCATCTCGGCTGGCGACGCGGTTCCGTCCCGTGAAGCTGATCGAGCATGCCCTCGGGAGGACGGCCGGCAACGATTCCGGCGCGCGCACCGGCGAGTCACGTGTGCACGTCAAGGCAAAGCGGCCGAACCAGCCTCGCCCCAGTGAATCCTCGTCTCCTGGCCGCCAGGACACCGGCGGCACTGGGGGCACGGCGCTCCTCAACGAGGATCGCAGCGGTGAGCGGTTCGGCGCCGTGCGACGCTCATCCGACGGAATCCCGAACACCTGCTGGGACAGCCATTTTCCAGAGGATGAGGGTGCCCATGCTGCACGCTTCGACAAGGCCGATTGCGTTGATGGATCCTACGGGACGGTGCACTTCAATCTGTCGTTCCCGCTGTTCCAGTCTGAATTCCAGTACTGGATTGAGCAGTATCCGAAGGC
This sequence comes from Mycolicibacter sp. MU0083, assembly GCF_963378075.1. Lineage (NCBI taxonomy): Bacteria > Bacillati > Actinomycetota > Actinomycetes > Mycobacteriales > Mycobacteriaceae > Mycobacterium > Mycobacterium kokjensenii. The sequence goes on from NZ_OY726394.1 coordinate 1,547,156, forward strand.
AGCGTCCGAAGACGTCGTCGATCTTGTGAAAGGTGTGTACGAGGACGAGGTGATCTCCAAGGTGATGCATGCCCACAAGATGTCGGGTCAGCCGCTGTACGCAGTGGACGGGGATGACGTCATCCGCGTGAACAACGCCAACATTGACAGCTGGACGTCTCCGGAGGCGCTCACCGCTACGGTCCTCGGCCTGATCAATGTCGAACAGCGCATCAACGTGCTCGCGGGCTCCCGCTTCGGGAAGAAGAGGCCGGCATGACGAGCGGAGACGAACATGGTAACGGGGGCAATCCTCCGACGGTCGAGGTCGAGTTCGGTGACAACGGACGGGTGAAGCTGACGGCGGTGATCGACACGGCGCTGTCCAAAAGCTTGCTTAGCGATCCCGACTCCATCGCGTCGATCGCCGACAATGAGTTCACCGACGTCCAGCACGAGTTGACCCATCACGCGCCTGAAGATCGCTCAGCGAAGGACAGTGCGATCTATCAATCGGTCGCGTCGTTCGACGGCGGCGACGACTTGCTCGTATTTCAGGGCACCCTGACGATCGAGTTCACGCGGTGCGACGCAACCGACCCGCGATGCAACGACATTGTGGGAGCGATCATCAACGACGCTATCCGAGACCTCCGGAAGTGGCTGCGGGCTGAGCTGGAGTCCCGCTGCAGGGGCGAGTGACCGCGCGAGGTTGAAGTCCCGGACCCCGGCGACATTAGAGGCGCAATGCCATCCGTGGGGCGATGTGCCCATGGGGAGGGTTACCTGCCCTGGGGCAGGGCCGAGTAGCGCGGCGTTGCTGTCGGCGGCGAGCGTCAGCGCCGGCAGCGGCGCACAGTCCAGCGGGTGCGCCAGAATGTGCGTCGCCTGGCCGCCGGCGGTCTCGGCGTTAGCGATGGCCGCCATCACCGCGTCGAGGTTCCCGGCGGTCACGACGTCGCCCGTGCCCACGGTCAGCGGCCGGCTTAGCAGGCCAGCGGGCGGGTTGGTGCGGGCGCGACCGGCGCAGCCTCGGTCAGGAAGGCGCGGTTGGCCTTGCGCACCAGCGCCTCCCGTGAGGCCTCGGAGATGAGCGCGGCCGCGTCGCCCTGCCTCCCACTCCTCCCGCGAGACGGGGAACGATCAGCCCGACCTTGCCGGTGTGGATGGCCACCTGGGTGTCGTCGGGCGACAGCTCGGGGATCGGATCGCCCTCGGGGGACGAACGGGACGGCGTCGGGGCCGAAGAAGGCGTACGGCACCAGCACCGCGGACGCATCGCCCTAGACGGCACCGGCCTTCGTGGTGCACCGGAGGACCAGCGCGTCGGAGTCCGTCCGGGGCGGGCCCGGCCATCTGGTCGAAACCGCCGCCAGAGCCAGTCGCGACCCGGTACGAAACAAAAGGGCCCTACGCACCCGCGAACAGGCCTAACCACTAACCCGGAGTGTCAAGGATCAACCGAACACGATCCGTCAACCATCACCCGACGCTAAACAGCCCTACTAAGTCTCCTTTATTACGTCGGCTCAGCCGGCCGGCACCTCGAACGCATTGGTGTAGAAGCGCAACCGTTCGCGCACTTCGCCGGGGTCGAGGCCGAATTCGGCGGCTGAATAGCGATGCTTGCCGTGGGCATCGCGTGAATGGACCACCTCGTTCCGGTCCAGCATCGCGGCCACATCGGGGCTGTCCATTTCCGCGCCGGCGTAGATCCGGTGCAGCGTCTGCTCAGGTCGGGAAACCAGATCGGTGTATTGCACGTCGACCCAGGTAACGCGCTGCGCCGCATCGGATTCGCGGACGCCCAGTGCTCGCCGCAGCCACAGTTCGGTCTGATCGAGCTGGGTTCGGCCCACGTCCGCGCCGTCGACCTCGTCGCTGTAGGTCGAGCGATACGTCGCAAAGAGGCTCGCCCCGGAGGCGACGGTCGGTACGACGTCGCGGTGCAGCTGCACGATGCAGGCGCCCGGGTAGGTCGCAATCAGGTGATCGAGCTCGGCGGTATGCGCCGGTGCCTTGAGCACCCAGCGGCGCCCGTCGCAGCCGTCGAGAATCTGCAGCATGCGGCGATGCTGGCGGTACTCCTCGGACAGATCCTGCCGGGCCAGCCAACGTGCGTAACCGTTCAACCGCGTCGTCGCCGTGAACCCCCAGTTACACAGCGTCGTGCCCATGCCCAACACACATTCCTCGGCCATCTGCGGCCCGGAGTCGTGGACCGCGGCCATGGTGGGGTTGAGGATGTGCAACATCTGGTTGGCGGCAGCCGCTGCCTGGATCCGCTGCTCGCGCACTTCGGGAGCCAGTTCGCCCGGCAGCTTCCACGGCAGACCCAGCTCGGCGGGCAGCGGCGCACGCAGCCGCGGGTCTTGGGCCAGCAGCCGGAACAGGTAGGTCGTGCCGGTGCGCCAGCCACCGATGATGACGATCGGCGGGCCTACCGGCCGCCGTTCCACGTCGGGATGCGAGCGCAGATACTCGGCGATCCGCCACCGCGCGACCAGGCGGCCCACCGCGGTGTTCTGCACCGTCAGCGCACCCAGGGCATTGAGTCGGCCGTCCTCGGCCGCCGAGCCGAGGTATTCGACGAGCCCGGGCCGCCACGCCGCGGCGGGCCCCAGAACGGTGCTGTCGGCGCCGCGGCAGGCGCGGTCGACCACCGACTGCACCGCATCGGCGCCGAGCCGATACTTCTGCGGCGCCAGCCCGCGGTCGTGTTCGGCGGCGGCGTAGGCCTGCAGTGCGGCCGGGCTACGTGGCGGGGCGACCCAGCCGCTCATGACTGCCCGTCCAGATCGGCGAGCGCGATGCGACGCACGGTGGGCAGTTCCGGGGGACGCTCCGGTTGCAGGAATCGCATGACGAGCACCCCGAAGGGCCGATTCTCGGTGTCGATCCAGTCGCCCGCCGCAGCCGCCGGGGCGGTTCCCGAGACCACGAACCGGTAGCGGTTGCCGGTCAGAGTTGCGGTGGCACCGGTGTAGGAGACGGGCCGGTAGCGGTGATCGAGTGAGTTGAGAAACCGGCTGTACGCCAAGATGTTCCAGTAGCGGCAGGGGGTCAGCTCGCCCTCGATCACCAGAGCCTCGTCCGGGGCCAACCGCCATCCGCCGCGCAGGTAATGAATGCCGGGTTCGGTGAAGACGGCGCCGCCGCTCATCTCGTCCCAGTGCCGCAATCGGTTGAGATTCTGCTCATCGGCAGCGCGTGCCGTCGACCAGATCTGGGGGACCAGGGAGGCCATGGTGGCCAGCTTGGTCAGCTGAGCGGCGAACCGCTCCGGTGCGATGGGCTGCGGAACCGGTGGTGTGCCCACCGGATCGATGCGACACCAGCCGATCTCGTCGGTGTGTACCCGCTCATGAAAATGCCGCACCCAGATCGCCGAGGCGCGTTCGGGCAAACCCAGCCAGTCGCTTCCCGGAACAGGTTCACCACCCACGACGACGTCGTAGTTCCCGAACTCGTCGAAGTGCAGCGTGTCGCTGTCGATGCGCGAGGTCGCCTGAGCGTCGCCGCCGGCGGTCGCGTAGGCGGTGATCGAGACGTAGTGCGCATCGGCGCGGTTGCCCCGAATCCGGTACCGGCCGTCGGCGCGGACGTCGGCTACCCAATACTGGAAATCGGGATTGTCCATCATGAATTTCTGACGCCACTGATTGAACGCGACCAGTTCGGGCCGGTCGCGATCGACCTCGAATCGGGCGAGCTGATTTGTCACCGCGCGGAGCAGCGCGCGAAAGCCGTCCGCCTGTTCTATGCGGGACAATTCGGCGGTATCGGCAGCCAGTCGGGTGCCCGCATCACGCAGTGCGTCGACGAGTCGGTTCCAGGCTGCGATCTCCGGGCGGTCATGGCCGTCGGGACCGTTGGGGGTCTCGGTCATCTCGGCATCACCACCCGTGGGTCGTGGCGATACCGGGGTGCCGGATCGTCGATGAGGATGCCGGGTTCGGCAGCGCAGACCGCGGGAATCGGTACGGCTCGCCGGTGGATACCGCCATCTGCTACCTCCGTGTCGCGGCCGCGCGGGGAAAGCCGGCCGTACGGCTCGCCCGGCGATCGCATCGTCCGACACCCGCGGGCCTATGTGGAAGCGGCTGCTTCCGAAAGCGAATGCTTCCCGATTGTGCGACGGGCGTCAAGACCGACATCGCTGCGCCCGGACGGGGCGCTACGCTCGCAGAATGTCCAGGCCCTACCGCGGCCATCTCGCCGAGGCGCGCGCGGCCCAACGCCGCGAACGGCTGGTGCAGGCCGGTATCGAACTGGTCGGAACCGGTGGGGTGTCGGCGATGACCATGCGGGCGGTGTGCCGCCAGGCCGGACTCAGTCAGAAGTTCTTCTACGAGAGTTTCACCGACGGCGACCAACTGCTGCACACCGTGTATCGCACCACCCTGGAGCGGGCATTGGCCGCCATCGACGACACCGCGGGCGACCCGGCGGAGACGCTGCACGTGCAAACCCGGCGCCGGGTCGACGCGGCGGCACTGCTGGTCCGTGACGACCCGCGTATCTGTCGGATCCTGCTGATCGAACCGGTCGCGGACCTCCGGTTACGCCGCTACGTTCGCCGACTCGCAACGGCCGCGTTCGGCGACTACACCGATCCCACGGCCGAAACGCCGCGGGTCAAGATGCACTATGCGACCGTGTTCGGCGCCGTCATCTCCTTGTTCATCGAATGGACGGAGGGCAACCTCGGCGAGGACAGAACCGTCTTCGTCGACCATGTCACCGACATGCTGATGGCATCCCCGTTGGTCCGGACGCGCTGAGCCGCGGCGAACCCGGCGGCAGCCACACCGAAACCCCGATTACCATCGTCGCTCAGCGTCCTCACAGGTACCGTAGTGGCTCCAGTCATGAAATGAGAGTCGTGGGATCTGTCAGTCATTCCGGTATCGGCGTCGGCATCGCGGCGCTGGTCGCCGCAACGCTCATCGCGCCGGCGCACCTGCCGCCGCGCTCGGTGGCCGTCGTTCCGTCGGTCGCGCTGACCGCCTCGCCCTTCGATCCGTACGTCGATCTGGTGACCAACACCTTCGACAACCTGGTCACCATCGGTGAACACTGGCTGGACGACCCGCTGCCGACCGCGGCCCAACTCGTCGACAACTGGGGCGACTACCTGCAGCGGACGGTCGATGCGATCGGTGATACCGCCGAGTCGGTGGTCGACGGGCTGAAGAACCTGCCGGGTCAGCTCGAAAGCCTCTTCGACTCGATCTCCTCCGGCGATATCGTGCCGGCCCTGTCGGAAGCCATCATCATGGTGATCAGCGCCTTTCCGGTCTTGGGGTTGGTGGATCGGCTGGTGGCGATCCCCATCGACGTCATCGGGAACATCGTGAACGCGGCGACGGCCGTGCTGCATGCCCTGCAGGTGCCGGTGGGGCTTGCCGCGTTGAGTTCTCTGCAGGCCGTCATCGCCGAAGTGGAAACGGTGGGGCGCGATTTCATCGACGACTTGTCGGCGGGGGACATCGGCGGCGCGCTGAGCGGGCTGATCGGCGCCCCGGCCGAGATCCTCAACGCCTATCTCAACAGTGAAAGCCCCGGCCTGGCAGGGGTTCTCGCACCCTTCGAGACGGCCGAGCAGACGGGCTTCGTCGATGCGCTGGTGAATTTTCTGCCGCGATCCGTCGCAGAGGCGATCGGTGCCGACCCGTCGCCGCTCAACGACGCACCGCCGCCCGATCTCGGCGATGTCGACGACCCGGGTGACCCGGGTGCTCTGCTGCCGGATCTCTGAAACGGTCCCGGCCCCGCGCGGCCATTACCCTAAGCCAAGTTAATCCCAAGAATTTATTGAGTTCTACCTGTGATCATGTCGTGTTACCGGTGTGATTTATAGACCTCATTGTTACGGACGTTGCAGGAGTGTTCCGTGAGCGAGTCGGTGTCGTAACCGAATGAGGAGTTTGACCTGTGGTCTTTGGGGCGGCAGTTGAACGTTCTCGGCGGCACCACCGGTGCGATGCCACGGCCAGGATCGCGACCCGCAGGCTGCGGTGGTCGGCGCTATTCGCTGCCCTGACAGTCGCTTTCGGCGGTGCGGGGATCGCTTCGGGGGTACCGGGGGTGCCATCGGCTGCGATCGCCCAGGCCCAGAACGTGGTGGCCGTGACCACCACCGGCACGCCGGTGACCGCGGGGTTGATCACCGCCCCGGCCGGCCCGGCCACCCAATTCGCCGTCGTCGCCGCTCCCGCGCACGGCACCGTCACCGTCACCGGCTCGACGTTCACCTACACCCCGGCCAAGGGCTTCGTCGGTGCCGATGCGTTCAGCTACGCCGCGACCGACGGCGTGGGAGTCTCGGATCCGGCCGTCGTCGGCATTCAGGTGCTGTCGCCCGCCGCGGCACCGCCGTCGCTGGCCACCGCGTGCACCGACCTGGGTCCGGCCTTCGACCCGGTGTGCACGGCGATCGGCGGCATCACCGACCCCCTGGTGCAGGCGTGCAGCACCGTCGGGTCGGTGGAGGCCTGCAGCTGGTTCGGCGGCAATAAGCACGGGCTGATCAGCGCCTGCTTCGACATCGCGACCGGTCAACTCGCGACGGCCTGCAAGACGCTGGACGCCGCGGCGCAGTTGGTGGCCAGTCAGTGCCGAGTGGTCAACGGCCCCATCAACTATTGCGCGCTGCGCAACGGCAGCCCGATCGGCGAACCATCGGTCCGGGACTACCTGGCCGGGCCGGTCCACCGTGCGCTGGCCGAGCAGTATCGGCTGAACCTGACCCTGCCGCTGCGCGAGGCGCAGCTGCCGGCGACCCATAACTCGTTCAACTACACCAACGCCAACGTCCCGCCCACCTTGTCGGGGATGGACCCGGATCAGCTGTACTCACTGGTCGACCAGCTCAACCTGGACATGCGGTTCCTCGAACTCGACGTGCACTGGTACCCGAGCCTGGGCGCACCCGGCGGCTACGCGCCGATCCTGTGCCACGGCTTCGACGATCACCTGGGCTGCACCTTCGAACGCCCCGCCGTCGCGGGCTTCAAGGAGATCCGCGGTTGGCTGGATGCGCACCCCGATCAGGTGATCGTCCTGTATGTGGAGAACCGGCTCAACGACTCGGTCGACGACATCAGCAAGTCACTGCCGGCCGGAGCGGCCGTCATCGAGAGCACACTGGGCAACACGTCGGCGCGTGACCTGCTGTTCCGTCCCACCCAGGTGGCGCCCGGCGCAACCTGTGCCACGGCATCCGTTCCCCGCGACGTGACGCTGGCCCAGATCCGCGCGAGCGGGAAGCAGGTGCTGCTCTACACCAGGGGCTGCGGTCGCAATGCGGCGTGGGACGCCCTGGGCTTCAACGACCACAACGTCATCGAGAAGGGGATGCCGGTCACCGTGCAGTACCCGAACTGCCACTTCAGCCGGTCGGAATTCGAGAACTCGTTCACCCGGTTCTTCGACTCCAACACACTGGTCGACGTGCTCGCCGGCGGCGGCAACACCCAGCCGATGACCGGGGACCAGATCCGCGACATGATGCGGTGCGGCACCAACTGGCCCGGCCCGAACTTCCTCGACCCGCACACCGACCAGCTGGCCGGCTTCGTCTGGAGCTGGTCCTACGGGCAGCCGCTGTCCAGTTCGGTCCAGCAGTGCGCCGTGCACAACGGCGACGGCCGATTCCAAGCCGAGGGCTGCGGTCAGTTCCTGCACTACGCATGCCGCGGAGCCGACGGCTGGCACATCAGCACCGGCACCGGTCAATTCGGCGGTGGGGGACTGGGCTGTATCGGGCAGGGCGAATTCGCGGTACCGCGCACCGGCTATCACAACGAACAGCTCAAGGCCGCCAAAGCGCAAGCCGGTGTCGACCGGGTCTGGTTGGCCTACACCGCGGGCGCCGACGGGAACTGGACCATCGGCACCACGCCGGCACCCGCGTCGCCGGCACCGCTGGATCCGGGCACGCCGGGTCTGCCGCAACTCATCTCCGACGTGCCCGCCGGGCTGGGGCCGGTCGCGGTGCGGTGATTACCGCGTCACACCGCGAAGAACGCGTTGATCAGCGCCCCGATCAGCTCCGGGAGGGTCAGAGTGGGAATCTCGTTGATGGTGGTCAGTCCATCGGTCACTGATGTGGCCGCATCGATCTGGTCGGCAGTCAAGCCGAAGTAGGCGTTGTGGAGTCCCAACCCGTACGCCACGTCCGCCCAACTTGTGTTCCCGAACAGCAGGTTGAGCCAACTTTCGCCCAGGTTCGCTGCGAAGACATCCCCGTCGATATTGAATATTTCGGTGGGGTACAGGTCGTTGGGGACGGCCTCGGGGTTGGCGCCGAGCATCACGAAACGCAACGCATCGGTGGGGACGCCGGCCTCCATGAGGTCGTCTTGGGCGTAGGAGGCCACCAGGCTGCTCTGGGAGTAGGTGAAAATAGTCAGTGGGTCGCTGCACACGCCGTCGTCGCAGCCCATTTCGCCGGCCTCGTAGTCGGCGAGGACCGCGTCGATGAGGATCTGTTCACCACCGGGCACGCTCTCAAAGAAGTCGTAGGAGTTGGGCAGTGTCAGCGCCTCCGACGATTCAACGCTGCCCTGGTACCCGAGTGGTTCGAGGTACAAGTCGATGCCGTTTCTGATGTAGTTGTCGCTCGGCGTCGCAATGCCGGTCGGACCCAGAACCAACGCACTGGTCGAGCCGTAAAGAAATTCGGAGTTGTCGAACGTGTAGGCCTCGGCATTGGCCGCACCGGCGAATGCCAGCGCCGCACCGCAGAGGGCGCCGCCGAGGATTCCGCCGAGATAGATTCGCTTCATGGGTTCCCCTTGTTCGCAAGATCACTGATGGTGTCGTCGAACTGCATTGCTGGGTACGTGATTTCGTTGTCCGGCATCCCCGCCGTGGCGGATGTCGTCGTGCGCTGTGGCACCGGAACGCAACAGCAGAATTATTTCAAAGCCTGACAATTTAATCTGCGGAATCGTAAGAAACCTCAAGCGGAGTCAAACGATGCGGGGCTCAGGATGCGCGGCTGCGCGCAACCACGACATCACTGACCGTGCCATTGACAACTGGCACGGTCGGTGATGTTCTTTGGGGCGTGAGACCTGATGCCTCCGAGCTTCCGGCGGTGCCCACCACTGCGACCGCGCGTGCGAGGCTGTCGGCCGTCGTCGCGCGCTGGACGCTGGGCAATCTGACCAGTGTGATCCCGATGAACCGGCCCGGTATCTGGTTCGGACGACGGCTGCTCGCCACCATCATGCGGACGTTCGGATCGTTGCCCGACGGGACCAGGGTCATCCCGGTGAACGGGCCCCGGATCCGTGGCGAATGGGTACTCGGACCGGGCGTCGAGTTCGGCGACCGGGTCGGTTACTACGTGCACGGCAGCGCCTACGTGCTCTGCTCGCCGTCGACCCACCGCAAACTCGTCGCCCGCCTGTCCGAGGCCACCGGCCTGCCGATGTATGTCGTCGACTATCGGCTGGCGCCCGAACACCCGTTCCCGACTGCCGCCGAGGACGTCGAGGCGGGCTATCGATGGCTGCTGGCGCAGGGCTATGCGGGATCCGACATCGTGATCGGTGCGGACTCCGCCGGCGGACACCTGACCTGTGACCTGTTGCTGTCGCACGCCGGCGAAGCGGATTTCCGGCCCGCGGGCGTGGTGCTGTTCTCGCCGCTGATCGATCTGACCCTGACGTTGGCCCACCGGCAGGAAGCCGTCCGGCGAGACCCCGCCATGTCGGCCACCGCGGCGCGGCGGATGGTCGGCCTCTATACCCGGGGTCTGGACCGGGATCACCCACGCCTGCGACTCGACTTCGCCGAGGCGGCACAGTTGCCGCCGGTCTTCATCCAGGTCGGTGATCGCGAGATGCTCAGCGCCGACGCCCGGTACCTGGACGGCGAAGTGCGGCGGGCCGGCGGCACCAGCACCCTGGAGGTGTGGCCGGGCATGGTGCATGTCTTCCAAGCGCTGCCGCGCCTGGCGCCCGAGGCCGTGCCGGCGCTGCGTCGCGCGGCGGCGTTCATCGCCGACGCCTACGACGACACGCGATCCGGTGAACTCGAAGGAGTGAAGTGATGTTCGGTCTGGACTCGGTACTCGACGTCTTTCGCGGCCCGCGCCGCACCACCGACGCCAAGGCGGTGGTCACCGGCGCCGGCAGCGGTATCGGCCGGTCGTTCGCCCTGGAACTCGCCCGCCGCGGCGGCGAGGTGATCTGCGCCGACATCGACGCCGACCGGGCCGCTGAGACCGTGGCGCTGATCGAGGCGATGCCCACCGGAACCGGGCATGCCGTGCGGTGCGATGTCTCCGACCGCAGTGCGGTCGAGGCACTCGCCGAGCGGGCCCAGGAGATTTTCGGGGGTGCGCCCACCCTGGTGATCAACAACGCCGGTGTCGGTATCGGCGGTAAACCCGTCGGCGACATCGGCTTCGAGGACTGGGACTGGGCCCTCGGCATCAACCTGTGGGGCGTGGTCTACGGCTGCGAGGTCTTCACCCCGCTGCTGCGGGAGGGCGGGCGTGGCGGAATCATCAACGTGGCCTCGGCGGCGGGGTTCGCCGCGGCCCCGACGATGGCGGCCTACAACGTGTCCAAGGCCGGCGTGATGTCGCTGTCGGAGACCCTGGCCGCCGAACTGGCCAACACCGATATCGCGGTCACCGTGCTCTGCCCGACCTTCGTCAGGACCAATGTCTTCACCGATGGCCGCATCACCCCGGGCTCGATGAGTCTGTCCCAGCAGCTGGCCCGGTGGACGGGACTGTCGGCGGACAACGTCGCGGCGCGCACTCTGGACGCACACGACAACGGCCGGCTGTACATGGTGCCGCAGATCGACGCCACCGTCATCTGGCATTTGAAGCGGCATTTCCCCGCGCTCTACGCCCGCGGCGCCGGCCTACTCGGCCGGGTGCTGCCGCAGAACTGACCCGCGACCGTTCATCCCCGGGAAGGAAGTGCCGATCATGGCGATGGATCTCGACGACATGCTGCAGAAGATCAAGGACAAGCAGTGGTCCCTGGTCGACATCGACTGGGACGCGCCGGGCGCCGAGCTCATCGAGCCGCAGTTGTGGGCCAAGCTCAAGCCGTTCATGACCGACTTGATGTGGATCGAGAACGTCGGAGCGCGCGGGTTCGCCGCGTTGGCCAAGAAGGCCCCGACCCCGACGCTGAAGAGCATCTACGAGCACTTCCACGCCGAGGAGCAGAAGCACGCCAACGCCGAGCTGGCACTGATGCGGCGGTGGGGCATGCTCGACGACGACGAGATCCCGCCGCCGAGCGTCAACGTGCAACTGGTGATCACCTGGCTCGACAAATTCTCCGACTCGATGTCGCTGTCGATACTGGGCACCGTCATTCCGATGCTGGAAGTGGCGCTGGACGGCGCGCTGATCAAGTTCATCACCGACGAGGTCAAAGACCCGGTGGCCCAAGAAGTCTTCAAGCGGATCAACTCCGACGAATCCCGGCACCTGGCGGTCGACTTCGAGGTGATGGACATCCTGGGCCATGCCGACCTGCGGAAGCTGGCCGTGGATTTCGTGGGCAGCTGGATGAACCCGACGCTGCTGATCGGGACCTTGAGCTACTTCCCGCTGCTGAACAAGATGCGCGACAACATCGTGGCGATGGGCGTCGATGAAGAACGGCTCTACCAGGCGATGCGGCGATTCCGGAGCGTCGGCGAGCGAAGCGCTTTCGCCCGTCGGGTGCCGATGTATCAGGTCATCTCCTGGCACGGCAAGAAGGTGATCGACCGCACCTCGAAGTACCACTGGCTAGCCGATTCGCTGGTCAAGATCACCGGTGTCATCCCGCCGGCCCTGGTGCAGCACACGCCGACCTGGTCGGCAGAACTCACCTACGAGCCCGTCGCCTAGAGGACCCTGACCATGACGATCACCGCAGCCATCATCGGAGCCGGGTTCGCCGGTATCGGCGCCGCCATCCGCCTCAAAGACCAGGGCATCACCGATTTCGCGATCTTCGAACGCGATTCGCGGGTCGGCGGGACCTGGCGTGACAACACCTATCCCGGCGCGGCCTGCGACATCCCGTCGCGGCTGTACTCCTACAGCTTTGCGCCCAACCCGGACTGGTCGCACACCTACTCGGGCAGCGCGGAGATCCTCGCCTACATCGACCGGATGGTCGACACATCGGGGATCGCACCGTATATCCGGTTCGACCACACCGTCCTGGGTCTCGGCTATGACGAAGATGCCGGCGAATGGATCATCGATCTCGCCGGCCGCGAGCCGGTACGGGCCAGAACCGTCATCGTCGCCTCCGGCCCGCTGGCCAATGCCAGCTTCCCCGACATCCCCGGTATCGAGACCTACGAGGGACACAAGATCCACAGCGCCCGTTGGGATCATGACTACGACTTCGAGGGCAAGAAGGTCGCCGTCATCGGCACCGGCGCCAGCGGGGTACAGATCGTTCCGGAACTGGTCAAGGTGGCCGGGTCGGTCAAGGTGTTCCAGCGCACCCCGGGCTGGGTGCTGCCGCGGATCAACACCGCCACCGGTGGCTGGCTGAAGAGGATCTACCGGGATGTGCCGTTCGCGGAGAAGTTGATGCGCTCCGCGTGGTTCTGGGGGCATGAATCGGTTGCGGTCGGGGTGGTGTGGGACACCCCGTTCACCCGGTTGGTGGAAGCCTTGAGCCTGGCGAACCTGCGTGTGCAGGTGAAGGATCCGTGGCTTCGGCGACAGCTCACCCCGGATTTCTCCGCGGGTTGCAAGCGACTGTTGATGACCAGTGACTACTATCCGGCCCTGCAGGCGGACAACTGCAAGCTGGTCACCTGGCCGATCGCCCGATTGTCGCCCAAGGGGATTCGCACCGTCGAGGGCATCGAGCACCAATTCGACGCCATCGTCTTCGCCACCGGATTCGAGGTGTCGAAAGCGGGCGCCCCGATCCCGATCACCGGAATCGACGGCCGTGAGCTGGCCTCGGAGTGGAGCAGGGGTGCCTACGCCTACCGCAGCGTCGCGGTCTCGGGTTACCCGAACCTCTTTTTCACCTTCGGGCCGAACTCCGGGCCGGGCCACAGCTCGGCTCTGGTCTACATGGAAGCCCAGATCGACTACATCGTCGACGCGATCGCGAAACTCGTGCAATTCGAGTGGAAGTCCCTGGATGTACGGCCGGAGGTGCAGGCTCGCTACAACAAGGAGATTCAGCGGCGCCTGGAATCGACGACCTGGAACTCCGGATGCCAGAGCTGGTATCTGACCGAGGACGGGTTCAACGCCACCATGTACCCGGGATTCGCCACTCAGTACGTCAACCAACTCAAGAGCGTGAACCTGGACGACTTCAAGATCACCGTGTCGAAGGTGAGCAGCGAACCCGTCCTGACTGCATAGGATGCGTTGGTGACGGAGTACCGGATCGACGATCTTGCGCGACGGGCGGGGACGACCACGCGCAACGTCCGGGTCTACCAGGAAAGCGGCCTGCTGCCGCGGCCGCTGCGTCGGGGCCGGGTCGCGATCTATACCGACCGGCACCTACGCCAGTTGCAGGCGATCATTCGGCTGCTCGGCGAGGGCTTCACGGTCAAGCACATTCTGAAATTCCTCACCGGGCTGCAGCGCGGCGCGGATCTGGTCGAGGTCTTGGACCTCGCCGATCTGGGCGAACTCGTCACGGCACCGTGGTCGCACCCGGTGCAGAAGACGCTGACGCGCGTCCAGTTGGAGGAACAGCTGGGCACGGTGGACGCCGCGACGTTGCGGCGGCTGGTCGGCGGGGGAGTGATCCAGGAGACCACCGAGCCCGATGTCTATCTGGTGCCGGACATGCGTCTGATCGAAGACTTCGGCACGCTGGTTGCGCGGGGTGCGCCGCTGTCGGCGATGCTCGAGGTCAGCGCCGTGGTCGACGAGAAGATGGATGAGGTCGCCCGAGCGCTGACCCGCAGTGGCTACACCGAAGTGGTACGCCAGCGCGGAACCGGCTGGTTGCCCACCGACGACGATGAACTCGCCTGGGCCGCAGACTTTGTCGACGCTCTGCGCCGAGTGGCACGGCGGGCGGCGCACGCGAGTCTGGACCGCGCGTTCGATGCCGCGGTGCGCGCCGAGCTGCGCCAGTACCGGCAGGAGAGTGCGGAGCGCTGAGCCGGCCGTCAGCCGGCCAGTCGGGATGCCACGACATCCACGAATAGATCTATTGCAGAGTCGAATTCCCGGTCGCTGTCGAATCGGGCCAGGTAGGGCGCGGCTGCGGTGACCTCCGGCAGGCCGGAATCCTCCAGGGCCCGCTGCCGAGCGGCGATGTCTGCGGGATCGCTGCTGCCGAACGTCGGGCCTGCGGACACTTCGCGCATCAGGATGCCGATCAACCCGGCCACCAAGACCCGTACCAGGTGCACCGCGTGTTCGGGGTCGGCGCCGGCGCGGCGCAGTACCGACAGGATGGCCTCGACCGGTGCCAGACCGGACAGGGTTGACAGCTGACGGGTCAGCACCAGGCTCGCCGCCTCGGGATGTGCGAGCGTCACCCGCCGGAACTCGTGGGCCAGGGCCGTCAAATCGGTGCGCAGCACGCCGGTGGCCGCCGGTACCCGCAGTTGGCCCAGGAGATGCTCGGCCACGGCGTCGAGCAGGTCGTCCTTGTCGGTGACATGGTGATACAGGCTCTTGGCGTCCACACCGAGCAGCTGGGCGACCGAACGCATACTGAGCGCCGCGATACCGTCGCGGTCGATCACCGCCAAGGCCGCCTCGCGGATCGCGGCCCGGGTCAACTGGGCCTGCGTCTTGGGCGGACGGCCGCGCCGCGGAGTGGTCATGGCGATCATTCTCCCCTGGAACCCTTGCAGATATCCACGCTGTGGGATTATCGTGCATTTATTCCCACGGTGTGGGAATAATGATCAGGCAGGGGCCCCGATGACCGACCGCTACGCCATCCCGTCCGCCGAGGTGCTGCGCGCCCGCGAAAAGCTCGTCCTGGACCACTTTCACGACGAGGTGCGGCAGGACTGGGACGACGTGCTGGCCACGTTTCCGCATCCGCACTACGAGATCATCCCGACGCTGACCGTCCACGACGGCGACGACGAGGTGCGCGGCTACTACCGCGACACCCGGGTGGCCTTCCCCGATCAAGACCACGAGATCATCGCGCTGCGCCACAGCGCCGATGCGGTGATCGTCGAATTCTGGTTACTGGGGACACATCTGGGCCCGTTGGGCACCATCCCGCCGACCGGTGCGCGGCACCGGACCCGGATGTCGGCGTACTTCGTCTTCGACGAGAACGAGAACCTGGTCAGCGAGCGGATCTACTTCGACAGCCTCACCATGCTCAAGCAGCTACTGGGCGGGGTGAACCTGCGCGACCCGCGCAACTGGCCGCTGGTGCTCCGCGGGCTGCGCGGGCTGCTCGCGATGTCCGGCCAACCCGATCCGCGTCTGCTCAACACCCCGCCGGCCGACCTCTAACCCCCAGAAAGATTCTCATGCGCGCACTCATCGGAGGTCTCGGACCCGACCGGCGGCCGGAGGGCCGGTCGACCTCAACGGGGCCGCCGGCTGCTGGGACGGAGGTCAACCGATCCGGGTCATCGATCCGGCTATGCTCGGCGGAGATCCCGCCACCCCGGCAGAAATGAAGGCCGCCTTCGGATGAAGATCCACCATCTCAGCTGCGGCACCATGCGGCCGCTGGGCGCCCCGGATGGGCTGATCTGTCACGTCCTGCTCATCGAGACGCCGGGCGGTCTGGTCCTGGTCGATTCCGGGCTCGGATTACGTGACTGCGCGACACCGGGGCCGAGATTCGGGCCGGCGCGGTTCCTGATCCGCCCGGCCTTCGACCCGAATGAGGCCGCGATCAACCAGGTTCGGGAACTGGGCTTCGACCCCACCGACGTCCGCCACATCGTGTTGACCCACTTCGACGCCGACCACGTCGGCGGTGCCGCGGACTTTCCCTGGGCGCGTGTTCACCTCACCGGCGCCGAGGCCGCCGCCGCACAGCATCCGCGAACGCTCACCGAAAAGCAGCGCTATCTGCCGGCCTGTCGCGACCACGGCCCACTGCTGGTGGAGCACTCCGCAGCCGAGGCCGAGAGCTGGCGAGGCTTTCCCGGGGCCAAAGAACTTACGGAGATCGCCGAGGGCATCGTGCTGATCGACCTGGCCGGTCACAGTCGCGGCCATGCGGCGGTCGCCGTCGACGCCGGGGACCGCTGGATCCTGCACGCCGGTGACTCCTTCTACCACCGCGGCGAGATCGGCGGCGCCGGTCGGACACCCGGGGCGCTCACGCTGATGGAGCGCATCACCGCCTACGACTGGAAGAAGGTCCGAGGCAATCAGCGCAGGCTGGCCGAACTGCAGGAATCAGGCGCGCCGGACCTGCTGATCGTCAACGCGCACGACCCGCATCTTTATCGTCAGGCCGTATCGCAGGCGGCCGACGCGGACTAAACTGCGGGAACCATGGCCATCCGGCGCGCAGTGCTCGTCATCGCCGACATCGGCGGGTACACCGCCTACATGAACTGGAATCGCGGCGAACTGTTGTGTGCCCAGACGGCGGTCGCCACACTGCTGGAGTCGGTCATCGATGCGGCCAAGGGCATGAAGCTGGCGAAGCTGGAGGGCGATGCCGCCTTCTTCTGGGCGCCCGACGGAGATGCCCGAACACTGGTGGGTGAGCGGCTGGCGCGGATGCATCGGGCCTTCCTCGATCGCCAGGCGCAGCTCGACACCGGCAACCAATGCGACTGCGGGAGCTGCGGGCAGGTGGCGAGCCTGTCGCTGAAGTTCGTCGCGCATCAGGGCGAGGTGGCCGAGCAGAAGGTCAAGCGGCGTACCGAGTTGGCCGGCGTCGACGTCATCCTGGTGCATCGGATGCTGAAAAACCAAGTGCCGGTAGCAGAATATGTGCTGATGACGGACGCCGTCGCGCAGTGCCTCGACGATCCGGTCCGTCAGGACTGCACCGAGCTGATCCATGAGTTCGAGGGTCTGGGATCGCTGCCCACCTACTACCTGGGGCTGGATCGCTCGGTGGTGCAACCACAGGCTGCACTGGGGCTGGCAGACCGAATGAAACTGCGGTGGAGCAGATTGCCGTTCGTGATCGGGGTGAAGGAACCCTGCGAGGGATTCCGCAGTGTGGGCCGCGGTGCTCCCGAACTCTCGAGGGGCTGAGCCGCTACAGCTTTCCGGCGACGAAGTCGGCCGCCTGGTTCACCATTCCCGACGAGATGTAGGCACTGGCCAGGTGCTGCGGCCAGTTCTCCTCCCAGGTGTCCGGGTGAGCGGGGTTGCAGATGGGATCGGCGCCGTGGCACTGCTCGATGGTCCGATCGCTATAGGTCGGATTGAATGCCGTGATGGGACCGACCCATTGACTGCCGTTGCCGAACAGCGCGACCGCGGCGATGTGCTCGTCGGCGCCCGGCGGCAGGGGATTGTTGAAGCTCCATACCTGGAAGGGCACCGCCAGGACGATGTCGCTGACCGCGGCCCCCAGGGAGTAGCCACCCACCACGATGCGGGTGTTCGGACAACCGTTGATGGTCTTCTGGATGTGGGCGCTCATGTCGTTGGCGCCCTGGTCCACCTGGTTGTCGGCGGGGTAGTTCACCGCGTACAGGCTGACGTATTTCGAGGTTCGCGACCGCAGCGCGCTGACGAACGCATTGCCGACCGCGCCGGCGCCGGCCGGTTCCAGACGTCCACGGGCGAACACCACTTCGACGTCGGGGCAGGCCGCGCCTGCGGGTGCGGCGGCCCCGGGTGTCCCCGCGGGAAGCACGACGGGGGCGGTCGACATCGTCGCCGCCAGCACTGCGCTCGCGACTGCGAGCCGCGTTCGGCGGGCCAGGGATTCGGTCACGAAGGTGGATGGTAGCGGGCCGCCCGCGTTCTGTCGCCGCGAGAGGATCCGGTCAGCTGCCCCGGGAGCCTTCGAGGTAACCCGCCAGCGCATTGGTGAGTCCGCGACGGGCCTCGTCGAGGTCGGCATAGGAACCGAGTTGGCGCTCGGAGACCAGACCGCGCATCGCGCCGGGGATCAGGGCGGCGACCTCGCGCAGTCGCTGGGGGTCGACGCCAAGATCGGCGAAGGCCGCGTGGCAGGTCATCAGCCAGCTCTTGCCCCAGGAATGCAGTTCCGCTGCGGTGCGCGGATACAGGCGTTCCAGTTCCCGGGGATCCCGGGGGAGCGCGGCCCGCAGGTTCTCGATCGCGCGGGAATCCGGTGCCGCCAGCCCGTCATAGAGGGTGTCGATGATCGCCGCGACGCGTTCCCGCAGCGGCGCTTCGGATTTCACGCTGCCGAACGCCGTCATCGCGGCGTCGCGGCGTTCGGCGGTGCGGTGTAGTACCGCGGCCCAGAATCCGTCGACGTCGCCGAACTGGTACTGCACCGCCCCCCAGGTGGCACCGCTCTCCTTGGCGATCCGGCTGGCCGAGACCGCACCGGGGTCGCCGGTGGCCAGCGAGCGCACGGCGGCATCCAGCATCGCCTCGCGGGTCGCCTGCCCCCGCTTGTTGGTGCGCCGCGTCTCCGGTTGAGCCATCCGCCGAATCCTAACAAAATTTCCATAGTGCCCACTATGATTCTGGCGTAGTCTGTTCACCGCAGAACGCACTCGCGCACGGAGAGGACACGTTGGCATGGCCAAACCGCCGTTGTCGATGAACCCGACAGGCTGGTTTCAAGTCGCCTGGTCGAACGAGATCGGCATCGGTGACGTCCACACGATGAAGTACTTCGGCCGGGAGATGATCGCCTGGCGGGCCGAGTCCGGCCACCTCACCGTGATGAACGCCTACTGCGAACACCTCGGCGCACACCTGGGTTACGGCGGCACCGTCTGCGGCGAGGTCCTGCAGTGCCCGTTCCACGGGTGGCAGTGGAACTCCCAGGGGCGCAACGTCTGCATTCCCTACCAGGACAAGCCCAACCGCGGTCGGCGCATCACCACCTATCCGGTCGTCGAACGAAACGAATCGGTCTACATCTGGAACGATGCGCACGGGCGCGAGCCGTTCTTCGACCCGCCGGACGTCTTCGCCGACTTCGACGACCGCACGGCCGCGGACTACTACCCGCAGCAGCGGCTGTTCCGGCAAGGGCTGGAGCTACACCCGCAGTACGTCCTGGAGAACGGCGTGGACTTCGCCCACTTCAAGTACGTACACAAGACCCCGATCGTGCCCGTCTTCACCCGACACGACTTCGCCGAGCCGGTCTCCTACGTCGACTTCACCATCACCTTCGAGGGCGACGACGGGCAGAAGATCGAAGACGTCAACAGCGGCGTGAACGCCATCAACGGCGGCTTGGGCATCGCGGTGACCAGGAGCTGGGGCATGATCGACAACCGCACCATCTCGGCGATCACACCGGTCGACGACTCCACCTCCGACGTCCGCTTCATGGTCTACATCGGCCGTTCACCGTCCGGCGACCCGGAACGCGCCGCAGCGCGCGGCGCCGACTTCGGCCGCGAGGTGATCCGCCAGTTCGAGCAGGACATCCACATCTGGTCGCATCAGCGCTACTCGGACCCGCCGGCCCTGGCGACCGCCGAATACGAGGGCTTCACCGCGATTCGCCAGTGGGCCAAACAGTTCTATCCCGACGGCATCGGCGGCAGCGCCGCCGAGGTCGCCGAACTCACCGCCCAGAAAGGTTCCACCGCATGAACGCAGCTGCTCCCGTCCGTGTCTTCCAGGTCGCCACCGGCAACGTCGGGACCGAGATGATCCGTCGGTTCGCCGCCAGGGATGACCTGGAACTGGTGGGCGTGCACTGCTATTCGCCCGACAAGATCGGGAAGGACACCGGAGAACTGGCCGGGATCGCCCCCAACGGCGTGATCGCGACCGGCAGCGTCGACGAGATCATCGCCGCCAAACCCGACGTCCTGACCTTTCACGGCGTCTTCCCCGACGAGGACCTCTACGTCACGATCCTGGAAGCGGGCATCAACATCGTCACCACCGCCGACTGGATCACCGGCTGGCACCGCGACACCAACCACCCGCACCCGTCGGGTAAACCGGTGACCCAACTGTTGGCGGAGGCCTGCGAGAAGGGCGGCGCGACCTTCTACGGAACCGGGATGAACCCGGGGCTCAACCAGATTCTGGGCGTGGTGTGTTCGGCCGACGTCGCCGAGATCGAGAACATCACCACCATCGAATCGGTCGACGTGTCGTGCCACCACTCCAAGGACACCTGGATCGAGGTCGGCTACGGCCAGTCGGTGGACGATCCGGAGATCCCGGCCAAGCTGGAGAAGTTCACCCGGGTCTTCGCCGACAGCGTGCTGATGATGGCCGACTGCTTCGACCTGACTCTCGACGAGGTGACGTTCGACTACGAACTGGGTGCGTGCACCAGGGATGTCGACCTGGGCTGGTACACCCTGCCCAAGGGTTCGTTGGGCGGCAGCTACATCAAGTACCAGGGCATGGTGGACGGCGTCCCGCGCGTCGAGACGCACCTGGAGTGGCAGATGACCCCGTTCACCCAACCGAACTGGAACATCAAGGGCTGCTACATCACCCGGGTCACCGGTGACCCGTGCGTCTACAACAAGCACATGATCTTCCCCAAGCCCGGCATCGACCTGTCCGACCCGGACAACTTCGCCTCCATCGGCATGACCGTGACCGGGCTCCCGGCCCTCAACGCGATCAAGTCGGTGGTGGCGGCACCGCCCGGCCTGTTGACCAGTGCCGACCTGCCGCTGCGCGGATTCGCCGGGCGTTTCCGGAAGTGACCGGCGCCGGGGTCGTCGCGGCCGCACGCGGCATGCGCGACGTGGTGGCGGCCGAAGCGGCCGCATGCGAGCAGGCCCGTACCCTGACCGACCCGGTCGTCGAGGAGATGTGGCGCACCGGGTTGCTGCCGGCGTTCAATCCGGTCGCCGCCGGCGGTGTCGAGCCGTCGTTCGCCGAGATGATCGAGACGTGGATCGAAATGGCCTGGCAGGACGGATCGTTCGGTTGGGTCGGCATCGCCAACATGCCGTCGTCGTTCGCCGCGGCGGCCTATCTGCCCGAGGAGGGCTTCGCCGAGGTGTTCGGCGGCGGCGACCAGCGCGTCACGCTCGGCGGCCAGTACTTTCCCAACGGCCAAGGCGTCGCGGTGGACGGCGGTTACCGGCTGAGCGGGGCGTGGAGCTTCGGCTCCGGCATCGGTCATTCGGCGTATGTGGCCGCGGGTTTCTTCCCGATGGACGACGGCGAGATGCGCTGGGCGGGTGAGGGGATACCCGACATGCAGGTGGCCGTCCTGCCGCGTGAACAGGTCTCGTTCGACGACGGCTGGCACGTCCAGGGTCTGAAGGGAACGGGTTCCTACGACTACAGCGTGCAGGACGTGTTCGTCCCGCAGTACCGGACGTTTCCGTTGTTCAGTCGCCGCCCGTCGCGGGGAGACTCACCGGCCGTCCGGATGGGCCTGATGCCGGTGACGGCCGCCGGACACGCGTCGTGGGCGCTCGGGGTGGCCAAGAGCATGCTCGACGACGTCACCGAACTGGCGGCCACCAAATACCGGATGAGCGACATGGCGTCGCTGGCCAGTCGACCCACTTTCCAGAAGGGACTGGCACACCACGTCGCCGCGTGGCGCGCCGCCCGACTGCTGGTGCTCGATGCCTTCACCACCGCCGAATCCGCCGTCGCCGCAGGCGAAGACCTGACGCCGGGATTACGGGCCGACATGCGGGTGGCCGCCGTCTACGCCACCGACACCGCCCGAGCCTGCGCGGAGTGGGCGCATCTGGTCGCCGGGACCTCGGCGATCCGCGAAGGCAGCCGGCTCGAGCGCGCATTCCGCGACATCTACACCGGTACCCAGCATGCCTTCATCAGCGAGAAGGTGGCCATCGACGCGGCCCAGATCTGGCTCGGGCTGATCGACGATCAGTTCGGGCTGTGAGCGGCCACTGAATCAGGGCAGCGGGGTGCCTGAACTGCCTTCGGCGGGAAGCGGCGTGCCCGAGCTGCCCTGCGGCGGAGCCGCGGGACCGGGGCGCGTGGAGTTGGTCGATGGGGTGCGGGCCGGTGCGGGCGCACGTTGGCTGCCGCTGTTGGCCGGGGCCTGCGTGGCGCCGCCGGTCTGCTGCGGCTGCGGTGCCGTCGCAGCGGGCTGGGGTGCGGGTGCCTCCCACCGGATCAGGTCGTTGCCGCCGATCTGGTACACCATGCTGTTCGGCGCATCGCCGGTCACGTCGAAGTAGACCTTGCCGCTGGTCTTCTGACCTTGGGCCAAGCCGGTCGGCACGATGCCCTGTGCGGTCGGCACGGTGAACAGTGCCTGGTAATTCTGGCCGCTGGCCGAGCGGGCACTGAGGTTGGCGACGATCGGGAAGACGGTGCCCTGGATGGCCTCGTCGGTGGCGGTGGCCTCCCACAGCGTGCCGCGCGGCTGGTAGGGGATCGTGTCGGAGCTGGGACGCAGATCGGCGATGGTCCAGCCGTGCACCCCCGGGCCTTCGGGCACGGTGCCCTGGGTGCCGAGCGGGTGGGTGACCGGCTCGGGGCCGTCCGCTGCAGCGACTGCGCCGCTCAAAATCCCGGTAGCGACAAGCGCCCCGGCAACCAGCGCGGTCGAGATGGACTTCATGGGTCTGGCTCCTCGGTTCGGCGACATCCCGGCGGCATTGGTACTGATGTACCGCAATGGTAACGGGCTTTCGACCAGGCTAGTTGAGAAACGAGTCCGGCCCGGCCGCCGCCGAGGCGGAGACCGGGCCGGACTGGCGTTTCGGGTGCTCGGTCAGTTCGATGCGGTGGCGGTGCCCGCAGCGCCGGCCGACGCCGTACCGGCGGCGGCGGGAACGGGCGTGCCCTGGCTGCCGGCGGGCACCGACACGCTGCCTTCCGACCCCGTCGCCGATGCGCTGGGGGCCTCCGCCGGCAGCGGCGTGCCCGAGCTGGGGGCTTCGGCGGGCAGCGGCGTGCCCGAGCTGCCGGCCGGAGCCGAGGCCTCGGACTGCGAGGTGCTACCGGGAGTCTGCTGCGACGACGGCGCCGGTTCGCTCGCCGGCGCCGACGCCTCCGCGCTGCCGGCGGTGGTCGACCCCTCGGCGCCGCTCGTACTGCCGGTGGTCTCCGAACCGCCGGTGGCCGGGGTCTCCGTACCCGTCGCGACCGCCGGGGTGCCGCCGGCTTCGGCGGGCAGCGGCGTGCCCTGGCTGCCGGCGGGCGCGGTGCTGCCGGTGGCCGGCGTGGTTCCGGCGGCCGCCGGTGCGCCCTGGGCACCCGACTGCGCCGGCTTCGGACTGGTGGCGGCCGGCGCCGAGGTCCGCGGTGAACCGGTGGCCGCCGGTGCCGACGAGCCCGCGGCCGGCGCCGGGGTCCAGATCAGCAGGTCCTTGCCGGCGCCCTGGTAGACCGCGCTGTCGGGGGCGTCACCGGTGACGTCGAAGTAGACCTTGCCGCTGGTCTGCTGGCCCTGAGCCAGGTTGGCCGGGTTCACACCCTGCGCGGTGGCCACGGTGAACAGTGCGGGATAGGTCTGACCGTTTGCGGAGCGCGCCCCGATGTTGGCGATCACCGGGGTGACGGTGCCCTGGATGGCCACGTCGGTGGCGGTGGCCTCCCACAGGGTGCCGCGCGGCTGGTAGGGGATCGCATCCGAGCTGGGGCGCAGGTTGCTGATGGTCCAGCCCTGGATCACCCCACCGTTGTCCAGCGTGGCCTGAGTGCCGATCGGATGGATCGAGGGGGCGGCGTCACCGACGTCGGCACCTGCGGCTGCGGCGGTGACGGCTCCGGCCGCGGCCAACGCGCCGGCTGCTACCACGGCAGTTGCGAAGAACTTCATTGTCAGGTCACTCCTCGGGGTCGATGGGGGCTCGCGGGTGATGCAGTGACTCAGGTCGCAAAATCCTAACGGATCGCACAACTATGTTTGTCCGTGTCGTCTGGATCGACGGTCAGGAGTGCGAACTCCACCACGTGTAGAACTGCTCCAGCGTCGGCGTGCTGCGTTCGGTCTGCAGGGTGCCGATCATCAAATTGGCATCGTTGGTCCAGACCAGCACCGGCGAACTCTGCCGCATCCCGCACAGCAGTGTCCCGGCGGTCTTGTCGGGGGCGGCGGCACGGTGCCACGCGCCGGGCGACTGGATGCGGCCGGGGCAGGTGACGACGTTGGTGGCCTGCACGGTGCTGTCGAAGCTGCGGCGCATCGCGCCGGCGTCGCCGAACAGTGCGTAGGTCGCCGCCGGCGGCCCGTCGACATCGACGTTGCGGCCACAGGTCAGCTGCGCGATAGCGCCGCCCGTCGGCGTGGTCGTGGTGCAGGCATCCTGCGGATATCCCGACGGCAGTAGTTTGCGCAGCCGGGCCTGGGCCTCGGCCGTCGACGCGGTGGTGGTGGGCCGACTCACCTCGGACGACTCCGTGCTATCGGTGCCGGCGGTCTGGTCCTCCGAGCCGGATCGGTTGGTGATCCAGGTGATCAGGCCGATCAATACGACTGCCGCGGCCGCGACCCGCAACAACAGCTTGCGTTTCGCGGGGTCGCGGTACAGGGGTTGACGGCGCAGCGGGCTGAACCAGTCGTCGGTGACCGTCGAGACCCGGGCGGCACCCGGGTGGGCGACGACCGGATCGGGCGCCGCCGGTCCGGCGGCCTGGATCGGTGCGGCCGCCTCGACGGGTGTGGCCGCCTCGACCGGCGCCGCGGGCGGAGGGACGTCAACCGGCGGGACCGGCGGGATGGGCTGTTCATCGGGAGGCGCTTCGGCCGGGGCGGGCTGCGCGCCGGCCGGCGACGGCTCGATCAACGGTCCGGTGGCCTGCTGACTGGCCTCGTAGATCTGCAGCGTGCGGTGCTGATCGGGTGCGCTGAGTGCTTGGTAGGCCGCCGTCGCGAGCTCCGCCGCGTTGGCATAACGCTCCTGCGGATCCTTGGCCATGCCTTTGGCGACGACGTCGTCGAACCCGGCCGGAATCGTCGCTCCGGCCAGGCTGGGCCGGGGGATGGGCTTGGACTGATGCGCATTGGCCAGCATTTTGAGACTGTCCGCGCGGTAGGGCGGCGAGCCCGTCAGACACTGGTAGAGCACGCACGCCAACGCGTAGACGTCGACGCTCGGCCCGAAGTCCTCGCCGGTGAACAACTCCGGTGCGGCGTACTTCCATCGGGCGCCCGCGTTCTCGGCGTCGGCCGCCTCGGCCCCGGGCGCGCCCGCCAACCCGAAATCGACCAGGTAGACGAAATCGTCACCGGTCAGCACGATGTTGCGCGGTTTGACGCCCCGGTGGATCACCCCGGCGTTGTGCGCGGCATCCAGCGCCGAGGCCGCCTGCCACACCAGGTTCACCGCTCGAGAAGGCGCCAACACGCCGTTGCGTTTCAGCACGGCGGCCAAGTCGTCCCCCTGGACCAGCGGCGTATCGATGAACACCTCGCCGTCGAGCTCACCGTAATCGCGGACCGGGACCACGTGCGGTTCCTGTACCCGCCCCACCACCAGCGCTTCGCGCTGCAGCCACTCGCGGAAAGCGGGATTCTGCCCCAACGCCGGTGCCAGCAGCTTGAGCGCGGCGGTGCGGTTCTTCTGGGTGTCGAACGCCTCGTACACCTCGCCGGTGGTACCGCGCCCCAACAACCGTTTGAGGAGGTAACGCCCCACGCGCGACCCAGCCCGCGAACCCGACGCGGTCTCGCCCATCACCGACTCCTCACGGAAATCCATGAACCCCGGCCACCGAACCACACGTCCGACGACATTGCCGCTAATGATTTCATCATCGAACCCGGCGGCAATCAGCCGGTCGCGCCAAGATCCGTCGAATTCGGTGCGGCCGGTGGGATCAGCGGCCGGTCAGGTTGCTGATCGTCATGATCTCCAGATTGCGGTAGGCGCGCCCGGTGGGCTGCACCAGATCGTGGAACCACACCTGCGGTTCTGCGGTGTACGGGTGGTCCCAGGAATCCCACGGCAGGTAGGTCTGGGTCCGGCCTGCGACGAATCCCCAGTTGTAGGCGCCCACTTTGTGGCGCTTCATGATCGGCAGTATCCCGTCGATGGTGTTGCCGCGGGTACGGGCCAGGTACTCGGTGCACATCATCGGCCGGCCGTACGGTGCCAACTCGGCGATGCGCTGGCTGAAGTCCGCCGGCTTGTCGTAGGAGTGGAACGTGATGACGTCGGACTGGTTCAGTTGAGTGTTGACGATCGTGCTGCCCCGTCGGGACGCTTCCCAGATACCGCTGGTGAGCGGTTGGCGGGCGTTGACCGACCGCGCCCAACTGAAGACCTGCGGGAGTAGGTCGCTGATCAGATCGAGTTTGTCGGAGCGTTCCACGCTGCTGTACTCGCGGGCCATGTTGTCCGGCTCGTTCCACAGGTCCCAGCCCAGCACCCGGTCGTCGTATCGGAACTGGCTCATCACACCGGTGACGTAGGAATGCAGGGTGGGGTAGTAGCTGCGGTCGCCGAGCCGATCGGCGCCCGGACTCTGCACCCAGCGTGAGTTGTGGATCCCGACCCGGGGCGCCTGCTGAGGCCCGGCTTTCGGATGCGGATCCCAACAGGAGTCGAAGAGCACGAACAGCGGTTTGATGCGATGCCGGGCGGCGACGGTGACGAACTGGGACAGCCGGTACTGGAAGCCCCGCTGGTCGGCCGCCCACAACTGGTCGTGCAGGAACACCCGCATGGTGTTGAAGCCGGCGGATCGGGCCCAGCCCAACTCGGCGTTGATCCGCGGCAGGTCGAAGGTGTCGGCCTGGAACATCTCCAACTGGTTGACCGCGGTCGAAGTGATGTAGTTGGCACCGACCGGCCAGCCCTGAGCCTGATACCAGCGATTCACCCGGTCGATCGACCATCGGCCGGGATCCGCGCCGGCCCGCGGGAGTCGGCTCAATGTCGAACCCGCCGTCAACAAGAGGGGCAGCCCCAGTGCCGTTCGACGTTTCACCAGGCGACCATAGCGCCCGGACCCGGTGGTCGGGCGACTGAACATGCGGACTGTGCCGGGCAATCGGGCGGACGCAGCAGCGGCAATACCCGCCACCTAGACTGCAGCGATACTGCTCGGTCCCATTTTCGTTGTCGGGAGGACGACTATGTCGCAACACCTGCAGGACAAAGTCGTCGTCGTCACCGGCGCCGGTGGCGGATTCGGCAAGCTGATCGCCGAGAAGTGCGCCGCGGGAGGAGCACGCGTCGTCGGAGTGGACATCGGCGCGCAGGCACTCGAGGACGTGTTCGACGGGATTCGCGAGGCGGGCGGGTCCGGCACCTATCAGGTCGCCGACGTCACCGACATGGACCAGATGAAAGCCGTCGTGCAGCACGCGGTGCAGACGTTCGGCGCGGTCGACGTGATCGTCAACAACGCCGGCGTGATGCCCCTGGCCTACTTCGCGGACCACGAAAAGGCGTGGCAACAGTGGCATCGCGCGATCGACATCAACATCAAGGGTGTGGTGAACGGCATCTCGGCCGTCTACGACCAGATGATCGAGCAGGGCCGCGGACACGTCGTCAACATCTCGTCCATCTACGGCAACGCCGGCGTGGCGGGATCGGGCGTCTACAGCGCCACCAAAGCCGCGGTGGCGGTGCTGTCGGACTCGCTGCGCAGCGAGGCCAAAGGCAAGATCAAGGTGACCACCGTCAAGCCGACCGGTGTGCTGGGCACCAACCTGGGCAAGGGGGTCGTCAACGGCGCCGCGATCATGGGCATCGTCGGTTCCCGCGGCGAGAGCTACATGCAGTCGGTCACCGCGTTCGCCCAGGGAAATCTCACCGCCGAGCAGACCGACATCGATTCGGTGCAGTACTGGCTGATCACGCCCGAAGATCTCGCCGAGGCGGTGGTGCATGTCATCGACCAGCCCTGGGGCATCAGCATCAGCGACATCACGGTGCGCGCGAGCGGCGAAGACTACATCTACTGACGCGGAGGGCCACGCGCGATGTCTCCCGGGTATCCTGGCACCGTTGCCGAGATCGCACCGCAGCGTCCGGCGGTTATCGTCGCCGAGACCGGGGAGATCCTCACCTACGGCCGCCTCGACGACCGCTCGCTGCGGTTCGCCCGGCACCTCTACGACGACGGGGTGCGGTCCGGCGATCACCTCGCGGTGCTCTGCGACAACCAGCCGCGGGCCATGGAGATCTACTGGGCCGCACTGCGTTCGGGCCTCTACGTCACGTTCATCAACTCCCATCTGAGCGCGGCCGAAGTCGCCTACATCGTTGAGGACTGCGGTGCGCAGACGTTCGTGGTCGCCGAGCGGTTCGCCACTGTCGCCGACGCGGTGGTATCCGCGGTTCCCGGCGTGGGGCGCCGGATCGCCCTGGGGGCGGTGCCCGGTTTCGACGACTACGAGGCGGTGATCGCATCCGCGTCGTCGCAGCCGTTGCCCGCGCAGCCCTGCGGGGCGGACATGTTGT
This sequence comes from Mycolicibacter sp. MU0083, assembly GCF_963378075.1. NCBI lineage: Bacteria > Bacillati > Actinomycetota > Actinomycetes > Mycobacteriales > Mycobacteriaceae > Mycobacterium > Mycobacterium kokjensenii. The sequence goes on from NZ_OY726394.1 coordinate 1,575,560, forward strand.
ATTCGTCGGGGACGACCGGTTTTCCCAAGGGGATCGAGGTACCGCTGCCGGATCGTGATGTCGACGAGCCGGGGGACCGGATCACCGGATTGTTCGCCGGGCCGATGGGACTCGATGCCGACTCGGTCTATCTGTCCCCGGCGCCGATCTACCATTCGGCGCCGCTGCGGTTCATGGCGATGGCGCACCGGGTCGGCGCGACCGTGGTGATGATGCGACGTTTCGACGCCGCGGCGGCGCTCGGCTTCATCGAGCAATACCGGGTCACCCACAGTCAATGGGTGCCGACGATGTTCGTCCGGATGCTCAAACTCGATCCGCGGGTCCGCGACTCCTACGATCTGTCGTCGCACCGGTGTGCGGTGCACGGTGCCGCGCCGTGCCCGGTCGAGGTCAAGCGCGCGATGATCGACTGGTGGGGGCCGATCCTGCTGGAGTACTACTCGTCCACCGAAGCCGCCGGCACGTCGATCATCGACAGCGGCGAGTGGCTGGCGCATCCCGGATCGGTCGGCAGACCGGTGCTGGGAGTTGCGCATATCTGCGATGACGACGGCGCCGAGGTAGCGACCGGAGAGGTCGGGACCATCTATTTCGAACGCGATACGGCGCCGTTCGAATACCACGGGGACCCGCAGCGCACCGCCGAAACCCGCCACCGGGACCACCCGAACTGGAGCACCACCGGTGACGTCGGCTACCTCGACGCCGACGGTTATCTGTATCTGACCGACCGCAAATCGTTCATGATCATCTCCGGCGGGGTGAACATCTATCCGCAGGAGATCGAGAACGCGCTGACGCTGCATCCCGCGGTGCACGACGTCGCCGTGATCGGCGTGCCGGATGAGGAGATGGGCGAATCGGTGCTGGCGGTGGTGCATCCGGTCGCCGACCTCGACGAGACCGAGGGGCTGGCAGCGTTGTTGGAGCAGTTCCTGCGGGAGCGCATCGCGCACTACAAGGTGCCGCGACGCTACGAGTTCAGCACCGACCTACCGCGGACGCCGACCGGAAAACTCATCAAGGGAAAGCTGCAGGAGCGTTATGCCTGACTGGGTTTCACCTGCCTACACCGAGGCCGAAGTGGCCCGCTATCACGCCGAGGGCTGGTGGTCGCAGACCACGCTCTCAGATGCGGTCCGCGACAATGCGCAGCGGTTTCCCGACCGTGAGGCGTACGTGGACTATCGCGGTGACGATCCGGGATCGGCGCTGACCTGGCGGGAATTCGACGCGGAGGCCGACGCGCTGGCGGCCCGCCTGGCCGGGGCGGGTGTGCGGCCCGGTGACCGGATTGCGGTGTGGCATAAGGATTCTTCTGCTATTCACGTACTGTTCGTGGCTCTGGAGCGGTGCGGTGCGGTGGTGGTGGGTATCGGCGCGCGGGCCGGGACCCGGGAGGTGACCGCGATCCTGGCTGCCGCCGGGGCGAAGCTGCTGATCGCCGACGAGCAGCGGTTCGAGACCGCGTCCAGCGGCCTGGGGGTCGAGGCGCTCGACATCGACACGCTGCGGTCTGGAGTCGAGGTCGGTGCGCCGGGGCCGGCGCTCGGCCCCGATGACGTATTCCTGATCAACTCGACGTCGGGCACCACCGGGCTGCCCAAGTGCGTGGTGCACACCCAGAACCGCTGGCATTACTTCCACCAGTTGGCGGTGGCCAACGGCCGGTTGAGTTCGCAGGACGTGTTCCTGCCGATCATCCCGACACCTTTCGGATTCGGTCTGTGGACCAGCCACACCACGCCGATTCATCTGGGGGTTACCGCGGTACTGCTGGAGCGGTTCAGCGCGGCGGCGACCTGCGCGGCGATCGAACGGCATAAGGTCACCGTATTGTGCTGTGTCAGCACGCAATTGACGATGATGATGGCAGACCCGGCGAGCCGGGAGTTCGACCTGAGCTCACTGCGGGTGGTGTTCACCGGTGGCGAGGCCCTGCCGTATCGGCCGGCCGCGGAGTTCGAGGAGCTCACCGGCGCGAAGATCCTGCAGTTCTACGGATCCAACGAGACCGGGTTGCTCAGCGCCACCACGCTGGCCGACCCGCTGGAGCGGCGGCTGCGCTCCGGCGGGCGGATCGTGCCGGAGATGGCGGTGCGACTGTTCGGCGGGGACGACGGCGACACCGACGTGACCGACAGCGGCCGCGGGCAGCCCGCGTGCCGGGGACCGGCCACCAGCCTCGGGTATCTGAACGGCGTCGATCACGACAAGCTGTTCACCCCCGACGGCTGGATGCGGATGGGCGACATCTGCGAGATCGACGCCGACGGCTATCTGAGCGTCACCGGCCGCACCTCGGATTTCATCCTGCGCGGCGGAAAGAACATCAGTGCGGCCCAGGTCGAGGACGCGGTGATGTCGCACCCGGCGATCGCGGTGGCCGCCGCGGTGCCGATGCGTGACGAGGTGTTCGGCGAGAAGGTCTGCGTCTATGTGGAACTGGTCGGCGGACGCACCGTCGACCTGCCGGGACTTGCCGAGCATCTGCTGGGACTCGGGGTGTCCAAGGAGCTGCTGCCCGAGCGCCTGGTCGTGCTCGAGGAGCTACCCCGCTCGTCGGGCGGGAAGATCGCCAAAGGCCGGTTGCGGGAACTCAGCGGATATTCTTCTCATTCGTAGCCCTCGTAGACCTGGGACGGGCCGTCGGGGGTGATCAGGTAGCCGACCGTGGCGATGTGCACCTCGCCGACCGGGTCGAGTTCGCGGTAGCCGCCGAACAGTTCCACGTCATCGCCGCTCAGCCCCACCCGGAAGCCGCCCCACAGGTAGGGGACCGGGAACCACAGTTGCCTGCCGGGTAGCTCGTGCAGCACCTCGACCGGGGGATAGCGGAACATCTGGCGCAGGTCGGCGCCGCGGAAGAGATGCTCGATCAAACCGTCGAGGACCGCGGCGAGTTGGTCGTCGAGCGCGGTGATCCGGTCGCGGTCCAGCGGACTCTGCGGCGGTTTGAGCACCTCCAATAGTTCGGCCGGTCGGCCGTGTTCGACCGCGAGGTCATAGGCGGTCCGCCCGGCGGCATCCGGTTGACTGCGCAGTGCTCCCCGCTCGATCAGCCACGATGCGACCTCGGTTGGGGCTCCGTTCCAGCCGGCCTGGTGCAGCACCGACAGCCAGGTCTTTCCCTCCGGCCGCCAGTACTTGATGTCGACGACGTGATCGCCCCGGTCGAGCTCGCGGATCACCTTGCGCCACTTGCCGCGCTTGGCCGCGTCGGCCAGATACAGCGCAGCCTGGGCCTGCCGGTTACCGACCAGCGAGCGGTCCAGCACGCCCGGCCACAGCGGCGCATTGTTGCGGATCTCGGTGTAGGTGGTCACCGTGTCATCCTCTCGCGTGGTGGGTGGGGTTTCCTGTGGCCCCGCTAGGGGTCTTCTTCTTCGTCGTTGTCGGGGGGTTTGTCGAGGAGTTCTTCGGGGTGGTGGAGGTGGTTGATTGCTGGTGGGGTGGTGCCGTCGGTCCAGGCGAGGCGGCCTTGGTCGGTGACTTGGGTGTGGAGTTGGCCTTGGGTGGTGGTGGTGTGGTCGCAGCCGCAGGCGAAGTGGAGTTGGTCGGGGTTGGTTTGGCCGCCGTTGTTCCAGTCGGGGGTGTGGTGGACTTCGCAGTGGTAGCCGGGGGCGGGGCAGCCCGGTCGGGTGCAGCCGCGGTCGCGGGCGTGGCAGATGATGCGGTGGTCGAGGGTGGCGAGGCGTTTGCTACGGCCGAGGTAGAGGGGTCGGTTGGAGTGGTCGTCGAAGACGGCGAGGTAGTGGATGGAGTCGGCGGCCATGGTGATCAGGTCGCGCAGGGGGAGGCGGCTGCCGCCGCCGGTGGTCGCGGGGCCGGGCATGGGAATGGCGGGGTTGGTGGTGGCGTGGAGGGCTTGGTTGAGTTCGGCCAGGGTGGTGGTGGCGATGACGGTGACGGGCACGCCGCGGTGGGTGCCCAACTCCCCGGAGGCGATGCCGGCGCGGAGGGTGAGTTTGAGGGCGTCGTGGTTGCGTTGGCCGTTGGACCGTAGGTCGGGCCCGGTGGTGTCGAGGCCGTCGGGTTGGCGGTGGCCGGGGCGGACGGCGGCGAGGGCGGTTTCGAGGTAGGCGCGGGTTTCGGGGTCGAGGCAGCCGGTGAGGGTGCTCATGCCGTCGGGGCCTTGGCGGCCGAGGTTCAGGGTGCGGCGTCGTGCCCGGTCGTGGTCGGTGTAGGTGCCGTCGGGGTTGAGGTGGTCGGCGATGCGCTGGCCGGCGATTCTGACGAAGTCGGCGTCGTGTTCGCGGCCGTGGTGGACGAGGGTGTGTTCGGCGCGGTCGCGGTCGGCGGGTGTGACGGTGGTGGGTAGGTGGTCGAGGGTGGTGGTGATGGTTTTGAGGTGGTCGTCGCCGAGGTGTCCTTCTTCGATGGCGGTGGCCAGGTGGGGTAGTTCGGGTGGGCGTGGTGGTCCGGTGAGATTGCGGCGGGGGCGGATGCGGGCGGCGATGCGGATGCGGCGGCGGAGTTCGGCGCGGGGGATGCGCAGTTTCTGCCAGAGCAAGTCGAGGGTGGCGGTGCTGGTGGGTTGGTCGGGGCCGTCGGTGGGGTCGGCGATTTCGCCGAGGATGCGGTAGGACAGGCCGCGGTTGGTCCGGTGTTGGGTTTCGAGGCGTTCGGCGACTTCGATGCGGAAGGTGTTGCCGACGATGTCGGTGTTCAGGGCGCGTAGTCGGGCGTGGGCGGTGTCGATGCGGTCCAGTTCGGTGCGGACCGCGGCGCGGGCGGTCTCGGCGGGGGTGAGGACCTGTTCAGCCATGACCCCAACGTATCGAACAAACGTGCGATAGATGGGTGTCGAACCCCGGCCTGTGGATCAAACAGGCAACTGGGGATAAACCGACCTCAGAGAACCGGCGCGGCAGATATCGCCAACCGTGCTGGGGTATGGCAGATGAGTTGATGACGACCTTTTGAAGGTGCGCCGGCACCGATAGTTAAGGGCTGTAGGGGCAACCGTTCGCCCTACACCGATCACGCGCCGCGTGGCCCGGACCAGCTCTTCGGCGACGCCGACGTGACCGGCATCGTAGACATCCTCCGGACCGTCAAAAGCCACGCCGTGCCGCACCCGGGAACTGTCGGCGGTGTTCGGTAGGGTCGCTGCCCGTGACTTCGAGCTCAACCCTCAAACCGGTGAATGCCCGCCTCGCCGACGAACTGGCGGTGGCCGAACGGCAGGTCGCGGCCGCCGTCGCGCTGCTCGACGAGGGGGCGACGGTGCCGTTCATCGCCCGCTACCGCAAGGAGGTCACCGGCAGCCTCGACGACGGCCAGCTGCGCACCCTCGAAGAAAGGCTGCGTTACCTGCGCGAACTCGATGAGCGCCGGAACGCCGTGCTGTCCTCGATCGAAGAACAGGGCAAGCTCACCGACGAACTGCGCAATGCCTTGATCCAGGCCGACACCAAGGCCCGCGTCGAAGACATCTACCTGCCCTACAAGCCCAAGCGTCGCACCAAGGCGCAGATCGCCCGGGAAGCCGGCCTGGAGCCGCTGGCCGAGCGCTTGCTGGCCGACCCGAGCCTGGACCCGCAACAGCTGGCCGCCGAATATCTCGGCGAAGAGGTCGCCGATGCTGCCGCCGCACTCGAAGGCGCCCGCGCCATCCTGGTCGAACGCGCCGCCGAGGACGCCGAACTGGTGGGCGCGGTCCGGGAGAAGTTCTGGTCGTGCGGTTCGCTCAAGACTATGCCGCGGTCGGAAGAAGCCGCGAAAAGTCCAGCGGCACAGAAATTCCGGGACTACTTCGAGTTCGGGGAAGCGCTGGAGACCATGCCGTCGCACCGGGTGCTGGCAGTGCTGCGCGGCGAGAAGGAAGACGCCTTGGCGCTGTCCTTCGACGGCGGCGACGATGCGCCCTACCAGGCGATGGTCGCCGACTCGCTCGGTGTGGACATGACCGCTCCGGGCGCGGCCACCCCCTGGCTGGCCGGCACCGTGCGCTGGGCGTGGGACACCCGGCTGGCGTTCTCGGCCGCCGTCGACGCCCGGATGCGACTGCGGCAACGCGCCGAGGCCGACGCGGTGGCGGTGTTCGCCAAGAACCTCAAAGACCTGCTGCTGGCCGCCCCGGCGGGCAACCGCACCACGCTCGGCCTGGACCCGGGCTTCCGTACCGGGGTGAAGGTCGCCGTCGTCGACGGCACCGGCAAGGTGGTCGACACCTGCGCGATCTTCCCGCACCAACCCCAGAAGCAGTGGGATCAGGCCAAGGCCACCTTGGCCGCGCTGGTCGCCCGCCACGGTGTGGACCTGATCGCCGTCGGCAACGGCACCGCATCACGCGAGACCGACGCGCTGGCCGCCGAACTGATCGCCGACATCAAGGCCGCCGGGGCCCCCGCCCCGACCAAGGCGATGGTCAGCGAGGCCGGCGCATCGGTGTACTCGGCCTCGGCATATGCCGCCCACGAACTGCCCGACCTGGACGTCACGCTGCGCGGCGCGGTGTCGATCGCACGCCGGCTGCAGGACCCGCTGGCCGAACTGGTCAAGATCGAACCCAAGTCGATCGGCGTCGGCCAGTACCAGCACGACGTCACGCCCGGCACCCTGGCCCGCAGCCTCGACGCGGTGGTCGAAGACGCCGTGAACGCCGTCGGCGTGGACCTCAACACCGCTTCGGCACCGCTGCTGGCCAAGGTCTCCGGGGTCTCCGAATCGCTGGCCGAGGCGATCGTGGCGCACCGCGACCAGACCGGTCCGTTCCGCAACCGAGCCGCCCTGCTCGACGTTCCGCGATTGGGGCCCAAGGCATTCGAGCAGTGCGCCGGCTTCCTGCGTATTCGCGACGGCGACGACCCGCTGGATTCCTCGGGCGTGCACCCCGAGGCCTACCCGGTGGTCCGGCGCATCCTGGATCGCTCCGGAGTGGAACTGGCCGAGATCATCGGCGACGAACGGCTGTTGCGGTCGCTGCAGCCCGGCGACTTCGCCGACGACCGGTTCGGTGTGCCGACGGTGACCGACATCCTCGCCGAGTTGGAGAAGCCGGGACGCGACCCGCGGCCGGCGTTCTCCACCGCGACGTTCGCCACCGGCGTGGAGAAGGTGGCCGACCTCAAGGTCGGCATGGTGCTCGAGGGCGTGGTGACCAACGTCGCCGCCTTCGGAGCCTTCGTCGACGTCGGGGTGCACCAGGACGGCCTGGTGCACGTCTCGGCGATGGCCGACCGGTTCGTCTCCGACCCGCACGAGGTGGTCAAGTCCGGCCAGGTGGTGAAGGTGCGGGTGGTCGACGTCGACGTGGACCGCCAACGCATCGGCCTGTCCCTGCGGTTGAACGACAAGCCGGGGGCGAAACCCGCCCGCGGGTCGGCGGCCAAACCCGCTGCACGCGGCGACGGCGACAAGCAGAATCGGGGGCGGCGTCCGGGCAACAATGCCGGACGCCGGGATTCGGCCCCGGCAGGCGGGTCGATGGCTCAGGCGCTGCGTGACGCCGGATTTGGGAGGTAGGGACCGATGGGCACGGTAGAGACCGACGCTGCGCGCAGGTTCGCCGACATCGTCGGCGCGACCGGACTGTTGACCGGCGACCAGATCGGCCCCGACTACGCCCATGACGAGGCACTGGTGGGGACACCGGTCCTGCCCGGCTATGTCGCCCGCCCGGAGAACGCCGAGCAGGTCGCGGCGCTGCTGGCCGCGGCGACCGCGGCCAAGATTCCGGTCACCGCACGGGGTTCCGGCACCGGGATGTCCGCCGGTGCCCGGCCGTGCCCCGGCGGTCTGCTGATCTCCTTCGAGCGGATGGCGGCGATCCTGGAGATCGACACCGAGAACCAGGTCGCCGTCGTGCAACCCGGGGTCACGCTGGCCGACCTCGATGCCGCCACCGCGGACGTCGGGCTGATGTACACCGTCTTCCCGGGTGAGTTGTCCGCCAGCGTCGGCGGCAACGTCGGCACCAACGCCGGTGGCATGCGCGCGGTCAAATACGGTGTGACCCGCCACAACGTGCTCGGGTTGCAGGCCGCACTGCCGACCGGTGAACTGATCCGCACCGGCGGCCGCATCACCAAGCTGTCCACCGGCTACGACCTGACCCAACTGATCATCGGCTCGGAGGGAACCTGCGCGCTGGCCACCGAGGTCACCGTCCGGCTCTACCCGCGGCTGGGGCACTCGGCCACCCTGCTGGCGCCGTTCCCGGATCTGCCCGCGATCATGCGTGCCGTGCCGTCGGTGGTGCGCAGCGGGGTGGACCCGGTGATCCTGGAATACGTCGACAAGCTCACGCTGGCCGCGATCAGCTACTCGCAGAACCTCAACCTGGGCATTCCCGACGAGGTCCGGGAAACCGCCGAGGCGCACCTGGTGGTGGGGGTGGAGAACCGCGACCGGGAACGGCTCGACGGCGACGTGACCATGCTGGGCGAGCTGCTCGGCGAACTCGGCGCCCTCGATGTGTATGTGCTGGAGGGCAACTCGGCGCATGCCCTGATCGAAGCCCGGGAGAAGGCGTTCTGGACGGCCAAGGCCGCCGGTGCCCACGACGTCATCGACGTGGTGGTGCCGCGGGCCAGCATGCACCGGTTCCTCACCGCGGCGCAGGAACTCGCGCAGGGTGCGGGCGCCGGGGTGGTCGGTTGCGGCCACGCCGGTGACGGCAACGTGCACCTGGCGGTGTTCTGCGCCGACGACGAGGTCCGGCACCGACTGCTGCACGACATCTTCGCGGCGGCGATGGACCTGGGTGGCGCCATCTCCGGTGAGCACGGCCTGGGACGGGTGAAGACCGAGCATTTCCTGGAACTGGAGGACCCGGCCAAGATCGCGCTCATGCGCCGGATCAAGGAAGCCTTCGACCCGGCCGGAATCCTCAATCCCGGCGTGCTTCTATAGGCAGCGAGCGTCCGTCTCTATCTCGGTGCCCGGCAAGAAAGGCAAGCACATGACCAACGGAGCCCAGGCCCTGATATCCACCCTGGTGGACAGCGGGGTGCAGGTCTGCTTCGCCAACCCCGGTACCTCCGAGATGCATTTCGTGGCGGCACTGGATTCGGTGCCACAGATGCGCGGGGTGCTGTGCCTGTTCGAAGGCGTGGTGACCGGCGCCGCCGACGGCTACGCACGGGTAGCGCAGAAGCCCGCCGCGACCCTGCTGCACCTGGGGCCCGGGCTCGGCAACGGCCTGGCCAACCTGCACAACGCCCGCCGCGCCCACGTGCCGGTGGTCAACGTGATCGGCGACCACGCGACGTATCACAAAAAGTACGACGCCCCACTGGAATCCGACATCGAACCGTTGACCGACTGGACGCACGGCTGGGTACGCCGCACCGGTGAGGGCAGTGACGTCGGGCGGGACGCCGCCGAAGCGGTGGCCGCATCCATGGCCAGTCCGGCGCAGGTCGCCAACCTGATCCTGCCCGCCGACATCTCCTGGGACGAGGGCGCACAGTCCGCGGCTCCGGTCGAACCGATCCCCGCGGCGGCCCCCGACGCACAAGCCGTCGCGGAGATCGCGGCGGTGCTGCGCAGCGGGGAGTCGGTGGCGATCCTGATCGGCGGCCCGGCCGTCGCCGACGTGCGCGCACTGGAGGCCACCGACCGGATCGCCGCCGCGACGGGTGCCCGCGCGCTGGTGGAGACCTTCCCCGCCCGCGTCGTGCGCGGTGCCGGTGTGCCGGCCATCGACCGGCTCGGCTACCTGGCCGAACAGGCCGCATTCCAACTCGACGGGATCAAGCACCTGGTGGTGGCCGGAACCCGAGCCCCGGTGTCGTTCTTCGCCTACCCCGGCAAGCCCAGCGACCTGGTTCCCGAAGGTGCCACCGTGCACAATCTCGCCGGCCTGGAGAGCGACGTGGTGGCGGCCCTGCAGCAGCTCGCCGACGCGGTGGCCCCCGACGTGCAGCCGCGGCCCGCCCCCGCGGCCGTCCCAGAACTGCCGAGTGGCCAGCTCACCCCGCAGAACTGGGTGCAGGTGATCGGGGCGCTGCTGCCCGACGACGCGATCATCTCCGACGAGTCCAACACCTCCGGCCTGATGCTGCCAGCAGCCACCGCCGGCGCACCGCGGCACGACGTGCTCACGCTCACCGGCGGGGCGATCGGGCAGGGCCTGCCGGTGGCACTGGGGGCGGCCGTGGCCGCGCCGGACCGACCGGTGATCGCACTACAGGCCGACGGCAGCGCCGCCTACACCATCTCCGCGCTGTGGACGATGGCGCGCGAAAACCTCAACGTGACCACGGTGCTGATCAACAACAGCTCGTATGCGATCCTGCGCCTGGAACTGGCCCGGGTCGGAGCCGAGGGCGGAGGTCCCAAAGCGAACGACCTACTGGATCTGTCGCGGCCGAACATGGACTTCGCGAAGATCGCCGAAGGATTCGGGGTGCCGGCCACGGTCGCCACCACCTGCGACGAACTCGCCGAACAGTTCCGCCGGGCCGTGGCCGAGCCGGGCCCGCACCTGATCGACGCCCGGATCCCGACCCTGTTCTGACCGGGCACCCGGTTCCGGCCGGGCGGGTCAGCCCGCGGTCTTCGCCGCCGTCACCCGGTCGGCGGCGAATGCGGCGGCCTCGATGGCCTTGCCGTCCTGCACATACATCAGATGCGGCACGACGCTGCCCGCGTCTTCGCAGTAGATGTCGCCGGCCAGGCAGAAGTCGATGGCCTTCGGACGGTAGGTCGAGGAGAGGACCGGCAGCGGACCGCCCCACAGTGAGGTGGAGTACGGACTCGACGGGGGGCCGAACAGTGCCACCGCGACGACGTGGTCGGCGACTCGGGCCGGCAGCGCGTTACTGGACATGGCGATGACGCTGGCGCCCTGGGAGTACCCGCCGAGCACGAGTTTGGTGTTCGGGCAGTTGGCGACGGTGCTCTGGATGTGCGCGGAGGCGTCGCTCTCACCGAGCACCGCACTGTTGTGGTAATCGGTGCTCGCCGGGTACTCGACCGGGTACACGCTGATGTCGCGGTCGGGCAACTGCTCCCTGAGCGAGTTGACGAAGGCCTCACCGACGTCTCCGAGGCCGACGGGCTGGCCGGAACCGCGGGCGAACACCACCTCGGTGTCCGGGCAGGGGTCTGCGGAGGCCGTCGGCACGGCCACCGGCGCCGCTACGAGCGTTCCCGTCAACATGACGGCGGCGGCGAATGTGCGAACGGTGTAGGGCAGATTCATCCTTGAATGCTGACATGCCCCGACCCCGCCACCGGTCTTCGGGTCGCGGTTCAGCAAACCGCAAAGGCGGTGTTGTGCGCCGAACATCGAGGTTAAAGGCGGTTTGCCGCGTACGCCGCACCTTCGTCGGCGATGCCGCCGTAGGCGTCGGGCGCGTGTGCGGCGAAGTTCAGTCCCTCCGAGCAGACCGGGTCCTCGGGGGCGCACAGTTGGATGGTCTTGGCGGAGTAGGCGGGGCCGATGCTCACCGGCGGCTGGCCGAGGAAGTTCATCGCCCGCTCGTTCGGGGTGCCGAAGAGCACCACGGCCGCGACGTGATCGGCGACCTCGGGGGGCATCGGCCGAGGTACGTCGTTGCCGTCCACCCCGTCCGGGATGGTGTCGGCGGTGGTGAAACCCATCACCGCGGCACCCTGGGAGAAGCCGCTGAGGACCATCTTGGTCTTGGGGCAGTTGGCGGCGGTCGCCTCGATATGGGCGGCCGCGTCGCGGATGCCCTGGATGCCGGTCGGCCAGTCATTGGTGGCCGGGTAATTGACCGGGTACGCCTCCACGGAGCGCTCCGGCAGTCGGGCCCGCAGGGCGTCGACGAAAGCTTGCCCGGTCTCGCCGAGGCCGGGCGCCTCGTCGGTACCTCTAGCAAACACAACTTCGGCATCCGGGCAGGGGTCTGCGGAGGCGGTGGACGGGGTGACGATGGTGCTGTGCAGCAGCCAGGTCAGTGCTAGCGCAACACCGAGGGGGCGAAAAATCCGACGTGCGTTCACCGGTCCATGGTGGCATAACAAACCTGTGCGATGCAGTAGACACACCTGGCAGTGACCCTATTCGCAGAATCATGACGATCTGCGCGACCGTTCGCTGAGCAGACCATAGCCGCGGTCTGAGTCGTCACTGAGATCCGGCCCGGTGGGTCGACGGCGACCCATGGGGCAGCCTGCCGTGGCAGGCGCACGGTTACCGGTCGATGTCCGTCGAGCAAACTTTCGGCCGGACGGCGGCCGGCAGTGCGGGCACCGGGATCCCCGCCGATGCCGCGGGCGTGCCGACCGGCACGTCACAGAGCCAACCGATCCGTGCCCTGTCGACCACCGAGCCTGTGGCGCCGCACGCGCGCGACAGCGGACCGGTGATGGAACGGGCGTCCTCGTAGACGAAAACGGCGAGCAGACCGACCGCGCCGAATGCGGCGACGAACGGCTACGGGCTCATCGGGACACGGGATCTGGCGCGCTTCCGCGCCCGCATACGAACCGACGTCAGCGGGATCCGATTGCCGTGGGCGTGCGGTCGCCGCCGCACCAATGGTGCTGCAATGCCGGGTATATCGGGGATTGGTCGATAAAATTGCGACGACCGGTGGGCCCTGGACGCCGGAACGACACCGTGGATGGGACAGCATGGCGCAAGAGACAGGCCCCGCATTGGGCATGTCCGTCGGGGCGACCACCCTGGCGGCGGTGACCGCCGATCGGGCCGTGACCCGCCGGCCGGTGCTGACCCTGTTCCGGGATCGTCCGTCCCAGATCGGTATGCCATCGGAGAACTCCGCCGTGAGCGGCAGCCTGCATGACCGCGGCCTGGTGGTAACCGATTTCGTCGACCGAGTCGGCGGTGGCGGACCGGTGGTGGCCAGCGACGGCTCGACGCACCGTGCCGAGCAGCTGCTCGCCGATGGACTGCACGCACTCGCCTACGCGGTGACCGAGGGCCAGCCGATACCGCCCGCCGTAGCGGTGACCCACCCCGCCCACTGGTCGCGGGATGCGGTCGCCGCATTGCGCACCGCGCTGGGGCGAGTGGCCGAATGGGCGCAGCACCCGGTAACGCTGATCCCCGATACCACTGCGGTTCTGGCTGCGCTGCAAGCCAATCCGGGCCTTCCGGACCAGGGCGTCATCGCGGTGTGCGATTTCGGCGGCAGTGGCACCAACGTCACCCTCGTCGATGCCGGCCGCGAATTCGCGCCGCTGGGCGCCACCCGTCGAATCACCACGTTCGCCGGGGACGTCATCGATCAGGCGCTACTCGATCATGTAGTGGCCGATCTCGGCGGCAACGGCGAGGATTCCCCCACAGTGGGATCGCTGAACCGGCTGCGCAACCAGTGCCGTGACGCCAAAGAACAATTGTCGGCGGAGACGGTGGCCGAACTCGCCGGATTCCACGGCGGGGCGTGGCTGACCCGGGTGGAACTCGACGAAGCGCTGCGTCAGCCTCTCGACGGCTTTTTCACGGTTCTAGAGCAGATCCTGGCCGACAACGATGTCCGGCCCGACGGGCTGTCTGCGATCGTCTCGGTCGGCGGCGGGGCGAACATGCCGACCGTGACGACCGGGCTGTCGCAACGCTTCGGTGTCGCCGTCGTCAGCTCCCCGCGGCCGCAGTTGACCGCGGCGATCGGCGCGGCCCTCAGCGTCGCCGGCAGTGCGGTTGCCGTTCCGAAGCAGGCGCCTCCGCCGAGCGAGTCGCCGCAATTCCCCGTGCCGGAACCGCCGCCGGAATTCAGTCCGCCGCAGACCGGCAACGGTGGAACCGAGCCCGCACCCCAACCTCTGGTCACCCCACCCGATCCGGTCATCGCCCCGCCGGCCAAAGCGGTGGTGCCCGAACGGGAACCGCTCGGCGGGGGCGGTGTGCCCTGGTATCGGCGACCGATCCCGGTGGTCATCCTCGCCGCAGTGGTCGCGACCTTGTTGGGCACCGTGGCGGTGCTGGTGTTACGCAACGCCGCCGAACCCGCACCAGACTCCACCGTGCCACCGGTACCGGTGACCAGCACACCGTCCCCGACCTACGAGCCGCCGCCGGCGTTCGCGCCCAGCCCCGAGCCGGTCTTGCCGATGCTGCCCGACGAGTCGGTCGTCCCAGAGTTCCCCGAGGGGCCGGAGAACCCGGAGATTCCCGAGCACCCGGCCCCCGAGCCCACCGAACCGACCGGGGGACCGGGCAGCCCGTAGCGCGGGCATCGCCCAGTCGTGGCACACTGCCGAGATGAGCGCGCGGCGTGCGATCAGGCGGATTCCGGTCGGTGTTGCGGTAACCCTGATGGGCATCGGTGTGATCGGTTTCGTGGTCGCACTCATCCTCAATGTCTTTGTGCTGGACCGCTATGCCGCCTACGGCGAAGTGCCGATTCCGGGCAGTGGCACGGTGCACCTGCCCGTGGGCGAGGTGACGGTGAGCCTGCACACCCGAGTCATCTCCAGCCCTACCGGCGGCGGTCTGCCGGTACCGCCGATAAGCCTGGGCGTGACATCGCCGGACGGGGCGCCCGATCCGGAGTTCGAGGAGAGCATCGGGCCGACCACCACGGTCAACAACGATTCGCGACGCCGGCTGTGGCGGATGCAGGTGGCGGTCGCCGGCGACTACCAGATCACTACTGACGGGCAGGTCGGTGCCTACATCGCTCCGCGGTTGGCGTTCGGTGAGCACGCCGGTCGGTGGTCGCTGGTCTGGATCTTCGCCGGCATCTTCGGTCTCGGTCTGTTGGACCTGATCGCAGCGCGGTGGTTTGCGGTCCGCGGTCGCCCGCGGTCGGTGCGGTCGGACGGTGCCGCGACGGAATCCGCCGCGGAAACCGTCATGGAATCTGTGGCCGGCCGATACGTCCCCGACGATGAAGGCATCCGTATCGAGCAGCTCAAAACGATAACGGCCCTCCGCGATTCCGGTGCGTTGACCGAGGCGGAGTTCGCCGAAGAGAAGCGGCGAATCCTGCGCGGGCACTGAACCGTCAGTGGCTACGTCGGATGGGCCGCTTCCTCAACGCCGCTCGTTCCTCGCGGCGCATCGTCAGTGGCTACGTCGGATGGGCCGCTTCCTCAACGCCGCTCGTTCCTCGCGGCGCATCGTCAGTGGCCGCGAGCCACCCACTCGTCGTAGTTGACCAGCTCGTCGCCGATACGGGTGCTGTCGCCGTGCCCGGTGTAGACGACGGTGTCGGCCGGCAGCGCGCCGAGGCGCCCGGAGATGGACGCCAGGATGGTCGGGAAATCCGAGAACGAGCGACCGGTCGCGCCGGGACCGCCGTGGAACAAGGTGTCGCCGCTGAACACCGCGCCCAGATCCGGCGCATACCAGCACACCGATCCCGGCGAGTGGCCCGGAGTGTGCAGGGCGTGCAGTTCGATACCGCCGGCGGTCAGCCGCTGATCATCGTCGATGGCACGAAATTCGTTGTCCGGGTGCGTCATCTGCCACAGCATCGCATCGGCCGGGTGCAGCAGAACCGGGGCGTCGAAAGTCTGGCCCAGCTCCGGCGCGACGGTGATGTGGTCGTTGTGGCCGTGCGTGCACACCACCGCGACCACTTTGCGTCCGCCGACCGCCTCGACGATCGGCGCCGCGGTATGCGCGGCGTCGAAGACGATGACTTCTGAATCGTCACCCACGACCCAGATGTTGTTGTCGACTTCCCAACTGCCACCGTCGAGTTCGAAGGTGCCATGCGTGACGACCCGCTGGATCGGGCTGTTCGCGCTCACAGCACCACGACCGAACGCAGCACCTCGCCGCCGTGCATCCGGTGGAAGGCCTGCTCGATGTCGTCCAGTCCGATGCGTTCGGAGACGAACTTCTCCAGTGGCAACCGGCCCTGCAGGTACAGGCTGATCAGGGTGGGGAAGTCACGTTCGGGCAGGCAGTCGCCGTACCACGAAGACTTCAGTGACCCGCCGCGGGAGAAGAAGTCCACCAGCGGCATCTCCAGTTGCATATCGGGGGTCGGAACACCCACCAGCACAACGGTTCCGGCCAGGTCGCGGGCGTAGAACGCCTGCTTCCAGGTCTCCGGGCGCCCCACCGCGTCGATCACGACGTCGGCGCCGAACCCGTCGGTGAGCTCCTGGATGGTCTCGACCGGGTCCTGAGTGCGAGCGTTGACGGTGTCGGTCGCGCCGAAGTCGCGGGCCCAGGCCAGCTTGGTGTCGTCGGTGTCGACGGCGATGATGCGCCGGGCTCCCACCAGGGCGGCACCGGCGATCGCGGCGTCACCCACGCCGCCGCAACCGATCACCGCGACGGTGTCGTCGCGAGTCACGCCGCCGGTGTTGATCGCCGCACCCAGACCGGCCATCACCCCGCAGCCCAGCAAACCGGCCACCGCCGGGTCGGCGGACGGATCGACCTTGGTGCACTGGCCCTCGTGGACCAGGGTCTTGTCGGCGAACGCCCCGATGCCCAGGGCGGGGGAGAGTTCGGTGCCGTCGGTCAGCGTCATCGGCACCGAGGCGTTGAAGGTGTCGAAGCACAGGTGCGGCCGGCCACGCTTGCAGGCCCGGCACTGGCCGCAGACCGCGCGCCAGTTCAGGACCACGAAGTCACCGGGGGCCACCGCGGTCACCGCCGATCCCACCGACTCGACGGTGCCGGAGGCCTCGTGGCCCAGCAGGAACGGGTAGTTGTCGTTGATGCCGCCGTCCCGGTAGGTCAGGTCGGTGTGGCACACCCCGCATGCGGTGATGGCCACGACCACGTCGTTGGGCCCGGGGTCGGGGATGACGATGTCGGTCACCTCGACCGGCTTGCCCTTCTCACGGGAGATCACGCCACGCACTGTCTGACTCATGCGGCCAACCTTATGTTGCCGGTGTGGCGCGCGTTACCGGCACCTCGGCTTGTGCGGTGACCGCGCGGGTGGGCGTGTCGGCGCGCAGGAAACTTCCGGTGCGTTGCGCACCCAACACCTCGGTCGGCTGTCCGTCGAGGACCACCGGGCGACCCGAGATAAAGACCGCGGTGACGGCGTCGTCGTTGCGGTTGACCATCCGTGACATGCCGCCGTACGCGGCGAAGGTGTCTTCGCTGTAGGCGTCCAGGGTGTCGTCGAGGTGATCGGGGTCGATGACCGCGATGTCGGCGCGGTCGCCGACCCGCAGGTGGCCGGCATCGATCCGGTACCAGTCGGCCAGTTCGCCGGTGAGCCGGTGCACCGCCTGCTCGACCGACAGGAACGGCTTGCCGGCCTGCTCGGCGTCGAGGACGTGGCGCAGCAGACGCAGGCCCATGTTGTAGAACGCCATGTTGCGCAGGTGTGCGCCGGCGTCCGAGAAACCCATCTGAATGCCGGGCTCCTGCGCGAGTGTCTTGAGTACCTCGGGCCGGTCGTTGGAGATCGTGGTGTGCCAGCGCAGCGCGGTCCCGTGCTCCAGGACCAGGTCGAGGAACGCGTCGACGGGATGCACGCCGCCGCGTTCGACCCCGACCTGCCCGAAGGACTTTCCGATGATCGAGGTGTCCGGGCATTCGGTGATCTCGGCGTCGAAGAAGTCGCGGTGCCACACCCGCGGGCCGTACTTGTTGGCGTAGTCCTTGCGGAAACGGCGCCGGTAGGCCTCGTCGCGCATCAACTCGTCACGTTCGACGGACTCGCGCAGGTGCAGCGCCTCGGCCCCGGACCCGAACTCTTCGAAGATCACCAGATCGATACCGTCGGCGTAGACGTCGAACGGCACCGGCAGGTGCTGCCAACGGAAATCGGCGCCCAGCTTGGTCAGCATCCGCGACGCCTTGACCATCGTCGGAATCGCCCACCGGTTGCTCTTGACGTCGGCGGCGGCCAGCAGGCTGGTCTTGAGCGGCCGGCGGAAGATCCCCAGGGCCTGGGCCAGCTGGGACACCACGTCCAGTGGGTTCTTGATATCGGGGCCGGCCTGCAGGATTCGTCCGGTGCGCCGCAGCTTCGCCTTGAGGCGGCGGAGCTCTTTCGGCTTGGCATAGGTCGAGGGCAGTGTTCGTGAGCGGCAGATCTCGCCGTCCATCTTGTCGAAAAGCAGTTGCTGGGAGGACATTCCGACAAATCCGGCTTGCAAAGCCTCATCCAGCATCTGCTCCATCCGAGCCTGCTCGGCGGCGGTGGGCCGAACGTTCGAACGGGTGGCGCGGTCGAGGCCCATGGTTGCGGCGCGCATGTCCGAATGGCCGATGAACGCCGTCACGTTCGGGCCGAGCGGCCGACTCTCCAGTGCGGCGATGTAGTCCTCGCAACTCGCCCAGGTCTTGTGGGCATCGATGGTCTCCACCACGTACTTGCGGGGGATGGCCTCCACGCGGCCGAAGATGTCACCGGCATCCGGCCCGTCGACGTGGATGGTCGACAGCGAACACGAGCCGACGAGCACCGTGGTCACCCCGTGGCGTACCGATTCCGACAGCGACGGGGCGGCCAGGACTTCGACGTCGTAGTGGGTGTGGATGTCGAGCAGACCGGGCATCACCCATTTCCCCGCTGCATCGATGATGTTTGCGCAGCCGGTCTCATCGAGCGGTTCGGCCGAGATCGCCGCGACGTGGCCGTCGCGGATACCGATGTTGCGGATCGCCGACGGCGCACCGGTGCCGTCGAACCACCGGCCGCCACGAATCACGGTGTCAAAACTCACGGGTATTCCCTTCCGCCGGATGTCGTTCCCAGCATGGCCCGCGACGCAGCGGAAGTCTTGACATCTGCGGACAATTCTTTGATATTTGCGGACATGTCGGTGGTGCGCGGCACCGCGCTGTCCGGATACGCGGAGCTGGTTGCCGAACTCGGCGGTGATCCCGCCGCGTTGCTGCAGGCCGCCGGGGTCCCCGGCGGGGCGGTCGGAGTGCATGAGGTCTTCGTGCCGTACCGGGCGGTGATCCTGGCCGTGGAGACTGCCGCGAGCGCCGTCGACTGCCCGGACTTCGGGCGGCGGTTGGCGCTGCGCCAGGACATCGGGAACTTCGGGCCGCTGGGCGTGGCGGCACGTACCGCGGCCACCGTCGGCGGCGGGTTCTCGATCGTGGAGCGATTCCTGTCCGCCTACAGTCCGGCGATCTCGGCACGGATCCTGGCCGGTGCCGAGCCCAACGAATCGTTCTATGCCTTCGAAGTGCTCATCGATCGGTCCCCACCGCACCCACAGACCACCGAGCTGTCGCTGGGCGTATCGCTGGGCATCATGCGGATGATGTTCGACGCCCCGTACGCGCCGCTGTCGGTGCATCTTCCGCACCAGCCGCTGACCCCGCTGCGCGACTACCTGGCCTACTTCGGCTGCCGGCCCTACTTCGCCCAGCCGGTCGCCGGATTCACCTTCCGCACCGCGGATCTGGACCGGCCGCTGCACCGGGACGACCAGGCGCATCAGGCCGTGGTCGGCTATCTGCGCGCTATCACCGCAGAGTCGGCGGGTGTTGCGGCGTCGGTGCGCGCCATCGCCCGTCAGTTGTTGCCGACCGGAACGGTCAGCCTGGAACTGATCGCCGGTGAACTGGGTTTGCATCCCAAGGCGCTGCACCGGCGGCTGGCGGCCGAGCAGACCACGTTCGCCACGCTCGTCGACGGGGTGCGCCGCGATGCCGCCCACCGCTATCTGCGTGACACCGACATCAGCCTGGCGCATCTGGCCTGCGAACTCGGCTACGCCGAGCAGAGTGTGCTCAGCCGGTCCTGTCAGCGGTGGTTCGGTTGCAGCGCGAGCAGTCATCGCAAGGCGGCCCGGATGGCCGAGCCGGGCGAGACGACGTCGGGGCCGCATTAGCCCGGCGGGCTAGGCTGGCCGCCGATGGCTGTCCTGGATGTTGTCGACGACTGGCCGGTCGATCATGTGGCCGCCGCGGTCGTCGGCCCGCACGGGGTGCTGGCCACCCACGGTGACATCGCCCGACCGTTCCGCCTGGCCTCGGTCACCAAACCGTTGGTGGCGCGGGCCGTGCACGTCGCGGTGGAGGAGGGGGCCGTCGAATTGGACACCCCGGCCGGGCCGCCGGGGGCCACCGTGCGGCATCTGCTGGCGCACGCGTCCGGGTTCGCGGCGGGCTCCGACCGGATTCAGGCGCCGCCCGGCACCCGCCGGGTGTACTCCAATCACGGCTTCGAGGTGCTCGCCCGGAGTCTCGAACAGGAATCCGGGATCGAGTTCGGCGACTATCTGGCTCAGGCGGTGTTCGAGCCGCTGGGAATGTCGGCCAGCCGACTGGACGGGGGCGCCGCGGGCGCCGGTTTCGGGGCCACCTCGACGGTGGCGGATCTGGCGGCATTCGCCGGTGACCTGCTGATACCGGTCACGGTGTCGCCGCAACTGCATGCCGAAGCGATCAGTGTGCAGTTTCCCGGGCTGGATGGGGTGTTGCCCGGTTACGGGCCGCAGCGCCCCAATGACTGGGGTCTGGGCTTCGAGATCCGAGACGGCAAGAGTCCCCACTGGACGGGTGCGACGAACTCACCGCGGACCTTTGGCCATTTCGGCCAGTCGGGCACGTTGATCTGGGTTGATCCGGTGATCGAACGGGCCCTGGTGGTGCTGACCGATCGTGATTTCGGGGACTGGGCGAAGACGTGCTGGCCGGTGTTGGCCGATGCCGTGGTGGCCGCGACCGGCTGGGACTAGCCAACAGGCGTCACACAAGGCACAATAGACACATACAACACTAAATACTCAGCAGTATCACTGCTCTGCAGGAATCCACCAGGTCGTTGGGGAAGACGTCCCTCGTGGAGCCGAAGGAGCAACTGATGCGCGCGACGAATCAATTCGCCGACGTGACCAGCGGCGTGGTGTACATCCACGCCTCGCCCGCGGCGGTATGCCCGCATGTCGAGTGGGCACTGACCTCGACCCTGGGCGCCCGCAACGGCCAGGCGAAACTCAACTGGACGCCGCAACCGGCGATGCCGGGACAATTGCGTGCGGTCGTCAACTGGGTGGGCCCGGTCGGCACCGGTGCCCGGCTGGCCAGCGCGCTGCGCTCCTGGTCGGTGCTGCGCTTCGAGATCACCGAGGACCCCAGCACCGGAGTGGACGGCCAGCGGTTCAGCCACACCCCGCAGCTCGGGTTGTGGAGCGGAACGATGAGCGCCAACGGCGATGTGATGGTCGGGGAGAACCGGCTGCGCAGCTTGATGGCCGCCGGCGCCGACGCGCTGGCCGCCGAGTTGGAGACCGTGCTGGGTGCCGCGTGGGACGAGGCGCTGGAGCCTTACCGCGACGGCGGGGAGGGCGCGGAGGTGTCCTGGCTCAGCCGCGGCGTGGGCTGATTTCCCGGCCGCGTTTTTCTCCGCGGTTAGAGGGGCGGGCGCAGGATCTGTAGCGCGCCGGGCACCGCCGACACCGTCACCGGCAGCGGGCGGACATAGTCCCCGTCGGCGTAGGCGTTGATCCCCGGGCACTCCACCCGAATCGACGACGCCCGACGGCTGCTGACCTCGTCGAGCAGCACGTGGGTGCCCTTGAACACCGTCGGGAACAGCCTGATCAGCTTGGCCCGCGAATCCGAATGCACCATGGTGACGTCGAGCAGGCCGTCGGCGTGGTCGGCGTCCGGGCAGATCAGCATCCCCCCGCCGTAGCTGCGGGTGTTGCCGAACGCCGCCAGCGTCAATGCGATCTCCAGCTGCTCATCGTCGTCGAACGTCAGCCGGAACGGCAGGAGTCGGAGCCGCGACATCTCGGCCACCATCGCCACGTTGTAGCGCATCCGGCCGTGCGGCCAGCGCATCCGGTTGACCCGGTCGCTGACCAGTGAATCGAAACCGGCAGCCATCACGGTGCCGAACCAGGACACCGCGCCGTCGTCGCCGGCGATCCGGCCCAGATCGACCGTCTCGATCCGGCCGTCGACGACGACGTCGGCGGCGGCTTCCGGATCTCCTGTGGGCAGACCGTATTCGCGGGCGTGATCGTTGCCGGTGCCGGCCGGGATGATGCCCAGTGGCACGTCGCCGAGCGCCAGCGACTGCAATGCCAGGGAGATGACGCCGTCACCGCCGGCCACCACCACGGCGTCGGTGCCCGCCGCCAGGGCGTCGTCGAGCAGTCTCCGGGCATGGCCGGGATCGGCGCCGACGAGATGCTGGACATCGATGCCGCGCTGCTGGAATCGCGCCAAAGCCCGCTCCGCGGCATGCCGGGCGTTGCCGTGTCCGGCCGCCGGGTTGGTCAGCAGCGCGACCCGGTCGATCACGCGGCGGTTCTGCGGGCGCGGGTTCATGGAATCAGTTTGCCGGGGTTGAGAATGCCGGCCGGATCCAGCGTGGCCTTCACGGCGCGCAACACCTGCACACCCAGTTCGCCGACCTCCCGGCTCATCCAGGGCCGGTGGTCGGCGCCCACGGCGTGGTGATGGGTGATGGTGCCGCCGGCGTTCATGATTGCTTGGCTTGCCGCGGCTTTCGCGGCGCTCCACTGCTCGATGGGGTTGCCGCGCTGGCCTGCGACCACGGTGAAGTACAGCGACGCGCCGGTCGGGTAGACGTGCGAGATGTGGCACAGCACCAGCGCCGGCGTCCCGCTGTCGGCCAGTGCGGTGGTCAACGCCTCGGTGACGGCGGCTTTGAGTGCGGGAACCCGCGACCAGTCGGTGGCGGTCTCCAGCGTCTCGCAGAGCGCCCCGGCGGCCAGCAGTGAATCGCGCAGGTACGGTGCACCGAATCGGCCGTGCTCCCAGGCCCGCGCAGGTTCTTCGCCCAGTGAGGTGCCGCCGTGCGCCTCCAGCACCGCCCGGGTTTCGGCGTGCCGGCTCGCGGTGTGCTCGGCGGTGCCCTCGAACAGGGTGATCGCCAGACAGCCACCGGTGATCTGCTGTTCGCCGATCTGCTCGGTGGTCGCCAGGTTCACACCGGTCTCGGCTTCGTCGGAGAGGCGGATGACGGTGGGCCCGGTGCCGGTCTGGGTGACCGCGCGCAGTGCCGCGGCGCCGGTGGTGAAATCGGGAAACGACCACGCCTCGTAGCGGGTGGTCTCCGGCGTCGGATGCACCCGCACCCGCACCCGGGTGATGACACCGAAGACGCCCTCCGAGCCCAGCAGCAGCTGACGCAGGTCGGGACCGGCGGCCGAGGCCGGGGCGCGGCCCAACTCCAGCACGCCCGCCGGGGTGATCGCCCGCAGGCCGCGGACCATGTCGTCGAATCGGCCGTAGCCCGCCGAGTCCTGGCCCGACGAGCGGGTGGCGGCGAAGCCGCCGAGGGTGGCGAATTGGAAGCTCTGCGGGAAGTGGCCCAGGGAGTACCCGCGTTCGCCGAGTAGCCGTTCCGCCGCGGGGCCGGTCACCCCGGCGCCGAACTCCGCCTCGCCGGACACCTCGTCGAGGCTGTGCAGCGCGTCGAAGCGGCGCAGGTCCAGCGAGATCACCGCGGTGAAAGCGTCGCCGCGGATCGGGTCGAGCCCGCCGACGACGCTGGTTCCGCCGCCGAACGGCACCACCGCGATGCGGTGGTTGCCGCAGTACTCCAGGATTGCCGCGATGTCGAGGTCGAAGCCCGGAAGCAGTACTGCATCGGGTGCATCTTGGATGTCGGAACCGTTACGCCGCAACAGGTCCGGTGTTGACTTACCCCCGGCGTGCAGCAGTCGATCGAGGTGGCCGGTTCGGCAGTGCTCCGCCCCGACGATGGCCTCCAGTGCCTGCCGGTGTTCGTCGGTCAGCGCCGACGGGCGCAGCCGTACCTGACTCGGGTCCGGCTCTGTGGCGCTCGAGCCGTCCACTCCGAGCGCCGCCTTCAGCAGTTGTCGGATGCCGTCGGAGAGCGGTTTGGCCGCGGCCGGATCGCCCCAGGCGTTCCACTTCATCGGAGGGGTCAGGGCGTCCTGGGCATCGGCCGGCGTCATGCGTTACAGTATTACAGATGCTGTCAACTAGTAATGACGAGCAGGTGGAGGTCGGGGAACGGATCCTCGAGGCCGCCGCCAGCTGTCTGCTCGCGCTGGGCGTTGAACGGGTGACGCTGGCGGCCATCGCGCGCCGTGCCGGGGTCAGTCGCCCCACGGTCTACCGGCGCTGGCCGGACAGTCGATCGGTGATCGCCGCACTGCTGACGGCACGCATCACCGCCGCCTGGTCCGAGGTGGCGCAACCCGGTTCCGGGCGCGCGGCGCTGGTGACGCGGATCGTCGCGGTGGCCGCCCGACTGCGCCACGACGACGTGGTGATGCAGGTGCTGCATCATGCCCCCGAGTTGGCGATGGTCTATATCGCCGAGCGGATGGGCGCCAGCCAACGGCGGTTGATCGACCTGGTCGCCGGCGAACTCCGCAACGCGCAGGACGGTGGCGAGGTCCGGGCCGGCGATCCCCGCCGGCTCGCGGCGATGTGTCTGCTGATCACCCAATCGGCCATTCAGTCGGCGCAGGTGGTCGCGCCGATCCTGGATGAGGACGCCCTCTCGGTTGAACTGGCCTACACCCTGAACAGGTACCTGTCGTGATCCCGGACTTCGCCGCGCTCAACGCCGCCCGCCGTACCGCCGAACTGACCGCGCTGGCCGACGGGGGGACCGTCGACGTCGTCGTGATCGGGGCGGGCATCACCGGCACCGGGATCGCACTGGACGCGGCCACCCGCGGCCTGCGGGTGGTGTGCGTGGACAAACACGACCTGGCATTCGGGACCAGCCGGTGGAGCTCCAAACTGGTGCACGGCGGGCTGCGGTATCTGGCGACCGGCAACGTCGGTATCGCGCGACGCAGTGCCATCGAACGCGGAATCCTGATGAGCCGCAACGCTCCTCACCTGGTGCGGGCCATGCCGCAACTGGTTCCGCTGCTGGCCTCGATGCGCACCCGCGACCGTGCCCTGGTGCGGGCGGGATTCCTGGCCGGCGACGGGCTGCGCCGGCTGGCCGGAACCTCGCCGGAGGTGTTGCCGCGGTCGCGCCGGATCTCGGCCGAGCGGGCCGCGCAACTGGCGCCGACGGTGCGCCGGGACGGCCTCGACGGGGGCCTGCTGGCCTATGACGGACAGTTGATCGACGACGCGAGACTGGTCACGGCGGTGGCCCGCACGGCGGCGCAGCACGGTGCGACGGTCCTGACCTATGTCGCCGCGTCGCAGGCCACCGGGGACGGGGTGCGGTTGACCGACCGGTTCTCCGGCGCATCGTTCGACGTCGCGGCCCGAACGGTGATCAACGCGACCGGGGTGTGGGCCGCCGACATCGACCCGGGGCTGCGGCTTCGGCCGAGCCGCGGGACCCACCTGGTGTTCGACGCGGCGGCTTTCGGCAATCCGACTGCGGCCCTGACGGTTCCGATCCCCGGCGAACTGAACAGATTCGTCTTCGCGATGCCCGAACAATTGGGCCGTGTCTACCTGGGGCTGACCGACGAAGAAGCACCCGGACCGATTCCCGACGTCCCGCGGCCCACCGATGCGGAGATCTCGTTCCTGCTCGACACCGTCAACACCGCACTCGACACCGCCCTGTGGATGACGGATGTCCGCGGCGCCTATGCCGGGCTGCGGCCGCTGATCGATACCGGGGAGGGGCGCACCGCGGATGTCTCACGCAACCACGCCGTCGTCGAATCGGGGTCGGGAGTGTTCAGCGTGATCGGCGGCAAACTGACCGAATACCGGCACATGGCCGAAGACGTGCTGGATCGCGCGGTGCGGGCGCGGGGCCTGGCGGCGTCGTCCTGCCGCACCCGCGATCTGCCGCTGATCGGGGCCCCCGGCAATCCCGGCGCGCAGGGCCCGGCGGCAGAACTGCCGGCATCGCTGGTTGCGCGCTACGGCGCCGAGGCGGCCAACGTGCTGGCCGCCGGCACCTGCCGCCGTCCGGGAGACCCGGTGGCCGACGGAATCGATGTTCTCCGAGCCGAATTCGAGTACGCGGTCAGCCACGAAGGCGCGCTGACCGTGGCCGACATCGTGGATCGTCGCACCCGGATAGGCCTGGTGGACTCCGATCGCGATCGGGTGCTCGCGGTAGCGCGGGAGTTCGCCCCCATGCCGGATCAACCGGCGGGGGACTGACGAAGAATCAGATCCCTCACCGCGGAGCTGGTATGCGGCTGCCACAGCCCCTGCAGCGGTACCAGCAGGGGCTCATCGAGATCGATGATCGTCACGGCGCCGCCGACCGTCGGGCCGGCCGCCGCGGTGACGAACGCGGCGGCGTTCTCGGTCAGCGCCGCCACCTCCGGCGGGCAGCCCTGCACCCGGCTGACCCGGTATTGGGGTTCGAACCCGGCGCGGCGGCAGGCGTTGATCAGGAAGTCGCTGTAGTAGGAGGCGCCCGGCGGCGCCCACAGCGCGATCGGTTCGTCGGCGAGTTCGGCGATGCCGATCCGGCCGCGGGTGGCCAGCCGGTGATCGGTACGTACGGCGACCCGCAGCGTGTCGTAGCGGATCACCGCACCGGCGAGTTGCTCCTGGGGCACCACCGCCCGGCGCAGGCCCAGTTGCACGTCGCCGTCGCGCACACCGGCGGTGAGCCGGTCGGGAAACAGTTGCATGACCGTGAACGACGTGTCGGGTGCCGCGGCGATCGCAGGTGCGATCAGCGAGTACGCCTCGTGGGTACTGATCGCGGGGGAGTGGCCGATCACGAATTCGGCCGGTTGCGCGCCGGCGGCGGCGCGGGTGTGTCGGGTGAGGGTCCGGGCCGCCGCCAGCAGTACGCGACCCTCGTCCAGTAGAACCTGGCCGGCCGCCGTCACCGTGATCCGGCGGCCGGAGCGCGTCAGCAGCGGTACGCCGATCTCCTTCTCCAACTGCTGTACCGAATGCGACAGCGCCTGCTGCGACAGGTGCAGGTGCTGGGCCGCACTGGTGAATCCCGCGGACTCGGCGACGGCGATGAAGTGGGTCAGGCGACGCAGATCGGGGACCGGGGACATCGACCCATGCTATCCACAAATGATGGTTGTTGAACATCCGTAATTATCTGTTTCTTATTTGTGGAATGGCCGGTTAGTTTCATGGTCTGCGACGACGAGGGGGATATCCATGAGTGATCTGGTGGGGAAGTCTGCGGTGGTGGCCGCCGGGGCGAAGAACCTGGGCGGGTTGATCAGCGTCACGTTGGCTTCGAGGGGTGTCAACGTGGCCGTGCACTACAACAGCGACGGTTCGGAATCCGACGCGGACGCCACCGTCGCGGCGGTACGGGCCACCGGTGCCAAGGCGATCAAGGTGCAGGGCGACCTCAGCGCTCCGGCCAATGTCACCGCGTTGTTCGACGCGGCGGTCGACGCGTTCGGCGGGGTGGATTTCGCGATCAACACCGTCGGCAAGGTGCTGCGAAAGCCGATACTGGAAACCACTGAAGCCGAATATAATTCGATGTTCGACGTCAACGCCAAGGCCGCCTACTTCTTTCTGCAGCAGGCCGGCAGGCGACTCAACGACAACGGCGCGGTGGTGACGATCGTGACCGCGCTGCTCGGCGCGTTCACCGACGGCTACTCCACCTATGCGGGGTCCAAGAGTCCGGTGGAGCACTTCACCCGGGCGGCGGCCAAGGAGTTCGGAACCCGGGGGATCAGCGTCAACAGCGTCGCCCCCGGTCCGATGGACACCCCGTTCTTCTACCCGCAGGAGACCCCCGAGCGAGTCGAGTTCCACAAGTCGCAGGGCATGGGCAACCGGTTGACCCGGATCGAGGACATCGCGCCGCTGGTGCTGTTCCTACTCGACGGCGGGCACTGGGTCACCGGGCAGACGATCTTCGCCAACGGCGGGTACACCACGCGCTGAATCGGCCGGCGAGCGTGCGCGGTTGTACGCGGATCACGGCGTGTCGGTGTACAGACACGCTCGCTCGCGAGATGAGGGATGAGGGATGAGGGATGAGGGATGAGGGATGAGGGATGAGGGATGAGGGATGAGGGATGAGGGATGAGGGGGGCGCCCCTACAGCGGGATGTTCTTGTGCCGGCCGCGGCGGGCGGGTGCCTCGGCCAGGGCCTGGGTGATCTTGCTGCGGGTGTGTGACGGGTCGATCTTCTCGTCGACGACGCCGATGTCGATGGCGCTGTCCACCCCGCCCGCGATCCGCTCGTGCTCGAGCGCCAGCTCCTCGTGCAGGGCGTCACGCTCGTGGTCGGCGGCGGCGGCCAGCTTCTTCTTGTGCAGGATGCCGACCGCGGCCTTGGCGCCCATCACCGCGACCTCGGCGTCCGGCCAGGCGAACACCTTGGTGGCACCCAACGACCGGGAGTTCATCGCGATGTAGGCCCCGCCGTAGGTCTTACGGGTGACCAGCGTGACCCGCGGGACGGTGGCCTCACCGAACGCGTGCAGCAGCTTCGCGCCGCGGCGCACCACGCCGCCCCACTCCTGGCCGACCCCGGGCAGGTAACCCGGCACGTCCACGATCACGATCAGCGGGATGCCGAACGCGTCGCACAGCCGCACGAATCGGGCCGACTTCTCGGCGCTCTCGGAGTTCAGGCAGCCACCGAGCCGCAGCGGGTTGTTGGCCAGCACCCCGACGGTGCGCCCGGCCAGCCGACCCAGCCCGACCACCATCGACGGAGCCCACTTCCCCTGGAACTCGTCGAACGGTGCGTCGTCGTCGAGCAGTGCGGTCACCAGCGGATGCACATCGTAGGCGCGGCGCGCCGATTCGGGCAGCAGTGCGTGCAGGTCGCTGTCGTGCGCTTCGGCCTTGCTGCGGTCGAAATGCCCCTGCTGGCAGAACAACCCGACCAGGCGGCGGCCCCGCTCGTAGGCGTCGAGTTCGTCGTCGGCGACGATGTGGCACACACCGGACTTCTTGTGGTGGGTGTCGGGCCCGCCGAGGGCGGCCATGTCGACGTCCTCGCCGGTGACGCTGCGCACCACGTCGGGACCGGTGACGAACACCCGGCCCTCGGGCGCCATCACGATCACGTCGGTCAGCGCCGGGCCGTAGGCGGCGCCGCCGGCGGCGAATCCGACCACCACCGAGATCTGCGGGATGTAGCCGGATGCCCGGATCATCGCTTCGAAGACCAGCCCCACCGCGTGCAGGGCGCGCACACCCTCGGCGAGTCGAGCGCCGCCGGAGTGCCACAGGCCCACGATCGGGCTCTGCTCGGCGATCGCGGTGTCGTAGGCGTCGACGATGTGGTTACAGCCGTCGATGCCCATCGCACCGCCCATCACGGTGCCGTCGGTGCAGAACGCGATGGTGCGCACGCCGTTGACGGTGCCGCTCGCCGCCAGCACCCCGGAGCGGTCACGCTCGTGCAGCAACTCCACGGTGCCGTCGTCGAAGAACGTCGACAGTCGCAGCAGGGGATCGCGCGGATCTAGCGATTCGCCCACCGTTTCGGGAGCCATAGTCGTCATCGCGCCTCTCCTTGGTCGATTGCTCGCGGGTCTCGTGCCGGGTCCGTTGATGGTCTTCAGTACCGACCGAAGGCCAGCGCGACGTTGTGTCCGCCGAATCCGAACGAGTTGTTGATCGCGTATTCGTAGTTGCCCGGTCGTGGCTCTCCGGCCACCACGTCCAGGTCGATCTCGGGGTCGAGATTGGTCAGGTTGCGGGTCGCGGGGATGACCTGGTCGCGCAGGGCCAGCACGGTCAGGATGGATTCCACCGCGCCGACCGCGCCGACCGAGTGACCGAGTGCCGCCTTGGGGGCGTACACCGCGGCGTTGCCGCCGTGCGCTCCCAGTGCGTTGTTGATGGCGTGGCCCTCGGCGACGTCACCGACCGAGGTGCCGGTGGCGTGCGCGTTGACGTGGGTGATGTCGGCGGGGGTCAGCCCGGCCACCTGGATCGCCCGCGTCATGGCCCGGCCCGCACTCTGGCCGTCGGGGTCCGGCGCCACGATGTGGTAGCCGTCGGAGGTGATCGAGGCACCCATCAGGCGGGCGAAGATCTCGGCTCCGCGCGCCTTGGCGTGCTCCTCGGTCTCGATCACCAGCACCGCACCGCCTTCGCCGAACACGAACCCGTTGCGGTCGCGGTCGAACGGTCGGCAGGCGCCCTCCGGGTCGTCGTTGGAGTTGGACAACACGATGCGCATCTGGGCGAACCCGGCGATGGGCACCGCTTCGATCCGGGTCTCCACGCCACCGCAGATCGCCACGTCGGCCTCACCGAGCACGATCTGTTGCCAGGCGTGGGCGATGGCCTCGGATCCCGACGCGCAGGCCGAGATCGGGGTGATCACCCCGGCCTTGGCCTTGCGGTCCAGCCCGATGGCCGCCGCCGCCCCGTTGGGCATGTACTTCTGCACGACCAGCGGCGAGACGGCTCGCAGGCCTCGTTCCCGCATGCCGTCGTAGGCCCAGACCAGCTCCTCGGAGGACCCCATCCCGGTGCCGACCGCCACCATCAGGCGCGTCGTGTCGACCTCGGGCGAACCGGCGTGCGCCCACGCACGCCGACCCAGAACCGTGGACATCTTCTGCAGATAGGACAGGCGTCGCAGTTCTTGCCGGGTCAGCCCCTCGTCGAAGGCTTCCGGGGGTTCGACGAGGTGCCCACCGATCCGTACCGGGAGGTCGTATTCCTCGACGAACGAGTCGGTGAGCGTACGAATCCCGCTCTGGCCGTCGAGCAGACCTTTCCAGGTGCTCTCTGCGTCGCCGGCCAGAGCGGTCGTCATGGCAAAACCGGTGACGACGACGTTGGGAAAACCGTTGCCTGTAGCCAGTGTTGACATGGGTCGTGCGAACTCCTTTTTCGTGTCGGAGCGTCAGTACCGCCCGAAGGCGAGCGCGACGTTGTGCCCACCGAAGCCGAACGAGTTGTTGATTGCGTACTTGTAGTCGCCGTAACGGGGCTCGCCCGCCACCACGTCCAGATCGATCTCGGGGTCCGGCGTCTCGTAGTTCAGCGTCGGCGGGATGACCCCGTCACGCAACGAGAGCACCGTCAGCACCGACTCCAACGCACCGACCGCTCCGATGGAGTGGCCCAGCGCCGACTTGGGCGCATACACCGCGGCGTGCTGGCAACCGGCTTCCCGGATCGCGTTCGCCTCGGCGGTGTCACCGATCGGGGTGGCGGTGCCGTGCGCGTTGATGTGGTCGACGTCCTTGGCGGACAGGCCCGCCAGCTCCAGCGACCGCTTCATCGCGTAACCGGCGCGCTTACCGTCGGGGCCGGGAGCCACCATGTGGTAGGCGTCGGAGGTGATTCCGGCGCCCATCAGGCGGGCCAGCGGCTTGGCGCCGCGCGCCTTGGCGTGCTCTTCGGTCTCGATGATCATCATCGCGCCGGCCTCGCCGAACACGAATCCGTCGCGGTCCTTGTCGAACGGACGCGAGGCCCTCTCGGGCTCGTCGTTGCGGGTCGACATGGCACGCATCATCGAGAACGTCGCGATCGGCAGGGCCTCGATGCCGCCCTCCACGCCGCCGCAGACGACCATGTCCGCGTCACCCATGACGATCTGGCGCCAGGCGTGGGCGATCGCCTCGGAACCCGACGAGCAGGCCGAGACCGGGGTGATGACTCCGGCGCGCGCGCCGAGCTGCAGTCCGGCGACGGCGGCCGCGCCGTTGGGCATGATCATCTGGACGGCCAGCGGCGAGACCTTGCGGGGCCCGCCCTCGTTCATCAGGTCGTAGGTCTCGACGATCTTCTCGCCGCCGCCCAGACCGGTGCCGATGACGACCGCGAGCCGGTCCTTGTCGACCTCGGGCGAACCGGCGTTCTCCCAGAGTCGGCCACTGATCAGCTTGGACATCCGCTGCACGTACGACATACGCCGGATGTCGAGCCGACCCATGTGGTCGTCGACCGGGTCCTTGAGCTGGCCGCCGATCTTGACCGCCAGGTCCCACTTCTCGGTGAACTCACCCTTGAGGACGTGGATACCGCTTTCGCCGGCCAGCAGGGCTTTCCAGGTGCTGTCGATGTCGGCACCGAGCGATGTCGTGGCCTCAACGGCGGTTACCACCACACTGGGGTAACCGCCGTTGGCCGTCGAAGGCTTAGAGGACACGATTAGCTCTCGGAACCGAACTTCTCGCGCAGTGCGGCGGCAGCCTCGGGGTTCTCGGCCTCGAGCTTCTGGATGTAGCCCACCACGTCACCGACGGTGCGCAGGCCCGCGAGGTCCTCGTCGGGGATCTTCACGCCGTACTTGTCTTCGGTCTGAACGGCGATCTCCACCATCGACAGCGAGTCGATGTCCAGGTCGTCGACGAAGGACTTCTCGACGGTGACCTCGCTGGGCTCGATCCCGGTCACCTCTTCGATGATCTCGGCGAGACCGGCGATGATTTCTTCCTGGCTGGCAGCCACTGTGTTTCCCTTCGGTTGGATCCGCACGGGGTGTGCGGGTGATTACTGCGTTTTGGGTGGTGCAGGTTTGGATGCGGGCGTTAGAACTCGGGGAGCCCGTCCAGATCCGCGGGGGCTTTGACGGCGTGCGTCGGGGTCCCCCGAAGTTCGCGTTTGGCGATGCCCGCCAGGGTGCCGGCGGGCGGGAACTCCACGATCGCCGTTACCTCGCGGGCGCGCAACGTCTCGGTGCACAGATCCCAGCGCACCGGCCGGGTCATCTGCGCGACGAGGTGCTCCATCGCCTGGGCCGCCGACGTCACGGGCTGTCCGTCGCGGTTGGACAGCAGGGTGACGGTGGGCTCGGAGACGCCCGCGGCGACGATCTTGTCCGCGGCGGCGGCGTAGGCCTCCAGCGCGGGCGCCATGTACTGGGTGTGGAACGCCCCGGCGGTGGCCAGCTTGCGGACCCGGGCCTTGGCCGGCGGGTCTTCGGCGAGCTTGTCGAGCGCGGGCAGCGGCCCGGCGGCCACGATCTGGCCGACGGCGTTGCGGTTGGCCGGGGTCAGGTCGAGCTGTTCGAGTCGGGCCAACACCTCGGCTTCGTCTCCGCCGAGCACCGCGGCCATGCCGGTGGGCTCGAGAGCACAGGCCTTCGCCATCTCCCGGCCGCGGATGGCGGCCAGCAGGACGGCGTCGTCGGCGGAGATCACGCCGGCGATCGCGTAGGCGGCGATCTCACCGACGGAGTGGCCGGCGACGGCCACGTCGGCGCCGAGGGCCGATCCGTTGCGTCGCTTGGTCAGCTCGGCGTAGGCCAGCAGAGTCGCCGCCACCACCAAGGGTTGGGTGACCGCGGTGTCGGTGATCTCTTCGGCGGTCGCGGTGGTGCCCAGCGTGATCAGGTCCAGGCCGCTGATCTCCGACCAGGCGGTCAGCTGATCGCGGGCGGCGTCGGAGTCGGCCGACTCCAACCACGGCACCAGCATGCCGGGAGTCTGCGATCCCTGTCCGGGAGCGAGCAACGCAATCACGTCTTTAAGAGAACATTGTGAAGAGCGTTTTGCAGGATGTCCTAGATTATGAACATTGTCTTATGTTTTTGTGGAGACCCTACAAATTAGTCGATTCATGCGATGCATTCGATACCTAACTGCGACAACACGTCGGGGCAAGGCTGCTTCCGGGTGCGCGGTGGATCAGCCGGTCGCGGGTGGTAGCGCGGCGCTGTCGGTGGCATACGTCACGTCTGCGCTGCTGATGGTGGCATGCTGCGCCTGATTGGCCAGCCGCCCCACCGTCGCCGCGACCCGCAGCACATAGGCGTCGCGGGGGACCGCCGGATCGCGTCCGGTGAAGTCGGCGATCCGCTTGAGCCGGTACCGGACCGTGTTGGGATGAACGAACAACTTTCGTGCGCAGGCCTCGATCGCGCCACCGCAGTCCAGATACGCGTCGAGGGTCTCGGTGAGCGTGGGGCCCGCCTCGGCCAGAGGTCGCATCACGTCGGTGTGTAGCGCCGCGATCGCCGAGGCGTCCCCGATCAGGGCCCGCTCCGGCAGCAGTTCGCGGGCCAGCACCGGGCGCGGTGCCCCGGTCCAGCCGACGACGGCGTTCATCCCCGAGATCGCCTCGCTGGCGCTGTGGTAGGCCGCGGTCAGCGTCGGCGCGGTCGGGCCGATCACCACCGGCCCGTCGGAGAACGCGCCGAGCAGGTCGGCGAAGAACTTCTGGGTGGGCAACAGCGGGCCGGACACGATGGCCACCAGCCAGGTGCCGTGGACGTCGGTCAACGCCGCACGGCCGTGACGTTCGGCGACGTCGCGGACATCCTGGCTGGCCTTCTGCCCGGCGAAGGCGTCCGGTCCCGGTGGGGCGGTGCCGACCACGACGGTGGCCGGAGCGGTGGTGTCCCAGTTCAGCGCCGCGGCGCGACTGAGCAGTTCGGGCCCGGTGTCGCCGCGCACCACGGCGTCCACCACGCTGGCCTCCATCCGGGAGTCCCAGGTGCCCCGGGCCTCGGCGGCGTCCGCGTAGGCCGACGCCGCGGTGAAGGCCAGGTCGCGACTGTATTTGAGGATGCCCACCGTCAGCGCGGAGACCTCTTCTTCGGAGCGGGCCAACAACGGCACGACTTCCTCGAAGAACTCCATGGTGACCCGCACCATGTCGACGGTGTGCCGCAGTGCGATGCGCCGCGTCAGGTCCTGGGGCACCAACTCGAAGGCCTGCGCGGTGTGGCTGACGTTGCCGTGCGGGTCGCGCATCCACTCGGCGAAGTTGACCACCGCGGTCTGCACCACCAGTTGGACGCTGGCCCGCTGCGACGCCTCCAATTCGGCGAAGAACGGCAGTCGTTCGCCCATCACCGCGTCGGCCTGGGTGGCGAGCCGGCCCGAATAGTTCTTGAGCCTGCGCAGGATGGTGTCCGGGACCGCGCTGAGCAGGTCCAACGTGGAACGCGGCAGGACCGGACTCCCCGGAGGGGTCGAAGCGGACTTGTCAGGCATCCCTAAAAGCTACGCCTGAATTCTGGTTGATACCCACAAGTGGGTGTGGCCGGGTCAGGCCACACCCGGATCCGAGGTCTGTTCCGGCGCGGCCAGCACGTCGTCGATCTGGTAGCGCGTCGCCGCGGCGATCGGTGCGGAGGCGTCGACGGCGCCGTCACGGGCCAGTGCGGCCAGCACCGCCACCACGATGGACTCGGCGTCGGTGTTGAAGTAACGACGGGCGGCGGGCCGGGTGTCGGAGAACCCGAAACCGTCGGTCCCCAGGGTGGTGTAGTCACCGGGTACCCACGGCCGGATCTGTTCGGGCACCGCGCGCATCCAATCCGACACGGCGACCACCGGGCCCGGAGTGTCGGCCAGCGCCTCGGAGAGCACCCGGGTCACATAGGGGACGTCGACCGGGCGCTGGGGGTGGCGCAGGCGTTGGCGTTCGATCGCGACGCCGTCGCGGTTGAGCTCACCCCAACTGGTGACCGACCAGACGTCGGCGGCCACGTCCCAGTCGGCGGCCAACAGGTCCGCGGCGCGCAGTGCCTCGGGCATCGCGACGCCGGAGGCGAGGATGTGCGCGGTGCTCGCCCGGCTTTCGGCCGCTTTGCGGTAGCGGTAGATACCGCGCAGCAGACCCTCGGGATCGAATCCGTCGGGTTCGGCCGGTTGGACGTAGGGCTCGTTGTAGAGGGTGATGTAGAAGTAGACGTTCTCCGGGTCGGGACCGAACATGCGCTGCAGGCCGCTGTCGATGATGTGGGCGACCTCGTAGGCGAACGCGGGATCGTAGGAGACCACGGCGGGGTTGGTGGACGCCAGCAGCAGGGAGTGCCCGTCGGCGTGCTGGAGGCCTTCACCGGTCAGCGTGGTGCGTCCGGCGGTGGCGCCGAGGACGAATCCGCGCGCCATCTGGTCCGCGGCGGCCCACAGGCCGTCGCCGGTGCGCTGGAAGCCGAACATCGAATAGAAGATGTAGATCGGGATCATCGGCTCGTCGTGGGTGGCGTAGGAGGTGCCCACGGCGGTGAACGACGCCGTCGAGCCGGCCTCGTTGATGCCCTCGTGCAGGATGTGGCCGACTTCGCTCTCCTTGTAGGCCAGCATCAGGTCGGCGTCGACGGAGGTGTAGAGCTGGCCGTTGCGGTTGTAGATCTTCAGCGACGGGAACCAGGAGTCCATCCCGAACGTGCGGGCCTCGTCGGGGATGATCGGTACCAGCCGCGGGCCGATCTGCTTGTCCCGCAACAATTCTTTGAACACCCGCACGGTCGCCATGGTGGTGGCGACCTCCTGGTTGCCGGAGCCCTTCTTGACCGCCGCATAGGCGTCCGGGCCCGGCAGTGCCAGGGTGCGGGCGGTGGTGCGGCGCCGGGGCACGAAGCCGCCCAGGGCACGGCGGCGATCCAGCAGGTAGCGGATCTCGGGCGCTTGCTCCCCGGGGTGGTAGTAGGGCGGCAGGTAGGGGTTGGCCTCGAGTTCGGAGTCCGGGATCGGGATCCGCATCTCGTCGCGGAAGTCCTTGAGGTCTTGCAGGCGGAACTTCTTCATCTGGTGGGTGGCGTTGCGGCCGGCGAAGTAGCTGCCCAGGCTGTAGCCCTTGATGGTTTTGGCCAGGATGACCGTCGGCTGGCCCTTGTGTTCGATGGCGGCGCGGTAGGCGGCATGGACTTTGCGATAGTCGTGGCCGCCGCGTTTGAGGTGCCAGATGTCTTGGTCGGAGAGGTTTTCCACCAGGGCCTTGGTGCGCGGGTCGCGGCCGAAGAAGTGTTGGCGCACGTAGCCGCCGTCGTTGGCCTTGTAGGTCTGATAGTCCCCGTCGGGGGTGACGTTCATCAGGTTGACCAGGGCGCCGTCACGGTCGGCGTGCAGCAGGGCATCCCATTCGCGGCCCCACACCACCTTGATCACGTTCCAGCCCGCGCCACGGAAGAACGACTCCAGTTCCTGGATGATCTTGCCGTTGCCGCGCACCGGGCCGTCGAGACGTTGCAGGTTGCAGTTGATGACGAAGGTCAGGTTGTCCAGGCCCTCCAGTGCCCCCATCTGCAGCAGGCCGCGGCTTTCGGGTTCGTCCATCTCGCCGTCGCCCAGAAAGCACCACACGTGCTGGTCGGAGGTGTCCTTGATGCCCCGGTCGTGCAGGTAGTGGTTGAACCGGGCCTGGTAGATGGCGTTCATCGGCCCCAGGCCCATCGACACCGTGGGGAATTCCCAGAAGTCGGGCATCAGGCGCGGGTGCGGGTAGGAGGGCAGGCCGCCGCCGGGGTGGCTGTGCTCCTGGCGGAAGCCGTCGAGTTGATGGGTGCTCAGTCGGCCCTCGAGGAAGGCGCGGGCATAGATGCCGGGGGAGGCGTGGCCCTGGATGAACACCTGGTCGCCGCCGCCGGGGTGGTCCTTGCCGCGGAAGAAGTGGTTGAAACCGACCTCATAGAGCGTCGAGGAGGATGCGTAGGTGGAGATGTGGCCGCCCACGCCGACGCCGGGACGTTGGGCGCGGTGCACCATCACCGCGGCGTTCCAGCGGATCCAACGGCGGTAACGGCGCTCGGTCTCCTCGTCGCCGGGGAACCAGGGCTCCAGTTCGGTCGGGATGGTGTTGACGTAGTCGGTGGAGGTCAGTGCGGGGATCGCGACGCGCTGTTCCCCGGCGCGTTCGAGCAGCCGCAACATCAGGTAGCGGGCGCGGGCCGGGCCGGACCGCGCGAGCAGTTCGTCGAACGACTCCAACCACTCGGAGGTCTCTTCGGAGTCGATATCGGGCAGGTACGACGCCACACCTTCGCGGATCACCCTTACTCGGTCGGATTCGCCTGTGGTGCTTGGCTTTTTGGCCAGGTCCTGATTTGCGGCCTCAGTGCTCAACGCATTGCTCCTTGGTTCGGAGGACAAGATGTGTCTCCCGGCTTGTGGCTGGGATGACACCGGCCCGATTGTTTTATCGGTCTGTCTTTTCTATCCTGCCCCACGCGGTCGCCGACCGGCGGTGGGTGAGTGGCCGCAGGTGGGTTGATCTCGGCCCGGTGAGCGGTACGCGGTAACGTTTGAAGTTGTGCTGATCGGATGGCGGACCGCTTCGCGCGTGCGAAGGCGGCGACACGCCCGAGTCGGCGCATTGGTGGCCGGTGGAGTCGCGGCGATCGCTATGGGCGTCGTCGGCTGTACCAGCATCATCGGTGGTACCCCGGAGGCGGACGTCTCGGAAGCCCCGGCGTATCGGTCCTCGGTGTCGGCGTCGGAGGCGACGTCGAGCATCCGCGAGACCCAGCGTCAGCATTCGATGACGACTCAGGCGATACGCGGTGCGTGTGGACGGTTCGTCTCCAGCAGCAGTGATGCTGTCGATGTGGTGAACCGGTACGTCGAAGCGTTCAACAACGGCGGGGACATCCCCGGAACCGCCGGGCCTGCGGTGGAGGCGCTCAATCGCAGTGCCGACGAGGTCGCCAAGGCGATCAACGAGAAGCTGTCCTCGGAGTTGGTGGATGCGTTCAACACCTATGCCGAGGCTGCACGGGGTGTTGCTACAGCGATTTCGGCCAAGGCGCCGGTGTCGGTGTACAACGCCCGCAAAGATGAACTCAATCGCGCCAGGGAGAAGGGGATCCAGCTGTGCAAAGCATTCTGAACCCCATGCTCAGCGCCAGCATGCGTAGCTGTGCAACGATACTCCCTAACATACGACGCGCTGACGATCGAAGGAGGTCGCACGGTGGTCGCGGCGGATAACGCCCCGAGCTTCGCCCGCAAACTGGGCATCGAAAGCAAACAGTTGGTCCAGGAGTTCGGCTGGGACGACGACGCCGACGACGACATCCGTGCCGATGTCGAAGAGGCTTCCGGTAGTGAACTGCTCGATGAGGACACCGATGAGGTGGTCGACGTCGTGCTGCTGTGGTGGCGCGACGGCGACGGCGATCTGGTGGATACGTTGATGGACGCGATCACCGCGCTGGCCGACGACGGCGTGATCTGGGTGCTGACGCCCAAGACCGGCAGGTCGGGCCATGTCCAGCCCGCCGAGATCGCCGAGGCGGCGCCGACGGCGGGGCTGATGCCGACCTCGTCGGTGAATCTGGGGGACTGGAGCGCCAGCCGGCTGGTGCAGCCCAAGTCGCGGTCGGGCAAGCGCTGATGCTGGAGGTCGGCGCGCAGGCACCGGACTTCGCGCTCAAGGACCAGAACCAGCAGTTGGTGACGCTGAGCAGCTTCCGGGGTGCCAAGAACGTGCTGGTGGTGTTCTTCCCGCTGGCGTTCACCGGTATCTGCCAGGGCGAGCTCGACCAGTTGCGCGACCACCTGCCCAGCTACGTCAACGACGACAGCGTGGCCCTGGCGATCTCGGTGGGCCCGCCGCCCACCCACAAGATCTGGGCGACCGAGAGCGGCTTTCTGTTCCCGGTGCTGTCGGACTTCTGGCCGCACGGTGCGGTGAGCCAGGACTACGGGGTGTTCAACGCCGAGACCGGCTTTCCCAACCGGGGCACGTTCGTCATCGACAAGGCCGGCATCATCCGGTTCGCCGAGATGAAGCAGCCCGGTGAGTCGCGTGACCAGCAACTCTGGCTCGACGCCCTGGAAGCCCTGAAAGCCTGAGCCCCTCACCGGCGAGCGCGCGTGTCTGTACGCCGACACGCCGCCCGCGGCGGCATTCTGTGCACGCTCGTCGCGGGGTAGTGGCCGTTTTGGGTCTGGGGTACCGATCCGGGTAACCTGCCCGAGGCAGGGGCGCGTAGCTCAGGGGTAGAGCTCTGGTTTTACACACCAGCGGTCGGCGGTTCGAAACCGTCCGCGCCCACCAGAATCAAGGCGGCTCAGCCCAAGGCGTCGGCCAGCCGGCGCCACTGCTGACGCGGGAAGGCGCGCGGGTCGGCGTCGAGCATCTGCACGCAGACGTGATCGGCGCCGGCCGCATGGTGTTCGGCGACCCGGCCGAGCACGGTCTCCGGGGTGCCCCAGGCGATGATCGCGTCGAACAACCGGTCGCTGACGTCGGCGATGTCCTCCTCGGAGAAGCCCGTCCGCAGCAGGTTGTTGGCGTAGTTGGGCAGCGCCAGGTAAGAGGCCAGCCACGGAACACCGATCTCGCGCGCCTCCTCGCGACTGGAACAGAAGATCGCGGTCTGCTCGGGCAACAGCAGCGGGCCGACACCGAGTTGCTCGCGGGCGAAGCGGGTGTGGTCGGGAGTGACCAGATACGGGTGCGCGCCGCGACTGCGGGCGGCGGCCAGATCCAGCATCTTCGGGCCGAGTGCGGCAAGCACACGGGACTGCACCGGGACGGGCGTCTCCGCGGCGTCCAGGCCGTCGAGGAAGGTGGCCGTCGCGTGCAGCGGCCGACGGTAGCGGCCGGGTTCGCGAGAGTCGATCAGCGGGGCATGACTGACCCCGATGCCGAGCAGGAAGCGGTCACCGTGTTCGGCGGTCAGCGAGGCGTGCGACGCGGCGACATCGGCGGGCTCATGCATCCACAGGTTCAGGATGCCGGTGGCGATCACCACCTGCCGGGTGGCCGCCAACAGGTTGGCCACCGACTCCAACACCGGGCCGCCGACATCGGGGATCCACAGCGCGCCGAAGCCCAGCTCCTCCAATTCGGCGGCCGCTTCGGCGGCCTCACCCTGGTCGCCGTAGCGCAGCGACGCACTCCAGATCCCGACACCCGAAAGGTTCACCATGGCCCCAGAATGGCACAGCGCCCGGTGGTGTGGCCTACCGGCGGCGTCCGTACCGGTCGGCGAGCTTCTGCTCGACGGTCATCGGTGGGGGTTCGTCGCCGTCGGCGGAGCCGGCTTCGGTCGGCTGGCTTTCCGCCCGGCGGGCCCGCAACTCGGCGAACGCGAAATAGCCCAGTCCGATCGGTGCCAGGATGCCGAACGCGATCCACTGGATCCCGTAGGACAGAAACGGCCCGTTGTCGCGGCGCGGCAGTGCGATGACACCCAGCCCGCCGGGCTGGTCCTCACCCAGTTGGAGGTAGGTCCCGGTCAGCGGCACGCCGGTGAACGCCGCGATCTGCTCGGTGTTGATCGAGTACACCTGGCGAAAACCGTTGGCGGTGAACGGGGCCTTGTCCGGAACCGCGCCCTGGGGATCCCGCAGGCGCGCGATCAGGGTGACCTCCGAATCCGGCGGCGGCGGAATCTCGGGCAGCCGCGAACCGCCGTCTTCGGTGCGTACATAGCCGCGGTTCACCAGCACCGTCGGACCGCCCTTGACGGCGAACGGGGTCAGCACCTCTACCGCGGGCATCCCGTCGATCACCCGCAACCGCACCAGCACCTGTGCTTCGGGGCGGTAGCGTCCGGTGGCCGTCACCGGGCGCCACTGCTCGTCGGGCGCCGACGAATCCTGATGCGGCAGCAGCGTTGTCAGCGGCACCGGTTCCGCTGTCAGGGCGTGCTCCAGCTGACTGTTGGCGCGTGAGGTGGTGGTGTTCTTCCCCAGCTGCCATGGCGCCAGCACCGTGAAGCACAGGTAGGCGAAGCCCAGCACCACCGCCGCCAGAGCCAGCCAGCTCGGGCGTAGCAGGAAGGCCAGGCGTCGCATCAACCGTCCCGACCCGGTGCCAGCTGGGCGTCGACCCAATCGTGCAGACCCGGCAGCGACGCCGCGATGACGGTGAAGGCCTGCACGAAGTCGTCGTGGTCGCCGTAGTAGGGGTCGTCGACGTCGGGTACGGCCGCGCCCGAACGCGGGTCGAAGGACCGCAGCATGCGGATCCGCTCGGCGGGAATCCCCAGCCCCTGGAGCAGCCCGACGTGGTTGCGCCCCAGCGCGATCACCAGGTCGGCGGACTCGTGCTCGGGACCGACCTGGGCGGCGCGATGCTCCACCGGATAGCCGTTGTCGCGCAGCACCCGGTTGGTGCGTTCGTCGGCACCCTTGCCGACATGCCAGTCCGCGGTACCGGCGCTGCTCACGCGCACCAGGTCGCCCAAGCCGCGCTGTGCGAGCTGGTGGGCGAACATCTTCTCGGCCATCGGCGAGCGGCAGATGTTGCCGGTACACACGAACGTGACATGCAGTGCCGGATCAGACACCGAGTACCTCCCGTAGTTCGGAGACGGTCTGCACGCGGGCGATCGGACCGTCGGGACAAGGAACAGGGCCGTCACCATCGCCGTCGGCGACGTCGGCGTAGTCGGAGCGCCCGTAGCCCCAGCCGACCAAGACGGTGTCGATGCCGTGCGCGGCGGCACCGTCGACGTCATGGCGCCGGTCGCCGACCATCAGCACCCGCTCGGGCAGCGGGGACAACTGTTGCAGGGCATGACTCACCACGTCGGCTTTGGCGGCCCGGACGCCGTCGACACTGGCCCCGGCCACCACCTCGAAATAGCCGTCGAGCCCGAAATGAGCGAGGATCCGGCGCGCGGTGGGCTCGACCTTGGAGGTCGCCACGGCCAACCGGATCCCGGCCGCCCGCAGGTCGTGC
Organism: Mycolicibacter sp. MU0083; assembly: GCF_963378075.1. NCBI lineage: Bacteria > Bacillati > Actinomycetota > Actinomycetes > Mycobacteriales > Mycobacteriaceae > Mycobacterium > Mycobacterium kokjensenii. The sequence continues at coordinate 1,617,577 of NZ_OY726394.1, forward strand.
AGCAGCTCGGACACCCCGTCGAAGACGGTGTTCATCTTCCACCCGCGGCTGGTGTAGTCGGCCCGGTAGGCGGCCATCGCCGTCTCGGCCCGCGCGCCCAGACCCATCGCGGCCAGCGTGTGGTGCATCGGCGGGCCGACCAGCCGCTGGGCGAGATCACCCTCGGGGATCGGAGCGCCGATCCGGCCCAGCGCATGGCGGAAGCTGGCGACGATCCCGGCGGCGGAGTCGGTCAAGGTGCCGTCCAGGTCGAAGATCACCAGTTCGGCGGCGGCGGTGCCGGTGCGTGTCACGGGTCCATTGTCCCCGACGTGGCCGGAGAGCTCGCCGGGTGGCGCACTACTGTCTTGCAGTGTGACCGCGAGGCTGGCTGACGTCATCGACGTACTGGATGCGGCCTACCCGCCCGGGTTGGCCCACTCCTGGGATTCCGTCGGGCTGGTCTGCGGTGACCCGGACGAGACGGTGAGTTCGGTGACCATCGCCGTCGACGCGACCGCTGCGGTGGTCGACGAGGTGCCCGCCGGCGGTCTGCTGCTGGCGCATCACCCGCTGCTGCTGCGCGGCGTGGACACCGTGGCGGCCAGCACCCCCAAGGGCTCGCTGGTGCATCGGCTGATCCGCAACGGCCGCGCCCTGTTCACCGCCCACACCAACGCCGATGCCGCCTCGCCCGGGGTGTCCGACGCGCTCGCCGACGCGCTGGGGCTGACCGTCGAGGCGGTTCTGGACCCCGCCGCTGCGGCGGTCGACACCGACAAATGGGTGATCTACACACCGGCGGCCTACGCCGACTCGGTGCGCGCTGCGGTGTTCGCCGCCGGCGCCGGCCAGATCGGCGACTACGCGCAGTGCAGCTGGAGCGTCCCGGGTACCGGCCAATTCCTGCCGGGCGACGGTGCGACGCCGGCCATCGGGCAGGTGGGTGCGGTGGAGCGCGTCGCCGAGGATCGCGTCGAAGTCGTGGCACCGGCGCGGGCCAGGGCGCGTATCCACGCGGCGCTGCGGGCCGCACACCCCTACGAGGAGCCGGCTTTCGACATCCTCGCGTTGCAGCCGCTGCCCGCCGGTGTCGGGATCGGCCGGATCGGGAGTCTGGCCGTTCCCGAGCCGTTGCACGACTTCGTCAACCGCGTCGCCGCGGTGCTGCCAGCCACGTCATGGGGGGTACGCGCCTCCGGTGATCCCGACCTGCAGGTCTCGCGGGTCGCGGTCTGCGGCGGCGCCGGCGATTCACTGCTGGACGCCGCGGCCGCCGCCGATGTCCAGGTCTACGTCACCGCGGACCTGCGGCATCATCCCGCCGACGAGCACTCCCGCCGGTCGCCGATGGCGTTGGTCGACGTGGCGCACTGGGCCAGTGAATACCCGTGGTGCACTCAAGCCGCCGATATACTGCGCTCGCATTTCGGTGCGACGTTGCCGGTGCACGTGAGCACGCTGCGCACTGACCCCTGGAACCTCGCGCACGAAGGAGACCGGCCATGAAAGCCGAAGTAGCACAGCAACGTTCGCTACTCGAATTGGCGGAGCTGGACGCCGAATTGGCCCGGATCGCCCACCGTGCCGGGCACCTGCCCGAGCAGCAGGAGCGCGAGCGTATCCAGGCCGATCAGGTCGCCGCCGCGGATCGGCTGGCGGCGTTGGAGCTGGCGCTGGAGGACTTGGACGCCCAGGCCGGTCGCCTGGAATCCGAGATCGACGCGGTGCGCCAGCGCGAGGATCGCGACCGTGCGCTGCTGGATTCGAGCCAGACGAACGTCAAGCAGGTCGCCGACCTGCAGCACGAGCTGGAGACGCTGCAGAAACGTCAGTCCAGCCTGGAGGACTCGCTGCTGGAACTGATGGAGCAGCGGGAGCAACTGCAGACCCAGGCGGACGCCGAAGCGGCCGTCGTCGAGGGTCTGGCCGCCGACCTGGCCCGGGTCCAGGAGGCGGTGGACACCGCGCTGGCGGAGATCGAGACCACCCGCGCGCAGCGCGCCACCAGCCGTGACGAGTTGGTCGCGACGATCGGCGACGAACTGCTGGCCCTCTATGAGCGGCAGCGGGCGTCGGCCGGGGTCGGCGCGGGACCGCTGCGCGGCGGCCAGTGTGGTGCCTGCCGGATCGAGATCGATCGCGGTGAGCTGGCCCGGATCTCGGCCGCCGAGCCCGACGAGGTGCTGCGCTGCCCCGAATGCAACGCGATCCTGTTGCGGGTCAAGGACTTCGGTTAGCGGCATCGCTGGTGAGGGTCGTGGGATGAAAGTCATAGTCGAAGCCGACGGCGGATCGCGTGGCAACCCGGGACCGGCCGGATACGGCGCGGTGGTGTGGTCGGCCGACCGCGCCGATGTGCTGGCCGAGGCCAAAGAGGCCATCGGGATCGCCACCAACAACGTCGCCGAATACCGGGGCCTGGTCGCCGGATTGACCGAGGCGTCCCGCCTGGGTGCCGCCGAGGTCGGCGTGTTCATGGATTCCAAGCTGGTGGTCGAACAGATGGCCGGCCGGTGGAAGGTCAAACACCCCGACCTCATCGCACTGCACCGGCAGGCCCGCGACCTGGCGTCGCGATTCGACCATGTCCGCTACACCTGGATCCCGCGGGAGAAGAACTCGCACGCAGACCGGCTGGCCAACGAGGCGATGGACGCCGCCGCCGGGATCGACAAGCCTCCGACCGACAAGGCCGAGACGGCTCCGGCGCCGGCGCCCACCGCTCCCGGCTGGACCGGGGCCACCGGAACCGCGACCCGCATGCTGCTGCTGCGGCACGGGCAGACCGAACTGTCGGTGCACCGGCGCTACTCGGGCCGGGGCAACCCGCCGCTGACCGACACCGGGTGGCGCCAGGCGGAGTCCGCGGCGCGCTATCTGGCCGAGCGCGGCGGCATTGCCGCAGTGGTCAGTTCGCCACTGCAGCGCTGCCGCGACACCGCGGCCGCGGCGGCGAAGCTCCTGCGCCTGGACGTGACCGTCGACGACGACCTGACCGAGACCGACTTCGGAGCCTGGGAGGGCCTGACGTTCGCCGAGGCCTCCGAGCGTGACCCCGAACTGCACCGCCGATGGCTCAAAGACACCTCCACCGAGCCGCCCGGCGGCGAGAGCTTCGACGCGGTGCAACAGCGTGTGCAGCGGGCCCGCGACCGGATCGTGGCCGACCACGCCGGCTCCACCGTGCTGGTGGTGTCGCATGTGACGCCGATCAAAACGGTGCTGCGGCTGGCGCTGGACGCCGGCCCGGGCATCTTGTACCGGCTGCATCTGGATCTGGCGTCACTGAGCATCGCCGAGTTCTACGGTGACGGCCCCGCGTCGGTGCGTCTGGTCAACCAGACGGGTTATCTGTAGACCGGCGACGCTCGCTCGGTCTGTGCAGGTGCACCCGTTCGCCGTGGGCCGCGAAGATCACGACCGCCTCGGCAACGTGATTCTGCTGCAGCGCAGGGGATGCGTCCCTCAAGCGGCGTCCCTCAAGCGGCGTCGTGAAAGATCAATCCGAGGGTGTAGCGCTGGCCGGATCGGACCGGGGAGACCCCGTGGCGCACCGGGGCCGTCGACCATCCCCGAGTCGAGCGCACCGGTCGATCGCGGGTGGTGAACACATAGCCCTGCCCCCGGGGTAACTGCACGGCCATTCCCCGCGACTGGGCGCGGGGACGCTGCTCGACCAGCAGGAACTCACCGCCGGTGTAATCGGTGCCCGGATCGCTGAGGTTGATCACGACTTGTAGTGGAAACACCAACTCGCCGTAGAGATCCCGGTGCAGGGCATTCCAGTCGCCCGGGCCGTAGTGCAGCATCAGGGCGGTCGGTTTGATCTGGCCGGCACGGTGGCAGTGCTCCAGCCAGGTATCGAAATCGTCGGGCCAGGGCGACTCCCGGCCGAGTCGGTCCGCCCACTCCCGGGCGATCGGCAACAGGTGCGGGTACAACGCCCGTTTGAGGGGTTCGACGGGATCGGGTGCCGGTGCGGTGAAATAGCGGTATTGGCCGGAGCCGTAGCGATGTCGCTGCATGTCGACGGTGGTGCGAAAACGCGTGTCGTCGGTGTAGCACCGTCGCAGCCGTGCGGCTTCCGGCCCGGTCAACAGGCGGGGGAGCAGGGCGCCGCCGGATTCGTCCAGTTCGGTGCGCACCGCAGCCCAGTCGGCGGCGTCGACGCGGCGCTGCCAACGGTTGGGCGGAACGGCTGCGGCCATCGGGGCGTCCGGTTCAGGGCCGCAGCGGTCGGCCGTACCGGTCGCGCACCGAGCCGGTGAAGATCATGATGGCGTCCACGATCACCCAGATGCCCAGGCCGAACCAGATGAGTGCGCCGATGCCGAAGACCAGCAGCAGCAAGCCGACGATCCAGGTGGCCAACTGTGCGACCGCCAGCTGGTTCGAGCCCAGGTAGAACCGGCCCGCGCCGAAACCACCCAGAAACAGTTGCAACAGGCCGGCGGCGGCTTTGGACTTGTCGGAGTACGGCTCACCGGTCATCGGATCCCGGCCGAACGGAGCGTAGGGGTCGAGCGCCCCGTAACCGCCCGGTGTCGGGTACGCGCCCGGCGGCGGGTACGCGCCGGGCGGCGGATAGAAACCGGGCTGGGCATAGCCGCTCTGCGGCGGATAGCCGCCGAGCGGGGGATAGCCACTGGGCTGATCAGGACCGTCGCCCGGATACTCGCTCACGTCGCGAGTATGGCACGGTTGGCCCGCCACATCGGCTTACCGGTACGGTGATCAGCGCGGACGAGTTGGCCGGGCGGCCGCGGCCCGCTTCAGGCGGGTCGAGGAAAGTCCGGACTTCACAGAGCAGGGTGATTGCTAACAGCAATCCGAGGTGACTCGCGGGACAGTGCCACAGAAAACAGACCGCCACCGCGAGGTGGTAAGGGTGAAACGGTGCGGTAAGAGCGCACCAGCGTCACGGGTGACCGGGACGGCTTGGTAAACCCCACCCGAAGCAAGGCCAAGAAGGCCGCACTCCGGTGCGGTCGCGCAGGTGTTCGAGGGCTGCTCGCCCGAATCTGCGGGTAGGCCGCTTGAGGTACCCGGCGACGGTGTGCCCAGATGGATGGTCGCCGCCGCAGCGCGTAAGCGGTGCGGGACAGAATCCGGCTTACAGGCCAACTCGTCCGCCCTCTCCACCGGGCCGCCCCGCCCCCATTGACCAAGCCCTCGGCGGATATCAAGATGGCCGCAGGGTCATCGTCGAGGGGGCTACATGACTGCACTGCGCAAGGGGGCGGCGTGACCGGGGTGGGCGAGCGGAGTCGGTTACTCGATGCGGCCGGACGCGGCCTGACACGGCACGTGTTGCCGATGCTGGATCGTCGCCTTTCGGCGTCGGTCCAACCGTTCACCCAGGCTCGGCAGATGCGTCCCGAACTGGGCAGTCGCCGATGGGGCTGGACGCACTACGGATTCTTCGTCCCGGACCTGCCGGAGCCGTATCGCTACGTCAACACCATGACCTTGATCGGAACCACCGGAACGGTGATATTCGACAACGGCGTGGTGGCCAGCGCCGACGTGCGCGACACCACCACGGTGCTCTCCTCGACCGCGGCAGCGGATCACCACCATTACCGCGCCTACGACGCCCGCCGCGACTGCGACTTCGCCGCCGACGGATCGACCCTTCGCTGGGGTGAGCATCTGGCGGTCGAGGCCGACCATCCTCGATACACCGTGCACGGAGACTACGAGGAATTCGGCATCGACCTGGAGTTCGATGCGACCCAACACGTCTCGTACTTCGTCAAGACGCCGGTCTACGATCACTTCAGTCTGCTGGCTCCCTACCGCGGTGTGCTGCGCGACGGGGACGAACGGATTCCGGTGTCCGGCATCGGCACCGTGGAGTATGCGCGTTGCATCAGTCCGCAGACGATGCTGGCGCGACCGCTGCCGGCACCCGCCCGGTTGCCGGTCGATTTCTTCACCTACCAGATCATCGCGCTGCCCGGTGATATCCAGTTGCTCCTGACCGATGTGCGCGCGGCCGGTGCCACCGCATGCCGGCTGGCCCAGGTGCGGTACCTGGACCGGCCGGCCGAGGTGTTCGACGACGTTCGGTTCAAAGTCATCGAATACGCCGACCCGCAGGTCGACCCGATGGGGCGGTCGATGAGGGTTCCGCGCCGCTTGCGTTGGGACATACTGCATTACGGTCGCGAGATCGCTTCGATCACGGGCACCGTCGATTCCCCGCTTCGCTTCGGCCATGGGCGCGGATACGTCGGCGCGTACTCCTATACCGGCCACTGGCGTGGCAAAGCGGTGAGCGGATCCGCCTATCTGGAATGGGTCGACTGCCAGAGGCGGTAGCCACGCGGCCGCGGTTGGCCTTTGTCGAGTCGCGCTACATGATCCGGTCGAGTTTGCGCAGGGCCGGCCGCAGTGCCGCCTCGCACCGCGCGGCGAGTTCGGCCTCCCGGGCATAGAGCACCCCGTAGGTGAAGGTGTCCTGACCGGCGGCCGCCGCGGCGTCGGCCTGGTGAAGCAGATGCGCCCGGCTGACCACGCTGTCCTGGTACTCGCCGAGCAGGGTCTGAATCGTCTTCGCCCGCCGGGCGATCTTCTTCTTGTTCGCCGCCGCGGCCGCATAGCGCAGCTGCTTGGCAGCCTTGCGGATCCGGTGCAGGGCCGCGTCGTGGTCGGCCGCGCCCTTGGCGGCCTTCACCGCCTTGCGCAGCCGCCGGTAGGCGAGGCCGACGGTGGCGGACCGCCCGGCGGCCGGCGCTCCGACCAGATCCTCGAGGCCGTCGAGCAGCCGAAAATAGCGCGGGGACCGCATCGCGGCCAGACTGCGTCGTAGCCCGGCCTGATAGCGGCGCAGCGAACCGTCCACCAGCCGTTCACGGACCGGACCGCGGACCAGCTCCGGTGCCAGCGTGTCCAGCGCCTGCCGATAACGCTGGGCCAGGACCTCGGCATCCCGGGCGGCACCCAGCACCGTGCCCAGTTCCTTCAGCTCGCCGAGCACCACCGCGTGCGCCGGCTCCTTGCTGTTCAACAGACTGCGGATCCGTCGGATGGTCACCCGCATCTGGTGAACCGCGTCGTCGATGTCCGCGCGCACCGCGCGATCCCAGACCAGCAGTTGCTCGACCTGCTCGGCCAACGCCCGGTGCAGGCGATCGGTCGGGGGCGCCGGCCTCGCCGGTGAGTCGAGCACTCTGGCCAGTTTGGAACCGTGGCCGGCGGGCCTGGCGCCGGTGTCGAGCAGTCGGTTGCCCAACCGATCCAGCAACTTGCGGTCCCCGCAGCCCAGCTCCAGTTCCCATTCCCGCCAGTACTGTTCGGTCTGGTCGGTTGCCGAACCGTCGGCCGAGGCGGTGACCTGATCGTCGCAGAACTCCGCCAACACCTCACCGTGCTCGTCGTGCAGCACCACCAGGCTGCGTGCGGTACGGATCTGCGCCACCGGAGCCACCGGCCGATCCCGCACGATCGCGGTCACCACATCGAGCAGGTCGTCCGGAATCTCCTCGCCCAGGGGCGCGCGCACCTCGGTGCGGGCGTCCGGCCCGGCCGGAAGCTTCAGGTGCCAGCCCGCGTCGGGGCCGCCGGTGCGTCGGCGCAGCGTGATCCGCCGCGCCGCCAAGTCATGCCCGGCGGTGTCGAAGTAGGTCGCGGCCAGTTCCACCGGCGGTAGCTGTGTTACCCGAGCGACCCCCCGGATGCCCGAGAACGACGGCGGGAGCGTGGACTCTTCGACGTCGAATTTGCACTCGATTTCCAGGTGCTGAGTCATAGTCGAATCCCGATCGACGATTCCTGACATTCTCGCCTCCACGGGACGCGGGCCGCAGACTCCATGGTGCCAGATCGAGCCGGCACCATGGCCCGGCCAGGGGCTACGGCGCCGGAGGCGGCGGCGGTGCGGTCGTCGTAGCCGGCGCGGGTGGCGGCGGCGGGGGCGGGGGTGCGTAGTAGTCGCGCGGTATCGGCGCGTAATCCCGCATGCCTCCGAAACAGTCACTGATACCGATGATGCGGCCGATCCCCACACAGATCGTGGCCTGAGCCTCGGCGGGCGGTCGGATGACGGTGGCGGCCTCCGCCGCACCGAACACTCCCAGCACGGCCGCGACCCCGACGATCCACGAACGCCGGTTCATCGACCGTCGCCGGCGGGAATCGGCCTTGCGCGAAACCATTTCGTGAGCGGTCATGGAATCGGAGTATACGGGCCGCGCCCGATGTTCCTGTGCTTTATGGTATTTCGTGCTCGGTACTGTTTACAGCGTGCGATGAAGATCGCAATACCGGACGTCATTGTCGAGGTGAGGGAGTAGCCATGTTGAGTTTCACCCGGATCGACCTGCGCGGGATCTACGGTGGTATCGCCGCCGGCGCTCTGGCCGGAGCGGCGCTGTTCGGCGCCGTCGGTACCGCGGCGGCCGACCCGACCCCGGCGAACTGCACGGCGGCCGACCTGGCCCGCGCTTCGGCCAGCGCGGCGACCGAGACCGCGGCATATCTGACCGCCCACCCGGACGTCAACGAGTTCTTCACCAAGCTGAAGACCGAACCGCAGGACGACGCCGAAGCGGCGCTGCAGGCCTACATGGACGCCAACCCCCAGGTGCATACCGATCTGAAGCAGCTCCGCCAGCCGCTGGCCGACCAGCAGAAGCGCTGCAACTGGACCTCATCAGAGCTGCCCGAGTAGCGGCGCAGGCCGCCGCGCCGGGGCACCGCCGGGACTAGAAGCAGTGCTCCTCGGCGGGGAACGTGCCCGCTGCGACCTCGTCGGCGTACTGCTCCGCCGCCCGGCGCAATTCAGCACCCAGCTCACCGAAACGCTTGACGAAGCGGGCGGTCTTGCCGGTGGTCATCCCGGCCATGTCCTGCCACACCAGAACCTGGGCGTCGCAGTTCGGTCCGGCACCGATGCCGATGGTGGGGATGGTCAGTTTGCCGGTGATCTGGGTGGCCAGCTCGGCGGGCACCATCTCCATCACCACCGAGAACGCGCCGGCCTCGGCTACCGCGATCGCATCGTGGATGGTCTGCTCGGCGGCGTCACCGCGGCCCTGCACGCGGAAACCGCCCAGGGTGTTGACGCTCTGCGGAGTGAATCCGATGTGGGCCATCACCGGGATACCGGCCGCCGACAGCGTCGCGATCTGATCGGCCACCCGCTCGCCGCCCTCCAGCTTGACCGCGTGCGCGCCGCCTTCCTTCATGAACCGGGTGGCGGTCGCCAGCGCCGCGGCGGGCCCGGCCTCGTAGGAGCCGAACGGCAGGTCGGCCACCACCAGGGCGTGCGGGGCGCCGCGCACCACCGCGCGGACCAGCGGAATCAGCTCATCGACGGTGATCGGAACGGTGCTGTCGTAGCCGTAGACCACATTGGCGGCCGAGTCGCCGACCAGCAGCACCGGGATACCGGCGTCGTCGAAGATTCGGGCGGTGGAGTAATCGTAGGCCGTCAGCATGCTCCATTTACGGCCCTCGCCCTTCATCTGCTGCAGATGGTGGACGCGGGTCTGCGGGGCAATGCGTGCAGGCTCAGGTGAAGCGCCATAGACGTGCTCAGACATCGTTATCCCTATAAATGGTCGGGTCGATCCTCGAAGCCCATGAGCGGGTCCCCGGGTCGTCTGACATCAGCCAGTGTGCCACCTGCGGAAGCGTTGCTGAACCTCCAGGTCGAGTGCATTTCCTCACATCGTCAACGCGCTGAGCGCAGCCGGTGCCCGGGCATCCCCGGGTCTGCATGGCAGCATGTGGTGTCATGAGCTCGCCGACGCGCCGTGACAGGATCATGCGCACCCCCCTGACCTGCCTCGTGATCGCGATGGTGGCCCTGATGGTCGGCAGTTGCACCCGGATGACGCCGGGACATGCGGTGCTGGCGGTGCCGCAGGTCGGTCAGCCGGTGCAGTGGGAGAAATGCCGTTTCACCGCCGACACCAACATCAAGGTGCCGGCCAGCGCCCGGTGCGGATTCCTGGCGGTACCCGTGAACTACGACAAACCGCAGGGCGCGATCGCGCAACTCGCGATGATCCGGTTCCCGGCCACCAAGGAGAAGATCGGCTCACTGGTGATCAACCCGGGCGGGCCGGGGGAGTCGGGCATCGAGACCGCGGCCAGCCTGATCACCGCGCTGCCGCGCCGGGTCAACGAGCGTTTCGACCTGGTCGGATTCGACCCGCGCGGGGTCGCGTCGTCGCGGCCGGCGGTCTGGTGCAACTCCGACAAGGAGAACGACCGGCTGCGCGCCCTGGACCAGGTCGACTACAGCCCCGAGGGTGTGGCGGCGATCGAGAACGAGACCAAGGAGTACGTCCAACGCTGCCTGGACAAGACCGGCGAGGAGTTCCTGGCCAACGTCGGCACCGTCAACGTCGCCCGCGATCTCGATGCGATCCGCGCCGGCCTGGGCGACGAGAAGCTGACCTATCTGGGCTACTCCTACGGCACCCGGATCGGCGCCGCCTACGCCGAGGCGTTCCCGCAGAACGTGCGCGCAATGATCCTCGACGGCGCGGTCGACCCCAACGCCGACCCGATTGAAGAGGATCTGCGCCAGGCCCAGGCGTTCCAGGGCGCGTTCGACGACTTCGCGGCGGACTGCGCCAAGGAGGAGGACTGCCCGTTGGGCACCGACCCGGCCAAGGCCGTCGACGTCTACCACAGTCTGGTCAACCCGCTGGTCGATCGTCCCGCCAAGACCAAGGACCCCCGCGGGCTCAGTTACAGCGACGCGATCGTCGGCACCATCATGGCGCTGTACTCGCCGACGTTCTGGCAGCACCTCAACAACGGTCTGGCGGATCTGGTGGACGGCCGCGGCGACATCATGCTGAGCCTGGCCGACCTGTACATGCGGCGCGACGCCGGCGGCCACTACACCAACGCCACCGATGCCCGCGTCGCGGTCAACTGTGTCGATCAGCCGCCCGTCACCGACCGCGCCAAGGTGATCGACGAAGACCGTCGGGCACGCGAGGTCGCGCCGTTCATGAGCTACGGGAAGTTCACCGGGGATGCGCCGCTGGGCACCTGCGCGTTCTGGCCGGTGCCGCCGACCAGTGAACCGCATGCGGTCTCGGTGCCGGATCTGCCGCCGACCATGGTGGTGTCCACGACCCGGGATCCGGCCACCCCGTATCAGGCCGGGGTGGACCTGGCCAAGCAACTGCGCGGCGGGCTGCTGACGTTCAACGGAACCCAGCACACCGTGGTGTTCCAGGGCAACGAATGCGTCGACGCATTCGCCACCCGTTACCTGGTCGACGGCACGTTGCCGCCAAACGATGCGAAGTGCTGAGCGCTGATACGCTTCGCGGTATGGACCGTCAGAAGGAGTTTGTGCTCCGCACGCTGGAGGAACGCGACATCCGTTTCGTCCGGCTCTGGTTCACCGACGTACTCGGTTATCTGAAGTCCGTCGCGATCGCCCCGGCCGAACTCGAGGGCGCCTTCGACGAGGGCGTGGGCTTCGACGGCTCGGCGATCGAGGGCTTCGCCCGGGTCTTCGAATCGGATATGGTCGCCCACCCGGACCCGTCCACCTTCCAGCTGCTGCCCTGGACATCGGATGCCGGTCGGCAGTACTCGGCCCGGATGTTCTGCGACATCACCATGCCCGACGGTTCCCCGGCCTGGGCGTCGTCGCGGCACGTGCTGCGCCGGCAGCTCGCCAAGGCCGGCGAGCTCGGATTCGCCTGCTACGTGCACCCCGAGATCGAGTTCTTCCTGCTCGAGCCCGGCCCGTATGACGGCAGCACCCCGGTTCCGGCCGACGACGCCGGCTACTTCGACCAGTCCATCCACGGCTCGGCCGCCAACTTCCGCCGGCACGCCATCGAGGCACTGGAGTCGATGGGCATCTCGGTGGAATACAGCCACCATGAGCACGCTCCCGGCCAGCAGGAGATCGACCTGCGCTACGCCGACGCGCTGTCGATGGCCGACAACGTGATGACGTTCCGGTACCTGATCAAAGAGATCGCGCTCAAAGAGGGCGTGCGGGCGTCGTTCATGCCCAAGCCGTTCCGCGAACACGCCGGGTCGGCCATGCATACCCACATGAGCCTGTTCGAGGGCGAGGTCAACGCCTTCCACAGCCCGGACGACCCGCTGCAGCTGTCGGCCACCGCGAAGTCGTTCATCGCCGGAATCCTCGAGCACGCCAACGAGATCAGCGCCGTCACCAATCAGTGGGTGAACTCCTACAAGCGGCTGATCCACGGCGGTGAAGCCCCCACCGCGGCGTCTTGGGGCGCCTCTAACCGCTCGGCGCTGGTGCGGGTGCCGATGTACAGCCCGCACAAGACGTCGTCCCGGCGTATCGAGGTGCGCAGCCCGGACTCGGCGTGCAACCCCTACCTGGCGTTCGCGGTGTTGTTGGCCGCCGGCCTGCGCGGGGTCGAGCAGGGTTACGAGCTGGGGCCGGAGGCCGAGGACAACGTCTGGGCGCTGACCCCCGAGGAACGCCGCGCGATGGGTTACAAGGAACTTCCCGGGACCCTCGAGCGGGCGCTCTCGGAGATGGAGAACTCCGAGCTGGTTGCAGAAGCGTTGGGGGAGCAGGTCTTCGACTTCTTCCTGCGCAACAAGCGTCAGGAGTGGGCCAACTACCGCAGCCATGTGACGCCCTACGAGCTGCAGAACTACCTGGCGTTGTAAGGCCCGCCGACGGTCGTGGCCTATCCCGGAGCGCAGCGCCGCAAGCTGCCCAGCGTTGGACGGCTCGGTTTGGTCGACCGTTATGCCGCAGCGGATCTGACCGCGCTGGGCTGGTACAGCGCCTACACCCAACCCAACGTCGACGTGCTCTGGGCGCTGTCGCGGGCGGCCGACGCCGACGCGGCGTTGCGCACCCTGGTACGACTGTCCGAGGCGCCCGGTATCGACTGGGCCGAACTCAGCGCGGCGCTGATGTCCGATCGCGGGCTGCGCGGGCGGTTCTTCGGGGTACTGGGATCCTCGGTGGCGCTGGGCGATCACCTGATCACCCACCCGGACTCGTGGAAGCTGCTGACCAGCCCCGAAGACGCCGAGGGCGCCGACTGTTGGTCGATCACGCTGCCGTCGCCGGCGGAGTTGCGGGCCATGTTCGCCGCCTGTGTCACCGAGACGACCGATGGTGCCTACGTCGAGCGGTTGCGGTCGCTGTATCGCGATCGACTGCTGGTGCTGGCGGCGATAGACCTGGCCCCCACCGTGGAGGGTCTGCCCGGGCTGCCCTTCGTGGCGGTCGGCGAGCACCTGGCGGACCTGGCCGACGCCGCGCTGGCGGCGGCGCTGCAGGTCGCCCAACTGCTGGTCTGCGGTGACGAAGCCGGCGATCCCGCTCCTCGGCTGGCAGTGATCGCAATGGGCAAATGCGGTGCCCGCGAACTGAATTACGTCAGCGACGTCGACGTCATCTTCGTCGCCGAAGAGGCCGACGCGCTGAGCACGCGGCTGGCCGGCGAAGTGATGAGGGTGGCCGGCGAGGCGTTCTTCGAAGTGGACGCCGGGCTGCGGCCCGAGGGGCGCCACGGTGCGCTGGTGCGGACCCTGGAATCGCATGTCGCCTACTACCAGCGGTGGGCCAAGACCTGGGAGTTCCAGGCGCTGCTCAAGGCACGGCCCGCGGCCGGTGACGCCGAACTGGGCAGGGCCTACGTCGACGCCCTGCTGCCGATGGTGTGGACCGCTTGTGAGCGTGAGGATTTCGTCCCCGACGTGCAGGCGATGCGCCGGCGGGTGGCCCAACTGGTGCCGGCGGAGATCCGTTCCCGCGAGATAAAACTGGGCTCCGGTGGACTTCGCGACGTGGAGTTCGCCGTGCAACTGCTGCAGTTGGTGCACGGCCGCGGGGACGAATCGTTGCACGTGGCGTCCACCGTCGACGCGCTGGCGGCCTTGGGTGCCGGCGGCTACATCGGTCGGGAGGACTCGGCCGATCTGACCGCGTCGTACGAGTTCCTGCGACTGCTCGAACACCGGCTGCAGCTGCAGCGACTCAAGCGCACCCACATGCTCCCGCCCCCCGACGACGACGAGGCGCTGCGTTGGCTGGCCCGAGCCGCCCACATCCGGCCCGACGGCAGGCGCGATGCGCTCGGCGTGCTGCGCGCCGAACTCAAGGCGCAGAACCGGCGGGTGTCGCGGCTGCACGCCAAACTCTTCTACCAGCCGCTGCTGGAGGCGGTCCGGCCCGCCGGGCTGGAACTGGTCGGGGGACTGACACCCGGTGCCGCCGAACGCCAGCTGGCCGCGCTGGGCTATGAGGCCCCGCACAATGCGCTGACCCATCTGGCCGCGATGACCAACCAGAGCGGCCGGCGGGGTCAGGTGCAGACCGTGCTGCTGCCGACGTTGCTGTACTGGCTGTCGGGCACCCCCAATCCGGATGCGGGATTGCTGGCCTATCGACGGCTCAGCGAGGCGCTCGGGCAGCAGCGCTGGTACCTGAGCACCCTGCGCGACAGCAGCGCGGTGGCCAAACGGCTGATGCGGGTGCTGGGCACCTCCGCCTACATCCCCGACCTGCTGATGCGGGCGCCCGATGTCATCCAGTCCTACGGTGACGGGCCGTCCGGACCGAAGCTGCTCGACCCCGCCCCCGATGCGGTGGCGAGGGCGCTGATCGCCTCGGCGGGACGCTATCCCGACCCCGAGCGCGCGATCGCGGTGGCCCGCAGCCTGCGTCGCCACGAACTGGCCCGGATCGCCTCGGCGGATCTGCTGGGCATGCTCGAGGTCACCGATGTCTGCCGGGCGTTGACGGCGGTGTGGGTGGCGGTGCTGCAGGCCGCGCTGGAGGCGATCATCCGGGTCAATCTGACCTCCGGTGACGAGGTGATGACCGCACCGGCACGGATCGCGGTGATCGCGATGGGTCGGCTCGGCGGTGGCGAACTCGGTTACGGCTCCGACGCCGACGTGATGTTCGTCTGCGAGGCCAACGAAGAGGCGGCCGGCGCCGATGATGCCGACGCAGTGCGCTGGGCCACCACCATCGTCGAACAGGTCAGAGCGCTGCTGGGCACCGCCAGCGCCGACCCCCCGCTGCAGGTGGACATCAACCTGCGCCCCGAGGGCCGCACCGGCCCGCCGGTCCGCACACTGGCCTCCTATGCCGCCTATTACGCACAGTGGGCGCAGCCCTGGGAGATCCAGGCGCTGCTGCGGGCCAACTGGGTCGCCGGCGACGCCGACCTGGGCAACCGATTCCTGCAGATGGTCGACGACACCCGCTATCCGGCCGGTGGGGTGTCGGCCGATGCGGTACGTGAGATCCGGCGGGTCAAAGCGCGCGTCGACGCCGAACGCCTGCCGCGGGGCGCCGACCCCAACACCCACACCAAGCTCGGCCGCGGCGGGCTGGCCGACATCGAGTGGACCGTGCAGTTGCTGCAGTTGCGGCACGCCCACCGGGTGGCCGCCCTGCACAACACCTCTACGCTGGAGACCTTGGATGCCATCGCGGCTGCCGGGCTGCTCGAGGAAGACGACGTGGACCGGTTGCGGCAGGCCTGGCTGACCGCAACCCGTGCCCGCAACGCACTGGTGCTGGTTCGTGGTAAACCCACCGATCAGCTGCCCGGACCGGGGCGTGCGCTCAACGCGGTTGCGGTGGCCGCCGGCTGGCCCGGCGGCGACGGTGGTGAATTCCTGGACAACTACCTGCGGGTGACCCGGAGGGCAAAGGCCGTGGTGCGCAAGGTTTTCGGCGATTGAAGTAATTGAAGGAGAACGTCTGTGGTGGATTTCCGAGCTCGCTCGAACGTGCCCACGATCAGTGCCGACGAGAGCGGTGCATTGCTGGACCGCTACGGGCCGCTGGCGCAGGCGGTACGCGAGCTCATCGACGTCACCATCCGCACCCGGGCCGACGACGACACCGCCCGGGAGGTGACCGCGGCGGTGCGCGAGCTCACCGAGCGGCTGCGCGGCGAGAGCCTCAGTGACGAGCCCGGCCTGCGCTACCTGGTCGAGGGCCGGCCACTGGCGTGGGGGAATGCCGTGGTGGGACTGCGGAACCCGATCGCCCCGCCGCTGGTGATCGAGCACGGCGAGAACGGCCACTGCTGGGCCGACTTCCACCTGGGCGCGGCCTATGAAGGCCCGCCGTCGCTGGTGCACGGCGGCGTCAGCGCGCTGGTACTGGACCACATTCTCGGGGAGGCGGCCAGCGACGGCCTGACCAAGCCGCTCTACACCGGCACCATCACGGTGAAGTACCTGCGCGGAACTCCGTTGGGCCCGTTGCACGCCGAGGCGTCGATCTACCGCAAGGAGGGCGTCAAGACCTACTGCCGCGGTCACATCTCCGACGCCGAGGGCGTCACCGTGGAGGCCGACGGCGTCTTCATCACCCCGTCCTGGGCGCGCGACGGGGCCCAGTGACGGCCCGGCGCTGCGATCGACGTATCGACATTGCTGGCGAGGTGAAATCGACAGTATTTTGTTAAGCTTTTTCGCGGGATTCACTTACTGTCTATCCGGCCTGGTGGGCGGTGTGGTTTTGGCGAAACAGCGGGGTACTTCGGATGTCTAATCGGGTGTATCGATTCGGTTCCAGGGCGGTGCTGGTCGGCGGAGCCGCCGCGATGACGTTGACGCTGGGCATCGGAGGTGTGCACGACACCGCGGCCGATCGGGCCATCGATATCTCGCTTGCCGGCTCGTCGGACCTGTTGGAAGCGGCCGTCACGGATTTCTTGGAGGCCAAAGACGTCTACACCGGGATCGACACCTCGGAACTGTCCGATTCGGTTCTGGGCGCGGTCCGCTCCATGGAACGGATGCCCGGCATCGTGGATCGGATGGTCGACCTCATGGGGGATCGACTCGAGCCGGCCGAGGCCGCGATCCTGGGACACTCGGGTTCGCTGGCGGATTTGATCGATCAACTGTTCTTCGCCCCGCTCAATCAGCAGTGGGCGGACGCCGGGGAATCGATGCTCGACGCCACCCAGGCGTTCGACGCCGCCCTGGCGGACGGATCGATGCCGGACGTCATCGGAGCGTCATTCGATGTGCTCGGCGTCATCTGGCTTGAGGCGATGCCGGCGCTCTTCGCGTCTGTCCCGATCGTGTGGGTCGGGAGCCTCTTCGACCCGGTCGACATGGCCGCCTTTGCCGGACCGGACTACTTCGACTTCTTGTTCTGAGCGCTGCGCGGTGGCGCGAATACGGCAATGCTGCTGAGTTTCGTCACCTAGGAAGTAGTCGATGGGGAGCATGACATTCGACGTAACGGCACTGGCTGCAGCTGAGCGCACGGACTTTGCCGTGCTGCTGAAATCGCTGTCTCCGCAGCAGTGGCTGGTGCCTTCCCTGTGCGCGGGATGGACGGTTCGTGACGTCGTCGCCCACATGCTCAGCTACGAAGAACTGAGCCCGCTAGGTGTGCTGCGCCGGTTCGCCGACGCCCGCCTGCGATTCAGTGCCGCCAATACCGTCGGTTTGGCGGATTACGCCGGCTATGACCCTCCGCAACTGCTTGATCTGCTTGACCGCAGCATCCGTCCTCGCGGGCTCACGACGGCCTTCGGCGGGCGGATCGCGTTACTGGACGGGATGATTCATCAGCAAGACGTCCGTCGACCCCTGGGTATCCCCCGCGAGATTCCGGCCGACCGACTGTTGGCGGCCTTGAAATTCGCGCTGTTTGCGCCGCCGATCCATGCGCGCTCGCGGACTCGCGGCCTGCGGCTGATCGCCACCGACCTGGATTGGACGGCTGGGCGGGGGCTTGAGGTCCGCGGCCGCGGCGAAGCGCTGCTGATGGCGATCGCCGGTCGCCGCGGCGTCACCGATGAGCTTTCGGGACCGGGTGTTGAGTTGCTGCACAATAGGATTGGTCGCTGATCGCTTCGGTCGGCTGACAACCTCGACCGTCGTGCTCAGCAGTCGTAGTACAGCGCGAACTCGTAGGGGTGCGGGCGCAGGCTGATCGGGGTGATCTCGTTGTCACGCTTGAAACGGATCCAGTTCTCGATCAGATCCGGAGTGAACACCCCACCCTCGGTGAGGTATTCGTGGTCGGCCTCGAGGCTGTCCATCACCGCGGCCAGGCTGGTCGGGGCCTGCGGAATGTTGGCGGCCTCGTCGGGCGGCAGCTCGTAGAGGTCCTTGTCGACCGGGGCGGCCGGTTCGATCTTGTTCTTGATGCCGTCGATGCCGGCCATCAGCATGGCCGCGAACGCCAGGTAGGGGTTGCTGGAGGAGTCCGGGCAGCGGAACTCCAGCCGCTTGGCCTTCGGGTTGGTGCCGGTGATCGGGATGCGCACGCACGCCGACCGGTTGCGCTGGCTGTAGACCAGGTTGATCGGGGCCTCGTAGTGCGGCACCAGGCGCTTGTAGGAGTTGATCGTGGGGTTGGTGAAGGCCAGCAGCGACGGGGCGTGATGCAGGATGCCGCCGATGCAGTGCCGGGCGGTGTCGGACAGTCCGGCGTAGCCGGCCTCGTCGTAGAACAGCGGCTGGCCGCCCTTCCACAGCGACAGGTGCACGTGCATACCCGAGCCGTTGTCGCCGAACAGCGGTTTGGGCATGAAGGTGACGGTCTTGCCGTTCTGCCACGCGGTGTTCTTGATGATGTATTTGAACAGCATCACGTCGTCGGCGGCGTGCAGCAGCGTGTTGAACCGGTAGTTGATCTCGGACTGCCCACCCGAACCGCACTCGTGGTGGCCGCGCTCCAGCGTGAAACCGGCGTTGGCCAGGTTCGTGGTCATGGTGTCGCGCAGGTCGACGTACTGGTCGTTGGGCGCCACCGGGAAGTAGCCGCCCTTGGGGCGGGTCTTGTAGCCGCGGTTGGGCCGCCCGCCGGCCTCGGTGGGCGAACCGGTGTTCCACCATCCCGAATCCGAGTCGACCTCGTAGAAGGTGCTGTTCATCTGCGAGTCGAAGCTCACCGAGTCGAAGATGTAGAACTCGGCTTCGGCGCCGAAGTAGGCGGTGTCGGCGATCCCGGTGCTGGCCAGGTAGTTCTCCGCCTTGCGGGCGACGTTGCGGGGGTCGCGCGAGTAGGGCTCGCGGGTGAACGGGTCGTGCACGAAGAAGTTCAGGTTCAGCGTCTTGGCGGCCCGGAACGGGTCGATCTGCGCGGTGGAGAAGTCCGGCAGCAGCATCATGTCCGACTCGTGGATGGACTGGAAGCCGCGGATCGACGAACCGTCGAACGCCAGGCCGTCCTCGAAGACGGTCGCGTCGAGCGTGGATGCGGGGATCGACAGATGTTGCATCTGACCGGGCAAGTCGCAGAACTGGATGTCGACGTATTCCACGTTCTCATCGGCGACGAGTTTGAGAATATCGTCGGCCGTCTTGTCGGTCACAGAAGTGTTCTCCTCCGCTGGTAGCCCCGGTCGGACACCGAGGTCGCCGATGCAGACGTTACGCAACCACGGCAGCGGCCGTCGACGCCGGGTCGGATTCGCCGCCCGCTTATCGTAGGGGCCATGAGCCGCATGTTCTCCTCCTGGCTGTCCGGGCCGGAATCGGCAGGAGCCCACCATCCCGATAGCGCACCGGGTGAACGCCTGGGCCTGCCGCCCAGCGGCCCGGGGTCCCTGGCGGGGATGGGGCGCCGCATGGGGGCTCTCGCGCTGGACTGGATGGTGGGTTACGGGCTGGCGGGATTGGGTGTGGCCGCCGGAGTGGTGACCGCGGAATATCTGGCGACCGTGGTGCTGGGGATCTGGCTGGTGCTCGGCGTCGCTGCGGTACGACTGTTCGGCTTCACGCCCGGTCAGTACGCCTTCGGGCTGCGGGTGATCCCGGTGGACGGTCCCGGGCTCGGGGTGGGGCTGGGGCGGGCCGTGCTGCGGGGACTGCTGATCGCGTTGGTGGTGCCGGCGCTGTTCACCGACGCCGATGGCCGTGGCCTACAGGACCGGGCCACCGCCACCGCCGTGGTGCGCAGCCGCTGACCCGACCCGGTCCCCGTTGACTCTGCGTCCAGGGCGGGGAAGTGCGAGTAGGCGCCGCCGTGGATGCAGAGTCAACGGAGACAGGCACGAGCGACTAGCGGCGACGTGCGGCGCGCTGGACGCCGCGGAGCTTCGCGCCGGCGGGCATCGGGCCCTTGGGCATGGCCGCGGGGCCGGTGCGGGAACTCAGCGCGGCCAGCCGCGACTCCAGCGAATCCATCTCCTTCGCCGAGATGTTGGCGGGCAACTTGGTCAGGAAACGCTCGAGCTTGGCCAGCGGGACCTCACCCTCGCCGTTGCCGACCACCACGTCGTAGATCGGCACCTGGCCGACCGCTTTGGCGGTGCGCTTCTTCTCCTGGGCGAGCAACGGCCTGAGCCGGGAGGGGGAGCCCTCGCCGACCAGGATGACCCCCGGCCGGCCGATCACCCGGTGAACGGCATCCAGGTGACCGGTGGCCGAAACACCGGGGGTGACCCGCCACTTGCCGCGCAGGTTCTCCAGCGCCCAGGCCGCCGCACCGGTCTGCCCCTCAGCTTTGCGGTAGACCGACCGCTGGGCGCGCCGGCCGAAGATCACGAACGCCACCAGTGCGCCCAGCAGCACGCCGAGCGGGATCGTCGTCGCCCGCGCGAACGTGTTGCCCTGCAGCGCCACCGCGGTGATCACCCCGGAGACCAGTAGGAAAGCGCCGGCCATGTAGGGCACCAGGCGCTTGTCCTCGGTGCGCTGCATCTGGAAGGCCTGCCACAGCTGGGCACGGCGCTGCTTGCCGGCAGCCTTGCGAGCGGCTTTGGCCGCCTCGCGGGCAGCCTTGTTTTCAGCGGAGTTGCGCGGTCTGGCCATAGCTACCAAGGATACGCAGCCGGGCTTACGCCTTTCCGGGGCGTCAGCTGCCGGCCGGGGTGGCGCACTCGTCGCGCAGCTCCCGGCCCTCGCGGTTCGCTACGGCCTGCTGATACAGCCGGCCGGCCCGATACGACGAGCGCACCAGCGGGCCGGACATCACGCCGGCGAAGCCGAGTTCCTCAGCGTACCGGGCGTGCTCGACGAACTCCTCGGGCTTGACCCAACGGTCGATCGGGTGATGCCGTTCGGTGGGGCGCAGGTACTGGGTGATGGTGACCAGTTCGGCGCCGGCGTTGTAGAGGTCGGCCAGCGCGGTCCGGATCTCCTCGGCCGTCTCACCCATACCCAGGATGAGGTTGCTCTTGGCCACCAGTCCGGCGTCGCGGGCCTGGGTCAGCACGTTGAGGCTGCGCTCGTAGCTGAACCCCGGCCGAATCAGCCGGAAGATACGCGGAACGGTTTCGACGTTGTGTGCCAGCACTTCCGGGCGGGATTCGAACACTTCGCCCAGCAGGTCGGGGCGGCCGTTGAAATCCGGGATCAACAGTTCGACGCCGGTCGACGGGTTCAGTGCCTTGATGGCCCGAACGGTCTCCGCGTAGAGCCATGCGCCCTGGTCGGGCAGGTCGTCGCGGGCGACACCGGTGACCGTCGAATACCGCAGCCCCATGGTGTGCACGCTCTCGGCGACCCGGCGCGGCTCGTCGCGGTCCAGTTCCGGCGGCTTGCCCGACTTGATCAGGCAGAAGGAGCAGTTGCGGGTGCAGACCTCGCCGCCGATCAGGAAGGTCGCCTCGCGATCCTCCCAGCATTCGTAGATGTTCGGGCAGCCCGCCTCTTCGCAGACGGTGTGCAGTTTCTCCTTCTTCACCAAGACCTTCAGGTCGGTGAAGTTCGGCCCCATCCGGGCGCGCGTCTTGATCCACTCGGGTTTGCGTTCGATGGGCGTCTCGGCGTTGCGTGCTTCGGCACGGCGTAATCTACGGCCTTCTCCGACGGCGCTCACGACGTCGATGGTACGCGGGGTGCCGAATGCTCGCGCACCGGCAGCACGCCGTCGAGTGCGTCGACGACGGCCTTGGCCACGGCGTTCCGCACGTCTTCGACACCGGTGTCGAAGCCGAGCTCCGCGGACAGTGACGTCACTCCCGCATCGGTGATGCCGCACGGCACGATCGAGCCGAACGCGTTGAGATCGCAATCACAATTGAGGGCGAATCCGTGCAGGGTGGTGGCGCGCGCCACTCGTACGCCTATCGCGGCGATCTTGCGGTCCGGTCGGCCACCGCCGGCGGGAACCCAGACTCCGGATCTGCCCTCGATCCGAACGGTGTTGAGTCCCAGGGTGTTGCACACCTCGATGAGTGACTCTTCAAGGCGGCGAACGTAATTCACCACGTCCAGGGGTTCGGCCAGGCCGATCACCGGATAGCCCACCAGCTGACCCGGGCCGTGCCAGGTGATCTTCCCGCCGCGGTCGGTGTCGACGACCGGGGTGCCGTCCACCGGGCGTTCCTGAGGTTCGGTGCGGCGCCCGGCGGTGTAGACCGGCGGATGCTCCAACAGCAGCAGTGTGTCGGGGCCGCCGGCCGCCCGGTCTTCGGCGAGGTCGCGTTGCAGTTGCCAGGCGGCGGAGTAGTCGACGGTGCCGAGTTGGCGCACGTCGATCGGTGCGGCGCTGGACCGGATGGACCCCATGGTCGCAGGCTACCCGTCGAGCCGCGGTTACAACGGGGTCGGGCGGGCGGTGGCGTAGGCCAGGGCCTCGCCGATCGTGTTGTGTTGAAACCGGAAGCCGGAGCGTTCCAGCACCGTCGGGATGGCGCGTTGACCGGTGAGCAGTCCTTCGTCGGCGAATTCACCGACGACGGCCCGTGCGGCGAACCCGGGCAGGATCAGCGGCGCCGGACGGTTGAGGGCACGCCCGAGCGCGGCGGTGAACTCGGCGTTGGTGACCGGCGCGGGTCCGCTGAGGTTGACCGGACCGCGGATCGTGGGCTCGGTCATGGCGAACCGCAGCGCGCGGACCTCGTCTTCCAGGCTGATCCACGGCATGTACTGGCGGCCGCTGCCCAGTCGGCTGCCCAGCCCGAACGAGAACAGCGGGCGCAGCCGGCTCATCAGCCCGCCGGAGCGGGCCAGCACCAGACCGGTACGGGCCAGCACCACCCGGGTGCCCGCGGCGCGGGCGGGTGCGGTGGCGGCCTCCCAGTCCCCGACCAGCCGCGCCAGAAAGCCCAGGCCGGGCGGCGCGGTCTCATCGACCGGGCGGTTGCCGGTGTCGCCGTAGATCCCGACCGCGCTGGCGTTGACCAGTACCGGCACGCCGGCCTCGCCGGTTGCGGTGGCCAGCACCTCGGTCGGGGTGATCCGGCTGTCGCGCAGATGCTGCTTGAACGACCCCGACCACCGGCGGTCACCGATCCCGACGCCGCACAGGTTGACCACGGCGTCCACTCCGACCAGAGCCGCCACGTCGATCTCGCCGGCGTCGGGATCCCACTGCAGCTCACCGGGCTGGGCCGCGGGGCGACGCACGATGCGCAGGACGCGACCGCCGTCGGCGCGCAGTGCCGACACCAGTGCCGAGCCGACCAGCCCGGATGATCCGGCGACTGCGACGGTGGGGTTGTTCATAGCTGAATCCTCGTGCAGCTCTTCACAAATCCCCGGTGGTGTCAGAGCCCCAGGTCGGTCTCGAACGCGCCTTCTTCGAGTCGGTTCTTGATGGTGGTGACGAACCGACCGGCGTCGGCGCCGTCGATCAAACGGTGGTCGTAGGTCAGCGGCAGGTAGCAGACCGACCGCACCCCGATGGACTCGTTGCCGGCCTCGTCGACGATGACCCGCGGGCGTTTGACGATGGCACCGGTACCGAGCATGGCCGCCTGCGGCGGGACCAGGATCGGGGTGTCGGTCAGCGCGCCCTGACTGCCGATGTTGGTGATCGTGAAGGTGCCCCCGGACAGTTCGTCGGGCTTCAGGCCGCCCGAACGCGCGCGGGCGGCGATGTCGGCGATGGCACGCGCAAGTCCGGCCAGGGACAGGTCACCGGCGTTGTGCACGACCGGGGAGAGCAGGCCCTGGTCGGTGTCCACCGCGAAGCCGAGGTGCTCGGCGTCGTAGTAGGTGATCTCGCCGGCGTCCTCGTCGTAGCTGGCGTTGACGTTGGGGTGGGCCTTGAGGGCCTCGATCACCGCACGGGCGATGAACGGAAGGTAGGTCAGGTTGACCCCTTCGCGCTCGGCGAAACCCGCCTTGGCGCGGGCCCGCAGCGCCACGATCCTGGTCATGTCGACTTCGTGGGTCTGGGTGAGCTGCGCGGTGGCCTGCAGGGATTCCCGGGTCTTGCGGGCGGTGATCTGACGGATCCGGCCGGCCTTGGCGGTGGTGCCGCGCAGGTGCGCCAGCGCCGACGCCGGTGCGGGCGTCGCGGTACGCGGCGGTGCAGCGGGTGCTGCCGGTGCCGCCGCTGCGGCGGGGGCCGCCGGGGCCTTCTGCGCCTCGGCGAAGGCCAGCACGTCCTGCTTGCGGATGCGGCCGCCGACCCCGGTTCCGGTGACCTGGTTCAGGTCCACGTTGTTGTCGGCGGCCAGCTTGCGCACCAGTGGGGTCACATAACGGGCCGAATCCGATGCCGGCGCCGCGGGTGCGGGCGGGGCGGCCGGTGCCGGTGCAGGTGCCGGTGCAGCGGGCGCCGGTGCCGCGGCGGCAGGCGGTGCCGGGGCCGGAGGTGCCGGGGTGGGCTCCGGGGTGGCGGGTGCCGGTGCCGGGGCCGCAGCGGGAGCGGCCGCGGACGCCGCCCCGATCCTGGCCAGCTCGCCGCCGACCTCCACGGTGGCGTCCTCACCGGCGGTGATCGACAGCAGGGTGCCCGCCACCGGAGACGGGATCTCGGTGTCGACCTTGTCGGTGGAGACCTCCACCAGGGGCTCGTCGACCTCCACGCTGTCGCCGACCTGCTTGAGCCAGCGGGTCACCGTGCCCTCGGTGACCGATTCACCCAATTCGGGCATCAGCACCGGGGTGCCGGCGTCGGACGGCGCGGCCGCCGGTGCGGCGGGCGCCGCAGCTTCGGGAGCGGGGGCCGGGGGTGCCGCGGGGGCGGCGGGGGCCGCGGGTGCGGGTTCCGCCGCCGGCGGTGCGGCCGCCGGTTCGGGGGCGGGGCTCTCGCCGGCCTCACCGATCAAAGCCAGCTCGCCGCCGACCTCGACGGTGGTGTCCTCGCCCGCGACGATCTTGGTCAGCACACCGGCAACCGGTGACGGGATCTCGGTGTCGACCTTGTCGGTGGAGACTTCCAGCAGGGGCTCGTCGACCTCGACGGTGTCGCCTTCCTGCTTGAGCCAGCGGGTCACCGTTCCCTCGGTAACGCTCTCTCCGAGTGCCGGCATCTGGACTGAGAACGCCATCGCAGTTGACTCCTCGATCGATCGGTGGGCCGCCGTAGATTCGCCTTCCGGCTTACCACAGCGGGTGCATCGAGCGGTGTGCCCGGGCTGACTCCCCAGCCATCCTGTCATTGTCGCGGCTTTGTTTCACATCCAGGGGGTTGCGACTCGGCCGGCGATCTAGCATCCCCGTCATGGGCGCAGAAGATGGCGCAGACAGCTGCGAACTGTGGTCCGGTTTCGACATATCCGGCGTCGCCAGCAACTATCAATCGATCGCAGGCATTCTGGCCGGTTTCACCTTCGCCGCCTTCACCGTCATCCTGGACCGCTGGCATCGGAACAGTGTTGGCGGGGAATCCGTGGACAGACGTGGGCTGGAGTACGAAAAGCTGACCGGAATCGCGTTGATCGCCGCATTCCTGGGCCTGCTGTTCGCCAGCTTCCAATACGGCACCCTGGCCGGCGAACGCGGCTGTGCCCTGATCGGCGGGCGGGCGGCGTCCGAAGGGCTGCTGGGCGATGTCATGTTCGCGGCGGCGATCGGGATTCTGGTCTACGGCCTGGTCCAATTCGCGGCGAGTTCGTCGGCGTCGCTGGCCAAACACATCCGATTCATCGTGGTGGTGCTGGTTCCGCCGATCGTCTTCTCGTTCGCCGAGATCAGGCTGATGGACCTGGCGATCTCGTTGGGCTCGCCCGAAGAGCATCTGCCGCTGCAGCCGATGTGGAACGACGCGAACCGACTCGGGGCGCCGATCGGCTACACGATTCTGGGCGGTTGTGCCCTGCTGTGGTGCATCGGTGCGCGGCGCCGACGCTCGGCGAAGCCACCGGGCCGGCTGGCACGGGCCACCCAGACCATGCTTCCGTACCTGACCATCACCTTTGTGGTCGTCGCCCGTATCCGGTCCGTCGAGGTATTACAGACCATCGACCCGAGCGCACATATCGCTCCCGCGGAAGCGTGGATATGGGTTGCGCTTCTCACCGGTCTGGTGCTGGTGCAGAGTGTTGCGCTGTCCTTCCAGCGAAGCGTCGACACTTTCGAGCCCGATGGCCGCGCGCGATCGACATGATCGGGACGCCAACCACGCTAACGCTTTCCGGCTATCCGTTCGCCGCGATGTCCTCCAAGACCGCGAACATGGTGCGAGTCGGTACCCCGGTGCCGCCCTTGCCGGTGTATCCCCAGGGGGCGCCGCTGTTGTAGGCCGGGCCGGCCACGTCGACGTGCACCCACGACACGCCCTCGGCGACGAACTCGCGCAGATAGACCCCGGCGACCAGCATCCCGGCGAAGCGCTGCCCGCTGACGTTGGCCAGGTCCGCCACCGTCGACTTCAGCTCGTCCTTCAACTCGTCGGGCAGCGGCATGGGCCAGCCGTTCTCGCCGACGGCCTGCGAGATCGCCGCCACCCGGTCCCGGAACTCGTCGGAACCCATGACCCCCGGGATGCGGGCACCCAGCGCGACGGTCTGCGCGCCGGTCAGCGTGGAGGTCTCGATGAGGTAGTCGGGGTCGTCCTCGCAGGCCCGCACGATCGCGTCGGCCAGGATCAGTCGGCCCTCGGCGTCGGTGTTGAGCACCTCCACGGTGGTACCGCCGTACTGGGTGAGCACGTCGCCGGGGCGCTGCGCGGTCGACGACGGCATGTTCTCCGCCATCGGCACGGTCGCGATCACGTCGATCGGCAGTGCGCGGCGGGCGGCCAGCGCCACGGTTGCGATCACCGCGGCCGCCCCGCCCATGTCGGAGGTCATGTGGTGCATCGAGGCGGCCGGCTTGATCGAGATGCCGCCGGTGTCGAACGTGATGCCCTTGCCGACCAGCGCCACCTTCTTCGCGCCCGCCGGGTCGGGGACGAACCGGGAACCGCGGTGGATCAGCCGCACCAGCCGCGGGGGGCGCGAGGAGCCCTGGCCGACCGCGACCACACCGCCGAAGCCGGCCTCGGCGAGCGCCTGCTCGTCGAGCACCTCGACCTCCAGTCCGGCGGCCTCGCCCAGTGCCTTGGCGCGGTCGGCGAACTCCGCCGGGTACAGGTGGCTCGGCGGGGTGTTGACGAAGTCCCGCGCGGTGGCCACCGCGACGGCGATGTCGACGCCGCGGGCCGCATCGGCGCCGGCGTCGGCCGCGGTGGACAACACGGTCAGGCTCTGCAGGCCGGGGTCCTTCGGAGCGGTTTTGTCGGTACGGAACGCGGTGAAGCGGTAGCCGCCCAGCAGCACGCCCTCGACACCGGGGGCCACCACGTCGTCACCCGGCAACCCGCCCAGCGCGCTGATCGCCGCCGTGGTCCCGTTGAGCGAGCGGGCCGCGGTTCCGGCGGCGCGCCGGATCACGTCGGCCGGCCACGATTCGCGGGCCTTGCCCAGTCCGATGGTGAGCACACTGGCCACCGGCAGCGATGCGACGACCAACCGGTGCACCTGGTCACTGCCGCCCTTGGCGCCCAACGCCTGCAGTGCGGCCTCGATCTCGGCGACCGCCTCGGTGGGCAGTGCCGGTTCGGTGGCGGCGACCACGGCGGCGGCTTCGGAGTCCTCGCCGGCGGAGACGACCGGCAGGATCAACACCGTTTCGTCGGTGCCGGTAGGCAGCGAGTCGGCGACGGTGACGGCGGGGGGACGGTATCCGGGTTCGGTGCTCACAAGCACTCACCCTAGCCAGCGGCGCGGCGGTTCATGTCGTATGCCGGGATTGGTACGTCGAATCCTTTGAGTGCCAACGGTTCCAATGAATCGGCCGGCCAATCGGGCAGCTGCGCGCGGACCGCGTCGTCGGCCAGCACCTGCCCTGGCGCTGCGGCATCCACCAGGCGTGCGGCCAGGTTCACCGGTGTCCCGAAGTAGTCGCCGACCATCGTCACCACTTCGCCGTATGCCAGACCGGCCCGCACCTGCAGGCCCGCCTCGCGGGCCTTCGGATGATTGACCAGGTCGATGGCCGCCCTGGTGAGCAGCTGTGGCGTCGAACTCACCCACATCACCGCGTCTCCGATGAACTTGACCACCCGGCCGCCGTCGCAGTGCACCACATCGGAGACGGTGCCGCCGAAGTCGGTGAGCAGGGTGGCCAGCTCGGCGGAACTGAGCACCTGAGTCAGCGCGGTGAAGCCGGTGAGGTCGGCGAACCCGACACCGCAGACCAGGCTGGCCGACGGCCCCCCGGCCAGCCCTTCAAGGAACGTGCGGGCGCTGACCTGGTGGTGGCGGTGGACGGCGTCGATCATCGCGCCGATCCGCGGGATGAACTCCGCGACCGTCCGCCACGCCTGGGCGGTGCGCAGTTCGCTGCGGGTGTGGCCCAACCACATGTCGGGGGAGCTGAGCCGGATCATCGACGACTCGGCCTCGGCGAGCCGGGCCATGGTCGCGCCCAGCACCCGCAGGAAGCCGTCGACGGGCTCGCCGAGGTAGGACCGCATCTCAAGCCAGGTGGCCAGCCCGTCCACGTCGGCCTGGCTCAGCGCGGGTGTGTCCGGGTCGGGCAGGTGCAGCCCGAGCATCCGCCAGGCCTGCTGAACGTCGCCGAGTGGCACCCCCAACGCGTCTGCGGCGCTGCGCAGCGTATAGATCGGCGGCCCGGACTGACCGGCTGCGTCGCCGGCCAGCCCGAACAGTCGGCCCCGCCGCTCGGCATCGGCCATCTCCTCGGCGGTGAAGCCGAGGCCGGCGAGGTATTCGATCAGATCGGCGCGGCCTCGGGCGTCGGATATCCCGGCCTTTTCCAGCGCATCCCAATCGACCATGGGGACAAGTCTGCCCACTAGGCTGGTCTGCCGTGAGCGAACTGCAACACGGACCCCTGGAAAGCCGTCACCGCGAGCTGGGCGCCAGCTTCGCCGAGTTCGGCGGCTGGCTGATGCCGGTCTCCTACGCCGGGACCGTCGCCGAGCACACCGCCACCCGGGAGAGTGTGGGCCTGTTCGACGTCAGCCACCTGGGTAAGGCGACCGTCCGCGGTCCCGGCGCCGCGGAACTGGTCAACTCCACGCTCACCAACGAACTCGGCAGGATCACACCCGGGCAGGCGCAGTACACGCTGTGCTGCAACGAATCCGGCGGTGTGATCGACGACCTGATCGCCTACTACGTCTCCGACGAGGAGATCTTCCTGGTGCCCAACGCCGCCAACACCGCGGCGGTGGTGGCCGCGCTGCAGGCGGTGGCGCCGGCCGGGGTGAGCATCACCGACGAACACCGATCGCGCGCGGTGCTCGCGGTGCAGGGGCCGCGGTCCACCGAGGTGCTGGCCGGGCTGGGTCTGCCCACCGAGATGGACTACATGGCCTTCGCCGACGCCGACTACGCCGGCGTTCCGGTGCGGGTGTGCCGATCCGGCTACACCGGTGAACACGGCTACGAGCTGCTGCCGGCCTGGGACTCCGCCGCCGTGGTGTTCGACGCACTGGTGGCCGCCGTGCAACAGGCCGGGGGAGAGCTGGCCGGTCTGGGCGCCCGCGACACCCTGCGCACCGAGATGGGCTACGCCCTGCACGGCCACGAACTGTCACCGGAGATCTCCCCGCTGCAGGCCCGCGCCGGTTGGGCCATCGGCTGGAAGAAGGAGTCATTCTTCGGCCGCGACGCGCTGCTGGCGGAGAAGGCCGCCGGCCCGTCCCGGCTGCTGCGCGGGCTGCGCGCCACCGGTCGCGGCGTGCTGCGCGCCGACCTGGCGGTGCTCGACGGTGACCGCCGGATCGGGGTCACCACCTCCGGCACGTTCTCGCCGACCCTGAAAGTCGGAATCGCCCTGGCGCTGATCGACGCCGACGCCGGCATCGCCGACGGTGCGCGGGTCACCGTCGACGTACGCGGCCGCGCGGTCGAGTGCGAAGTGGTGACGCCGCCGTTCGTGACGGCAAAAACCCGCTAGCGCACCGCCTATACAATCGCTGCATGACAAGCAGCGTCCTCGATTTCCATGTGTCGGTCACGGCTAACCCGACCCCCGACGAGGTGCGCGAATCCATCCTGGCCGACCCCGGTTTCGGCAAATACCACACCGACCACATGGTCTCGATCGACTACACCGTCGACGCCGGCTGGCACAACGCGCGGGTCATGCCCTACGGCCCCATCGAACTGGACCCGTCGGCGATCGTCCTGCACTACGCGCAGGAGGTGTTCGAAGGGCTCAAGGCCTATCGCTGGACCGACGGGGCGATCGTGTCGTTCCGGCCGGAGGTCAACGCCGCCCGGATGCGCGCATCGGCGCGCCGGCTGGCCATCCCGGAGCTGCCCGACGACCTGTTCATCGAATCGCTGCGGCAACTGATCGCCGTCGACTCGAAGTGGGTGCCCGCGCCCGGCGGTGAGGAGTCGCTGTACCTGCGGCCGTTCATCTTCGCCACCGAGCCGGGCCTGGGGGTGCGCCCGGCCAACGAGTACCGCTGCCTGGTGATGGGCTCGCCGGCCGGCGCGTACTTCAAGGGCGGGATCAAGCCGGTCAGCGTCTGGCTGTCCACCGAATACGTGCGGGCCTGCCCGGGTGGCACCGGCGCCGCCAAGTTCGGGGGCAACTACGCCGCCTCGCTGGTCGCTCAGGCCCAGGCGGCCGAGCAGGGCTGCGACCAGGTGGTCTGGTTGGACGCGCCGGAGCGCCGCTACGTCGAAGAGATGGGCGGAATGAACCTGTTCTTCGTGTTCGGCAGCGGCGGGTCGGCACGGTTGGTGACCCCGGAGCTGTCCGGCTCACTGCTGCCCGGCATCACCCGGGATTCGTTGCTGCAGTTGGCAACCGACGCCGGGTTCGCCGTCGAAGAACGCAAGATCGATGTCGATGAGTGGCAGCAGAAGGCCGATTCGGGCGAGATCACCGAGGTGTTCGCGTGCGGCACCGCAGCCGTCATCACCCCCGTGTCGCAGGTGAAATCCGCCACCGGTGAATTCACCATCGCCGACGGCCGGCCAGGTGAGGTCACCATGGCGCTGCGCGACACCTTGACCGGGATCCAGCGCGGTACCTTCGCCGACACCCACGGCTGGATGGCCCGGCTGGACTGAGCTGGAGGCTCAGCGAACCCGGTTGAGCGGTAGGTCTGTGTCGGCGGGCGTGGACCAGGACTCCGTCGAGCACTCGTCGCAGTCCGGGTAGTCCTCACATTCCACGGTGCTGTCCGTCCGGGCTTTGAGTGATTCCCGACTGCGCTTGCTGTAGCTATGGTGCCGAGCCATCCGTGTGCCCTCCCCGTTGGACCGAATGTTAACGATTGTTTGATTTTTACAAATCAAATTTGGGCATAACACATCGGGTCGGATAAATCTCCGGAACACCGGAATCGGGTTTGGAAATCAGGATTCGGCCGGCCGACGCGAGGTGCTAGCCGGCCATCCCGAACCCGGCGGCCAACACCAGCGCGGCCACCGTCGTCGTCCACTCGACGGCGGCACCCAGTACATCGCCGGTGATCCCGCCGAACCGCCGCACACACCGACGGACCAGCACCGTTGTGCAGCTCAGCGCGACCAGCACCGCCAGCGGACCCTGCCACCACACCGGGCCCGACCACACCGAGGCCAGCCCCAACACCACCACCCACGCCAACGCCACCGGCAGCGGCTGGGTGCCCGCCACCGTGACACCCAGCGTGCTGCCCGCCGCGGCCGGGACCGACCGCCGGCAGGCCAGCACCGCGGCCACCCGGCCCGCGCAGACCGCCACCACGATCTGCCCGGCACCGAGCAGCGGGAACGCCAACGCCTGCAGTCCGATCACCAGGACCACTGCGACCACCCCGAACGGGCCGGTTGATCCCTCGTGCATGATCTGCAGCGCCCGCGGTGCCGGCCGATAACTGCCCAGTCCGTCGGCGGTGTCGGCCACCCCGTCGATGTGCAGCCCCCGGGTCGCGGCCAGCACAGCGGCCACCGCGAGCAGGCCCGCCACCGGGCTGCCCGGCCCGAACGCGATACCCCCGGCCCACACCACGGCGGCCGCCAGCCCGCCCAGCGCGGCTCCGACCACGGGCAGCGCGGTCATCGCACCGCGCCCCGGCGGACCGGCCGCGCCCGCGGGCAGCGGCACCGCCGTGGCGAACCCGACGGCCGCGGCCAGCGACCGGATCACCCGGCCGGCCCGTCGCCCGGCCCGGACACCCCGGCTTCGTCGAAGGTCGACATCGACACCAGGGCCTCGACCGCGGCACGCAGCACCGGCAGCGCCACCGCGGCACCGGTGCCCTCGCCCAGGCGCATCCGCAGGTCCAGGATCGGCGTCAGGTCGAGCGCGCTGCAGGCCAGGGCATGCGCCGGCTCCGGAGATCGGTGCCCGGCCCGCCACCAGGCCCGCGCGCCGGGCGCCAATCGCTCGGCGACCAGGGCCGCGGCCGTGGATGCCAGGCCGTCGAGCAGCAGCGGGGTGCGCCGCACCGCCGCCTGCGCGCAGAAGCCCGCCAGTGCGGCGAAATCGGCACCGCCGCAACAGCGCAACAACGCGACGGGATCCGTGCGATACGGACGCGCCCGGAACAGGGCGTCGCGCACCGCTGCGGTCTTGCGCGCCCACCCCGCGTCGTCGATCCCCGTCCCATAGCCGACCGCGTCGATCGGCTCGGTGCCGGTCAGTGCGGCGATCAATGCCGTTGCGACCGTGGTGTTTCCGATCCCCATGTCGCCGGGGATCAGCAGGTCTGCGCCAGCGTCGACCTCGTCGTCGGCGATGTCGCGACCCGCCTGTAGCGCGGCGACCGTCTCCGCAGGCGTCAGCGCGTCCTCGCGGGAGATGTCACCGCTGCCGCGGCGCACCCGGTAGGCGTGCACGTCTTTCGACACCGCGGGGGAGTCGCTGGCCGGGACATCGACGGCCATATCCACCACCCGGACTCCGGCGCCGGCGATCGTGGCCAGCGCGTTGATCGCCGCGCCGCCGCGATCGATGTTGGTGACCATCTGCGCGGTCACCTCGGGCGGATAGGCCGACACCCGTTCGCGGGTGACGCCGTGATCGCCGGCGAACACCACGATCCGGACCCGCTCGAACTGTCGTGGCGGACACTGCCCCTGGCAGGCGGCCACCCATACCGAGAGATCCTCGAGCAGGCCCAGCGAACCGGTGGGTTTGGTCAGGCGATCCTGCCGGGTCCGGGCCGCGGCGGCCGCCGCCGCATCGGGTGGGCTGACCGGGGGGAAATCCATCACGCGCGGCGTCGCAGGGAGAACTCAGTCGAGGCGTTCGCCGCGGCGTACCTGCGGTCGCGGTGCCCGCATCCGACGCAGCGTCGACGCCCGGCTCGCGGCGTACAGGCCCAACTTCCACCGGGACTCGACGTTGTCGGGGAACTTGGCGTCGACACTGCGCACCGCCTTACGGGCCACCAGCACCCCGTCGACTGCCATCAGCACCATCAACAGCATCATCGCCGGGGAGAAATAGAACTGGGCCTGCGGCGGGACCGCCATCATGATGAACATCAACCCCAGCGCCAACGGCATGAACATGCCGAGCAGGTTGTAGCGGGAGTCGACGACGTCGCGCACGTACCGGCGGACCGGACCGCGGTCACGCTCCAGCAGCGCCGACTCGTCGCCGGCCAACATCCGCTCGCGGTGGTCGGCCATCCGCTCCCGGCGCTGCGCCTTGGCGATCCGGCGCTCCTCCTTGCTCAGCTTCGGACCGGCCAGCGCCTTGCGGCGGGCCCGCGCCTCCGCGGCGGTCATCGGAGCCGGTGCGACCGGGCCCCGACGCTTGCTGCTCGCGTTGCGCTTGGGGGTGGGCCGGCCCTTGGGCGCGGTGCCCCCACTGCGGGTGAACTCCTGCGATTCGGCACCGTCGGGAGAGACGGCGGCAACCACGGACTCAGCGGACTGAGCCTCGTCTTTCCTGCGCCCCGGCATCTTCACGCCCGCCAGATTACTTGCCCGGCGCGCCCGGTCTGCGTCGCCATCCGTGCGGCTCGATACGCTGCAGGTATGGCTGATCACCCGGGTGGCGGCGGTCCGGCCGGCCCCGCGCCACGGGCGCTTCGGGTGCTGATCGCGCCGGATTGCTACGGCGATAGCCTGACCGCGGTGCAGGCGGCCGCGGCCATCGCGACCGGCTGGCATCGCAGCCGCCCCCACGACCGATTGGCCATCGCACCGCAGTCCGACGGCGGACCGGGCTTCGTCGCGGTACTGGCCAGCCAACTGGGGGTCGTACGGCGCGTACAGGTCGGCGGGCCGTTGGACGACCCCGTCGACGCCGAATGGGTCTGGGATGCCCCCGCCGAGACGGCCTACCTCGAATGCGCCCAGGCCTGCGGACTGGCGCTGCTCGGTACGCCGCCGTCGCCGCAGACCGCGCTGGCCGCCCACAGTGCCGGGGTGGGGCAGCTGATCGAGGCGGCGCTGGCGGCCGGTGCGCGGCGAATCGTGGTCGGACTCGGCGGCAGCGCGTGCACCGACGGAGGCCGCGGCATGGTCGACCAATTGGGTGGCCTGGACGCCGGCCGCCGGCGACTCGCCGACGTCGAGCTGATCGCGGCCTGCGACGTGGAATACCCGCTGTTGGGACCGTGGGGTGCGGCGCGGGTGTTCGCGCCGCAGAAGGGCGCCGATCCGGCCACGGTCGCCGTGTTGGACAGTCGCCTGAGCGCGTGGGCGGTCGAATTGGACAGAGCCGCCGGATGGGCGGTCAGTGCCGCATCGGGCGGCGGGGCGGCCGGCGGCATCGCCGCGGCGTTGCTGGCGCTGGGCGGTGCCGTCGAATCCGGGGCGGCGATCGTGGCGCGCCACACCGGCCTGGATGCGGCCCTCGACGACACCGACGTCCTGGTGACCGGCGAGGGATGTTTCGACGAGCAGTCGTTGCACGGGAAGGTCATCGGTTCGCTGGCGGCGGCGGCCCGGGCACGTGAGATCCCGCTACTGGTGCTGGCCGGGCAGATCGGCCTGGACGAACCGGCGCTGCGGTCGGCGGGCGTGGTCGCCGCCAGGTCGATCGCCGACCATGCCGGCTCGGTCGGGTTGGCCCTGATCGACGCCGCCAATCAGCTGATCGGTCTGACCACCGTCACCGCGGCGCAGATCGGCGGGCACCGGCAGGGCTGATCCGGTGCGGCGGGCCGGTGGGGAACCCGTTGACGCAGGGTATCGTTGACGGGTGTGGGTTCGCCCGGCTCCGGGCGGGGCGGGATCCATCCCCATGATCAACCGCATTAGGGAGACGCAATGACTGTTCAGGATCAGTCGACCACCGAGTCTCACGGCGTGGTCTTGACCGATGAAGCCGCGGCCAAGGTGAAGGCGCTGTTGGAACAGGAAGGCCGTGACGATCTGACCCTGCGTATCTCGGTCCAGCCGGGTGGCTGCGCGGGTCTGCGTTACAACCTGTTCTTCGACGACCGCACCCTCGACGGTGACATCGTCGCCGACTTCAACGGTGTGACGCTGACCGTCGACCGGATGAGCGCCCCGTACCTCGACGGTGCGGAGATCGGCTACGCCGACCAGATCGACAAGCAGGGTTTCACCATCGAGAACCCCAACGCCGGCGGCTCATGCTCGTGCGGCGACTCGTTCAACTGATCACCCGATAGCACTGGGCACGCCGGGCGGCTTGCGCTGCCCGGCGTGAGTTCGACGGCACCGGGCAGCTACCGTGGGTACCCACATCCAGGCCCAAGGTGACGATATGAGGGGGATTCTTCAGTGACGATTGCGGTGACCGGTTCGATCGCGACCGACCATTTGATGCGCTTTCCGGGTCGGTTCTCCGAACAACTGCTGGCCGATCACCTGCAGAAGGTTTCGCTGAGCTTCCTGGTCGACGACCTGGTGGTGCACCGCGGCGGCGTGGCCGGCAACATCGCCTTCGCGATCGGTGTGCTCGGTGGTGACGCCGCACTGGTCGGTGCGGCCGGCGCGGACTTCGCCGACTACCGCCAGTGGCTGGAATCGCACGGCGTCAACTGCGACCACGTGCTGACCTCGACGACCGCGCACACCGCCCGGTTCGTCTGCACCACCGACCAGGACATGGCCCAGATCGCGTCGTTCTACCCGGGCGCCATGTCGGAGGCCCGCAACATCTCGCTGGCCAAGCTGATCGAGGCGAACGGCAAGCCGGAACTGGTGATCGTCGGGGCCAACGACCCTGAGGCGATGTTCTTGCACACCGAGGAGTGCCGCAAGCTCGGGCTGGCGTTCGCCGCGGACCCGTCGCAGCAGCTGGCCCGGTTGACCGGCGACGAGGCGCGCAAGCTCATCGACGGCGCCGCCTACCTGTTCACCAACGACTACGAGTGGGACCTGCTGCTGTCCAAGACCGGCTGGACCGAGGCCGACGTCGCCAAGCAGGTCGGACTGCGGGTCACCACCCTCGGCGGCGACGGTGTGGACATCGTCTCCCCGGACGGATCGCGTATTCACGTCGGTGTGGTCCCGGAGAAGTCTCAGACCGACCCGACCGGTGTCGGCGACGCCTTCCGCGCCGGATTCCTCACCGGCCGCAGTGCCGGCCTGAGTCTGGAGCGTTCCGCGCAGCTCGGCTCGCTGGTGGCCGTGCTGGTGCTGGAGTCCACCGGAACCCAGGAGTGGACGTGGGACCGCGAGACCGCGGTGAGCCGTCTGGCGGATGCCTACGGCGACGACGCCGCCGCCGAGATCGGCGCTGCACTCAAGTAAGCAACGTTGACTCTGCGTCCACGGCGCACAAGTGCGAGTACGTCGCGCCGTGGATGCAGAGTCAACGACTAAAGCCGCACCGGGTAGTCCGGTTCGCTGATGGCGGGCACCACCGAGCGCTCCACGAAGATCGCGTGCCACAGCATGAAGATCAGCACGGTCCACAGCCGGCGGCTGTGATCGACGGTGCCGGCACGGTGCTCCTCGAGCATGCTGCGCACCGCGGCCACGTCGATCAGATGATCCGCACCCGTCGCATCCACGGTGGCGTAGGCCCACTCCAACAACTCACCGTCACGCAGCCAGTGCCGCAGCGGCACCGGGAAGCCCAGCTTGGGGCGGTGCAGTACATGCGCCGGAATGATCGGCTCCAGCGCGCGTCGCAGCGCGTACTTGGTGGTGGTGCGGGTGATCTTGGCCGAAACCGGCAGCCGGGAGGCGACCGCGAACACCTCCGGGTCCAGGAACGGCACCCGCAGCTCCAGTGAGTTGGCCATCGTCATCTTGTCGGCCTTGACCAGGATGTCGCCGCGCAACCAGGTGAACAGGTCGAGGTGCTGCATCCGGGCGACCGGATCCCAGCCGACCGATTCGGCGTACACCGGCGCGGTGACGTCGGTATGCGTCCAGTCGGGGGAGAAGCCGGGCAGTACCGCCCGCAGCTGCTCGTCGGAGAAACTACGGGCGTTGCCGTAGTAACGCTCCTCCAGCGTCAGCGAGCCGCGGTGCAGCAGGCTCTTGCCGCGCATACCCTCCGGCAACCCCCGGGACGCCTTGCCCAGGGACCGGCGCACCGGCCGTGGGACGTAGTCGAAGGGGCGCAGCGACAGCGGCTCGCGGTAGATCGTGTAGCCGCCGAACAACTCGTCGGCGCCCTCCCCGGACAGCACCACCTTGACGTGTTTGCGGGCTTCGCGGGCGATGAAGAACAACGGCACCAATGCCGGGTCGGCCACCGGGTCGTCGAGGTACCAGACGATCTCGGGCAGCGCGGCGACGAACTCCGCCGGGCTGACGACCTTGACCACGTGCCGGGCGCCGATCGCTTCGGCGGAGGCGGCGGCCACGTCGACCTCGGAGAAGCCCTCACGCTCGAAACCGGTGGTGAAGGTGATCAGCTTCGGGTTGTGGCGCATCGCCAGCGCGGCGATCGCGGTGGAATCGATGCCCCCGGACAGGAACGCGCCCACCGTGACGTCGGCCCGCATGTGCTTGGCGACCGAGTCCTCGAGCACCGCGGTGATCTCGTCATAACGCGCCTGCTCGGTGTCCCGGGTGATCGGGGTGGCGTCGAACCGTGGCCGGAAGTAACGGGCGGTCTGCGGTGCTCCGCCGGGCCGGATCCGCGCGTAGCAGCCCGACTCCAGTCGCCGGATGCCGCGGTGCAGGGTCTCGGGCTCCGGCACGTACTGCAGCACCGTGTAGTGCTGCACGGCACGGTCGTCGATCCCGGTGTCGAACCCGATGACCTCGGCCAGGTCCAGCAGGCACTTCTTCTCGCTGGCCACCGCGGTGCCACCCGGGCCGGACGCCATGAACAGCGGCTTGATCCCGAACGGGTCCCGAGCGCAGAACAACTCGCCGGTGACGGTGTCCCACACCGCGAAGGCGAACATGCCCCGCAGCCGGGTCAGCACGTCGACGCCCCAGTGGTGGTAGCCGGCGACGATCGCCTCACCGTCGCCGTCGGTCGCGAACACCGCACCGTGTTCGGCGGCCAACTCGGCACGCAGTTCCAGGTAGTTGTAGATCTCGCCGTTGAACACCAGTTCATAGCGGTCGGGGGACTCCGGGGGACCCCACCGCATCGGCTGGTGAGCGTGTGCGATGTCGATGAACGACAGCCGGTTGAAGCCGAACACCACCTGGTCGCCCGCCCAGATGCCGCCCGGCTCGTCGGGTCCGCGGTGACGCATCAGATGGATCGCACGGGAAACCGCGCCGGCGACTTCGGCCACGTCGGGGCTCGGGGTCGTGCCGGCCGGGGCACAGACGAAGGCCAGCAGTCCACACATCGGGTGTCAGTATGCCGCACCGGGATCGGCGTCGGGCCACGTAGGCCCATGCCGGGGCCCCGATCGGCACCGGGTGGCGGCCGTGCTGGTCAACACACCGAGACGGCCAACGGGCAGGTACGTCGAACCTCGGTGGTCCGGGTGGTCTACGCTGCGTAGTATTCGACTGCTCCGCCGGGTCAGTCGGCCCGTTCTGTGACTCGAGGAGGCATCAACGTGACACGTCGCGGGCAGGGCGTTGCGCTTAGCCGTCTGCGTCGGCCGCTGGTGGGAGCCAGCGTGCTCGGACTGCTGGCGGTGACGCTCAGCGGTTGCAGCTTCGACTGGACCGATATCGTCGGCTTCGGCTGGCCCAAGGGCATCACGCCGCAAGCCCATGCCAACTATCAGCTGTGGATCGGCATGGTCATCGCTTCGGTGGTCATCGGTGGCCTGGTCTGGGGGATGATCTTCTGGACGATGATCTTCCACCGGAAGAAGGCGACCGACACCGAGCTGCCGCGCCAGTTCGGCTACAACATGCCGCTGGAGCTCAGCCTCACCGTGCTGCCGTTCCTGGCGGTCGCGGTCATCTTCTACTTCACCGTCGTCGTGCAGCAGCAGATGCTGGAGCTCAAGGACGACCCCGAGGTGGTCGTCGACGTCACGGCGTTCCAGTGGAACTGGAAGTTCGGTTACCAGAAGGTCGACTTCCACGACGGTCTGATCCAGGGCTACGACGGCTCGGACCCCGAGGCCAAAGCCGCGATGACCTCCAAGCCCGAAGAGGGCCCCGACGAGCACGGTGTGGAACGGCGCGGACCGATCCAGGGCCTCAACACCCAGGACCGGACCTACCTGAACTTCGACAAGATCGAGACGGTCGGTACCACCAGCGAGATCCCGATCCTGGTGCTGCCCAGCGGCAAGCGCATCGAGTTCCAGCTGAACTCCGCCGACGTCATCCACTCGTTCTGGGTGCCGGACTTCCTGTTCAAGCGCGACGTCATCGCCTGGCCCGAGCGCAACAACCAGGAGAACCGGTTCCAGGTCTCGGAGATCACCGAGGAAGGTGCCTTCGTCGGCCACTGCGCCGAGATGTGCGGCACCTACCACGCCATGATGAACTTCGAGGTCCGGGTGGTCTCGCCCAACGAGTTCAAGGCGTACCTGGAACAGCGCAAGGCCGGTAAGAGCAACGCCGAGGCCCTCGAGGCGATCAACCAGGCCCCGCAGGCCACGTCGACGCGACCGTTCGACAGCCGCCGCGGCCAGATCGCCGAAGCCGCCGACAAGTAGGGACACGTACATGCGCATCGAATCCAGGCTGTTCGAGTTCATCGCCACCTTCTTCATCGCGGTGGGCGTGCTGTATGCGGTGTTGACCGGGAAGTACTCCGAGGTCGGCGGCGTGGAATGGGCCGGCACCACGGCGTTGTTCCTGACCGGGATGATGGCCATGATCGTGGCCACCTTCTTCCGGTTCGTGGCCCGTCGTCTCGACACCCGCCCGGAGGACTATGAGGCCGCCGAGGTCAGTGACGGCGCCGGCGAACTGGGCTTCTTCAGCCCGCACAGCTGGTGGCCCATCCTGATCGCGCTGTCGGGTTCGGTGGTGGCCGTCGGAGTCGGGTTGTGGCTGCCGTGGCTCATCGCGGCCGGCGTGGTCTTCGTGATCGCGACCGTGGCCGGCTTGGTCTTCGAGTACTACATCGGGCCGGAGAAGCACTGACTGCGTCCCGTCGGGACCGCCGTGTCGACCTACTTGGGTAGGGTTTCCGGTGCACAATGACCATCGGCGGTCGATGTCGACCGCAATCGGTCACGGCGTGATGCCGTCGGCGCGGCGATGCGAACAGGATAGGCGGGAATGAGCGGGCCGAATCCCCCGGAGCCGGACTCGGGAGCCGAGGACGTCGGCAACGTACCGTCGGCATCCGGGGCAGACTCGACGGCGGCCGGTGACGGCATCCCGGAGATCGACGAACTGGAGGTCGCGGCCCCGGCCGCGGCACCGGACAACACCGCCTACTCGCAGGCCTACTCCGCGCCGGAATCCGACCAGTTCCTCAGTGGCCCGTACGTGCCGGTGGATCCGCGCCTCTACGACTACGACGACTACGGCGGCGCCGACGAGCCGGACCCACACGCCAAGACGCCGCGGTGGCCGTGGGTAGTCGGTATCACCGTGATCATCGCGGCCGTGTCCCTGGTGGTGTCGGTGGCACTGTTGTTCGCGCACACCGAGAACCACGACGTGGCCGCGCCGGTCACCACCACCAGTGCACCGCCCGTGCCCCCCGTGCAGGACGAGATCACCAAGACCAGCACACCGACCACCACCACGGCGCCGCCGCCCCCGCCGAGCAGCAGCGAGGAGCCGCCGCCCCCGCTGCCCAGCAGTGAGGAGCCGCCGCCCCCGCCGCCACCCAGCGAGGAGCCGGCCCCGGAGCCATCCACCACGACGCAGGAGCCCACCACGTCCAGCCAGGCGAAGCCGCTGCAGATCACCTATTCGGTGACGGGCACCAAGGCGCCGTTCGACTCGATCACCATTACGTTCGTGGATGCCACCGGTCAGCGCCGGGTCCAACGCAACGCCTACATTCCCTGGTCGATGACGCTGACACCGATCTCCCAATCAGAGGTGGGTTCGGTGGAGGTCACCAGCATGCTGCGACTGAGCAAGCTCAACTGCACGATCACCAGCAGTGACGGGCGGGTGCTCTTCGCCAACACCAACGATGCGCCGGCTGCGAGCTGCGGATGATGAATCGGAACATGGTTGACAGGTTCATTCGCCCGGGACAGTCCCCGGAGACCGTCGACCGGGTCCTGCTGGGCGTCTGTGCCGGGATCTGGCTGACGTGGCTGGGCCTGAGCGTGGCGGCCACCGTGGCATTGGTGGATCTGGGACGCGGCTACGACGAACCGACGACGAGTTCGCACACCGGCCTGCTCTACGTCGTGATCGGGGTCTCCGCACTGGTGATCCTCGGCGCCATTCCGGTCCTGTTGCGGGCGCGGCAGCCCGCGACTCCGCGTCCACCCGGTTTCGGACCGTCCCCGCAGGCGAAGCCCCAGCGACCGGACGCCCCGCTGCCCCAGCGCGGATTCGATGCCCCGGGCCGCCGCGCGACCGTCACCCGTGAGGCGGCGCCCAACCAGGCCGAAGTGGATCGGGTGCTGCTGCGTGGCATCACGGTGTTGGCCGGTGCGGTGGGGACCTCGCTGGGGGCGGTCTCTTTGGCCACCTATCTGATGGCGACCGGCGCCGACACCGGCTCGTGGGTCTGCTACGGGGTGGCGGGGGCCGTCGCGGTGGCCATGCCGGTCATCCCGTGGCTGTATCTGCGGCGCCTGGACGAGGTACAGGACCTCCCGGCCCGACTCGGCTAAGTCGTCGCCCGGCGGCCCGGTGAGGGCCGCCTGCCGCTTGGTGCCGGCCGCTGGCCCACCGGCCCGGTACAGCGTCGTCGGCAGGCCCGCGGTGGTTCCCGCCGTAGGTCAGCGTTGTGGCCCGCCAGATACCCGACCGGGTCGGCCCGGATCGCATCCCCACATCCCATACGTCCGATGCCGGGGTGGGGGAGTGGGCCGGCCTGCGGCCGGGCTTTCTTCAGCGCCTCGTCGCGCTCACCCGGATCGGTGTAGGGCACGCTCGGGGTGAGCGGCGCGGCCCTAGCCCGGACGCCCCACAGTCAGCCGGTAGAACGCCGGTGCCACAGCGGGATTGCCGGCTCGGCGGCGGACGCGGCGGGGACCTCGGCCACAGTGTGCGACGGCACCGCATGAGCCTCGGTCACGCCGTGGCGGATCGCATCCGGCAGCGACCCGCTGAGCAGCTCGACCGGGGCATTCGGGTGCCGGCGCCGGATCGGATCCGAGGTCCGTGAAAACCAGAACGGGCAGCCCGCGCAAGGTTGCGCAGACTGCCCGTCGGTTCGGACCGGTGGGTCCGATAGGCCTTAGTGCTGGCCGTTGGTGTCGCTGCCCTGATGCTCGGCCAGCGCGGTCATCGCGCGCTTCTCGCCGGCATGCTCGGCCTCGTTGAGTGCAGCCGTCTCGTCCGCCGGATCCGGGGTGAGGAAGCTGCCCCGACCCGGGGCACCGCCCGAACCGAGCTTGTTCATCCGCTTCGGCAGCGCCGCACCGGCGTACTCCAGCGGAATCGGGTGGCCGTGCTCGTCGACCGGGCCCAGCGGCTGGTGCAGTTCGATGTAGGCACCGTGCGGCAGCCGCTTGATGATGCCGGTCTCGATGCCGTGCTCCAGCACGTCACGGTCGCTGCGCTGCAGGCCGAGGCACCAGCGGTAGGTCGCGAAGAAGACCAGCGGCGGCAGCACCACCATTCCGATGCGGCCGATCCAGGTCGTCGCGTTCAGCGAGATGTGGAACTTCCACGCGATGATGTCGTTCATCGCGGCCAGGGTCAGCACCATGTAGAAGGTGATCGCCATGGCGCCGATCCCGGTCCGCACCGGTACATCCCGCGGACGCTGCAGCAGGTTGTGGTGTGCGCGGTCCCCGGTGAACTTCTTCTCCAGGAACGGGTAGATGATCAGCAGGGTGAAGACGGCGCCCATGATCAGCGCGACGCCGACCGAGCCGGGCACGGTGTGGCCGAAGGGATAGAACTCCCAGGCCGGCCAGAGTCGCGCCATGCCTTCGGTCCACATCATGTAGAAGTCCGGCTGGCTACCCGCCGAGACCTGCGACGGCCGGTAGGGGCCCAGGTTCCAGATCGCGTTGATCTGCAGCAGACCACCCATCAGGCCGAGGATGCCGGTGATCATCGCGAAGAACGCACCGGACTTGATCGCGAAGACCGGCAGAACCCGGACGCCGACCACATTGGACTCGGTACGTCCCGGTCCGGGGAACTGGGTGTGCTTCTGGAACCACACCAGCGCCATGTGCACGCCGATCAGGGCCAAGATGATGCCCGGGACCAGCAGGATGTGCAGCGCGTAGAGCCGGGGGATCAGGATGGTGCCCGGGAAGTCGCCACCGAACAGCGCCCAGTGCAGCCAGGTTCCGATCACCGGCATGCCCAGCGTGATCGACGACAGCGCGGCACGGATACCGATGCCCGACAGCAGGTCGTCGGGGAGCGAGTAGCCGAAGTAGCCCTCGAACATCGCCAGGATCAGCAGCAGCGAGCCGATCACCCAGTTCGCCTCACGCGGCCGGCGGAACGCGCCGGTGAAGAAGATGCGGGCCAGGTGAACCATGATCGACGCCGCGAACATCAGCGCCGCCCAGTGGTGCAGCTGCCGGACGAACAGGCCGCCGCGCACCTCGAAGGAGATGTCGAGGGCGGACTCGTATGCCCGCGACATCTGCACCCCGTTGAGCGGCTGATAGACACCGCGGTAGACGACCTCGGCCATCGACGGGTCGAAGAACAGCGTCAGGTAGACACCGGACAGCAACAGGATGATGAAGCTGTACAGCGCGATCTCACCGAGCAGGAACGACCAGTGCGTCGGGAAGACCTTGTTGAACTGACGCCGCAGCGCTCCCGCCGGGTGGTACCGGGTGTCGATGTCGTCTGCTTGCTTTGCGAGCAGGTCGCCGATTACAGGGCTCATGAGGTGCGCTCCCAGAAGGCAGGTCCGACAGGTTCGGCGAAGTCGCCGTTGGCCACGAGATATCCGTTGGAGTCGACGGTGATCGGCAGCTGTGCCAGTGCGCGAGCCGCCGGGCCGAA
Organism: Mycolicibacter sp. MU0083; assembly: GCF_963378075.1. Taxonomy (NCBI): domain Bacteria; kingdom Bacillati; phylum Actinomycetota; class Actinomycetes; order Mycobacteriales; family Mycobacteriaceae; genus Mycobacterium; species Mycobacterium kokjensenii. The sequence goes on from NZ_OY726394.1 coordinate 1,662,009, forward strand.
GACCGGCTTGCCGTAGGTCAGCGCGTCGAACTGCGACTGGTGGCACGGGCACAGGATGCGGTAGGTCTGCTGCTCGAACAGCGACGACGGGCAACCCAGGTGCGAGCAGATCTTCGTGTAGGCGAAGAAGTCGCCGTAGTTGAAGCTCTCCTGGCCCTTGCGCTTGGTCACCTTCGCCATGTCGTTGGGCCGGATGCGGATCAGCATGACGGGGTTACGGACGCCCATCATGATCTCGTTGAGCTTCTCGTGCGATTCCTCGGTGGTGCCGTCACCGTCGGACTCCCGCCACGGGAAGACCGTCTCCATGCCGCCGGCGTCCAAGTCCTCCGGCCGCATCTTGACGAACGGCGAGTTGATGCTGTGGCCGGTGGCGCGGGCCAGGTAGATGGTCTCGCCCTTGTAGCGCGGGGTCCATCCGGAGGTCCACAGTGCGGCCTTCTTGCCGTCGGCGGTTTCGACGACCGGCTTCCACGGGTTGTTGATCAGGCCGCCGGCGCCGGCGACCACGGTGCCCAGACCGAAGGCGCCGAAACCGACACCGATCGAGGCGCCGAGCAGCTTCCGCCGCCCGATGGTCGAGCCCTGGAAGGCGTCGGTGAGCTGTGCGGCGACGGTTCGACGGTCCAGTTCCGAAGAACTGCCGTCGTGGCGCTCCTGAATGGTGATCTCTTCGGGGATGAACTTCTTGACGAACATCACCGCGCCGATCGCGATGCACAGCACCGAGAGCCCGAAGGTCAGGCCGTACAGCGGGGTGGCCAGCGAGTAGGCCAGACCGTCCGCGGAGTCCACCGAGGCGTACTCCCAGGGCCAGAACAGGAAGATCAGCAGCAGCGCCACACCGAAGCCGCCACCGGCCAGGAACCACAGTGCGACACTGCGCTCGGCACGCTTCTCGGCGCGAGTTCCCTCGACCGGCCAGCGCGGCTCCTTGTAGATGGTGTTGACGCCGTCGATGTCGCCGCCGAGCGTCAGCAACTCGTCGGTGGTCATCTCCGCCAGGGCGGAGTCACTCGGGATTTCGATCTTGTCGTTACTGCTCATGCGCGTGCCCCGATCCACAATGCTGCGGCGATGGCGGCGACCATGCCGATGATCCACATCACCATGCCCTCGGGGGCGGGGCCGAAGCCGCCGAGCCCGTAGCCGCCCGGGTTGCGTTCCTCGGTCACGGTCTTGACGTAGGCGATGATGTCCTTCTTCTCCTCCAGGGAGATCTGCCGGTCGGAGAAGCGCGGCATGTTCTGCGGACCGGACACCATTGCGGTGTAGATCTGCTGCTCGCTGGCCGGCGCCAGATCCGGCGCGTACTTGCCGGACGACAGGGCGCCGCCCTGACCGGTGAAGTTGTGGCAGGACGCGCAGTTGAGCCGGAACAGGTCACCGCCGCGGCCGAGGTCCTCGCCGCGCAGCGAGGCCTGGGCGATCTTGCCGTCGGCGTCGCGCTGCACCTGCGGGCCGCCACCGTTGGCCTGCACGTAGGCGCCCAGGTCGTCGATCTGCTGGGCGTCGAAGATCGGGTAGTTGCGGGGGGCCTGAGCCTCACCGCGCACCGCCGGCATCCGGCCACTGGAGACCTGGAAGTAGACGGCGGCCTCGCCGACGCCGATCAGGCTCGGGCCGCGGCCGGGCTCACCCTGGAGGTTGGCGCCGTGGCAGCTGATACACGAGGTGTCGAAGAGCTGCTTGCCGTTGCGCAGGGTGGCCGAGGCCGATTCGTCGGCGACGGCGACCTGCGGGGTCGGGGTGAGCACTGCAGCCAATCCGCCGGCCATGGCCAGGGCGACCAGCAACAGCAGTCCACCGGAGAGCCGACGGCGCAGGCGCCGCCGGGCGACGGTTTTGTTCGGTGTCTTCAACCGGACACTCCTGTTCATCGGGTGGTTGCTCATCGGACGAAGTAGATCGTTGCGAACAGCGCGATCCAGACGATGTCGACGAAGTGCCAGTAGTAGGACACGACGATCGACGCGGTGGCCTGAGCCGGGGTGAACTTGCTCATCGTGGTGCGCAGCATCAGCAGGACGAAGGCGATCAGGCCGCCGATGACGTGCAGGCCGTGGAAACCGGTCGTCAGGTAGAAGACCGTGCCGTAGGCACTCGACGGGATGGTGGTGCCGTGCGCGATCAGGTGCGAGTACTCGTAGGCCTGACCGCAGACGAAGAACACCCCCATCAGGAAGGTCACCATGTACCACCGGCGCAGCCCGAAGACGTCGCCGCGTTCGGCGGCGAAGACACCCATCTGGCAGGTGAACGACGATGCGATCAGCACCAGCGTCACCGGGACCGCCAAGGGAAGATTCAGCTCGGTCGGTGGCGGCGGCCACGCACCTCCGGATTGGGCGCGAGCCGTGAAGTACATCGCGAACAAACCGGCAAAGAACATCAACTCACTGGATAGCCACACGATGGTGCCGACGCTGACCATGTTAGGACGGTTCAGCGAATGCACACGAGAAGTAATGGCAGTACCCGAGGACCCCACAGCGCTCGTCACCCCGCAAGTATGACGCTATGTAGTTGTAGAACTCCACCCGGGGCTGTGAATTTGTGAGAAGTAGTGGTGTCTTGGCCGTTACCAGGCTGTTTTCCGACCGTCTCCGGCGTGTTGCCGGGCCACTTTGGAGACGCCAGGTACGCATGCGACGATCGGCGCGTGGTCCAGCCAGGTAATGAGGCGCAGCCGAAAGCCCAGACAGCACAGTGGCGACAGGTGCTGGGCGGTTTGACGTCCGGCGCCGATCTGGCCCGGGGGCAGGCGGCCTGGGCGATGGAGCAGATCATGACCGGCGCGGCGACCTCCGCGCAGATCGCGGCCTTCGGGGTGGCGATGCAGATGAAGGGCCCGACCGCTGCTGAGGTGGCGGAGCTGGCCGAGGTCATGCTCGCCCACGGGCGCAAGGTACCCACCGAGGAGATCGGTACCGACACCGTCGACGTGGTCGGTACCGGTGGGGACGGTGCCAACACCGTCAACCTGTCGACGATGGCGGCCATCGTGGTGGCGGCGGCCGGCGTGCCGGTGGTCAAGCACGGCAACCGGTCGGCGGGCTCGTTGTCCGGCGGCGCCGACACCCTGGAGGAACTCGGGGTGCGGATCGACTTGGGCCCCGACGAGGTGGCTCGCAGCGTCGCCGAGGTCGGCATCGGTTTCTGTTTCGCGCCACAGTTCCAGCCGTCGTATCGCAACGCCTCGGCGGCACGCCGGGAGATCGGCGTCCCGACGGTGTTCAACCTGCTGGGGCCGCTGACGAATCCGGCGCGGCCGCGGGCCGGGTTGATCGGATGTGCGTTCGGCGGTCTGGCCGAGGTGATGGCCGGTGTTTTCGCAGCCCGCCGGTCCAGCGTGCTGGTGGTGCACGGCGACGACGGCCTCGACGAGTTGACGACCACCACGACCAGCACCATCTGGCGGGTACAGGCCGGCACGGTCGACAGGCTGACCTTCGACCCCGCCGGGTTCGGGTTCGAACGGGCCGAGATCTCCCAACTGCTGGGCGGCGACGCGCAGGCCAACGCCGCGGAGGCCCGATCGGTGCTCGCCGGCACGAAGGGGCCGGTGCGTGACGCGGTGGTGCTCAACGCCGCCGGTGCCCTGGTCGCGCACGCGGGGCTATCCAGCAGCGCTGAATGGTTGCCGGCGTGGGAGGACGGGCTCGAGCGCGCTGTCGCGGCGATCGACAGCGGCGCGGCCGAACAACTGCTGGCCCGCTGGGTCCGTTTCGGCGCCCAGCTCTGAGGCGAGCCGCGCCGAGCGGGCCACCGCCGCCCACGCCGCCCACGGCCCCGCCGAACCCAGCGGCGACGCCCAACCGGGTGCCTCGGCGGAGCCGTGTTCGGGGGTGACGCGCACGATACGAACCCCGGCGCCGGCCAGCCATCCGGCGATCAGCGCGGTCTCCTCGACCAGGGCGCCCGACAGTGGTGCGGGCTCGGGGATCACCGTCTGGGCGCCCAGGGTGAGCGCTTCGACGACCGGCATCGGCGGCACCCCGCGGGCTGCGCATCCGGCGGCCGCCAACCGGCCGTGACGGATCACCGCCAGCTGCCATCCACCGGCCCCGTCGGGTGCGGCGGCGACCAACTCGGGCAACGCCACCAATGCCCGGGCGCGCTGGCTGCGCCACAGCATCTCGATCGCGGCGGCGGTCCGGTCACGCAGCCGGGCGGCGCTCTCGTAGCGGCCGCGCTCGGCCAGGGCGGAGACCTGACCGACCGCTGCGGCCAGCGGGGCGTTGTCGGTGCCGTCGATCAGCGCGGCCGCCCGGCGGGCGGCGTCGGCGTACTGCTCGGCGGTGACTCCGGGCGCGGCCGGACACGGGCTGACCTCGGCCGTCGGGCAGCGATGCACGGCGTCGCGTCGTAACCGCTTCGTGCAGGTCCGGATACCGGTGTAGCGGGCCAGCAGACCGGCCGTCTCGGCGGCGTCGGCGCGGGACCGGAAGGGGCCGATCGCTCGGTCGTGGCGGGGATTGCGCACCACCGTCAGCCGGGGGAAGGCCTCGTCGGACAGGGTGATCCACCACCACCGCCGGGGAAACTTCGACCGGCGGTTGTACGGCGGGGCGTGCGCGGCCAACAGGCGCAGCTCGCGTACCCCCGCCTCCAGTCGGTGGGCGCACTCGACGTGGTCGATCCGGGTGGCCAGGGCGACCATCTCGGTGATCCGGCTGCGGCGATCGGATCCGTTGAAGTACTGCGCGACCCGTCGACGCAGGTCGGTGGCGGTGCCGATGTAGAGCACCTCCGCCGAGGGACCGCGGAACAGGTAGACCCCGGGACGGTGCGGCAGCCCGTCGGCGAGCGTGCGTTTGCTGCGCTGGGCAGCGGTGGCATGCGACAGGTAGGCGCGCAGGTCGACGAAGGTCTGCACCCGCTGGTTGCCGAGCCGGTCGATCAGCGCGTGCAGCACGTCCACGGTGGCGCGGGCGTCGTCGAGGGCCCGGTGGGTGGGGGTGGTGGTGACCGCGAACAGCCGGGACAGCTCCGCCAACCGCACACTGGGCGCCTCGTCGCGGCTGAGCACCCGGCGTGCCAGCCGGACCGTGCACAGCACCGGGGGCCGTGGCCAGTCCAGGCCGCAGCGTTGCGTCGCGGCCGTCAGGAATCCCACGTCGAACCCGGCGTTGTGTGCGACCAGCACCGACCCACGGTCGAAGCCGGCGAATTCGAGGAAGGACGGGAGCACGGCGCCGACGGTGGGCGCCTCATGCACCATCGCGGTGGTGATACCGGTCAGTCGGGTGATCTGGGGCGGGATGCCGCGCTGCGGATTGACCAGGGTGGCGAACTCGCCTTCGACGACACCGCCGCGCACCTTGACCGCGCCGATCTCGGTGATGGCGTCGGGTCCGGCGTCGGCGGTGGCGGCGGCGCGCGCCCCGGTGGTCTCCAGATCCACCACGACGAACGTGGTCTCCCGCAACGAGGGCGGGGCGGCGTCGAGGTGGGCATCCGTCGGGGGGAAGCACAGCTGCTCCGCGTGCGCACCGGAGGTCATAGCCGAACCGTAGGCGGGTGCACCGACAGCCGTCCCCGGAATGTTGTCGGTACCCGGGGTTAGCGTGCCGGCAACCGATCGAGAGGAATCGTCATGGGACATATCTCGGGCCCGTCCGAAGACAGCGATGCGTGCCCGGTCGATCCGGGACCGGTCGTCATCGACTGCGACGACTGCGCGGTGCGCGGCCCCGCCTGCCGCGACTGCGTGGTCAGCGTGTTGCTGGGTGTGCCGAACGAACTGCTCGAAGATGAGCGGGCGGCGCTGGACGTACTCGCCGAGGCCGGTATGGCACCGCGATTGCGGCTGGTGCCGATCCGCGGGGAACGCGGTCCGGTACGCCGTTCGGGCGTGGCCTGACGGCCCTCGCCGGCCTTAGAGATTTCACGGGACCGGCTGTTAGTGTGGGCAGCCCGCGTATGGACAACGTCGTAGCCGTTCCGTAACCTGTTCGAGACCTTACGTACTTTCGGCGGCGGCACGTCCATGTATCGCCCTGGGCAGTGTTAAGGATGCAATCTTGGACCTCGAACGTATGCAGTGGAATCTGCGTGCCTTTCGGCGTCCTGCTCTCGGTGCCGTCGTCGGTCTGGTCGCCGGCATCACGGCGATGAGCAGCGTGTTGGTCGGCAATGTTTCCGCCGACCCCGCCGACGATGCGCTGGCGAAGCTCAGCGAGTTGTCGCGGCAGGCCGAGCAGACCACTGAAGCCATGCACACCGCGCAGCTCAACCTCGACGAGAAACTCGCCGAACAGCAGGCCGCCGAGAACGCGCACGCCGCCGACCAAGCGACCCTCGATGCCGCCCGAGCCCAGTTGTCGGGCTACCGCACGGCCGTCAACCGGTACGCCGCCACCACCTACATGGGTGGCCGGGTGGGCGGCATGGACGCCATCCTGACCGTCGAGTCCCCGCAACAACTGATCGACAAACTCGGTGTGCAACGAGTCGTTGCCGGAGATCTGGCCGTGCAGATGGACCGCTACCGGGCCGCGACCGAACAGGCCGACCGCGCCGAGCAGGACTCCGCCCGGTCCGCCGAGGAAGCCCGCACGGCAGCCGAGCAGGCCGCCGCGGTGCGCGCCGAACTCCAGGCGCGCCAGAGCCGCCTGCAACTGCAGATCTCCGTGGTCAAATCGCAGTACTACTCGCTCACGCCGGCGCAGCGTACGGCGCTGGCCGGCCCGGGAGCGGCACCCGAAGGTGTCCCCGGACAACCGGCGCCCGATGGACCGCCCCCGGCCCCCGGCTTGCCGATGCCCGGCCCGGATGCACCCCCGCCGTCGATCGACATGGCGATGGCGGCGCCCGGCGGCGGCGCCGCAGCCACCGCCGTGCAGGCGGCGTTGACCCAGGTCGGCACTCCCTACGTCTGGGGTGGGGCCGCGCCGGGCGGCTTCGACTGCTCCGGACTGGTGATGTGGGCCTTCCACCAGGCCGGCATCAACCTGCCGCACTCCAGCCAGGCGCAGGCCAACGGCGGTCAGCCGGTGGCGTTGTCGGACCTGCAGCCCGGTGACGTCCTGACCTTCTATTCGGATGCGTCGCACTCCGGTATCTACGTCGGCGACGGCATGATGATCCACTCGTCCACCTACGGCCAGCCGGTCCGGGTGGTGCCGATGAACTCGTCCGGCCCGATCCACAACGCCCGTCGTTACTGATCGTCGCGGGCTCCGTCGGCTGCTGGCCGTGGTGCTGGCGGTCGAACTGATCAGCGGTGTGTCGCGGGTGTCGCCGTCGACGCAGCCCGACAGTGCCCCGGCCCCCGCCGTCTCGGCGGCACCGGCGGGCCTGGTCGTCGGGGACCACCGCACCGTCGAGTTGATCAACCTCGGGGGACCGGAGACCGGGGCGCTGCTGGACCGGATCGCCGCGGCCATCGGTCCCGCCGTCGAGGCGGTGGAGGCGTTCTGGGGTACCGACTGGTCGCACCGGCTCACCGTCACCGCGACCGGAACCGACCAGCAGTTCGCGATCCTGGCCAGCCGCGATACCGCGGGTGATCCCGCGCAGTGGTCGGACATCGCGGCCGTCGCGGTCGCCGACGGCGTGGATCGTCAACGCCGGGTGGTGAGTGGACAACAGGTGGTGTTCGCGCCCGGTGCGGTCGGCATGACCGCCGCCGCACTACGGATCGTGTTGACCCACGAGCTCTTTCACTACGCCGCCCGACTTGATACGGCAGTCGATGCGCCCCGTTGGTTGACCGAAGGTGTGGCAGATTTCGTGGCCCGGCCGGTGACACCCGGTGACTCGCCGCCGCTGCCGATGTGGCTGCCGTCGGACGCCGACCTGACGGCGACCGGGCCGCGACGTGCCCAAGCCTACGAACGCTCCTGGTGGTTCGCCCGCTATGTCGGTCAGCGGTACGGCGCCGACGGCCTGCGGCGGCTGTATCTGGCGGCCTGCGGACCCGACCGGCCCGACCTGGCGGCCACCGTGCATCGGGTGTTGGGCAGCCCCCTTCCCGATGTGCTCGCCGACTGGCAGCACTGGGCGCAGGATTTCAGGAATCCACCCGGATGAACTGATCCCGCCGGTACTGCTCGAGACAGGCGGCGCGCTGGATCTTGCCGCTGGTGGTGGTCGGAATCGAACCCGGTGCCACCAGCACCAGGTCTCCGACGTTCACGCCGTGTGTGGTCGAAATCGCCGAGGTGACATCGCTTTTGATGCGGTCGAGTCGCTGCAGGTCCTCGTCGGACCGGCCGTCACGCAGCTTGACCTCGACCACGGCGACCAGTTTCTCGGTGTCGGCCACCGGTACGGCGATCGCCGCGACCCGGCCCGGTGTGATCTGCTGGATCGTGGCCTCGATGTCCTCCGGATAGTGATTGCGGCCCCGGATGATCAGCAGATCCTTGATCCGGCCGACGATGAACAGCTCACCGCGGTCGATGAAGCCCTGATCCCCGGTACGTAGCCAACCCTCGGCGGGAACCCCCGCGTCCGGTGCGTCGGGAGCCGCCCCGAAGCACTGCTGTTCGGCGGCCGGTTTGTTCCAGTACCCCTCGGCGACGTTGGAGCCGTGTACCCAGATCTCGCCGACGACGCCCGGCGGGCACGGGCGACGGGTGTCACCGTCGACGATCAGCACCCGGGGCGAGTGCGGCACCCGGTAGCGGATCAGTGCGGTGCCGGTCGCGGCCCCGCATCGCCGGACCCGGCCCGCGCTGAGCTCGTCGGCATCGAAGTACCCCGCCGGCGACATCTCGTCCCAGGTGCCGGCGGCGACGAAGACGGTCGCCTCGGCCAGGCCGTAGGACGGGCGCATCACCTGATCGCGCAGGTTGAAATGGGCGAACCGGTCGACGAACCGTTGCAGGGTGGTCGGCTCCACCCGTTCGGCGCCGCTGATGATGCCCAGCACCTCGCCGAGGTCGCATCCGGCCAGGTCCGCATCGGTGGTCTTGCGGGCCGCCAGATCGAATGCGAAATTCGGTGCGGCCGAAAAGGACTGCGGGTTCTGCGCCAGGGTCCGAATCCATCTGGCGGGCTTCTCCAGAAAGGCGACCGGGCTGGTCAGCTCGCCGCGGTACCCGCCGAGGATGGGCGCGCAGACCCCGAGCACCAGACCCATGTCGTGGTAGAACGGCAACCAGGACACGATGGTGGCGTCCGAGGGGACTTTGGCGTCGGCGAAGAAGCCGCGCATCAGCTGTTCGAAATTCGTCTGCAGGTTGGTGTGCGAGATCATCACCCCGGCCGGCAGCCGGGTGGATCCCGAACTGTATTGCAGATACGCGGTTTTAGGGAAATCGATTGTCGGCAAGACTGTTTCGCCGATGGCGTCCAGATTCAGCGAGTCGATCTCGACGATCTTGGGCACCGAGATCAGGCGGGCCGCATCCACGTATTCGGCGACTTCCTGAGCTACCGCAGACGTCGTCAGCACCACCGAGGGCGACGTATCGGTGAGTACCGCGCTCACCCGCTCGTGACTCGAACCGCGGTGCGGCAGCGGCAGCGGAACCGCGATCAGGCCGGCCTGCATGGCGCCCAGGAACGCCGCGATGTAATCCAGCGACTGCGGGGCCAGGATCAGGGCGCGGTCGCCGACCGAACCGTGGAAACCCAGTTCACGCGCCACGTTGAACGTACGACGGGATAGCTGCGACCACGTCAGGGCTTCGCGGATGCCCGCCGGGTCGCGGTCGTAGTCGGTGAAGGTGAAGGCCACATCGTTCGGACGCAGGCTGGCCCGCCCGTGCAGCATCGACAGAACGGAGGACTGGGGTATCGGTGTCACTTCGGGTCCGTATCGACTCGTTCGATCGATGGGTTCGGCGGCCGCGTTCGTCAGCCCTTGCCCAAGCCGGACAAGACCGACATCGCGCCGCTGAGGATCTGGGAGATCGGGTCGGCGCCGCCGCCGAAGGTGGCCTGGGTGGCCGGTGCGGTCACCGCCGCCGGGTCGAAACCGTTGATCGGGTCCACCTGCACCGGTGCGGTCGCCGGATCGTCGTTGCGCGAATAGGCGGCGTCGACCCGCGGCGCCAGGATGGCGTCCAGCCTGTTGAGGGTGTCTTCGTCGATCCCGATATAGGCCAGTGGCATGACCAGCGGAAGATGCTTCTCGGGAATCAGGTAGGTGGTGGTCGTCGCACCCCGGGAGTTGACCGTGGTTCTGATGTTCTGCGGCGGCACCATGCTCGGGTTGGTGAAGGCGACCGCGGTGTGGCCGGTGGCCAGGCCCATCAGCGTGTTGGCGAGCGCCAGCAGGTTGTCCGGCCGGTCGGGGAAGTCCGCGATGGAGTCGTAGGCGGAGACGAACATCTTGGTGTCGTATTGGCTTTCGACCGGAGCCGGCATGCGGTAGTCCATCGCGGGCACCACGGAGCCGACCGGGAACATCGCGGTCAGGAAGCTCTGGCCGAAGGCGTGCCGGGCGATCGGATCGCCGAACGTGGCGAAGTTCAGCGTCGACGGCGGTGGTGCGGTGGGGTCGTCGGCCAGTCGGGCCTGCACGGCGTTGAGCACCAGCGACCCCTCGGAGAGCCCGATCGCGGTACCCGGCCCGCCGGCGCGGATCGCGGCGTCCAGATTGTCCTCGCCCTCGTCGACCGACTCGCCGATGCTCGGGCCGTCGGCGCCCAGGCCGGGGAAGGCCTCGTCGAGCCGGCCGATACCCGGAAACAGCCGCTCGAGCACATGCCCCTGTACCTGGCCGGCGGGATAGTGCACGATCTGTCGTTTCAGCCCGGGGAACCATTCCTCGCCTTCGCGGCGGATGTATTCGTCGTAGGGGATACCCAGGACGTGGGCGCCGCCGAGCGCGTAGGCGGTCCGGTCGTTCGAGCCGGGACTGCCGCCGTCGGGTGTCTCCGGGGCGGGCGTGTCATCGGCCCACCCGATCCCGGCGCCCAGGCATCCGGTGGTGCTCACGGCTACCAGCACGGTGATTCCTGCGACCAGTCTTTTCATCCCCGTCACCCCTGACCGCTGCGGCTCGTTGTGTAGTTTCACACAGTTCGCACCCACTCGTAACCCCCTCCTCACGCCCGTATGCGGCTCGGGGCCGCCCGTCGAGATGCCAGCTGAGACGGCCACCAGTTGGCCCGGCCGGCCAGTGCTGCGATCGCGGGCACCGTGATGGTGCGCACCAAGAAGGTGTCCAGCAAGATCCCGACACCGATGACGAAGCCCCCCTGGACCACGGTACCGATGCTGGAGAACAGCAGCCCGAACATCGAGGCGGCGAAGATCAGCCCCGCCGCGGTGATCACCCCGCCGGTCCCGGCCAGCGTGCGGATCACCCCGTAGCGGATGCTGTGCGGGGATTCGTCGCGCATCCGCGACACCAACAGCATGTTGTAGTCGGCGCCGACGGCGACCAGCACCACGAACGCCAGCGGGGGAACGGTCCAGTGCAACTGCGCGCCGAGCAGGAACTGGATGACCAGGACACCGATGCCCAGTGCCGAAAGATACGAGATCACCACGGAGGCAACCAGATACAGCGGAGCAACGATCGCCCGCAGCAGCGCGATGAGGGTGAACAGCACGACGAGCACGGTGACGGTGATGATGAAGCGGATGTCGTGTCGGTAATAGTCGCGGGTGTCGCGCAGGGTCGCGGTGTAGCCGACCATCGAGACGGTGGCATCGGCCAATGCGGTGTTGGGTTGGGCGCCCCGGGCGACGTCGGTGATCGCGTTGATCTGATCCATCGCATCGGTGCTGAACGGGTTGAGCTCGGTCTGCACCAGGTAGCGCACCGAGTGTCCGTCGGGTGCGATGAAGATCTTGGCGGCCTGGGTGAACTCGTCGAGTTCCAGCAGTTGGGGAGGCAGGTTGAAGCCGGCCTGCGCCGGGTGCGCCGCGCCGGTCTTCAGGGTCAGCAGGAACGTGGCGGCGGCATCGAGTTGCACGCCCATCTGTTTGACCTGCGTGACGAGTTCGTGCACGCCGTCGGCGATCCGCCGGCTACCGCCCGCGACGCGATCCGCCCCGTCCTGCATGGATTTCAGGTTGGTCTGCAGTCCGCCGGGTTTGTCCATCCCCATCGCCTGCATCGCTGCGGTGAGGTCGGCGAGCGCGGCGCGGACGCGGTTGATCGAGGCGTCGAGCGACTTCTGGTCGGGGATCGACTGCAACTCGAGCGCAAGATCGTTGATCGCGTCCAGGTCCGCCTGATTACGGTCGCCGACCAGTTGTTCGAAACTCCACCGGGTGGCGCTGCAGGAGGTATCGAGATCGCAGACCGGGTTTCCCTGCAGCGCGGCCAGCACCGGGCCGATCCAGGTGAACAGGTTCTTGCCCGCGGAGAAGTTCCAGCCCATCGAGTTGCTGAGCGAGTTGACGTGGTCGACCAGCTTGGCCGCCGTGTCGACCTCCTTGACCAGGGTGTCGCCGCCGTACTGGTTCTTCATCGACGCGAAGGAGTCGACCACCTCCTGCACACCGGTCGACAGACGCTTGATCTGGCCGCGGACGTCGTGGAGATTGCCGGCCAGGGTCTCCGCGCCGTCGGAGAGCTGATTGAGATCGCTGCGCCGCCCGTTGATCAACGCCGACCCGTCGGCGAGGAATCCGCCGATGGCCCCGGCCTGGTAGGTGGCCCGGAACTCCTCGGGGACCGCGCCGGTGGGGCGGGTGATACCGGTGACGGCGGCGACGTGCGGCACCTGGCTGACCCGGTGCGCCATCTGCTCGAGGTCGGCCAACGCCTCCGGCGTCCGAAGGTCGTTCGGCGACTGGACGAGCAGGTACTGGGGGATCGACTGGTTGACCGGGAAATGCTGTTCGAGCGCGGCGTACCCGAGCGAACTCGGCTCCGATGCGCGCAGGGCCTTGCGGTCGTCGTAGTTGTAGCGCACGAACCCGGCGCAGCCGGCCAGTATCACCAGGATGAGCAGGCTGGCCAGCAGGTGGGCCCTCGGCCTGCGCACGATACGGATTCCCGACTTGCGCCACAGTCGGGCGGTCAGCTCGCGCCGCGGCTTGACCCAGCCGCGCGCCCCGGCCAGCGTCAGAATTGCCGGCAGTAAAGTCAACGCGGCCAGGAATGCCACGCCGATTCCGATCGCCGCCGAGGATCCCACGGTTTTGAAAACACCCATCCGGGCGAAACTGATGACCAGAAACGTGATGCCGACGGTCGCCGCCGATGCGGCGATCACTTTTCCGATCGACATCATCGCGTTCTTGACCGCCCGGTCGGAATCCGCGCCGGTTCGCAAGTGGTCGTGATAGCGGCTGATCAGAAAGACCGCATAGTCGGTTCCGGCGCCGGCCATGATCGCGCTCAAGAAAACGATGGACTGATTGGACACGCCCGCGCCGGTCACCAGTGCGTACCCGGCCACCAGGGTCTGGGCGATCACCAGTGAAATGCCGATCGAAATCAGCGGCAGCAGCATCGTTATCGGACTGCGGTAGACCACCAGCAAGACGATGAGCACCAGTACCGCGATCGCCAGTTCGATGGGGAGGCGGTCGCGGTCACCCGCGATCGTCAGATCGGCCACCGTGGCCGCCGGACCGGTGAGATGCACCGACAGGGCCGCGTCGTCGGGCGCGTGTTCCAGCGCGTGTTCGACGATGGCGCTGACGCGCTGGAACGCCGCGAACGACTGCGGGGTGCCCAGCTCGCCGGCTACACCGACCGGCAGCACCCACGCCTTCTCATCGTCGCTGGTCAGCACCGAACGCAGCGGGGGAGTGCGAATGAAATCCTGCAGCATCACCACGTTCTCGGTGTCGCGGCGCAACTCGTCGACCAGGTGGCGATACACGGTTTCGTCGGCGGCGCTCAGCCCGTCGTCATCGGTCAGCACCACCAGCAGCAGGTCGTCCGAACCGGACTCCGCGAACGCCTCCGACATTGCGCGGGCGGCGACACTGGCCGGGGCATCGGCGGGCAGGATCGCCAGCGGGTGTTTCTGGGCCAGCTCGTTGAGGGACGGGAAGAACAACGGCAGCGCGGCGGCGATCGCGATCCAGACCCCGATCACCGCCCAGGGCCATCGCACCACCACGTCGGCTAGCCGGCGCATATCGCATTCCCCCTTTTATGCGACGCGTCCCCAGTGTCCACTGTCGGCGACCCGTGCGCACACGGATCGCATGGCCTCCATGTAGCGGGTGGCCGATTTCTGGGCGATCGGATTATCGGGATGCATGATCGCCATGACGGTGCCCTCGCCGTACCGAAATATATAGATAGTGAGTTGATATGAATATCGGCCGTCGGGGTAGATGCCGATATTGTCCGCCAGTCCCAGGTCCCCGGCCGCCAGAATCGCGTTGAGGGGGGCGGCCCCGCCGTGCAGGAAGTTTGTCACCGGGAAATTCGGTTGCGGCCAGTTCAGGTGCGGGGCCAACTCCAGCGCCCGGTAATAGGGAACCCGCGCCATATCCAGGCTGGAATCGAAGCAATTCTGCGCCGCCCACGCGGCGTCGCCGAAAGATGCAGCCGCTATCGGCACGGTGATCGGAATCAATCCGGTAAACCAGCCCTGTGTCATGAAATTATCGGCGGCTGTTCGCGAATCGCGCGGGGTGAGGCCGTAATAGGTGGGCGTTCCGGTGAATTCGTGTTCCACCAGTGCGGAACAGGCGAACAATCCACCGACGAAACGTGCCCCCACCGCTGAACAAGCCGCCTCGAAACGCTCCGTTTCACCTGCATCCATCAGTAGTTCCGACGACATATCACTGCGGGTGGATTCCGCCGGGTCCCCCAACGGGAGCGGAAATTCGGGAAATCCGCCGTCGTTGTTTTCGGCGAAGTCGATCCAGGCGCGTACCCCCGGCGAATCGGCGGACAGTGTCGCGGTGTACTCGCGCTCACGGACGCAGAAGTCGTCGTAGCGCCCGGCGTCCGGGAGGGCCAGTGCGCCGCCGCCGGTGCGCAACGCGGAGTACATTCCGTTGGCTTCCAACATCGTTGTGCCGATCAGCGTTGCGTCCCCGTGGACGTGATCCATCGCGGCGAAGAAGGTGAAGTGGTCGTCGCACTGGCAGATGCCGAAGGTGAAACACCCCCACTCCAGCGGGGTGGGTATGTCCACGACGTGCGCGCGGATCTCGTCGGGAGTCATCCGGCCGTGCTCGATCGGCTCGAATTCTATATCGCCCGGATCGGCGAGAGTGTGCCTGATGAAGCCGCCGTCCGGAGATTGTTCGAACCAACTGCGGAACGTGTCATGGCGACGCAGGTAGGAATTCAGTGCGAGATTCATCGCGTCGGTATCGCACCGGCCCGGTACATCGCAACTGGCTATGATCTGCCGGGAAAAACTTTGACCGGCGGCGGTTCGCCGACAGTAATTACGCAGATGCTGATCCTGCATGTAACTGACCGGAACAGAGCTGACCGGTGCCTGCCGGGATTTTTCTGCTGCTGCGATCGTGGGATGCCAGGAGATCACCGAACCGGGGGACAGGGTCCATTCATCGAGTGAACCGACCGTTATTTTCCCTATGCGCAAACCGATCCTCCTCGGCGTGGGTGCCCCGGCGACGCTGCAGCGTTGTCAGGATAGCGTGCCGGAGCGCCATCCGATACGTGCAATTTTTACCAACCCCGGCGCCGGTGTGAAGCCGCCTCGGCGGTGTTGAGAGTTCAGCAGGATTTGCCAGGTGAGGATCAGGATTCCGCGTAACTCTTGCAATAGCGGCCGACCACGGGGGAGTCTTGGTGGGCGATTGGGGGCGGGCTCGGATATCACGTGCGACCGGGGCCTGGCCCGTTGGGGCATGGGAAGGGACCGTTATGGCACCCCTCGGGGATCCGGAAGAGTCGTCACCTGGTTTCGCGATCATCGGCTATGCCGCGCGCCTGCCCGGCGCAGCGGATGCCGATCAGTTCTGGCACGTGCTGCGCGACGGGCGCGACGCGGTCTCGGAGGTTCCCGATGATCGCTGGGACGCCGACGAGTTCTTCGACCCGGAACCGGGCACACCCGGCAAGGTGGTCACCCGGCGGGCCGGATTCGTCGACGACGTAACGGGATTCGACGCCCCGTTCTTCGGGATCTCCGCCCGCGAGGCACGGCTACTCGATCCGCAGCACCGGCTGTTGCTGGAGACGGCCTGGCGTGCGGTGGAGCATTCGGGCACCTCCCCGGCGGCGTTGGCCGACAGTGACACCGGTGTTTTCGTCGGTTTGGCGACCCACGACTACCTGGGGATGGCATCCGACGAGCTGACCTACCCGGAGATCGAGGCCTACATGGCCATCGGGACGTCGAACGCCGCGGCGGCCGGCCGGATCAGCTACCGACTGGGGCTGCAGGGTCCCGCGGTCGCCGTCGACACGGCCTGCAGCTCGTCACTGGTGGCCATCCACCAGGCCTGCCAGGCGCTGCGGCTGGGCGAATGCGATCTGGCGTTGGCCGGCGGGGCGAACGTACTGCTGACGCCGGCCACCATGATCACGTTCTCGCACGCCCACATGCTCGCCCCCGACGGCCGGTGCAAGACCTTCGACGCCGCCGCCGACGGCTATGTGCGTGGCGAGGGCTGCGGCGTCATCGTCATCAAGCGGCTTGAGGACGCCATCGCCGACGGCGACCGGATCCGGGCGGTCATCCGGGGCAGCGCGATCAACCAGGACGGGGCCTCGGGCGGCCTGACCGTGCCCAACGGCGTCGCCCAGCAACGGGTGATCCGTGAGGCGTTGAACCGCGCCGGTGTCGAACCCGGCGACGTCGACTACCTGGAGGCCCACGGGACCGGAACGTCATTGGGTGACCCGATCGAGGCGCAGGCGGCGGGCGCGGCGTTCGGTGCGGGACGCGAGGCGGACCGGCCGCTGCTGATCGGCTCGGCGAAGACCAACATCGGTCATCTCGAGGCGGCCGCCGGAATCGCCGGCGTCATCAAGGTGATCCTCGCCCTCGAGCACGAACTGTTGCCGGCGCACCTGAACTTCCATGACCCGTCACCGCACATCCCCTGGGAACGGTTGCCGCTGAAGGTCGTTGAGGAGGCCACCGCGTGGCAACGCAACGGCCGGCGCCGCATCGCCGGCGTCAGCTCGTTCGGGTTCGCCGGGACCAACGCCCACGTCATCATCGAAGAGGCGCCCGCGGTACCCGTGCCGCCGGCGGCGGGAGCCGACCCGGGGTCGGCGCGATTCCGCGTTCTGCCGCTGTCGGCGCGGACGCCGACC
The DNA here is from genome assembly GCF_963378075.1 of Mycolicibacter sp. MU0083. Taxonomy (NCBI): domain Bacteria; kingdom Bacillati; phylum Actinomycetota; class Actinomycetes; order Mycobacteriales; family Mycobacteriaceae; genus Mycobacterium; species Mycobacterium kokjensenii. The sequence continues at coordinate 1,679,140 of NZ_OY726394.1, forward strand.
GCGTTGGTGACGCTCGCCGGTCGGTACCGCGCCTGGTTGGACGCACATCCGGAGGCGACGACTGCGGACCTGTGTTTCACCGCTGGGACGGCGCGGGCGCACCTCGAACACCGTGCGGCGCTGGTGGTGAATTCGCGGGAGTCGGCCGGTGAGCTACTCGGCGCGCTCGCCGACGATCGCCCGGCACCCGGGTTGGTGCGCGGCGGTACCGGCGACCGGCCCAAGACGGCATGGCTTTTCACCGGCCAGGGCAGCCAGTATCCGGGCATGGCGCGCGGGTTGTACGCGGCCGAGCCGGTGTTCGCCGAGACGGTGGACCGGTGTGCCGAGGTATTGGCGGACGTCCTGGACAGACCGTTGCTGGACGTCGTCTTCGATGTCGACGGTCCCGAGGCCGAAGCGACGCTGCGCCAGACGGCGTATGCGCAACCCGCATTGTTCGCCGTCGAGATGGGTTTGGCCCGGCTCTGGCAGTCGTGGGGGCTGGAACCCGATGTGGTCCTGGGCCACAGCGTCGGCCAGTACGCGGCGGCGTGCGTGGCCGGGATGATCGGTCTCGACGACGGCGCCCGGTTGATGGCCGAGCGGGGCCGCCTCTTCGGCAGCCTGCCCGCCGGTGGCCGCATGGTCGCGGTGTTCACCGACGCGGACCGCGTCGAGGGCGTGGCCGCGGACTTTCCCGGCCTGTCCGTGGCCGCCTACAACGGCGCGAACACCGTGCTGTCCGGACCGGAGCAGGACCTCGACCAGGCGGTCGCCCGACTGGCCGCCGCCGGTATCCGCTGTGACCGGCTGGAGACCAGCCATGCCTTCCACTCGGCCCTGCTGGACCCGATCCTCGACGAATTCGAGTCCTACGCCGACCGGTTCGGCTATGCGCCGCCGACCAAGACCCTGGTCTGCAATCGCACCGGCACCGCGATCGGGCGCAGCGTCAAGCTGGACGGCAACTACTGGCGCCGGCATGCGCGACAGCCGGTGGAGTTCGCCAGGAGCGTGCGCACCCTGTCCGAGCTGGGCTGCAAGCTGCTGCTGGAGATCGGGCCGCAACCGGTGCTCACGGCCGCCGCACTGCGGGCCTGGCCCGACCCGGCCACCACGCCGAAGGCCATCGCATCCCTGCGCCGCAACACCGCCGACCAGCGGCAGATCACCGAAGCCCTCGCGGACGCCTACGTGGCGGGGCATCGACCCGACTTCGGGTCCGTCGGGATGTCGCAGGCCCGCAAGGTCGATCTGCCCGGCTACCCCTTCGAACACCGCGGCTACTGGTACCGCGACGACCGGCAACGGCCCAACCAGCAGCAGCACACCGCGGTCGGCACCGAAACCCTCCGGATGCTCGAGGACGGCCGGGTCGCAGAGCTGGCCGCCCTGCTCGACGACGGCAACGCCGACCCGCAGACCCTGACGGTGTTGTCAAAGCTTGCCGCGCAACACAATCAGCAGCGCAAAGCACACTCGATCGCCGATGCGCGCTACGAGTTCCGCTGGGAGACGTCGACGACGCCGGTCACCGGACCCGGCGAATCCGACGGGACGGCCTGGTTCGTCGTCGGCGACGGCTCCGGCGACACGGCGGCGTTGACCGCGGCGCTGACCGGCGGCGGGCACCGCCATCAGGTGCACGGGTTGCCGCAGACGGACGCCGAGGAGGCAGCGCTGGCAGCGGCGCTGCGCGCCGCGGCGGCCGATACACCCGAGCTACGCATCCTGCACGTGGCGGGCCTCGACGCCGAAGACGGCCCGCAGGACGGGTCACCGGCACGCATGCAGCACGCGGTGCTCGGTGGAACCCGCCGACTGTTCCGGGCGGCGGCCGCCGCCGAACTGCGTCGACCCGTCTGGGTGGTGACCCGCGGTGCGCAACGGGTCACCGACACCGACGACGTCGCACCGGACCAGAGCTGCCTGTGGGGCTTCGGCCGTGCCGCCGCACTGGAGTATCCGCAGTTCTGGGGCGGCCTGGCAGACCTCGACCGGACCGGCCCCGAACCGTGGCCGCGGCTGATCGAGCAGATCGCGCAATCCGGTGATCCGGGCCCGCGCGAAGACCAGATCGCGCTGCGCGGCGACGCCGTCTACGTTCCGCGCCTGGTTCGCCGCGACGCCGAACCGGCGGCGACACCGCTGGTATTGCGCTCGGACGCCACGTATCTGGTGACCGGCGGGCTGGGCTCGATCGGATTGGAGATCGCGTCGTATCTGGCCGCCCACGGCGCCGGGAACCTGGTGTTGACCGGTCGACGCGCACCCGGCGACGCCGCCCGGGCGCGGATTGCTGCGCTCAGCACTCAGTACGGCTGCAATGTGCGTATCGTCGCCGCCGACGTCGCGCAGGCCGACGACGTCGCGGATCTGCTGGCGGTCGTGCGGGCGGAGCTGCCGCCGCCGGCCGGGATCGTCCACGCCGCCGGCGAGATCGGCACCAGTCCGCTCAGCGCCCTCGACGATGCCGAGATCGATCGGGTCTTCGCCGGAAAGGTATGGGGCGCCTGGCATCTTGCCCAGGCCGCGACAGACCTGGAGCTGGATTTCTTCGTCTGCACGTCGTCGATCGCCTCGGTCTGGGGTGGATTCGGCCAGACCGCCTACGGGGCGGCCAACGCCTTCCTCGACGGGCTGGCCTGGCGACTGCGCGCCCGGGGCATCCCGGGGGCCAGCGTCGGCTTCGGGCCCTGGTCGGTCGGGATGGCCGACGAGGAGTCGCGGGCCCGGCTGGGCAAACGGGGCATCCGCACCCTGTCGCCGGCCGATGCACTCGCCGGTATGGCCGATGTGGTCGCCGCAGCCGCCGCGGGCGGACCCGCCCACGGCGTCGTCGCACGGGTCGACTGGGAACGATTCCTGCCGCTGTACCAGCAGGCCGGCCGGCATCCGTTCCTGGCGGACCTGGAGCGCGAGGTCCCCGGCGTCGGTGCTGCGACTCCGACCGCGGCCGGGAAGACCGAACTGGTCGAACGGCTCGCGGCCGCACCGGTGCAACAACGCCGCAAGCTGCTCTCGGACTATCTGCGCGATGCGGTCGCCGAGGTGACCCGGGTCGATCCGGCCGAGATCCGCGCCGACGCGGGCTTCTTCGATCTCGGCATGGATTCGCTGATGGCGGTGGAACTGCGCCGCCGAATCGAACAGGGCGTCGGCAAGGAGATCCCGGCGACCCTGGCGATGGACTACCCGCGACTGTCCGACGTGGTGGACTACCTGCTCGGCGACGTCCTCGAACTCGGGGACCCGGCATCGGCGAAATCACGGACCGCGGCACCGGTGGGGCCGGCGGCACCGGCCGACGAGCCGATCGCGATCGTCGCGGTGTCGTGCCGCTTCCCCGGGGCGCCCGACCCGGAATCCTTCTGGGAAGTGCTGGCCGGCGGCGTCGACGCGATCCGCGAGGTGCCCGAAGACCGGTTCGACATCGACGAGTTCTACGACCCCGACCCGGAGACCCCGGGCAAGACCTACAGCCGGTTCGGCGGGTTCCTCGACGGAATCGACGAATTCGACCCGGAGTTCTTCGGGATCTCACCCCGCGAGGCGGTCTGGATCGAGCCGCAACAGCGGCTGATGCTCGAAACCGTCTGGGCGGGCCTGGAACGGGCCGGGTACGCGCCGTCATCGCTGCGCGGCAGCCGAACCGGCGTCTTCGTGGGGGTGGCGGCCAACGAATACGCGCACCTGCTGTCGGCCGAACCGATCGACAAGATCGAGCCGTACTTCATCACCGGCAACGCCCTCAACGCGATCTCCGGGCGGGTCGCCTTCGCGCTGGGCTTCGAGGGCCCGGCCGTGGCGGTCGACACCGCGTGCAGTTCCTCGCTGGTGGCCGTCCATCAGGCCTGTCTGGCGTTGCGCTCCGGCGACTGCGACCTGGCCGTCGCCGGTGGGGTGAACGTCCTGCTCAGCCCGGTGACCGTGATCGCCGCCTCGCGCGCCCGGATGCTCTCCCCGGTGGGGCGCTGCAAGACCTTCGACGCCTCCGCCGACGGTTACGTGCGCAGCGAAGGCTGCGGGATCCTGGTACTCAAGCGGCTCGGGGATGCGGTCCGCGACGGCGACCGGATCGCCGCGGTCATCCCGGCCAGCGCGATCAACCAGGACGGAGCCTCCAGTGGGCTGACCGTCCCCAACGGCGGAGCGCAACAACGGCTCATCGGGACCGCCCTGGCCCGTGCCGGGTTGGTGGGCGGCGACGTCGACTACCTCGAGGCGCACGGCACCGGCACCCCGCTGGGCGATCCCATCGAGGTCCAGGCGGCCGGGGCGGCCTATGCGGACGGCCGTGCCGCGGACCGCCCCCTGCTGATGGGATCGGTGAAGACCAACATCGGCCACCTCGAATCGGCGTCGGGCGCCGCCGGACTGATCAAGGTGGTGTTGTCGCTGCAACACGCGATGCTGCCGTCGAGCCTGCACTTCGACAATCCGTCACCGCACATCCCGTGGGATTCGTTGCCGGTGCGGGTGGTCGACAGCCCCCGGCCCTGGGAAGCCAACGGCCGACCGCGTCGCGCCGGGGTGAGTTCCTTCGGCTTCACCGGCACCAACGCCCACGTGCTGATCGAAGAAGCACCACCGGCCCCACCGGCCCCCGACGTGGAGGAGGCACCGGCGGTCACCGGCGCGGCCGCGGGCACCGTCGAGGTACTGCCGCTGTCGGCGCGTTCCCCCGAAGCACTGCTGGCATTGGCGCACCGGTATGCGGCCTGGCTGGACGGACACCCCGACGTCGACATCGCCGAGGTCTGCCGGACCGCCGGGGTGGGGCGCTCGCATTTCGACCACCGGGCCGCCCTGGTGGTGGACTCGGTACGCAGCGCGGACGAGGCACTGACGGATCTGGCCGACAACCGACTGCGTCCCGGCGTGCTGCGCGGCGAATGCGCGGACCGGCCCACCACCGCATGGCTTTTCACCGGACAGGGCAGCCAGTACCCGGGGATGGCCCGAGAACTGTTCGAGGCCGAGCCGACGTTCGCCGAGACCGTCCGGCGGTGCGCCGAGGCCGTCGACGGCATGCTGGCGCGACCGTTGCTCGAGGTGCTGTTGGCCACCGACCCCGAGGCGGCGGAACTGTTGCAGCACACTTCGTTCGCCCAGCCGGCGCTGTTCGCCGTCGAGATGGGTCTGGCCCGGCTCTGGCAGTCGTGGGGTATCGAACCCGATGTCGTGTTGGGGCACAGCGTCGGGCAGTACGCGGCGGCGTGCGTCGCCGGAGTCTTCGGCCTGGAGGACGGTGCCCGGCTGATGGCCGAGCGCGGCAGGCTCTTCGGCGCGCTACCCGCCGGTGGCCGGATGGTCGCGGTGTTCGCCGACGCGGCGCGCGTCGAGGAGGGCGCCAAGGCGTTCCCGCGCGTCTCGGTCGCCGCCTATAACGGGCCCAACACGGTCTTGTCGGGGCCGGCGGAGGACCTGGAGCAGGTGGCCGCGGCATTCGGCGAGGACGCGGTGCGCTGCAGTTGGCTGCAGACCAGCCACGCGTTCCACTCCGAGTTGCTGGATCCGGTGCTCGACGAGTTCGAGGCATACGCCGGAACACTGCAGTACGCGGTGCCGACGTTGCCGTTGGTGTGCAACCGCACCGGAACCGTCCTGATGGCCGATACGCCGCTGGACGCGCAGTATTGGCGCCGGCATTCCCGCCAACCGGTGCAGTTCGCCGAAAGCGTGCGGACCGTGGCGGGACTCGGGTGCTCGGTGCTGATGGAGCTCGGGCCGCAACCGGTCCTGACCGGAAACGCGATCCAGGTCTGGCCGGAGCATCTGGCCGCACCGCGCGCCATCGTGTCGCTGCGCAAGGGCATCGGCGACCGGCGCCAGATCGCCGATGCACTGGCCGGCGCCTACGTCAGCGGCCATCGACCCGATTTCGGTGCGCTGCACCGCTCCTCGGGACGCGTCGAGCTGCCGACCTATCCGTTCCAGCGTCGCCGGTTCTGGCCCCGATCGTCCGGGGTCACCGTGGACGGCCCGGTGGTGTCGGGCATCCTCGGCAGTGCGAAGGATCTGGCGTCCGGCGATTCGGTCTACACCAGCCGGCTGTCGGTCAAATCGCAGCCGTGGCTGGCCGACCACGTCATCTACGGCACCGTCGTGGTACCCGGAGCGACCTACGCGGCGATGGCGCTGGCGGCGGTCGGCCCGCCGGCCCGGGTGAAAGACGTCTTCTTCTACGAACCGATCATCCTGCCCGAGAAAAGCTCCCGGGAGGTCCAGCTGACCCTGCACCCGTTGGAGGACGGCGCCGCGAGCGGTGCCGGATGGAACTTCCGGGTGCACAGCCGTCCCTACGGTGTCCACGACGCCGAATGGGCGCTCAACGCCGACGGCGTGGTGGTCTCGGGCATCGACGACGAGCCGGAGGCGGAACTCGATCCCGTCGACGCCGCCCTGGAGCGACTGCAACGCATGCGCCCGCAGGAACTGTTCGAGACCTTCGCCGACATGGAACTGGCGTGGGGACCGAACTGGTCGGGCTGCCTGAAGGCGTTGTGGCTCGGCGACGGGGAGGCGATCGGCGACATCACCGTGGGCGCGGAACTCGCCGAGAACCTGGGCGCCGAACCCATGCACCCGGTCCTGCTCGACCTGTGCACCGGCGTGGCGTTCCCGGCGTTCCCGGCGCTGCTCGCCGCCGAGCAGGGCATCCACGACCTGTTCCTGCCGCTGCGGTACGGCCAGGTGACGCTGGCCGAGAAAATGCCGCGGCGGTTCTACTGCCGCGCCCGGTGGCATGCCGCCGCACTGGACGGCGAAACCCAGGTCTTCGACCTCGATTTCGTCGACCGGGACAACCGGCGGCTCGGCGGCATCCGCGAGTTCACCGTCAAGCGCGCCCCGCGTGAGGCCCTGCTGCGCGGACTCGGCGGCGACACCAACCGGTTGCTGTACAGCCTCGGCTGGCACGAGGTGCCGGCCGCCGTCGACGACGCCGGATCGCCCGCCGGGACCTGGCTGGTCGCCGGTTTCGACGAGCTGGCCGACCGGCTGCCCGGCGCCATCGCGTTGGACCGCACCACCGATCCGGAACCGCTGGGGCAACTGCTGGCCGAGGCGCACCGGCGTGGGATGCCCTTCGCCGGTGTCGTCTGGCGCAGTGCCGGTGCGGGGGACGGGGAGTCGAGCGGGGAGTCGGCGACCCGGTTGGAAGACGAGATCGGCCAGCTGCTCGGGGCGGTGCATGCGGTGCAGCGTGAGGCCGCGATCAAGCTGCCCGGCGGCCTGTGGATCGTCACCGAACGGGCCGTGGCCACCGAATCCGGTGAACCCGCCGATCCGGTGCAGGCGGCGTTGTGGGGGCTCGGGCGCACCATCGTCAACGAGGAACCGGCGCTGAACTGCAAACTGATCGATCACGACGGGTCCGCCGTCGGCGTGCGGATACTGGCCGGTCTGCTGGCGGCCCCGCCGAACGAAGCCGAGTTCGCCCTGCGGCAGGGAAAGTTGCTGGCGCCGCGCCTGCTGCAGTGGGCGCGCAGCGGTCACCTGGCGGTGCCGCGCGGCACCGACTACGCGTTGGCCCCGACCGAACGCGGCGCAATCGACAACCTGCGGCTGACCGAAACGCAGGTGCCGCCGCCGGAGGCCGGCTATGTGCAGGTCCGGGTGGAGGCCGCCGGGCTGAACTTCCGCGACGTGCTCAACGTGCTGGGCCTCTACCCGGGAGATCCGGGGCCGATCGGCGGGGACTTCGCCGGTGTCGTCACCGCAGTCGGTGAGGGTGTGCTGGGACTCGAGGTCGGTCAGCGGGTCTACGGTTCCATGCAGGGCGCGTTCGCCAGCCGCTTCAATGTGCCGGCCCAGTTCGCCGCGCCGATCCCGGACGGGGTGAGCGCGGTGCAGGCCGCGACGATTCCGGCCGCGGCACTCACCGTCCGGCTCTCGTTCGACTGGGCGAAGCTCAATCCCGGCGACAAGGTGCTCATCCACGCCGCCAGCGGTGGTGTCGGATTGGCCGCCGTCCAAATGGCCCAACAGCATGGTGCCGAGGTGTATGCGACGGCGAGCGCCTTCAAACGGGCAACGCTGCGCAAGCTCGGCGTGAAGCATGTCTATGATTCGCGCACAACAGATTTCGCCGATCAAATTCTCGCGGACACCGACGGGTCGGGCGTGGATGTGGTGCTCAACAGCTTGACCAACGACGGCTTCATCGAAGCGACCCTGCGAGCGACGGCACCGGGCGGTCGGTTCGCCGAGATCGCCAAGCGAGACATCTGGACCGCCGAACAGATGGCCGAGGTTCGCCCCGACATCGCCTACGAGATCGTTGCGTTGGACACCGTGATGTTCACCGAGCCCGACCGGATCCGTACCTTGCTCGCCGAGGTGTCCGACGGCTTGGGCAAGGGGGAGTGGTCGCCGTTGCCGGCGGAGATCTACCCCCTGGCCGAGGCCAAGACCGCGTTCCGCCGCATGCAGCAGGCCCGGCACATCGGCAAGATCGTTCTGGCCATGCCCGCGCCGTTGCAGCCGCGCGGTGACCGCAGCTACCTGGTCACCGGCGGACTCGGGGCGATCGGCCTGCACGTGGCGGGGTACCTGGCCCAACTCGGCGCCGGTGACATCGTGCTGACCGGCCGGCGGGGGCCGGACGCCGACGCGCGCCGGGTGATCGACGAGATCACCGAACGCCACAAGTGCCGTATCCACACCTTCGCCGCGGACGTCGGCGAGGAGACGGAGGTGGCGCAGCTGCTGGACCGTATCCGCGCCGAGCTGCCCCCACTGGCCGGCGTGGTGCATCTGGCCGGTGTGCTCGACGATGCGCTGCTCTCCGAGCAGACCCCGGAAAGATTCCGTACCACCTTGGCGCCCAAGGCCTTCGGGGCCTGCTATCTGGATCGCATGACCGGCGACGACGACCTGGAGTTCTTCATCGTGTCCTCGTCGGTGTCGAGCCTGCTCGGCGCACCCGGTCAGGCCAACTATTCGACCGCCAACGCCTACCTCGACGGTCTGGTCGCCCGGCGTCAGGCATCGGGCCTGCCGGCGACCGGAGTGAACTTCGGCCCCTGGGCCCAGGGCGGTATGGCGTCCTCGGATGCGGCCCGGGCCAATATCGGCGCGCAGGGCCTGGTCCCGTTGGAGCCGTCGGCGGCGCTCGGGGCGCTCGCGGTGGTGGTCGCCAACGGATGCCCGCAGGCGGCCGTGCTCAAAGCCAACTGGCAGCGCGCGGCGAAGGTACTGGGCAGCTCCCGCCCACCGATGCTGGACCTGGTGTTGCCCAGTGCCGCAGGCGAAGCCACCGGTGACGCCGAACTACTGCGGCAACTGCAGGAGATCCCGGTCGCCCAGCGCGGTGACTTCATCACCGAGTTCCTGCAGCGCGAGGTGCAGGGCTTCCTGCGACTGGCGCAGCCGCCGGCACCGACCAGCCGCTTTCTGGACCTGGGCACCGATTCCCTGATGGCGGTGGAACTCCGCAACCGGTTGCACAGCCAGTTCGGCGGCGCGTTCACGATCAATGCGACCGCGGTATTCGACTATCCGACGATCGGCGGCCTGGGCGAGTATCTGGCCGGCCAGTTGCCGGATCCGGAATCGGAAGCCGGCGCACAATCGGCCGCGTCAGCGGGTGACGACACCGGCGGTGAGCAACCCGGCGCCGACGACGGCGAGCGCGACGGCGACCTGGGCCGGGCTCCGTGACCGGATCCAGGCGTTGACCGCGGTGACCGCGCTCTGCGTGGCCTGCGGTGCGAAAACATAGGCCAGCAGCGGAATCTCGATGGGTGTGAAGGCCACGGCGTGGTACAGCGTCAACGCGCCCACCTGGGTGGCGGCCGCCGACCCGGAGGCCAGGATCACGGTCAGGGCGGCCAGGTAGTCCACCGACGGCAACGCGATCCCCAGGCCGGCGGCCGCGGCGAGCCAGAGCGAGGTGCCCTGCAGCAGTCGTCGGGTGGGCCGGTCCGCCGATTCCCGGCGGGGACGCGCCCAGCGGTGCCTGGTGGCCACCGCGGCGGCGGCCAGCAGCGCCAGCGCGCCGATCAGGATCTGCACGTGCGGCACGGTCACGAACGTCCAGTCGAGCAGTCGGTGCCGAAGGACGAACAGGACGATCAACCCGACGGTCATGCCCATCGCGATGCCGCCGCACAGGAACGCCGCCAACTGCAGCATCGGTCGCGGCCGGTTCAACATCAGGACCGTCATCCCGATCCGGAACGGTTCCAGGCTGACGGCGAGTGCCATCACCAGGACGGTCAGCCACATGGGGTCAGGTCGCTTCGCGGGGTACCCGCACGGCGAACATCGCGATCAGACCGGCCGCCAGCACCACACACAGTCCACCCATCCCGGCCCGATCGGTGCCGAACAGGTCGACGAAGGTGAAGAACATCCACGGCGCCAGGAACGACGCGGTGCGTCCGGCGGTGGTGTACAGGCCGAACGCCACCCCCTCCTTGCCCGGCGCGGACATCCGCAGCATCAGGGCCCGGGCCGAGGCCAGGATCGGGCCGACGAACAGGCACAGCAGCAGCCCGCAGACCCAGAACGCCGTCGGACCGGAGGCGGCCAACAGGGCCGACCCGATCACCACCATGACCGCCAGCGAGCCGATGATGACCGGTTTGGGGCCGGCGCGGTCGGCGAGCAGACCGCCCAGCACCGCACCGATCGCGGCGACGATGCTCACGCAGACGCCGAAGATCAGCACGTCGGCCTGCGAGATCCCGTACACGCTGACACCGAGCACCGCGCCGAACGCGAAGATCCCGGTGAGTCCGTCGCGAAAGACCGCGCTGGCCAGCAGGTAGTAGACGACGTGGTGATCGCGCCGCCACTCGCTCTTCACCTCCTGCCACAGTGCGCGATAGGTGCCGGCGAGGCGGACCGCCGGCGGCGGTCCGACCGGCGGGGGCGTGGGCAGCAGGAACAGCAGCGGGCAGGCGAACACCACCAGCCACGCCGCGGCCACCAGCATGGCCACCCGGATGTACTGGCCGTGGGCCACCGTCAGTCCGAAGATGCCCCGGGTATCGCCGTCACCGGAGATGAACCCGACATAGAGGACCAGCAGCAGCAACACACTGCCGAAGAATCCGGACGCCGAACCGATGCCGGAGATCCGACCGGTGTTCTGCGGAGTGGACAGTTGGCTCAGTGCGGCGTTGTAGGGCACCGTCGCCAGATCGCTGCACGCCGCGGTACACGCCAGCAGCAGCAGACCCGGTGCCAGATACCGGTAGTCGTCGTCGATCAGGCTCATCGACGCCGTCATGACCACCACCAGTCCGGTGAAGACCGACAGCACGGTGCGCCGGCGGTGCGGCGCGTCGACCCACACCCCGATCGCCGGCGCCAGCAGTGCGACGCACAACCCGGCTACGGTCAGTGCCCGGCCCAGCCAACTCGCGGGCGTCGTGTCGCCGGGCAATCCGTCACCCACCTGCGCGGTGAGGTAGACCGAGAACACGAAAGTGCCGACCACGGCGTTGACGCCCGTCGCGCCGCAGTCCCACAACGCCCAGGCCACCACACGCGACCGCGCGGTGGTCGGCGCATCAGTCGTGCGGCTACCCATGCCGGCACCCCTTCTTCGGCGACGTGACGATTGGGTGCCGGTCGGCACCGGCCGCTAGCATCCCACGGGTGAGTCGGGTCCTGCTGGTGACCAATGATTTTCCGCCGCGCCCCGGCGGGATCCAGTGCTACCTCGAGGAGCTGGTACGGCGTATCGCCGGCAGCGGACGCCATGAGGTCACCGTCTATGCGCCGAAGTGGAAGGGCGCCGAGGCCTTCGACGACGCGGCGAACTCCGCGGGTTATCGGGTGGTTCGGCACCCGGGCACGCTGATGCTGCCGGGCCCGTCCGTGGACAACCGGATGCGGCGGCTCATCGGGGAGTCGGGGGCCGAGACCGTCTGGTTCGGGGCGGCCGCACCGCTGGCGCTGCTGGCGCAGCGGGCGCGTGCGGCCGGGGCGCGCAGGGTGGTGGCCAGCACCCACGGCCACGAGGTGGGCTGGTCGATGGTGCCGGGCGCCCGCTCGGTGCTGCGCCGGATCGGCGAGACCTGCGACACCGTCACATTCGTCAGTCACTACACCCGCGGCCGGTTCGCCTCGGCGTTCGGCCCCGACGCCGCACTGGAGCATCTGCCGCCCGGGGTGGACACCGACCGCTTCCGGCCGGATCCGGCGGCCCGCGCCGAACTGCGGGCCCGGCACGGCCTCGGGGAGCGCCCCACCGTGGTGTGCGTTTCGCGGCTGGTGCCGCGCAAGGGCCAGGACATGCTGATCAGGGCGTTGCCGGCGATCCGGGCACGGGTCGAAGGAGCCGCCCTGGTGATCGTCGGCGGCGGGCCCTACGCCGAGACGCTGCACAAGCTGGCCGTGGAGTGCGGCGTGGCCGATGCGGTGACGTTCACCGGCGGCGTACCGGCCGCCGAGTTACCCGGCTACTACCTGCTCGGCGACGTGTTCGCGATGCCGTGCCGCACCCGGGGTGCCGGGTTGGACGTGGAGGGTCTGGGCATCGTGTTCCTGGAGGCCTCCGCAGCCGGTGTCCCGGTGGTGGCCGGTGACTCCGGCGGTGCCCCCGAGACCGTGCTGCCGGAGCGGACCGGCCTGGTGGTCGACGGTCGCGCCGTGGACCAGATCGGTGCGGCGGTGGGCGGATTGCTCGCCGATCCCGACCGGGCCGCGGCGATGGGCGCCGCGGGCCGCGAATGGGTGACCGGCAACTGGCGCTGGGATGCGCTGGCGACCCGGATGGGCACCCTGCTGCAGGCCTGAACCGGCCGCGGTGCGCCTCGCCGAAGGCCCGGCTCAGCCCTTGGCGTAGATCTCCTCGATCGCGTCGGCGAACTTCTGCGCCACCACGTTGCGCTTGACCTTCAGTGTCGGGGTCAGCTCACCGGTGGCCTCGGTGAAGTCCACCGGCAGGATCGAGAACTTGCGGATCGATTCGGCGTGCGACACCGACAGGTTGGCCTGTTTGACCGCGCCGTCCACCTCGGCGAGCAGGTCCGGGTCGGTCACCAGATCCGCCACCGTGTCGCTGTCGGCCTTGCCGTTGCGCTGCTTCCAGCCTTCGATGGCCTCGGGGTCGATGGTGATCAGGGCCCCGATGAACGGCTTGGCGTCGCCGACGACCATCGCCTGGCTGATCAGCGGGTGGGAGCGCAACTGGTCCTCGAGTACCGCGGGTGCGACGTTCTTGCCGCCGGCGGTGACGATGATCTCCTTCTTGCGGCCGGTGATCTTCAGGTAGCCCTCGGCGTCGATGTGGGCCAGGTCGCCGGTGCGGAACCAGCCGTCGACGAACGCGTCGGCGGTGGCCGCGTCGTTCTGCCAGTAACCGTGGAACACCACACCGCCGCGCACCAGCAGTTCGCCGTCGTCGGCGACCCGCATGCTGTTGCCCGGCACCAGCTTTCCGACCGTCCCGACCTTCATCCCGCTGACCGGGTTGACGGTGATGGCCGCGGTGGTCTCGGTCAGCCCGTAGCCCTCGTAGATGGACAGCCCGACACCCCGGTAGAAGTGCCCCAGCCGCTCACCCAGCGGTGCCCCGCCGGAGACCGACGCGCGGCAGTTGCCGCCCAGCGCCGAGCGCAGCTTGTGGTAGACGAGCTTGTCGAACACGGCGTGCTTGACGCGCAGCAGCAGTCCCGGACCGCCGTGATCGAGGGCTTCACTCCAGTCCACCGCGGTCTGCGCCGCGATCTCGAAGATGCGGCCCTTGCCGTCGTTGGCGGCGTTCTGCGCCGCGGTGTTGTACACCTTCTCGAACACCCGCGGTACCGACACCACCACGGTCGGCTTGAACACCGAGAACATCGGCACCAGGTTCTTGATGTCGCTGGTGAATCCGACGGTGACCCGGTTCGCGAAGCCACCGATGCTCAGGGCGCGGGCCAGCACGTGGGCCAGCGGCAGGAACACCAGCAGGCGCTGCCCGGGAGTGAGCAGCGTCGGCAGGGCGGCCTGGGTGCCGCGCACCTCGTGCAGCAGGTTGGAGTGGGTGAGCTGGCAGCCCTTGGGGCGCCCGGTGGTGCCCGAGGTGTAGATCAGCGTCGCCGGGTCGGTGGCGCGCAGCGCGGCCAGTCGTGCGGTGACCTGCTCGGGATCCTGACCGGCACCGGCCGCGGCGAGTTCGTCGAGGGCCTGCGGGCCCGAGCCGTCGATGGTCAGCACGTGGCGCAGCGCGGGCAGGTCATCGGCCAGTTCGTTGACGATCTGGGTGTGCGCGTCGGTCTCGGCGAACGCCGCCACCGCGCTGGAGTCCTGCATGACCCACCGGACCTGCTCGGCCGAGGACGTCTCGTAGATCGGGACGGTCACCGCGCCGATGGACAGGATCGCGTAGTCGAGGATCGCCCACTCGTAGCGGGTGGCCGAGAAGATCACGACCCGGTCGCCGGCCTGCACACCCTGCGCGATCAGCCCCAGGGCCGCCGAACGGACCTGCGCGGCGGCCTCCGCGCAGCTGACATCGGTCCAGACACCGTCGACCAGTCGCTGATAGATGACGAAGTCGGGGTGGTTGCGCTCGTGCTCGAAAACAACCGCAGCGACGTTGTCGTGCTCCTCGACGGTGAACGGCGCGGGAACACTGAACTCACGCATTGCGATGACCTCTCTTGCCAGCATGGGTGTCGACCCGCCCAGCCTAGTCGGCGCCCGGTCACGGTGTGATGGTGGTCACCGTCGAAACCTCCGATGGTCCCTGAGCACCCAGGGTGTTCCACCTGATGGAATCGGCATATGTGAAGCTGGGGCGATGAACAGTATCCAGGTTGCCGACGAGACGTTCGTCGCCGCCTCCGGCGAGCAGGTCGGTGCGGTCGTCGGAGACCCGTCGAGTTGGCGGCGGTGGTGGCCGGACCTCCAACTCCAGGTGGTCGAGGACCGCGCCGACAAGGGTGTCCGCTGGACGGTGGGCGGGCCGTTGACCGGCACCATGGAGATCTGGCTGGAACCGATGCTCGACGGTGTGCTGCTGCACTACTTCCTGCACGCCGAACCGACCGGCGTGACCGGGCGGCAGCTGGCCAGACTGAACCTCGCGAAGCTGAACCACCGCCGCCGGGTGGCCGGCAAGCGGATGGCCTTCGAGGTCAAGGACCGCCTGGAGCGTTCCCGGCCGGTCGGGGTCTCGCCGCTCGCCGTGCATTGATCCGGTCCCACCGGTGGCGGCGAGGTAGCGTCTCTGCCGAGAACCGGTGGTAGGTGCGAACGAGTTAGGGAAGTAGCCGCGTGGCGGACAAGACAGCTCAGACGATCTTCATCTCCGCAGATCCGGACGCCGTGATGACGGTGATCGCCGACATCGCCGCCTATCCCGACTGGGTCTCGGAGTACACCGAGGCCGAAGTGCTCGAAACCGATGCCGACGGTTACCCGAAGGTGGCCCGGCTGGTGCTGGACGCCGCGGTACTCAAAGACACCATGGTGCTGGACTACGACTGGGCGGCGGACCGCCGGTCGGTGCGGTGGTCGCTGGTGTCGAGTTCGCTGCTCAAAGCGCTGGACGGTGCATATCGCCTGACGCCCAAGGGATCCGGGACCGAAGTGGTCTACGAGCTGTCGGTGGACCTGATGATTCCGATGATCGGTCTGCTCAAGCGCAAGGCGGAGCGGCGATTGACCGACACCGCGCTCAAGGACCTTAAGAAGCGAGCAGAGGCTGAGTGAAGCCGCCGGAATCCGTGCCGCCCACGGCGATCGGCCTGTTCGTCGGCAAAGGGGGTGTGGGAAAGTCCACCTGCGCAGCGGCGAGCGCTGTTGTCCAGGCCTGCGCCGGAAACCGGGTGCTACTGATCTCCACCGACCAGGCCCACTCGGTCGGTGACGTACTCGGGGTTGCGGTGACCCCCAGCGGCGCGCGGGACGCCCGCGAGGCCGTCGCGGTGACGCTCGACGACGCCGCTCCGCAGACCGGAAGCCTCGAGGTCCTGGCGCTCGACACCCTGGCGCTGCTCGAGGCGCATTGGGTCGGCGTCGCCGACGTCCTGGCTGCGCGTTTCCCGGAATCGGATCTGGGAAGTGTTGCTCCCGAAGAACTTTCCGCGCTACCCGGCATCCAGGAGGTGCTGGGCCTGCACGAGGTCGTCGAGCTGGCCGACAGTCGACGGTGGGACCTCGTCGTCGTCGACTGCGCCTCCACCGCCGACGCGATGCGGATGTTGACGTTGCCGGCCACGGTGGCGCTCTATGCGGAGCGGTCCTGGCCGCGGCACCGCAGGCTCAGCGGTACCGAAGATCCCCGTTCGACCGCTCTGGTCGAGCTGATCGAGCGGGTCAGCGGCGCCGCCGAGCGGCTGGCCGAGCGGTTGACCGACGAGACGTCGGTGGCCGCGCACCTGGTGCTGACCGCGGAACGCGTGGTGGCCGCCGAAGCCGTTCGGACGCTGGGTGCGCTGTCGCTCAGCGGTGTCCGGGTGGCCGAGCTGATCGTCAATCAGATTTTGCCGCAGGATGATTCGTACGCCTACGACAACCTGCCCGCGCATCCGGCGTTCGACTGGTACACCGCGCGGATCGGCGAGCAGCAGCGGGTCCTCGAAGAACTCGACCGTGCGATCGGCGACGTGGCGATGGTGCTGGTCCCGCATCTGGCGGGCGAACCGATCGGCCCCCGGGCCCTGGGTGAGCTGCTCGACAGCAGTCGGCGCCGGGACGGTTCGGCACCGCCCGGCCCGCTGCGGCCGGTGGTCGATCGGGAGTCCGGTTCCGGGCTGGGGGCGGTCTACCGGCTGCGGCTAGAGTTGGCCCAAGTCGATTCCGGCGCGCTGCGCCTGGGGCGATCCGGTGACGACCTGATCATCGGTGCCGGTGCTACCCGGCGCCGGGTACGGCTGGCGTCGGTGCTGCGGCGATGCACGGTCAGCGACGCGACCCTGCGGGGCAGCGAACTGACGGTGCGCTTCCGGCCGGATCCGCGACTGTGGCCGGCGAGTGCTGACGAGGAGGTGCGACGGTGACCGCTGGCGCGCACCGCGATCTCGGCGAGCTCGGGCCGGAACTGCGCAGGCTGGCCCAGGCGATCCTGGATCGGCTGGACCCGGCGGTGCGGGCGGCGGCGCTGCTCGCGGCCGCCGGCGACGGCCCGGGCAAATGCCAACAGGTGTGGTGCCCGGTCTGCGCGCTGGTGGCGTTGGTCAACGGGGAAGAGCACCCCCTGCTCACCGTCGTCGCCGAACACAGCACCGCGCTCTACGACGTGATCCGTGCGGTGGTCGCCGAGGGCGGCGGGACCGGGCCTACGCCGGAACCGCCCGGACCGCCCGACGGCGCCCCGCCGAGTGGCGACGGCGCCCCGCCGGCCAATCGGCCCGGCTATCAACACATTCCGGTCACCATCGAAACCGATAACGGCCACCCTGAAAGCTGAGGAATTCCGCGGAATTCGCGCTGTGACGAATCACCGTGTGGCTCTGGGCACCCCCGGTCGGTAAAGTTGGCGCGAACACGGTCGCCTTAGTCGGGGGCAGGAGGGAGGGGCCATGTGGTACTGGCTGGTCAAGTACGTCTTCTTCGGACCTCTGCTGTCTCTGATCGGGCGGCCGAAGGTCGAGGGACTCGAAAACATCCCCGACGAGGGCGCGGCGATCCTGGCGAGTAATCACCTCGCCGTGATGGACAGCTTCTATCTGCCGCTGGTGGTGCGCCGCCGGATCACCTTCCTGGCCAAGTCGGAGTACTTCACCGGCACCGGATTCAAGGGCTGGCTCACCCGCACGTTCTACACCGCGGTCGGGCAGGTTCCCATCGACCGGGACAACTCCGATGCCGCGCAGGCCGCGTTGAACACCGCCGCGCGGATTCTGTCGCAGGGCAAGCTGCTCGGTATCTACCCCGAGGGCACCCGTTCGCCCGACGGCCGGCTGTACAAGGGCAAGACCGGGCTGGCCCGGCTCGCGTTGCACACCGGCGTCCCGGTGATCCCGGTCGTCATGATCGGCACCGACGTCGTCAACCCACCCGGCACCAAGATGCTGCGGTTCGGCCGGGTCACGGTCCGGTTCGGTGAGCCGATGGACTTCTCCCGCTTCGAGGGCATGGCCGACAACCGCTTCATCGAACGGGCCGTCACCGACGAGGTCATCTACGAGCTGATGCGACTGTCCGGGCAGGAATACGTCGACGTCTACGCCGCTAGCCTGAAGAACGGTGTTCCGGAAACCAGCGGGACGGCAGGTCAGCCGGTCGCCCGGTTTCCGGAGACCGCCGCGGGCTGATCCGGGACCGGCTGCCGGAGCGGCCGAAGCGTCGCGCCGGCCGTGATGATCACCGCCAGCGCCCACCACATGTACGAGGCCCCGCCCAGCTGACGCCACCACGTCGCGCCCACCTCGTGGTGTTCGGGCAACAGATACACCGGGCTGGCCACCATCAGCACCGCCCCGACCGCGCCCAACACCGTCAGGCCGGTGCAGTCGTGCCGCCGGCCCAGCACCCACGTGACCACCACGGCCGGCAGCATCCACACCCAATGGTGTGACCACGACACCGGTGAGACGACCAACCCGAACAGCGCCACGCAGATCAGGGCCAGCATCGGAGCGTCCGCGGCCAGAACCCGGCGGACCGCCCACACCGTGATCGCCAGCACCAGCAGACTCGCCAGCACCCAGAACACGAACCGCTGGTGCTCGCTCAACGGAAGCCGCGCCAACGCGCCGGCCACGTTCTGATTGGTGTTCAGCGCGGCGCCACCGATCCGATCGGTGTGCCCGATGGTGCCCGTCCAGTACTGCCACGAATCACGCCAGGCCAGCGCGAAACCGACCAGGGTCGCGGCCAGGAACGACGCCGTCGTCGTCGCTGCGGCCCGCAGGTCGCGCCGCAGCAGGAAATACAGCAGGAATACCGCCGGGGTCAGTTTGAGCGCCACCGCCACACCCAGCAGCAACCCGCGCGGCCACGGGGTGCGCCGCGGGACGCAGTCGGCGAGCACCAGCGTCATCAACACGACGTTGATCTGCCCGAAGCCCAGATTCGACCGGATCGGTTCGGACACGACCGCCGCGACCGCCACGATCGCCGCCGCCAGCCACAGTCGACGCGCCCACAGCGGCTCACCGGTGCGGTCCGGTCCGGGCCGCACGCCCAGGCCGGCCAGCACCAGTGCCATCGCCACCACCAGCAGCACCAGCGTGGTGCAGGTGATCGCCGCCGTGGCGGCCGGCAGCGACAGCCAGGTGAACGGGGCGAACACGATCGCGGCCAGCGGGGGATAGGTGAACGGCAGGTCGAGTCCGCCCTGTGTGGTGAACAGCGACCCGTCGGCGTACAGCGGCTGACCGTCCAGCCAGGCCTGCGCCCCCATCCGGTAGACGTCGATGTCGATCCGGTACGGCCAGAAGGTCAGTACCCAGTACGTCGCCGAACCCAGGAGCCCGAGGGTGAGTACTTGAAATGCCCGCCAGATGACGAGCCGCTGGTCAACCCGGTCGGACGGGCCCGATCTATTCATGGTGAGCAACAGACTATCGGTGCCCACGCCATGCCGACGGTCATCCGGGCGCGGTGCGCGGCGAGGGCGTACGTTCTGTTAGGTGCTCGAATGGTTCGAAGACGACATCGTCGGCCGTGGCAGACTGCCGCTGCTGTGCTGTCTGTTGGCGTTCCTGGTGACGTTTCTGGTGACCCGGTCGGTGGTCCGCTACATCCGCAGTCGGCCCGCCGATGCCGGTGAACCCCGGTGGTGGCAGCCGCGAAATCTGCATTTCGGTTCCAAACACATCCACCACGTGGTCTTCGGGGTGGTGCTGGTGATGGTCTCGGGGGTGACCCTGGTGGCGATGGGCGCCGGGGCGCGCGAACCGGCGTTCAGCCTCGCCGCGATCGGGTTCGGCATCGGGGCCGCGCTGGTGCTCGACGAGTACGCGCTGATCCTGCACCTGTCCGACGTGTACTGGGAGGAGGACGGGCGTGCCTCGGTGGATGCGGTGTTCGCCGCCGCCGCGGTCACCGGACTGCTGGTGCTGGGTTTTCATCCGCTGACGTTCGTGTTGTCGACGTGGCATGACACGTCGTCGCCGCTGATCCACGCCGGGGTGATCGCCGGCCTGGTGATGGCGTTGCCGTTGGGTGTGGTGGTGTTGTTGAAAGGCAAGGTGTGGACCGGATTGCTCGGGATGTTCTTTTTTCCGCTGCTGGTGGTGGGCGCGGTGCGGCTGTCGAGGCCGCACGCGCCGTGGGCGCGCTGGCGTTACCTGACCAACGCCGAGCGGATGAACCGGGCGCTGGAGCGGGAACGCCGGCTGCGCCGGCCGGTGATCCAGGCGAAGCTCTGGCTGCAGGATGCGATCGCCGGCCAACCGCAGGTGCCCGATGACCATGTCGTGGACGCCGAACTCGACCGCGACGTGCGGGCGGCGTCGGCTCCGACCGTGCAGTTCATGATTCGCCGCCAGGTACCCATCGGCCGGCCGCCGGAGCGGCCGGTACCGGCGGCGGGCGGCCCGGTCCGGCCACCGATGCGTCCGGCACCCAACCGGGTGGTCGCCGAGGCGTCGGCGCCGACCATGCCGGTCGCGATTCCGCGCATCCACCGGCCGGGCGGTCCGCCGCGGTGAAATATTTCTACGACACCGAGTTCATCGAAGACGGCCGCACCATCGAACTGATCTCGATCGGGGTGGTCGCCGAGGACGGCCGCGAATATTACGCGGTCTCCACCGACTTCGACCCGGGCCGGGCCGGGCCGTGGGTGCGCACCCACGTGCTGCCCAAGCTGCCGTCACCGGCGTCGAAGGCATGGCGCTCGCGCAGTCGCATCCGCGCCGACCTGGAGGAGTTCCTGGGTGTGGCCGACGGGCACCGCGGCGAGCCGATCGAGCTGTGGGCCTGGGTGGCCGCCTACGACCACGTGGTGCTCTGCCAGCTGTGGGGGACCATGCCGGATCTGCCGGAGCCGATCCCACGGTTCACCCATGAGCTGCGGCAACTGTGGGAGGACCGCGGCCGGCCCCGGCTGCCACCGCGGTCGGCGGGCAGTCACGACGCCCTGGTCGACGCCCGCGATCAGTGGCGGCGCTACCAGGTGATTACCGGGGTGCAACAGCCCTGATCAGCGAAGGTCGGGCCCCGGCTACCATGGTCGGGTGAACTGGACCGTTGACGTACCCATCGACCAGCTGCCGGCGTTGCCGCCGCTGCCCGCGGAACTACGCGAGCGCCTCGACGCCGCGCTGGCCAAGCCGGCCGTCCAGCAGCCGAGCTGGCCTGCTGACCAGGCCAAGGCGATGCGCACCGTGCTGGAGAGTGTCCCGCCGATCACGGTGGCCTCCGAGATCGAGCGGCTCAAAGGGCTGTTGGCGCAGGTTGCCCGTGGCGAGGCCTTCCTGCTGCAGGGCGGCGACTGCGCCGAGACGTTCACCGACAACACCGAACCGCACATCAAGGGCAACATCCGCACCCTGCTGCAGATGGCGGTGGTGCTGACCTACGGCGCGTCCATGCCGGTGGTGAAGCTGGCCCGTATCGCCGGGCAGTACGCCAAGCCGCGTTCGGCGGACATCGACGCGCTGGGGCTGAAGTCCTACCGCGGCGACATGGTCAACGGATTCGCGGCCGACGCCGCGGTGCGCGAACACGACCCGTCCCGGCTGGTGCGGGCCTACGCCAACGCCAGCGCGGCGATGAACCTGGTGCGTGCGCTGACGTCGTCGGGCCTGGCATCCCTGGAACTGGTGCACGACTGGAACCGCGAATTCGTCCGTACCTCGCCGGCGGGCGCCCGCTACGAGGCGCTGGCCGCCGAGATCGACCGCGCCCTGAAGTTCATGAGCGCCTGCGGGGTCGCCGACCGGGAGCTGCAGACCGCCGAGATCTACGCCAGCCACGAGGCGCTGGTGCTCGACTACGAGCGGGCCATGCTGCGGATGTCGGATATCGCCGGTACACCGCAGCTCTACGACCTGTCGGCGCACTACGTGTGGATCGGTGAGCGGACCCGTCAGCTCGACCACGCGCACGTCGCGCTGGCGGAGGTGATCGCCAACCCGATCGGCATCAAGCTCGGGCCCACCACGTCACCGGACCTGGCGGTCGAGTACGTCGAGCGTCTCGACCCCAACAACGTGCCCGGCCGGTTGACCCTGGTCAGCCGGATGGGCAATTCCAAGGTGCGTGACCTGCTGCCGCCGATCATCGAGAAGGTGCAGGCCACCGGCCACCAGGTGATCTGGCAGTGCGACCCCATGCACGGCAACACCCACGAGGCCTCGACCGGTCACAAGACCCGGCACTTCGACCGGATCGTCGACGAGGTCCAGGGGTTCTTCGAGGTCCACCACGCGCTGGGCACCCACCCGGGCGGCATCCACCTGGAGTTCACCGGCGAGGACGTCACCGAATGTCTGGGTGGCGCACAGGACATCTCGGACGCGGACCTGGGCGGCCGCTACGAGACCGCGTGCGACCCGCGGCTCAACACCCAGCAGTCGCTGGAGCTGGCCTTCCTGGTCGCGGAGATGCTGCGCGGCTAGCTTTTTCCCCTTTTCCCCGCGAGGCAGACAGGGAATCGCACGGATAGGTGACCCCTAGCGCGATTCTCTGTCTGCTCGGCGGAGGGGGCTACAGCAGCGCGCCGACGTTGTTGCCCAGCGTCCACCCCAGTGCGGCGATCAGCGTGGTGAGCGCGAACACCACCGCCAGCCAGATCACCACCATCCGGCGGGCATGCTGGCGTTCCAGCACGAACCGGCTCAGTTCGACACCGCCGAACTGCCCGGTCACCAGCTGATAGTGGGTGTCGGTGTCCTCCGCCCAATCCTCCGCGTCGCGGGGCATGTGCAGCGTCTGGTGCGGCGAAGCCGACGGCTGCGGGAGCGG
This sequence comes from Mycolicibacter sp. MU0083, assembly GCF_963378075.1. NCBI lineage: Bacteria > Bacillati > Actinomycetota > Actinomycetes > Mycobacteriales > Mycobacteriaceae > Mycobacterium > Mycobacterium kokjensenii. Next base: position 1,701,931 of record NZ_OY726394.1, read on the forward strand.
CCGTGCGGCGCCGGGCCGGGATGCCGCCGATACGTGTTGGGCCGAGTGCTGCGGGGCCGGCACCCGGAATTCCGGCAGTGCCAGACGTTCGGCGATCACCTGCACCGCGTGCGCCATCTCCAGCCCGTCGGCATACCGGTCGGCGGGGTCGCGGGCCGTCGCGCACGCCACCAGATCGTCGAATTCCGGTGGGACACCGTCGATGACGTTGCTCGGCGGAGGGACGTCGTGGTCCAGGCGCCGGTAGGCCACCGTCAACGGGGAGTCGCCGGTGAAGGGCTGGTGGCCGGTGAGCAGTTCGTAGGTGAGCACGCCCACCCCGTAGACGTCGCTGGCCGGTTCGGCTTCGCCGTCGCGGACCTGCTCCGGAGACAGATAGGCAGCGGTGCCCAAGATCACGTTGGTGGAGGTGATCCCGGCTGCGGCGATGGCGCGCACCAACCCGAAGTCGACCACCTTCACGTCGCCTTCGTCGGAGATCAGGATGTTCTCCGGCTTGACGTCGCGATGCACCAGACCGGCGCGGTGGGCGATACCGAGCGCCCCCAGCACCGGGCGTAGCACCGCGGCGACGGCGTGCGGCGGCATCGGCCCGCGCTCGTCGAGCAACTCCCGCAGCGTCCCGCCGTCCACCAGCTCCATCACCAGAAACGGCTGCCCGGGGTCGTGCGGGGTGCCGAAACCCTGGTCGTAGACCGCGACCAGCCCCGGATCCTTGAGCCTGGCGACCGCCCGCGCCTCGAGCTGGAACCGGCTCAGGAACTGCCGGTCCCCGGCGTAGCGCAGGTCCATCACCTTGACCGCGACCGGGCGGTCCAGACGCTCGTCGAGGCCCCGGTAGACGGTGGAGGTGCCACCGGTGGCGATCCGGGGTCCCAGCCGATACCGGCCGTCGAGCAGGGCGCCCTCCAGCACATCGCCGCCCCACGCTGCAGTCATCTGGTCATGGTATGTGTGCGAGCGGCCCGCTCGGCGGTTCTAAACTTGTGTCGTGAGCAGCATTCCGGCCTCCGATGACGTCCTTCAGCCCGATGAACCGACCTTCGATCTGCCCCAGGTCGCCGAAATGCTCGGGGTTCCGGTCACCAAGGTGCACCAGCATCTACGGGACAACCACCTGATCGCGATTCGGCGCTCCGGTGTGCTGCTGGTGCCGCAGGTGTTCTTCACCGACGAGGGCGACGTGGTCAAGCTCCTGCCGGGGTTGTTGGCGCTGTTGCACGACGGCGGCTATCAGCCGACCGAGATCGTGCGGTGGCTGTTCACCCCGGACCCGTCGCTGTCGTTGACCCGCGACGGCGCGCCCGACCCGGTCGACAACGCCCGCCCGATCGATGCGTTGCACGCCCACCAGGCCCGCGAAGTTATGCGCCGGGCGCAGGCCATGGCGTACTAGCAGCCGCGGTTCAGGCGGCGGGGGTGGAGTCGAGTTCGGCGGCCCGCGGCGCCTTCGACAACCGGTGCCAGGCATAGGCTGCGCAGCCCATCGCGCTGAGCACGTGCAGCCAGGTGTACATGCCGTGCGAGCCGTCCGGCTTGAAGATCACCATGATCCACGTCGAGGCCGCGGCGATCACCGCGATCGCACTCGGGGAGCGGACCACGGTGGCGGCCACCGCCAGCGGCCAGGTGTAGTACCAGGGCAACGCGGCCGGCACGAACAGCACCACCAGCAGCATCGCCCAGGCGATACCGCAGACCGCGGACCGGTCGTCGCGTCGCGCCCGCCACCACAGCACCGGCAGTACCAGCCCGATGACCGCCAGGCCGCACATCCGGGTGATGTGCAGCACCGAATAGAAGTTCACCGACGCGAAGAAGGTGACGATCAGGTGGATCAGGTTGGCGGCGGCGGTGGGCACGGTCAGCCAGTTGATGATCTTGACGTTGCCGGCCAGCAGTGCGGTCAACCAGCCCATGCTCACGCCCGCCAGGGCAGACAACACGGCGAAGACAGCGACGACGATCGCCGCCGACAGCGCGGTCACGGTGGCGAAGGCGGCCAGGGTCGGGTAGCCGCGCCGTTCACGTAGTCGCCGCATCCACACCCACACCAAGAAGGGCAACGCGATAACGGCGGTAGCTTTCACCGCTGCCGCCAGCGCTACCAGTCCCACCCCCACCAGGGGACGACTTTCCAGTGTGAACGCGATACCGGCGACCATCAGGCCGACCATCAGCATCTCGTTGTGCACCCCGCCCATCAGGTGAATGATCACCAGCGGGTTGAGCACGGCCAGGAGCAGCGCGGCCGGGGCGCTGCCGCCGACACGGGCGGCCACCCGCGGCGCGGCCCAGATCAGCAACGCCAGCCCGGGCAGCATGCACAGGCGCAACAGCATGGTTCCGGCCACCACGTTGTTGCCGACCAGCATCGTGACCAGCTTGGCGACCAGGATGAACGCCGGACCGTACGGTGCCGTGGTCGCCGCCCAGATCGGGCTGACGTCCTCGAGCAGCACATTGGGGTTGTCGACCGGCCCCACCTGGTAGGGGTCGAATCCGTCGCGCAGCAACGCACCCTGGGCCAGGTAGGAATACGTGTCGCGGCTGAACACCGGAACCGACAGCAGCAGCGGCGCCAGCCAGAAACCGGTGGTGACGATCAGCGTGTAGGCGCTCACGGTGCCGTCGATCACCCGTCGGCCCAGGCCGAGCCAGGCGGCGAGCATCACCGCGACGCCGGTCCACAGCAGCACCGACGACAGCACCAGCCCGTGGCCGAAGCGCAGCCAGGACAGGTGCAGCGAATCGAGCACCGGATCCTGGATCCGGGTGCTGCCGGCACCCAGCCCGCCGACGGTGATCAGCAGGGCCCCCAGGCAACCGAACCAGGCGGCTTTCGCCTGCGCTCCGGTGGCGAACTCCCGCAGGCGCGCCAAGCCGCCCACGGCGGGGCCGGCCGGATTCGGCGCAGCGGGCGTGGCGGGGGTCGACGTCATCGCGGTGGGGCTCCTCAGGCGGACCGGTCGGCGAGCAGGCGGGCCAGATCGGTGAGCCCGGCTTTGGCGACCTCGTCGATGGGTGCGGATGCCAGGGCGGCCATGGCGCGGCGGCTCAGCGTGTCGATGCGCTCCTCGACCGCGGCCAGGGCACCGACCGATTCGATTATGTCGCACAGTTCCCGGACCTGGGCGTCGGTCAGCGCAGTCCCGATCGTGGTGCGCAACCGTTCGGCGGCCGTCGGGCCCGACGCCGCGGCGCGCTCGACCGCCTCGGCCAACAAGACCGTGCGCTTGCCCGATCGCAGGTCGTCGCCGGAGGGTTTGCCGGTCACCGTGGGATCGCCGAACACCCCCAGCACGTCGTCGCGAAGCTGGAAGGCGATACCGAGGTCGGTGCCCACCTCGTGGAACAGTGCCTGGATGTCGGGTCGATCGCCCGCCGCGGCCGCCCCCAGCTGCAGTGGACGCACCATCGTGTAGGACGCCGTCTTATAGGTGTTGACCCGCATCGCCGAGGTGATGGAATCGACCCCGCCGGCTTCGGCGGCGATGTCGAGATACTGCCCGCCGAGCACTTCGGTGCGGATATCCGACCACACCCGCCGCACCCGGCGCTGGGCGTCCGGCGGCAGGTCGGCGCCGGCGACGATATCGTCGGCCCACACCAGCGCCAGGTCACCGAGCAGGATCGCGGCCGAGATACCGAACTGATCGGCCGACCCCCGCCAGCCCCGGCTGTGATGCAACTCGGCGAACTTGCGGTGGGTGGTCGCGTTGCCGCGCCGGGTCGCCGACGCGTCGATCACGTCGTCGTGCACCAGTGCGCAGGCATGCAGCAACTCCAGCGCGGAGAACAGCAGCAATTCGTCGTCGTCGGCGTCGCGGCCGGTGATGGCCCGCCAGCCCCAGTAGGCGAAGGCCGGCCGGAGTCGCTTCCCGCCGGAAAGCACGAATTCTTCGAGGCCGGCGACCAGCGCCTCGTAGTCGTCGCCGATGTAGGCCGTCTCGGATCGACGGCCGCTCAGGTAGCTGCGCAACCGATCGGTCACGGCGCCGGCCAGGTCGGCGGCCGACGGTGTCGTCGCTGCTGTTGCCTTGACGCTCAGCTCGGCACCCCTTTCTGCGCAGCCCGGCCGGGGACCCCCAGCGTGCGTTCAGCGTAGAGTGTGCCACCACGAGTGGGGGGACTCAGGCCGGTGGCGGCCGGCGGCGGCTGGACGCTGCCCCGCCCAACCCCCGAAGCACTGTTGGCCGTCCTTGATGAGGAGCAACCGCGTGACCTTGAATACCGTCGCACTCGAACTCGTCCCGCCGAACGTGGAGCCGGGCGGTCGGCCGGCCGACGAGACGGTGCATGAGGAAGCCCACAAGGTGCTGCGGTTCGCGTCCGAGTCCGGTCTGCAGGGGCGGATCCGCCACATCCTGATGCCGAGCATGATCGCCGAGGAGGACGACCGGCCGATCGAGATGAAGCCCAAGCTCGACGTCCTGGACTTCTGGCAGGCCCTGCGCCCGGAACTGCCGGGCGTGGCCGGTCTGTGCACGCAGGTCACGTCGTTCTCCGATGAGGCCGGTCTGCGCAGTCGGCTGGGCGATCTGACCGGTGCCGGTATCGACGGTGTCGTCTTCGTCGGGGTGCCCCGCACCATGGCCGACGGGGAGGGCGCGGGCGTACCCCCGACCGATGCGCTGGAGATCTTCCGGGCCGACGTGGCCAACCGCGGCGCCATTCTCATCCCGACCCGTGCCGACGAGCTCGGCCGGTTCAACTTCAAGTGCGAGCGCGGCGCGAACTTCGCCCTGACCCAGTTGCTGTACTCCGATGCGATCGTGGGGTTTTTGACCGAGTTCGCCAAGCGCAGTGATGCCCGCCCGGAGGTCTTGCTGTCGTTCGGTTTCGTGCCGACGGTCGAGAGCCGGGTCGGACTGATCGACTGGCTGATCCAGGACCCCGGCAACGCCGCGGTCGCCGCTGAGCAGCAATTCGTCAAGACGCTCGCCGCCAGCGAGCCCGACGAGCGCCGCAAGCTGATGCTCGACCTGTACAAGCGGGTGGTCGACGGCGTCGTCGACCTGGGTTTCCCGTTGAGCATCCACCTGGAGGCGACCTACGGGGTTTCCGGCGCGGCGTTTCGGACCTTCGCGCAGATGCTCGAATATTTCTCGCCCGAGGTGCGCTGAACCGGCGTCGCGGCTCAGCCGGCGGTGTCGTCGGGTGCGCCGAAGCGCGGCGACCGGTCCCGGAGGGACCAGGCCAGCAGGGCGACCAGTCCGGCGGCGGCGAACGTCGACAGGGCCAGCCAGGTCGCGGCATGGGCGAACGCCCGATTGCTGGGATCGGTATAGCGCGCTTGAGCGTTCATGGTGCTCACCACGCCCGGCTTGAGGTGCCACTGCACGGTGTCACCGCCGATGCGCTCGCCGTTGGTGGCCGTCACCTCACCGGGGAACGCGACGCTCAACTGGACGTCGGCCTCCGGGTCGTTGAGTGTCGTCAGATCCACCCGGCCTTCCAGGATCACCAGGTTTCCGGCGCGGCGCAGGGACAGGTCCACCCCGGCGGCGTCGCGGTGCATCTCGGCCAGCTGCGGCAATTCGGCGAAGGTCAGATCGGAGAAGACCGCCTGCGAGCCGACGTAGCCGTCCCGGCTGTAATTGGAGATCGCGATCTTCTGCGGGAACGACACATCCGCGTTGAGCTTGGGGCCGGTGTCCTCGTCGGTGCGGGGTTTGGCCGCCACGATGATCTGCCCGGAGACCTGATCGTTGGGGGAGACGGTGATGGTCGCCCGGATGCGCACGCACCCGCTCAGCGGTGCCACCACGAGCAGCAACATCAGCGCCGCCAACAGTCGGCGGTAGGTGCTGAATCGTCGAGGCCGACTTCCAACGGGCTGTCGAACGGGCACTAGCGATCGCCGAACATGCACGGGGTCATCGTGCCAGACCCGGGGGCGGCTGCGCCGACGATGCGGCCCCGGGCCCGTCACAGGGGCAGGGCACGGCCCAGGATGGCGAACGGTCGGGGGTCACCGGTGAAGTGGTGACCGCGGATGACGTCGACGAAACCCAGCCGACGGTAGAGCCGCCAGGCGCGGTTGGCTTCACCGCTGATCTCCGGCGTCGAGAGCAGCACGTTGGCCTCCCGGCGTCCGGACAGCAGGTGCCGCGTCAGGGCCTCGCCGAGCCCGCTGCCCTGCGCCCGCGGCGTGACGTGCAACTCCGTCAGTTCGAAATAGCTGGCCATCAGAACCGCGATGTCGGGGCGGGGCACCCCGCGCCGCTGTAATCCGAGCACCACCTGCTGCTGCCACCACTGGTCCCGCGCGCCGCTGTACCCGTAGGCCACCCCCAGCAGTTCGGCGTTGCCCGGTCCGACCGGCACGGCATCCGCGGTCCGGATGGTGCCGATTCCTCCACCGGCCTCGACGGCACCGTCGTGGAAGGCGGCGACCGCCCGCCAGCCGCTGCGGCGGGTGTGTTCCAGCCACATCGCGGCGCGCTGGCGTTCGGTGCCGGGCGGGTAGCCCATCGCCGTGACGTAGACGCGCAGCGCTTCGCTGAGACGGTCCGCCATCACGCCGGGCGACATGTCGATGAGGAATGTCGCCAACGCGGAGTCTCCTTTCGCGGTCGGTATCGCAGGGCGTCGGTAGCTCACGACCCGGCATCTCGCGTGCGACGCGGCATGAGACGCAGCTCCATTATCCGGGTTCATCCCGTCGTCGTCGGCCGTTGCGGGTCGCAGACACCGGCGCGCCGCTACAATCGGCGGTCGAAGCCTGTGGTACGGCACAGGCTGATCTCGTAGTATCAGTGTTAGTTGCCCGCAACCGTCCGTATCGCACCGTGGGCATTGATATGACCGGCCGTCGGTAAGGGAGGGACGAATGCCACTCTCCGATCATGAGCAGCGCATGCTCGACGAGATCGAGAGCGCCCTCTACGCGGAGGACCCCAAGTTCGCTTCCAGCGTTCGTGGCGGCGCCCTGCGGATTCCCACCACCCGGCGGCGCGTGCAGGGCATGACCCTGCTCGTGGTCGGCCTGGTGATGCTGGTCGCCGGCATTCCGATGTACTCGAACACGAGCAATCTGGTGTTTCTGATTCTGAGTGTGCTGGGCTTCCTGGTCATGTTCGGCGGTGCGGTGTTCGCCCTGACCAGCGGCCACGCCGGGGCGGCCCACGAGAACGCGGCGCCGTCGAGTGGGGCCCCGCAGCGGCGCGCCAAGGGTGGTGGCGGCAGTTTCAGCAGCCGGATGGAAGAGCGTTTCCGGCGCCGGTTCGAGCCTTAGGCGGATTCCCGCAGTACCTGTGATGTGAAAGGGGCAGCCGATCGGCTGCCCCTTTTTCGTGCGCACTCCGTGCCCGGTCGCCCGGCGTGGCTCGCGCGGTGTGCCCGGCCGTCGCGGCACGTGCCCCACTGCGCGGGCTTTTCGGGGCGTTCTCCCCACCGCGCCCCACTTTCTCCCCACCGCTTTGACCAGGTCATTTGCGGTCTCGGTGAGGTGCTCTGCGCCTGGTTTCCGCGGTTGTGGGGTCATCTGGTGGGGCTAAGGGGCGGAAACAGCCCTAGAAATGGTGCAGAGTGGGTGAATGTGGGGTATCGTGGGCGCACGACGTCGATGAGGGCTGGAGGTGGCCGATGTTTCTCGGCACCTACACGCCCAAGCTCGACGACAAGGGGCGGCTGACGCTGCCCGCCAAGTTTCGGGACGCGCTGGCAGGAGGGTTGATGGTCACCAAGAGCCAAGACCACAGCCTTGCGGTGTACCCGCGTGCGGAGTTCGAGCAGTTGGCGCGCCGGGCCGCCAAGGCCTCACGCAGCAACCCGGAAGCGCGGGCCTTCCTGCGGAACCTGGCCGCCGCCACCGACGAGCAGCATCCCGACGGCCAGGGCCGGATCACCCTGTCGCCCGACCACCGCCGCTACGCGAACCTGTCGAAGGACTGCGTGGTCATCGGGTCGGTCGACTACCTGGAGATCTGGGACGCGCAGGCCTGGAGCGACTACCAGCAGACCCATGAAGAGAACTTCTCCGCGGCCAGCGATGAAGCACTCAGCGACATCATCTGACGAGCACGCCCGTGCCTCGTGGCCTCTGTCCGAACCGACCCTGACGTACTTCCCCAACGTCAGGTTCGCACCGTCGGGCAGGGACCTCGAGGCAGGGGCCTGCGGGAGCCGGATCCGCCTCGGAGCGCAGCGAGGGGCCGGCCGCCGATTTCACGGGCTGCAACGGGGAGGTGTCGGCGTGGCCGAGCAGGGCGAATTCGGGCATGTGCCAGTCCTTCTGGAACGTTGCGTGGAGCTGTTGGCGCCGGCACTGACCAGGCGGGCGGCCGACGGGAGCGGCGCGACGCTGGTCGACGCCACCCTGGGCGCCGGTGGGCACACCGAGAGCTTTCTGACCGAGTTCCCCGGCCTGCGGGTCATCGGATTGGACCGCGACACGACCGCCCTCGACATTGCCGGCGCCCGGTTGGCCCGGTTCGGCGATCGGTTCCAGAAGGTCCGCACCCGCTACGACGGGATCGCTTCCGCATTGGCCGAATCGGGTCTGGCGGAAACCGACTCGATCGACGCGGTGCTGTTCGACCTCGGTGTCTCCTCGATGCAACTGGACCGGGTCGAGCGGGGCTTCTCCTATGCCCAGGATGCTCCGCTGGACATGCGCATGGATCCCGAGGGTGAGCTCACCGCGGCCGACATCGTCAACACCTACGACGCGGCCGCGCTCACCGACATCCTGCGCCGATACGGTGAAGAGCGTTTCGCCTCGCGCATCGCCGCGCAGATCCTGCGCCGTCGGGCGCAGCAGCCGTTCTCCTCGACCGGGGAGTTGACGGCCCTGCTCTACGAGGCGATCCCGGCGCCGGCCCGACGCACCGGCGGACACCCGGCGAAGCGGACCTTTCAGGCGCTGCGCATCGCGGTCAACGGCGAACTGGACTCACTGCGCGACGCGTTGCCCGCGGCGCTGGACGCGGTGACGGTGGGCGGGCGTGTCGCGGTCATGGCATACCAGTCGTTGGAGGACCGCATCGTCAAGCAACTGTTCGCCGCGCTGACCACGTCCCGCACTCCGGTCGATCTTCCGGTCGAATTACCCAGTGACGCAGCCAGGTTCAAGGTACTGACCAGGGGAGCCGAACGCGCCGAACCGGATGAGGTGGACCGAAACCCCCGCGCGGGTTCGGTCCGGTTGCGGGCGGTCGAGCGTGTTCGGGCCGGGGCCGTCTCGGCATCGGGGGGGAGATGATGGCGACCAAACGCAAGCCAGCGGTACGGCAGGCCGACCGCCGGCGTGGCTCCGAGCACCCGGCTCGCACCGGCCCGCGCCGGAACAACGAGGCGAGCCAGGCCCGGGGATCGCGTCGGCAACGCGGCACCGCACCCACGCCGGGGCGCGAAGCGCGGCCGAGGTCCGGACCGCAGAAGACGGCACCGTTGCGTCCCGACGCCCGGCCGCTGCCGCCCAAGAACACCAAGCAGGCCAAGGCCCGGGCGAAGGCGCGCAAGGCCAAGGCCCCCAAGGTGGTGCGTGTTCCACTGCGCGAACGCCTCATTGCGAGGCTGGCCGAGGTCGACCTACGCCCGCGTGCCCTGGCCGCCCGGGTTCCGTTCGTGGTCTTCATCATCGGAGCGCTCGGCATCGGGCTGGGTATCACCTTGTGGTTGTCCACCGACGCCGCCGAGCGCTCCTACGAGTTGGGCAACCTCCGGGAACGCAACCGGGTCCTGCTGCAGCAGAAGGAAGCGCTGGAGCGCGACGTGCTGACCGCGGAGTCCGCTCCGGCGCTCGCCGAGGCCGCGCGGGAACTGGGCATGATCCCGAGCCGCGACACCGCGCATCTGATCCAGGATCCGGTCGGTAACTGGGTGGTCGTCGGGCAACCCAAACCGGCCGAAGGGGTGCCGCCGCCACCGCTGAACACCAAGCTGCCCGACGATGTCGCGCCACCGGTGGAGGTACCGGTGCGGGTGCCCCCCGCCGGGCCCAAGCTGGACAGCCGGCATCTGCCGTCGGCGGTACCGCCCGCCGGGACGGTACCCGGTGCGCCGCTGACCATCCCGGGCCTGCCCGGCGGGCCCGGTACTCCGGTGGCCGGGCCGCCGCCGGGTCCGGTCGGGCTGGACGTTCCGCCCCTGGTCACCCTGCCCGCGACCGGCCCGGCCGAAGTGTTGCCGCCGGTCGTCATCCCGCCCGAGGCGATGCTTCCGCCGCAGCCGGCGCCGTCGACCGAGGGGGTGCCGTCGCCCGAGGCAGCGCTGCCGCCGGAGGCCGCGCAGGTGTTCCCGGGAGCCATCCGATGAGGCGGGCCGCGCGGGGTACCGGTCCGGCGCGTCGCGCCGGCGATTCGGCCTCGGCTGCCAAGCGAAGGGCACGCCGGACTCCCGAGTCCACCCCGCCGGCCAAAGCCGGGAAATCTCCCAAGCCGGGCAAAGCCCCGAAAACCACCCCGATAGAAGGACACTCGGCCCGCGACCGTCGTACCCGGACCGCCACCGAATTGGGGCCGCGCAGCGCGTCGTTCGAATTCCGCCACCGCGGCGGCAATTTCGTCATCTTCGGGGTGTTGGCTCTGGCCGCTGCGCAGTTGTTCTACCTGCAGGTACCGCGGGCATCCGGGCTCCGCGATGAAGCAGCCGGCCAGCTCAAGGTCACCGACGTGCAGCAGGCGATGCGCGGGGACATCATCGACCGCAACGGCGACAAGCTGGCGTTCACCATCGAGGCCCGGGCGCTGTCCTTCCAGCCGGTCAAGATCCGTAAACAGTTGGCCGAGGTGAAGAAGAAGGACTCGTCGGCGCCCGACCCGCAACAGCGACTGCAGGAGATCGCCAAGGCGATCGCGGTCCGGCTCGACAACAAGCCGGACGTGCCGACCCTGCTCAAGAAACTGCGCAGCGACGAGGAATTCGTCTACCTCGCCCGTGCCGTCGACCCCGCGGTGGCAGAGATCATCACCGAGAAGTATCCGGAGGTCGGCAGCGAGCGGCAGGATCTGCGCCAGTATCCGGGCGGGTCGCTGGCCGCCAACATCATCGGCGGCATTGACTGGGACGGCCACGGCCTGTTGGGGCTCGAGGAGTCGATGGACGCCGCACTTGCCGGCACCGACGGCTCGGTCACCTACGACCGTGGTTCGGACGGTGTGGTGATTCCGGGGAGCTACCGCAACCGCCACCGGGCGGTCAACGGTTCGACGGTCCAGCTGACCATCGACGACGACATCCAGTTCCACGTCCAACAGCAGGTGCAGCAGGCCAAGAACGTCTCCGGTGCCCACGACGTCACCGCGGTGGTGCTCGACGCGCGCACCGGGGAAGTGCTGGCGATGGCCGGGGACAACACCTTCGACCCCTCCCAGGACATCGGGCGCCAGGAAGACCGCCAGCTCGGCAACCTGGCGGTGTCCACGCCGTTCGAGCCGGGATCGGTGAACAAGATCGTCACCGCGGCGTCGGTCCTCGAATACGGTCTGGGCCAACCCGATGAGGTACTGCAGGTGCCGGGATCGATCAACGTCGCCGACGTCACCGTGCGCGACGCCTGGGTACACGGCGTGGCGCCCTACACCATGACCGGGATCTTCGGGAAGTCCTCCAACGTGGGGACGCTGATGCTGGCCCAGCGGGTCGGCCCGGAGCGCTGGTTCGACACCCTGGAGAAGTTCGGTCTGGGGCAACGTACCGGGGTGGCGCTGCCCGGCGAGAGTTCCGGCCTGGTCCCGCCGATCGACCAATGGTCGGGCAGCTCATTCGCGAACCTGCCGATCGGCCAGGGACTTTCGATGACGCTACTGCAGATGACCGGCATGTATCAGGCGATCGCCAACGACGGGTTGCGGATTCCGCCCCGAATCGTCAAGGCCACCATCGGAGCCGACGGCAGCCGTACCGAAGAGCCCCGCCCCGAGGGCATCCGGGTGGTCTCCGAGCAGACCGCGGCGACACTGCGCAACATGTTCCGCTCGGTCGTGCAGCGTGACCCGACCGGGGTACAGCAGGGCACCGGCTGGCAGGCCGCCGTCGACGGCTACCAGATCGCCGGCAAGACCGGCACCGCGCAGCAGATCAACCCGGCCTGCGGCTGCTACTACGACGACGTCTACTGGATCACCTTCGCCGGGATCGCCCCGGCGGACAATCCGCGCTACGTGATCGGCCTGATGATGAACAATCCCCATCGGTCCGCCGACGGATCGCCGGGCACCTCGGCCGCCCCGCTGTTCCACGACATCGCCAGCTGGTTGCTGCAGCGCCACAACGTGCCGCTGTCGCCCGACCCCGGACCGCCGCTGGTGCTGGAGGCGATGTAGGGCGTAGTCCGGTCATCGCGCCGGCGCCGGTGCGGTGCGACGGATATCAACCGCCACCGTGGTGTGGCGGCGTCGCACCAATGCGGCTCGCCTCGCCGTTGAGGCGCACCGGTCTGGGTAGTGTCATTGCCGATTCGGCAAGAGTCGACCCAAGGCGATGGAGGTGATGGCGGTGCCGGCTGCGCTGCGCCCGGACCTGGTTCCGGGGACGCCGTTACCGGCACTGGCCGCCCGGATCGGGGCCGTCGCCGCCGGTGAAACCGTGCCGGACGTGCCGATCACCGGCTTGACCCTGCGTGCCCAGGATGTGCAGCCCGGTGACCTGTTCGCCGCGCTGCCCGGTGCGACGACGCACGGGGCACGTTTCGTCGCCGACGCGGACGCCCGGGGCGCGGCGGCGATTCTCACCGACGCCGCCGGCGCCGCGGCGATCGGCGGCGTCACCGATACACCGGTGCTGGTGCACCCGGATCCCCGCGCGGTGCTCGGCGGGCTGGCGGCCGAGGTCTACGGGCATCCGTGCGAACGGCTCACGCTCATCGGCATCACCGGCACATCGGGCAAGACCACCACCAGTTACCTGGTCGAAGCCGGTCTGCGGGCCGCCGGGCGCACGGCCGGTCTGATCGGCACCGTCGGAATCCGCATCGACGGCGTCGACCTGCCCAGTGCGCTGACCACCCCGGAAGCCCCGGCATTGCAGTCCCTGCTGGCGGTGATGGCCGAGCGGGGCGTGGATACCGCGGTGATGGAGGTGTCCAGCCACGCACTGAGCCTGGGACGCGTCGACGGCACCCGGTTCGCGGTGGGCGGCTTCACCAACCTGTCGCGTGACCACCTGGATTTCCACCCGACCATGGCGGACTACTTCGAGGCCAAAGCCCGCCTGTTCGACCCGGCCTCACCGCTGCGGGCGCGGCGCTCGGTGCTCTGCATCGACGACGACGCGGGCGCGGCCATGGCCGTCCGGGCGGCCGCACCGATCACCGTCAGCACCACCGGGCGGCCGGCCGACTGGCGCATCGAACCGTTGACGGCCGGCCCGGGCCCCACCGGCGGCCGGGAGTTCGTGGCCGTCGATCCCTCCGGCGGGCGGCACCCGATCGGCATCGGGCTGCCGGGCGACTACAACGTGGCCAATTGCCTGTTGGCGCTGGCGATCCTCGACGCGGTCGGGGTCTCCCCGGAACAGGCGGCACCCGGCCTGCGCGCGGCGCGGGTCCCCGGACGGATGGAACCGGTCGACCGCGGACAGGACTTTCTCGCGCTGGTCGACTACGCGCACAAGCCCGGGGCGCTGGCCGCGGTGCTGGCGACCCTGCGTCAGCAGGTGCGCGACACCGGCGGGCGACTGGCCGTGGTGTTCGGCGCGGGCGGCGACCGCGACCACGGCAAACGTGAGCCGATGGGCCGCATCGCCGCGGAATCCGCGGACCTGGTGGTCGTCACCGACGACAATCCACGCGGAGAGGACCCCGCCGACATCCGCCGGGCGATCCTGGCCGGGGCCACCGGCGGTACGGCGGAGGTGATCGAGTTGGGCGACCGGCGGGCCGCGATCGAGCACGCGGTGGCCTGGGCACGGCCCGGCGACGTGGTGCTGATCGCGGGCAAGGGGCATGAGAGCGGGCAGACCGCGGGCGGCCACACCCAGCCGTTCGACGACCGGGTGGAGTTGGCGGCGGCATTGGAGCAGCACGCATGATCGCGTTGACGGTTGCGCAGATCGCCGAGATCGTGGGCGGGCGCCTGGCCGACATCTCCCCGGCGGACGCGGCGGCCAGCGTCGTCACCGGCACCGTGGAGTTCGATTCCCGCCGGGTCACCCCCGGCGGGTTGTTCCTGGCCCTGCCCGGCGCGCGGGCCGACGGCCACGATCATGCGGCGGCGGCCGTCGCGGCCGGAGCGGTGGCGGTGCTGGCCGCGCGGCCGGTCGGGGTACCGGCCATCGTGGTGGAACCGGTGGCATCCGAGAGTCGTTCGGGGGCACTGGAACACGACGACGCAGTCGGGTCCGGGGCCGCGGTGCTGGGCGCGCTGGCCGAGCTGGCCGCCGCGGTCTCGGCCGAGCTGGTGGCCAAGGGCCTGACGATCGTCGGCGTGACCGGGTCGGCGGGCAAGACCTCCACCAAGGACATGCTGGCCGCGGTGCTGGCACCGCTGGGGCGGGTGGTCGCCCCGCCCGGCTCGTTCAACAACGAACTCGGCCATCCGTGGACGGTGTTGCGGGCGGACGAGAACACCGACTTCCTGGTGCTGGAGCTCTCCGCGCGGCACCGCGGCAACATCGCCGCACTGGCGGCCATCGCCCCGCCGCAGGTGGCGGTGGTACTCAACGTCGGTACCGCGCACCTGGGGGAGTTCGGCTCCCGCGAGGCGATCGCCGAAACCAAGGCCGAACTGGCCCAAGCCGTCCCCGAATCCGGGGTGGTGGTGCTCAACGTCGACGATCCGGCGGTGGCCGCGATGGCGGGCACGACCGCGGCACGGGTGGTCCGGGTCGCTCGGTCGCCCGGGGCCGACGTCTGGGCCGGCCCGGTGGAACTCGACGCATTGGCCCGCCCGCGTTTCGCGCTGCACGCCGGCGACGGCCCGGCCGTCGAGGTGGCACTGGGGGTCTCCGGGGATCACCTGGTCTCCAACGCGCTGTGCGCGGCGGCGGTCGCGCTGGAATGCGGTGCCACTCCGCAGCAGGTGGCCGATGCCCTGACCGGCGCCGGACCGGTCTCGCAGCACCGGATGCAGGTCAGCAACCGCGCGGACGGGGTGACCGTGATCGACGATTCCTACAACGCCAACCCGGACTCGATGCGGGCGGCGCTGCAGGCGCTGGCCTGGATCTCCCGGGGTGAGAATCCGTTCGCGTCGAGACGTAGCTGGGCGGTGCTGGGGGAGATGGCGGAACTCGGCGAGGACGCGATATCCGAGCATGACCGCATCGGACGGCTGGCAGTGCGCTTAGATGTGTCTCGTCTCATTGTCGTCGGAGTGGGGAGATCGATGGGCGCGATGCTGCACGGCGCGGTCATGGAAGGGTCCTGGGGCGCCGAGGCCACCGCGGTGGCCGACGTCGACGCCGCGCTGGCGCTGTTGCGTGCCGAGCTGGAACCCGGCGACGTGGTGCTGGTCAAGGCGTCGAACTCCGCCGGGCTGACCCGACTGGCCGATGCGCTGACCGGCCACGAGTCAGGAGATCGCCGATGATCATGATCCTCGTCGCCGCCGGGGTGGCCCTGCTGGTGTCCATCCTGCTGACCCCGGTGCTGATCCGGGTGTTCACCAAGCAGGGATTCGGCCAGGAGATCCGCGAGGACGGTCCGGCCAGCCATCAGAAGAAGCGCGGCACCCCGTCGATGGGCGGTGTGGCCATCGTGGCCGGGATCTGGGCGGGCTACCTCGTCGCACAACTGGCCGGCCTGGTGTTCTACGGGACGGGGCCGACCGCCTCGGGCCTGCTGGTGCTGGGACTCGCCACCGCGCTGGGCGGCGTCGGTTTCATCGATGACCTGATCAAGATCCGCCGGTCGCGCAATCTCGGTCTGAACAAGACCGCCAAGACCGTCGGTCAGGTCACCGCGGCGACCATCTTCGGCCTGCTGGTGCTGTGTTTCCGCAACGATGCCGGTCTGACCCCGGGCAGCCTGCAACTGTCCTACGTCCGCGACATCGCCACCGTCACGCTGCCCGCGGCCGCCTTCGTGCTGTTCGTGATCCTGATCGTCAGCGCCTGGTCGAACGCGGTGAATTTCACCGACGGGCTCGACGGGCTGGCGGCCGGCGCGATGGCGATGGTCAGTGCCGCTTATGTGCTGATCACCGTCATGCAGCACCGCAACGCCTGTGTGAGCGCACCCGGGCTGGGCTGCTACAACGTCCGTGACCCGCTGGATCTGGCGCTGATCGCCGGGGCGACGGCCGGCGCCTGCATCGGCTTCCTGTGGTGGAACGCCGCCCCGGCGAAGATCTTCATGGGCGACACCGGGTCGCTGGCGCTGGGCGGCGTGATCGCCGGGATGTCGATCACCACCCGCACCGAGATCCTCGCGGTGGTGCTCGGCGGGCTCTTCGTCGCCGAGATCACCTCGGTGGTGCTGCAGATCCTGGCCTTCCGCACCACCGGTCGCCGGGTGTTCCGGATGGCGCCGTTCCATCACCACTTCGAGTTGGCCGGCTGGGCCGAGACCACCGTGATCATCCGGTTCTGGCTGCTCACCGCCATTGCCTGCGGACTGGGCGTCTCGATGTTCTACGGCGAGTGGTTCGCCGCCGTAGGCGTCTGACATGCCGCCCGCACCGGACCCGGCCGCACCGGCCGTGGTCGCCGCGGGTGCGCGAGTCCTGGTCACCGGTGCCGGGATCACCGGCCGGGCGGTGCTGAACGCGCTGGCATCGCTGGGGGCGGAGCCGACGCTGTGCGACGACAACGCGGCGGCGCTGGACGGCTACCCCGAGGTGGCCACCTGCAGCACCGCGGATGCCGCGGCGCGGATCGGCGAATTCAGTTTGGTGGTCACCAGCCCCGGTTTCGGTCCGCAGACCCCGGTGTTGGTCGCTGCGGTCGCGGCCGGGGTGCCGGTGTGGGGCGATGTCGAACTGGCGTGGCGCCTCGACGCGGCCGGCCACTACGGCCCGCCGCGGCGCTGGCTGGTGGTGACCGGTACCAACGGCAAGACCACGACGACGTCGATGCTGCACGCGATGCTGCTCGCCGCGGGCCGGCGGGCCGACCTGTGCGGCAATATCGGCAGCCCGGTCCTGGACGTGCTCGCCGAGCCGAATGAATCCGAACTGCTGGCCGTCGAATTGTCCAGTTTCCAGCTGCACTGGGCGCCGTCGCTGCGCCCGGAGGCGGGCGTGGTGCTCAACATCGCCGAAGACCACCTGGACTGGCACGGCAGCATGGCCGCCTACACCGCCGACAAGGCGCGGGCGCTGGCCGGGCGGGTGGCGGTCGTGGGCATGGACGATCCGCATGCGGCGGCGCTGCACGGCACCGGCCCCGCCCCGGTGCAGGTGGGATTCCGGCTCGGCGAACCCGAACCCGGCGAACTCGGCGTGGTGGACGGGATGCTGGTCGACCGGGCGTTCGGCCCGGCCGGTTCCGACGGCGTGCCCTTGGCCGCGACGGCCTCGATACCGGTGCCCGGCGCGGTCGGTGTCCTCGACGCGCTGGCGGCCGCCGCACTGGCCCGCAGCGTGGATGTGCCGGCCGCGGCCGTCGCCGATGCGCTGGCGTCGTTCCGGGTCGGCCGGCACCGGGCCGAACTGGTGATCGTCGACGGCGGGATCAGTTACGTCGACGATTCCAAGGCCACCAACCCCCACGCCGCCGAGGCGTCGGTGCTGTCGCATCCGCGGGTGGTCTGGGTGGCCGGCGGACTGCTCAAGGGCGCCTCGATCGACGAGACGGTGGCCAGAATCGCCACGCACCTGGCCGGGGCCGTGCTGATCGGCCGGGATCGGGCCGAGGTTGCCAAGGCGTTATCACGACACGCACCGGATGTCCCCGTCGTCCAGGTTGTGACGGGTGAGGATAGTGGTATGGGTGATACTGCTGTGTCTCCAGTTGCTCAGGTGAGGCGAGTAGCTGATGGGGCCGACGAGACCTTGGGCTCGCGGGTGATGACAGCAGTGGTGGCTGCCGCCCGCGAGCTGGCCCGGCCCGGCGACACGGTGCTGCTGGCGCCGGCGGGCGCGTCGTTCGACCAGTTCGCCGGTTACGGCGCGCGAGGCGATGCGTTCGCCGCCGCGGCGCGCTCGGCGGCGGGATCGGTGTGATCGGGATTCTGGCCCGGCTGCGGCGCGGTGCCGGGGCCGCCGACGCTTCGGCGGAGGGGACCGCGGACAAGCCCGCCAAAGCGGAGCCGCGCACCCGATTCGGTGCCTGGCTGGGCAAGCCGATGACGTCGTTCCACCTGATCGTCGCGGTGGCCGCGTTGCTGACCACGCTCGGCCTGATCATGGTGCTGTCCGCTTCCGGGGTGGAGTCCTACGGGCTCGACGGCTCGGCGTGGCGGATCTTCGGCAAGCAGGTGCTGTGGACCGTGATCGGGCTGACGGGCTGCTACGTGGCACTGCGCATGCCGGTGCGGTTCATGCGCCGGATGGCGCTGCCGGCTTTCGCCCTCAGCGTCGTGTTACTGGTACTGGTGCTGATTCCGGGCATCGGCACGCTGTCCAACGGGTCTCGGGGCTGGTTCGTGATCGCCGGCTTCTCGATGCAGCCGTCGGAGTTGGCCAAGATCGCCTTCGCGATCTGGGGTGCTCACCTGCTGGCGAGCCGACGGATGGAACGGGCGACGCTGCGCGAAATGGTCTTTCCGCTGATACCGGGTGCCGGAGCCGCGCTGCTGCTGATCTTCGTGCAGCCGGACCTCGGGCAGATGGTGTCGATGGTCATCATCCTGCTGGCCCTGCTCTGGTACGCCGGCCTGCCGCTGAAGACCTTCCTGACCTGGACGATCGGGGCGATGGCGCTCGCGGTCGTGCTGGCGCTCTCCGAGGGCTACCGCTCCGACCGGGTGCGGTCCTGGCTGGACCCCGATGCGGACCCGCAGAACGCCGGCTACCAGGCCCGGCAGGCCAAGTTCGCGCTGGCCAACGGCGGCATCTTCGGCGACGGCCTGGGCCAGGGCACCGCGAAGTGGAACTACCTGCCCAACGCGCACAACGACTTCATCTTCGCCATCATCGGCGAAGAACTGGGCTTCGTCGGCGGATTCGGGTTGCTGGCGCTGTTCGGGCTGTTCGCCTACACCGGCATGCGGATCGCCAAGCGGTCCGCCGACCCGTTCCTGCGACTGCTGACCGCCGCCACCACGATGTGGGTGATCGGCCAGTCGTTCATCAACGTCGGCTACGTGATCGGCTTGCTCCCGGTCACCGGCATCCAGCTCCCGCTGATCTCCGCGGGCGGGACTTCCACGGCGACAACGCTGTTCATGATCGGGATCATGGCCAATGCCGCGCGCCACGAACCCGAAGCAGTGGCGGCGCTGCGGGCCGGCCGGGACGACCGGATGAACCGGCTGCTGCGGCTGCCGCTGCCGGAGCCGTATGCGCCGAGCCGGATCGAGGCGCTGCGAGACCGGTTGCGCTCGCGCCCGCAGTCCGAAACCCGTCCGCGTTCGGCGGCGCGGACACCGGCCCGATCGGGGCGGCCGCGCACCGGTACGCAGACGTCGGCACGGGCAGCGGGTCGGAGCACCGGCCGGACAGGGCAAAATGGAGGCGGCCGGCGTCACGCCGGGGCGCGTCCGACCCGCGGGCGCGCGCGAGCATTGGAAGGTCAGCGATAGGCGGTGAACGACTCGGTCAGCACGCCGGAACGCGGTGAGCCGTTATCGGTGGTCCTGGCCGGCGGCGGCACTGCCGGTCACGTAGAGCCTGCGATGGCCGTCGCCGACGCGCTACGCCAACTGGACCCGGCCGTCCGGATCACCGCACTGGGCACCGCCCGCGGCCTGGAGACCCGGCTGGTACCCGCCCGCGGTTACGACCTCGAGCTGATCACACCGGTGCCGTTGCCGCGCAAGCTCAACGCCGACCTGGCCCGGTTGCCGCTGCGGGTGCGGCGGGCCGTCCGGGAGACCCGCGCGGTGTTGCGCGGGGTGCGCGCCGACGTGGTGATCGGCTTCGGCGGGTACGTGGCACTGCCGGCCTATCTGGCGGCGCGCGGACTCGGTGCCAACCGGGTGCCGGTGGTGATCCACGAAGCCAACGCCCGCGCCGGCCTGGCGAACCGGGTCGGGGCGCGGGGCGCCGCCCGGGTGCTGTCCGCGGTCCCCGATTGCGGTCTGGCCCGTCCCGAGGTGGTCGGCGTACCGGTCCGGTCGGCGATCACCACCCTCGACCGGGCCGCGCTGCGCGCCGCAGCCCGCGCCGAGTTCGGTTTCACCGACGACGCTCGGGTACTGCTGGTCTTCGGCGGTTCGCAGGGGGCCCGGTCGATCAATCGGGCCGTCGCCGGGGCCGCCAAACAGCTTGCCGCCGCTGGAATCTCGGTACTGCACGCGCACGGGCCGAAGAACACCCTGGACCTACCCGAGCCCGCGGCCGGTGATCCGCCGTATGTGGCGGTGCCCTACCTGGACCGGATGGACCTGGCATACGCGGCCGCGGACCTGGCGATCTGCCGCTCCGGGGCGATGACGGTGGCGGAGGTGTCGGCCGTCGGGCTGCCCGCGGTCTACGTTCCGCTGCCGATCGGCAACGGCGAACAGCGCCTCAACGCGCTGCCGGTGGTCGACGCCGGCGGTGGCGTGCTGGTCGACGACGCGGCGCTGACCCCGGACTTCGTCGCGGAGACCGTTGCCGCGCTGCTCACCGACACCGCTCGACTGGGCGCCATGACCAGCGCCGCGGTGCAGGCCGGGCATCCCGAGGCGGCACGCCGTGTGGCGTCCGTCGCACTGGAAGTCGCGAGCGCAGCGAGGGGCGGCCGGTGAGCGGCATGAGCGGGGCCGCACTGGAAGTCGCGAGCGCAGCGGGGGACGGCCGGTGAGCGGCATGAGCCCTGAACAACTGCCCCCCGAACTGAGCCGGGTGCACATGGTCGGTATCGGGGGAGCGGGCATGTCCGGTATCGCCCGGATTCTGCTGGACCGCGGTGGTTTGGTGTCGGGATCGGATGCCAAGGAGTCCCGCGGCATCCACGCCCTGCGGGCGCGCGGCGCGCAGGTGCGGATCGGCCACGACGCCTCGGCCCTGGATCTGCTGCCCGGCGGGGTCACCGCGGTGGTCACTACGCATGCGGCGATCCCCAAGACCAACCCCGAACTGGTCGAGGCCCGCCGCCGCGGTATTCCGGTGGTGTTGCGGCCGGCGGTGCTGGCCAAGCTGATGGCCGGCCGCACCACGTTGCTGGTGACCGGCACCCACGGCAAGACGACGACCACATCGATGCTGGTGGTGGCGCTTCAGCACTGCGGGCTGGACCCCTCGTTCGCCGTCGGCGGCGAATTGGGCGCCGCCGGTGCCGAAGCCGGCACCAACGCCCACCACGGCAGTGGGCCGCTCTTCGTCGCCGAGGCGGACGAGAGCGACGGCTCGTTGCTGGAATACACGCCCAACGTCGCGGTGGTGACCAACATCGAGGCCGACCACCTGGACTTCTTCGGCAGCGCCGAGGCGTACACCGAGGTTTTCGACGCGTTCGTGGAACGGATCGCCCCCGGTGGTGCCGCCGTGATCTGCGTCGACGATCCGGGCGCCGCCGAGCTGGCCGATCGCACTGCGGCACAGGGTATTCGGGTGCTGCGCTACGGCAGTGAAGGTACCGGTCCGGCGGCGCTGGACGGGGCGCTGTTGAGTTGGCAGCAGCACGGCACCGGTGCGATCGCCGAGATCGCGCTGCCCGCCACCGGCGATCGCGTGACGATGCGACTGGCGGTGCCCGGCAAGCACATGGCTCTCAACGCATTGGGCGCCTTGCTGGCGGCGGTCGAGGTCGGGGCGCCGCTGGACGGCGTACTCGACGGGCTGGCCGGCTTCGACGGGGTGCGGCGCCGCTTCGAGCTGGTCGGTTCCGCCGGCGCCGGGGGATCGGTGCAGGTCTTCGACGACTACGCCCACCATCCCACCGAGATCACCGCGACCCTGACCGCGGTCCGTGCCCTGCTGACGGAGCGGGGGGCCGGGCGCAGCCTGGTGGTGTTCCAGCCGCATCTGTATTCGCGGACAAAGGCTTTCGCCGGTGAATTCGGCCGGTCGCTGGACCATGCCGACGAGGTCTTCGTTCTCGATGTCTACGGGGCGCGGGAACAACCGCTGCCCGGCGTGAGCGGCGCCAGCGTCGCCGAGCATGTCAGTGTCGCGGTGCACTACCTGCCCGACTTCTCGGCGGTGCCCGAGGCGGTGGCGGCCGCGGCCGGTCCCGGCGATGTGATCCTCACGATGGGGGCCGGTGACGTGACCGTGCTGGGACCCGAGATCGTCACCGCGCTGCGGGCGCGCGCCGACCGGACACCCCCCGGTAGCCCGGGCGCGCCGTGACGGTGCCGCCCGGAACCCCGGCCGGCGTACCCGAGGAGCCGGATCCGGTCGGGGCAGACGAATTCGAGGCCGGCATCGACGACGGCGTCGCCGATTCGGCCTCGCCCGACGCGGGCGGGGAGGGCCTCGCCACTGATGCCAGCGACTCCACCGACGCCACCGACGGCGCCGGAACCGTCGACGGTGCGTCGTCGGCGGACGGGACGGCGGCGTCGGCCGCCGAGCCCACCGAGGTGGAGGGTCCGCGCCGCCGAGCCCGCCGGGAGCGGGCCGAGCGGCGCGCGGCCCAGGCCCGGGCCGAGGCGATCGAACAGGCCCGCCGGGACGCCAAGCGGCGGCTACGGGCGGGTTCGGTCGAACCGCCCAAAGATGTTCCGCGGGGGACCATCCGCGGACTGAAGATGGTGTTGGCCGGATTCCTGGCGGTGGTGTCGGTCGTCGGACTCGGGTTGATCCTGTACTTCACGCCGGTCATGTCGGTGCGCGACATCGAGATCACCGGTATCGAGACGGTGACGCGCGACGAGGTGCTGTCCGTGGTGCGCGTTCCGCTCGGTACGCCGTTGCTACAGGTCGACACCGGCAGTGTGGCCGAGCGGGTAGCCGCCATCCGGCGGGTCGCCGGAACGCGCGTGCAGCGCAAGTACCCGTCGGTGCTCGGGATCGCGGTGGTGGAGCGGATCCCGGTGGTGTACAAGGATTTCCCGGACGGACCGCATCTGTTCGACCGGGACGGCGTGGACTTCGCGACCGCGGTGCCGCCGCGGATGCTGCCGTACTTCGACGTCGAGGATCCCGGACCGACCGATCCCGCCTCGCTGGCTGCGTTGCAGGTGATGACCGCGCTGGCGCCCGACGTCGCCGGCCAGGTCAGCCGGGTGGCCGCCCAGTCGGTGGCGTCGGTGACCCTGACCCTGGTCGACAACAGGGTGGTGGTGTGGGGCAGCACCGATCGCACCGCGGAGAAGGCGCAGAAGCTCGCGGCGCTGCTCACCCAACCGGGGCACACCTACGACGTGTCGAGCCCGGATCTGCCCACCGTGCGATGACGGATCCGGCCCGCAGGATCGCGCGCTTCGCGTCGATTCCGGGCCGCCCGCGAAAATTGATCCGGTCTGCGTCGGCGCGTCGGCACCGATGACGCACCGGGCGGCCCTACTGTGGCGGTTGCGCAGAACAACTTGACATAACTCTAAGCCTTTGGTTGAGGTTGAGGGTTTGCCCGATGCAGATCGGCGAGCTCAGCGCCCAGACCCGGCCCCAGAGCGGATCAAGCCCCACCAGGGAGGAAGACGAACGATGACCCCACCGCACAACTATCTGGCCGTCATCAAAGTCGTGGGTATCGGTGGTGGCGGCGTCAACGCCGTCAACCGGATGATCGAGCAGGGCCTCAAGGGCGTCGAGTTCATCGCGATCAACACCGATGCACAGGCATTGCTGATGAGTGACGCCGACGTCAAGCTCGACGTCGGCCGTGACTCCACCCGCGGCCTCGGTGCCGGCGCCGACCCCGAAGTGGGCCGCCGGGCCGCCGAAGACGCCAAGGACGAGATCGAAGAACTGCTCCGCGGCGCGGACATGGTGTTCGTCACCGCCGGGGAGGGCGGCGGTACCGGCACCGGTGGCGCCCCGGTGGTCGCGACCATCGCCCGCAAACTCGGTGCGCTGACCGTCGGCGTGGTCACCCGGCCGTTCTCCTTCGAGGGCAAACGCCGCAGCAACCAGGCCGAGAACGGCATCACCGCGCTGCGGGAGAGTTGCGACACCCTGATCGTGATCCCCAACGACCGCCTGCTGCAGATGGGTGATGCCCAGGTGTCGCTGATGGACGCGTTCCGCAGCGCCGACGAAGTACTGCTCAACGGTGTGCAGGGCATCACCGACCTGATCACCACGCCGGGCTTGATCAACGTGGACTTCGCCGACGTCAAGGGCATTATGAGCGGCGCAGGCACCGCGTTGATGGGCATCGGCTCGGCCCGCGGTGACGGACGTGCGCTCAAAGCCGCCGAGGTCGCGATCAACTCGCCGCTGCTGGAGGCCTCGATGGAGGGCGCCCAGGGTGTGCTGATGTCGGTCGCCGGCGGCAGCGACCTGGGCCTGTTCGAGATCAACGAGGCCGCGTCGCTGGTCCAGGACGCCGCGCACCCCGAGGCCAACATCATCTTCGGCACCGTGATCGACGACTCGCTCGGCGACGAGGTGCGGGTGACGGTGATCGCGGCCGGCTTCGACTCGGCCGGACCCAGTCGCAAGCCGGTGACCGGCGCCCCCGGTCAGCCCCGGCATGCGGTGGCACCCGGCCAGGCCGGCAAGGTCACCTCGTCGCTGTTCGACCCGGTCGACGCGGTCAGTGTGCCCGCACCCACCAACGGTGCGACGGTCAGCGTCGGCGGCCGCAACGGCGACGACGGGTGCGATGACGACGACGTCGACGTGCCACCCTTCATGCGCCACTGAGTCGGCGTCGCGCAGGTGAGTTTTCGCGTACGCCGGGTGACGACCACCCGGACCGGGGGTGTCTCCAAGGCCCCGTTCGACGGTTTCAACCTCGGCGACCACGTCGGCGACGATCCGGCCGCGGTCGCGGCCAACCGGGCACGGCTGGCCAAGGCCACCGGGTTGGGTGCCGACCGCTTGGTGTGGATGAATCAGGTGCACGGTGACCACGTCGTCGTCGTCGACGGGCCGCGGGACGGCGTGGTCGAGGCGACCGACGCCCTGGTGACCACCGTGCCCCGGTTGGCGATGGTGGTGGTGACCGCCGACTGCGTGCCGGTGCTGTTGGCCGACGCGCGGGCCGGGGTGGTCGCGGCGGTGCACGCCGGCCGGGTCGGTGCGCAGCGCGGGGTGGTGCCCCGCACCGTGGAGGCGATGCTGGCCGCCGGTGCCCGGGCCGGCGACATCTCGGTCTTGCTGGGGCCCGCCGTGAGCGGCGCGCACTACGAGGTGCCCGCGGCGATGGCTGACGAGGTCGAGGCGGCCTTGCCGGGCAGTCGGACCGTCACCACGGCGGGTACTCCGGGACTGGATCTGAGGGCCGGAATCGCCCGTCAATTAACGGAATTGGGCATCAAGGCCATCGATGTCGATCCGCGCTGCACGGCGGCGGATCCGAAGCTCTTCAGTCACCGCCGCGACGGCCGAACCGGCCGACTGGCCTCCCTGGTCTGGCTGGAATGACGCCGCGGCCGCGGTGGCGCGAGGGCACCGGTGAAACCGGTTGTGACTGTCCGCGTGTCGGTGCCGCGTCGGGACCCTCGCTGCCGTTACCGTCACCGTTATTAGTCACTTCAGTCACACCTTCATCACAGTCATCAGCCTAGAAGGGTCCAAGGATGAGCACACTCCACAAGGTCAAGGCCTACTTCGGGATGGCTCCTATGGAGGACTACGACGACGACTACTACGACGACGGCGATGACCGCGCCGGATCGCGTGACTACGCGCCGCGGGCCGAGCGGTTCAACGAGGACGTCTTCGACCGGGTCGGGCGATCGGAGAGTCGCTACGACGACCGGTTCGAGGACCGCGACTACGACGACGAGCCGGCCGGCTACCGCGGCGGGTACGACGCCCCCCGGGACTCGCGTTACCGCACCCGTGAATTCGACCGTCCCCGTGACCTCGACCGCGGTCGGTTCGGCTCACCGCACGGGGCGACCCTGGGTGCGCTGGCCATGGAACCGCGCCGGATGGCGCAGATGTTCGACGAGGGCAGCCCGCTGTCGAAGATCGTCACGCTGCGTCCCAAGGACTACAGCGAGGCCCGCACCATCGGCGAGCGGTTCCGCGACGGCGCCCCGGTGATCATGGACCTGGTGTCGATGGACAACGCCGACGCCAAGCGGCTGGTGGACTTCGCCGCGGGCCTGGCGTTCGCACTGCGGGGCTCCTTCGACAAGGTCGCCACCAAGGTTTTCCTGCTCTCGCCGGCCGACGTCGTGGTCTCCCCGGAGGAGCGCCGCCGGATCGCCGAGACCGGCTTCTACGCCTATCGGTAGGCTGGAACGGCAGTCGAGCCGCTCAGCGCTGCTGATGCCGGCACATCGTCGTCAGTAAGGTCGCACTCCGTTGGCGCTGTTCTTCACCCTTCTCAGCATCGCGCTGTTCCTGTTCTGGTTGCTGCTGCTTGCGCGGATCGTCATCGAGTTCGTCGTCTCGTTCAGCCGTGACTGGCATCCGACGGGCGCCGTCGCGGTGATCCTCGAACTGGTCATGAGCGTCACCGACCCGCCGGTGAAGCTGCTGCGGCGGCTGATCCCGCAGTTGACCATCGGTGCGGTCCGCATCGACCTGTCGATCATGGTGCTGCTGCTGATCCTGTGGGCCGCGATGTCGGTGGTCCGCCAGTACGCGGCCTAGCCGCGGGCGCTCAGACCCGGGTCAGGCGCAGCCGCCACGCCTCCGGCCCACGCTCCTCGTAACCGACCGCCAGCCGACCGCCGCTGCGCTCGGCGAGCTGGCGCAGCAGCGGAATGGGATCGTGCGACGCCACCAACAGCAGCGACCCGCCCACCGGGACCGCGTCGAACGCGCCGAACACCGTCGCGTGCCGGATGGCGTGCGGAACCTCGCGGACGTCGAGTTCGGGCATCTCGTCGTCCTCCTCGCCGCAGTCGCACCCACCGTGCCCATGCCCGTCCGGGCCGGGGTGGGCCGATCGGGCCGGGTCCGATGCGGCTTCGGGAAGGGCGGCCACCAACTCGGCCAGCGCGATGCCGTTGGCCGCCGCCAACGCCGGCAGCAGCAGATCGGCGATCTTGCCCAATACCGCCTCCAGCAGCACCCGCAGCGCCTCGGCGTGCATCACGGCCTGCACTCGGTCGGTGTCGCGGGCGACGCGTGCCGCGGCTTGCTCGATCAGTTGCTGCTCGCCGAGGAGTCCTTCGATGAGCAGGCGGGCCCGTTCGACGGTCGCCGACGCCGGGTAGATCACGTCGGTGGCGGCGCGCAGCTGGGGGCGGACGGTTCGGTCGAGGAATGCCTGGAGTGCGCGGCGGGCTTCGTCGAATTCGGTACCGGCCGTGCCGATCGCGGCGAGCAGCGCACCGGTCAGCGCGGTCTGGTGCCCGAGCAGTTCGGCGTATCGGGAACGAATCTCGTCCACCGCTGCCGAGTCTGCTGCACTGGTCGCCACGATCACGTCGTTGGTTGTCATTCCCGAGGGTCCTTCCGGTCCGGCTCCGAGTGGGTCGACCCCTGCCGCGAATTTCTACGGGAGGTCATTGTGAATAATACGGCGGCGGTGATCATGCCGGTAGTCCCGTGGGGCGGGGAGGTTGGGGAGCCGGCCGGTGGGCCGATACGTTTCCGGGGTAGCGAAATGCATCACATTTCGTGGCCGGGAGGGTTAAGTCTTTTGCTGGTGGGGGTCTGGGCGGAACAGTGGCGCAGCGGCGCGGCGGGTCGGGGAAGTACCTGTTCTCGGCCGAGTCGGCCGCGGGGAAATGCCGGTAGGCACCGCTCACCGGCGCGGATCGTCGATCCGCCGCGATGCTTGCGTTTGCCAAAGCGTGATTTCTGTGGCAGCTATTTGAAATTCACTCTTAATATCGTTCTCATTGCCGGGTGCCGCGGCGGATGTGACAGGATGGACGGCAGTTACAACCCGGCTAGTGATTCCCGGTCGCACTACCCGTACCCGATCGGCGCTACCAACTACCTGACTTGAGGGGGCAGACGATGCCACTAACACCTGCTGACGTCCACAACGTCGCGTTCAGTAAGCCGCCGATCGGCAAGCGCGGCTACAACGAAGACGAGGTCGACGCCTTCCTGGATCTGGTGGAGGGCGAGCTGACCCGGCTCATCGAGGAGAACACCGACCTGCGTCAGCGGATCGGCGAGCTCGACCAGGAGCTTGCTGCGGCTCGTGCCGGCGGGGGCGCCGCGCAGGCCGCCCCCTCGATCCCGGTCTACGAGCCCGCCCCCGAGCCGGTGGCCGCGCCGCAGCCGGTGGTCGCCGCGCCGGCCGCCCAGGAGCCGCCGGCGGAGGAGCAGCATCTCAAGGCCGCTCGGGTGCTGAGCCTGGCCCAGGACACCGCCGACCGGTTGACGGGCACCGCCCGGGCCGAGTCGGAGAAGCTCATGGCCGACGCCCGTGCCAACGCCGACCAGATCCTCACCGAGGCGCGGCAGACCGCCGAGACGACCGTCGCCGAAGCCCGTCAGCGGGCCGACGCCCTGCTCACCGACGCGCAGACGCGCTCGGAGACCCAGCTGCGCCAAGCCCAGGAGAAGGCCGACGCGCTGCAGGCCGATGCGGAACGCAAGCACTCGGAGATCATGGGCACCATCAACCAGCAGCGCACCGTGCTGGAGGGTCGCCTCGAGCAGCTGCGCACCTTCGAACGCGAGTACCGCACCCGGCTCAAGACCTACCTCGAATCCCAGCTCGAAGAATTGGGTCAGCGGGGTTCGGCGGCACCGGTGGACAGCAGTGCCCCCGGTGACGGCGGCGGCTTCAACAATTTCAACCGCGGCAGCAACTGACCGTCGGAGCTGACCCGCCGGCCGGCGGAATCGAGTAGTTCGGCCGTCGTACTGGAGGTGGATCGATGCTGATCATCGCGATGGTGTTGGCGGCCATTGGCCTCGCCGCACTGGTCTTCGCCGTGGTCACCAGCAATGCGTTGGTGGCCTGGGTCTGCGTCGGTGCGAGCCTGCTCGGGGTGCTGCTGCTCATCGTCGATGCGTTGCGCGAACGGCGGGCCAACCTGCCGGCGAGCGCAGCCGAGGACGCCGAGGACTCGGACGCCGACGAGGGCGCTGAGAGCACCGAGGCCGGCGACGACCTCGACATCGCGGCCGAGAGCGAAACCACGGAAGCCACGGAAGCCGCCGATAGCCCGGCCGACGCGGCCGAAGCGGACTCCGCCGCAGTGACCGACACGGTCGCGGACGCCGGTGCCGACACCGCGACCACGGAGGAGACCGCGGCGCAGCCGACGGAGTGATCCCGGGTTCAACCGGCGGCAGCGGTGGCCAGTAGGTCGCGCACTGCGGCGTCGCCGACTTGCTCGAAATCCAGATAGGCCTGGCCGACCGCGTCGAACGGGGTGGGCATCGTCGCGCAGACGATGTCGTCGGCTTCCTGCCCGATCCTGCGGCAGGCCGCCGGCGCGCCCACCGGCACCGCGACGATGACCGACCGCGGATCGGCCGCCTGGACGGCCCGCAGGGCGGCCAGCATGCTCGCCCCGGTCGCAATCCCGTCGTCGACCAGGATCACCATCCGGCCGTGCAGATCCGCGGGCGCTCGCGCGCCACGGTAGGTACGTTCGCGACGACGCAGTTCGGCGGTCTCCCGGTCGATCACCGACTGCAGCACGTCGTCGTCGATCCCCAGCTCGGCCAGGACGCGGTCGTTGCGCACCACCCGCCCGCCGGCCAGCGCCCCCATCGCCAACTCGGGCTGCCGTGGAGCACCGAGCTTGCGGACCACGAACACATCCAGCGGCGCCCGCAGCGCCGCGGCGACCTCCCAGGCGACCGGCACCCCGCCGCGGGCCAGGCCCAGCACCAGTGGTGGCGGGGCGCCCGCGGTGTCGGGCAGCCGATCGCGGAGCAACCCCGCCAAGGCTCGACCGGCGTCACCGCGGTCTCGGAACGTGCGGGCCGCCGGCCGAGGTAAGAACGCACCCGGGCGAGTCATCTCCCCATCGAGCTTACGACGGCCGGGTCCGGGACGACGTCAGTGCGACAGCGCCTCGGTGGGCTGCGATTCGACGGCCTCGGGCCACTTCGCGGGCACCGGCCGCTGCCGGACAACCTGCGGCCACCAGAACCACTTGCCCAGCAGTGCGGCGATGGACGGCGTCATGAACGACCGCACGATCAACGTGTCGAACAACAGCCCCATGCCGATGGTGGTGCCGATCTGACCGAGGATCACCAGATCGCTGAAGATGAAGGCACACATCGTCGCCGAGAACACCAGACCGGCGGCGGTGACCACCGAGCCGGTGCCGCCCATCGACCGGATGATCCCGGTGTTCAGGCCGGCATGCAGCTCCTCCTTGAACCGCGACACCAGCAGCAGGTTGTAGTCCGCTCCCACCGCCAACAGCAGGATGATGGCCAGCGGCACCACGACCCAGAACAGGTGAATCCCGAAGATGTACTGCCACACCAGGACCGACAGGCCCACCGACGCCCCCAGGGACAGGACGACGGTGCCGACGATCACGATCGCGGCGACCAGGCTGCGGGTCACGATCACCATGATCAACAGGATGAGTGCGACCGCGGCCAACGCCGAGATCATCAGGTCGTACTTCATCCCCTCCTGGATGTCCTTGTTGGTGGCGCCGATACCCGCCACGTAGATCTTCGCGTCCGACATCGGGGTCGCCTTGAGGGCGTCGAACACCGCTTCCTTGATCGCATCGATGTGCGGAATCGCCTGGGGGTCGGCCGGATTCCCCTGATGGGTGACGATCATCCGGGCGGCGTGGCCGTCCGGCGACAGGAACAGCTTGAGTCCGCGCTTGAAGTCGTCGTTGTCGAAGGCCTCCGGCGGCAGGTAGAACGTGTCGTCGTTCTTGGCGTCGTCGAACGCCTTGCCCATTGCGGTGGCGTTGTTCAAGGCCTCTTCGCTCTGCGAGTTGATGCCCCCGGTGGTCGCGAAGTTCGACAGTGTCAGGTCGCGGTTGCGCTCCTGAATCGCGATCTGCGGCGGCAACAACTCGACCAGCTGCGGCTGCAGGGCATCGAGGGTGTCGAGGCTGGCGGTGATGGTGCTGAACTTCTCGGACAGTTCGGCTATCCCGTCGAGGGAGTCGAACACCGACCGCAACGCCCAACACATCGGAATGTCGAAGCAGTGCGGTTCCCAGTAGAAGTAGTTGCGCATCGGGCGGAACTGGTCGTCGAAGTCGGCGAGCTTGTCCCGCAGATCGTTGACGGTCTCGACGGTGTCGTGGAACGCCCGGGTCTGTTCGTGGGTGGCGGCGGCGCTCTGTCGCTGCAGGTCGAGCTGCTGGCGGAGCACCGCGATGGTGTTGTCGATCTCGCCGGCCTGCTTGAGCAGGTCGTTGGCCCGGGCCTTCTGATAGTCCAGGTTCATGATCTGGCTGGCGCTGGAGGCACTGATCTGGAACGGAATCGAGCTGTGCGTGATCGGTGTCCCGAGCGGCCGGGTGATCGACTGCACCAGCGCGATTCCCGGCGTGTGGAGCACCGCCTTGGCCGCCCGCTCCAGAATCAGCATGTCGGCGGGATTGCGCATGTCGTGATCGGTCTCGATCATCACCAGTTCGGGGTTGATCCGGGCCTCGGTGAAATGCCTTTCGGCCGCCTCCATGCCGATGACACCGGGTGCGCTGGCGGGAATGTAGGGCCGGTTGTCGAAGCTGGTGTGCAAGCCGGGCAACGCCAGCAAGCCGATGAACGCGACTGCCATGGTGACCACCAGGATCGGTCCGGGCCAGCGCACGATCGTCGTGCCGATCCGCCGCCAACCCCGCGTCCGTTGCGCGACCTTGGGTTCCATCAGCCCGAACCGGGTGGCGATCAACAGCACCGCGGGACCCAGCGTGAGCGCGGCGGCCAGCGTGACCAGCACACCGATGGCGGCGGGTATCCCGAGGGTCTGGAAGTAGGGGAGCCGGGTCAGGCCCATGCATGCGACCGCACCGGCGATGGTCAGGCCGGATCCGACCATGACGTGCACGGTGCCGCGCCACATGTCGTAGTAGGCCTCCAGGCGTTCCATGCCCTTGCCGCGGGCCTCCTGATAGCGCCCGACGACGAAGATCGCGTAGTCGGTTCCGGCGGCAATCGCCAAGAGCGTCAACAGGTTCGTCGCATAGGTGGACAGGCCGATCACGCCGGAGTGGGCCAGCACCGCGACCAGGCCGCGGGCCGCCGCGAGCTCGACGGCGACGGCCAGCAACACGATCACCATGGTCGTCAGGGAGCGGTAGACGAACAGCAGCATCAGGCCGATCACCAGGAAGGTGACGGCGGTGACCTCGTTGGTGCCCTCGCTGCCGACTTCGAAGTTGTCGGTCACCAGTGGCGACGCGCCGGTGATGTAGGCGTGGAGTCCGGCCGGCGGCGGGTTGGCGGCCACGATCTCACGGACGGCGTCGACGGATTCGTTCGACATCGCCTCGCCCTGGTTGCCGCGCAGATAGATCTGTGTCAGCGCGGCTTTGCCGTCTTTGCTCTGCGAGCCGCCGGCGGTCAGCGGGTCGCCCCAGAAGTCCTGGACGTGCTCGACGTGCTCGGTGTCCTCCCGGAGTTTCTTGACCAGGCCGTCGTAGTAGGTGTGGGCGTCGGGACCCAGCACCTCATCGCCTTCCAGCACGAGCATCGCCGCACTGTCGGAGTCGAATTCGTCGAAGACCTCGCCGATGTGGCGCATCGCGAGAATGCCCGGGGCATCCGGGGCGTTCTGCCCCACCGAGCGTTCCCAGCCGACTACTTCGAGTTGGGGCGCAACGGTGTTGGTGATCGCGGCGATCGCGATCCAGACGAGCAGGATCGGCAACGCGAGTTTGTGGATGGCCCGGGCCACCAACGGGCCGTCGGACGGGGGAGCGGTGCGGTGTTCGCTCATGCGGTCTTGTCCAAGCAGGAGATGTAGCCGTTCACGTTGTCCGAAGACCTCTCGTCCTTGACGATTCCGTTGACGGTGATGCGGCAGCCGATGGTGTCGCCGTCACCCTGTGCGCGCAGGTCGGCATACATCGTCGGCTCGTCGGTGGTCAGCGTCTGCGACCACGGCAGCGGGACCTGCTCGACGCGTTGGGGTTGGGCGTCGATATCCAGATAGTTGATCGTGGCTACCGACCCGGGCGTCCCGAACACCTCGAAGAACACGTGCTTGGGGTTGTATCCGGTGTTCTCCAGGGCTTCCGAGCCGGGCCGGGAGATTTCGTTGTGGGAGCCGAAGTAGCCGCGCAACCGGTCGACGCTGAACCCGACCAGGGCGACCACCACGATCACCACGATCGCCACCCATTGCCGACGAATCAGTTTGGTCAGTGAAAGCCTGCTCACAACAAAGCCCTCCGACGCCCCGCGGACGATCACCGATGGCGTACGGTGAAAACATCCCGTAAGAGAGAACGGTACGGTACCGTACGCCGCTATCGCAACCTGGTTGATGTTAGGGGCGAACGACTCTGCTGCGGGGCTGCACCGCTGTGGTAGGTAAGGGACTGATGGCTGACGACGCTGAGGACTGCTTGGACTGCCCGTGGAGTGAGCGGGAGTCCGAACTGCTGGCGATCACACTCGAGCTGCTGCAGGAACGCGGCTATGACCGCTTCAGTGTCGAAGCCGTGGCGACGCGGGCCAAGGCCAGTAAGGCCACCGTGTATCGGCGCTGGCCCACCAAAGCCGACCTGGTGCTCGCCGCGTTCATCGAGGGCACCCGGTCCACGGCCAGTCCGCCCGACACCGGGTCGCTGCGCGGGGATCTGATGGCGATCGGCCTGTCGACCTGTGAGCAGGCGCTGGAGCACATGCGCACCATGCGTGCGGTGCTCAACGAGATGTCGCACAGTCCGGCGCTGCAAGAGGTGATGCGGCAGAAGTTCGTGCTGCAGCGCAAAGTGGTGATCGACAACGTGCTGGCCGATGCCGTCACGCGCGGCGAGATCGCGGCCTGCGCGATCGACGACGAGATCTTCGATCTGCTGGCGGGCTACCTGGTGTTCCGGGCGCTGGTATCCGACCGGCCGCCGACCGCCGAAACGGTCCGGATCATGGTCGACGACGTGTTGCTGCCCAGTCTGCGAGCCAAGAGCGCGGGCGGATAGCCGGCTTTCACGGGCGGGGATGGGCACTGCGACGAATCATTGAAGAACGTATGACCACTTACCGGTGGTCGGCCGTCTTTCTACGGAATCTACGTCGGATCCTTGACTGATCTTTCCGGATGATCATACGCTTTGCGTTGAAACGTCCGATGAGCAACACCCGTGCGGGTAGCGACGGAAGCCGAGGCATCGATGACCGTGCAGAGTGTCTTACCCAACGTCTTCGAGGCCGATCTGCCCACCCTGGAGTACGGCCTCGAGGCCGCGCCGCACGACATCTTGGCCGATGTCCGGGCGGCGCAGGCATGCGCGCCGATCGCCATCGGACCCCTCGGCCCGGAGATCCTGTCCTACGATCTGGCTCGGGAAATTCTGCGCGACAACAGGTTCCGTCTGCCCTCCGGTATCACGCTGGCGGCGCAGGGCATCACGTCTGGACCGCTGTTCGACAAGTTGGAGAGCAGCCTGCTGGGTCTGGACGGTCCGCCGCACACCCGGTTGCGCAAACTGGTCGCCAAGGCGTTCACGCCCCGCGCCACGGCGGGACTGCACGACACCATCCACGAGGTGATCGACGGGCTGATCGATCAGGTGGTGGATGCGGGACGCTGCGACGTCGTGACCGATATCGCCCGGCCCTATCCCACCCCGGTCATCTGCGCCCTGCTCGGTGCACCGCGCGAGGACTGGCAGCTGTTCGCCGACTGGACCGCGGAGGTCTTCAAGGCCTTCAACTTTCAGCCGGATGTCACCTTCGACGAACAGGCGATCATGCGGGCCTGGGGCGAGCTCGACGCATACGTCGACGACATGGTCGCCGCCCGCCGAGACGACCTGACCGATGATCTGCTCTCCGAGCTCATCCGCGCCGAGAACGAAGGGGATCGTCTCGACCTCGACGAACTGCGCATGCTGGTGGCCGGTTTCCTGATGGCGGGCACCGATACCACCCGCAACCAGTTGGCCGCGTCGGTGCAGGTGCTCTGCGACCATCCCGATCAATGGGCGATGCTGCGCGAGCATCCGGAACTCGCGATGCAGGCGGTCGAGGAGAGCATGCGCCATTCGCCGGCGGCCAGTATCGTGCCGCGGACCGCCCTGGTGGACGTCGAATTCGGCGGCTACCTGTTCCCGGCGGGCACATTCGTGCTCGCGAACACCTTTGCCGCCAACCGCGATCCGGCGATCTACGCCGATGCCGATCGATTCGACATCACCCGCACCGACCTGCCGCCCATCCTGACGTTCGGCGGCGGCGCGCACTACTGCCTGGGGGCGAACCTGGCGCGGCGTGAGCTGGCCGAGGCGCTGACCGTACTCACCCGTCGGCTTCCCGTCGCCGAGCGTGTCGGCCCGGCGCCGTGGAAACCCCTGCTGGGCATGACCGGCCCCACCACGCTGACGATCGAATTCAGCAGTGCGAGGGCGGTGGCCACGGATGCGTAGCCGGGGCTGGGCGGGGGTCACGCCGGCCACCGACGACGAGGCGATCGCGCGGATCCTGTCGGCCGTGGACGACGAGGTCGCCGAGCGCGGGCCGGCGATACGCCTCGCCGACGTGGCTCGCCGGCTCGGTGTCACGCGCCAGACGGTGTACCGCTACTTTCCCAATGCCGACGCGCTGCTGATCGCCAGCTCCATGCGCGCGGTCAACGGGTTCATCGACCAGGTCGTCGAACACGCCGCCGGACTCGGCGACCCGGTCACCGCGCTGGTCGAATGCCTGTCGTTCGGAGTCGAGAGGCTCGCCGGTGACCCACAACTGGAGACGCTGCTGACCCGCCGCGAGGACGGCGACGCCGTCGCCTCGCTGACCTCCGACACGGCGATCGCCTTCTGCCTGTCGGTCTTCGACCGCCTCGACGTCGACTGGCGACTGCACGGGTTCGGTGCCGCCGAACTGCACGAACTCGCCGAAATGACCCTGCGCACCGTGCAATCGCTGCTGACCGATCCCGGGCAGCGCCGGCGCGAGGGGGCGGAACTGCGCCGCTTCATCGCCCGGTGGCTCGGTCCGGCGATCCTGTATCCGCGGCTGGTGTCGATAGCCCGGTAGGCGACGGCCCGGGCGCTGCCGTCGGTGCGCTAGGCGATGTGGTTGCCGCGTGATTGGTGTTCGCGGAGTCGTGTTGCGAAGGTCGTCCAATCCCCGGCCTCGGCATCGCACAGTAGGTTTCGATGCTCGTCCAGCACGAGTTCGGGGTCCCCGCTGACCGTCGGACTACGGACGATCGACAGGTATTGGCGATCTTGCAGGCGGTCGTAGAACGCCAGCATCGTGGCGTTGTTCGTGAGCTCCACAAAGGCGCGGTGAAACTGCATGGCCAACGTCGCGAAGCCCGGATAGTCGCGCCGGCGCAGGGCGTCCTCTTGCCCATCAAGGTTCGTCCGAAGCCGTCGCCCCAAGAGATTGCGTGCTTCGGGATCGCCGAGTTGTACGCCGGCGCACTCGAACGCATGCCGCACTTGGTCTGATTCGCGCATCTCGTCGACGCCCAACTCGCACACCAGCGCACCGCGCTTGGGGTAGATCCGCACCAGGCCTTCGTCTTGCAAGCGGCCCAGGGCCGCACGTACCGGTGTTCGGCTCATAGACATCGACGAGGCCAGGGCGGACTCGCTGAGCATGGTCCCGGCGGGGAATTCACCGCTGAGAACGCCCGCGCGTATCACGGAGTGAGCCCGTTGTGCGGAGGTCGTGGTGTCCTGCACCGGAGCCTCCTGTCCGTAGATCGTCTGGTCGCCGGCAAGCCAGAGTCGGCAGCGAATTATCCGGCCGCACGTCCTGCCTAGGATACCGCTAGTATCCTAGATGCGCGGCCGGTTGAGGCGGGCGAGTCTGCCTGTGTCGACCGTCATCGGCCGCGCCGAGTGACACAGTGGATTCGAGGAGCGCGGTGACCAGACCAGTGGACCAACAGTTGCCGGGCGAGCCGTCTCCGGAGGTAACGGCTTTCGCCGATCGCGTCACCGATGCGTTGGACGCCGCCGGGCTCACACTGCTGCTCAGTCTCGGGCATC
This sequence comes from Mycolicibacter sp. MU0083, assembly GCF_963378075.1. Classification (NCBI taxonomy): domain Bacteria; kingdom Bacillati; phylum Actinomycetota; class Actinomycetes; order Mycobacteriales; family Mycobacteriaceae; genus Mycobacterium; species Mycobacterium kokjensenii. The sequence continues at coordinate 1,738,994 of NZ_OY726394.1, forward strand.
AAAGCGGCTTGTTCGACGTACTAGCCGACCTCTCCGCGCCGGCGACCAGCGCGCAGATCGCCGAGTCCGCCGGACTCGACGAACGCTACGTCCGTGAATGGTTGGGTGGCACGGTGGTGGCCGGCGTCGTCGACTACGACGCCGAGACGGCGACGTATCGGTTGCCGACGCACCACGCTGCGGTGCTGACCCGTGCCGCGGGGTCCGCCAACCTGGCGCGCGTCGCGCAGTACATCGCACTCCTGGGCGAAGTCGAACAGAAGGTGTTGGCCTGTTTCCGCCGCGGGGGCGGGCTGCCCTACAGCGACTATCCCCGCTTCCATACCGTGATGGCGGAACGCAGCGGCGAAGTGTTCGATACGGCGCTCATCGACGTCGTCCTTCCCCTGGTCGACGGACTGCCGCAACGGCTCCGCGAAGGTACGGATGTGGCCGACATCGGCTGCGGCAGCGGCCATGCCGTCAACGTGATGGGACAGGCGTTCCCCAACAGTCGATTCACCGGCATCGACATCTCGTCGGAGGGCATCGAGCGGGCGATACGGGAGGCGAACCAGCGGGGACTGACCAATGTGACGTTCGAGGCCGAAGACCTGACGACGTTCGATGCCGCGTCGCGGTACGACGTCGTGACCGCGTTCGATGCCATACACGATCAGGCACACCCGGCGCGGGTGCTGGAGAACATCTATCGGTGTCTGCGGCCCGGGGGCATCTTCTTGATGGCGGATGCTCGGGCATCAAGCCATCTCGAAGAGAACATCGGTGTCCCTAGCAACACCTACCGTTACACGGTCTCGTTGATGCACTGCATGCCTGTCTCATTGGCCTTGAACGGTGCCGGGCTGGGCACCATGTGGGGTCGCCAACTCGCCATGTCGATGCTGGCCGACGCCGGCTTCGTCGACGTCGAGTGCACCGAGATCGAGCAGGATCCGTCGAACTACTACTACATCGCCACCAAGCGGTGACCGGGCTGGAGGCCATCCTGTGCTGCCGGTCGTAGACTTTTCACTCCTCGACCGCCCCGCTGAGCGCATCAGGCTTCGGGAGGTCACCCATACCGCGGGCTTCTTCTATCTTGTCGGCCACGGTGTCTCCGAAGAGTTGGTCAGCGACCTGCATGGCATGGCGAGAGAATTCTTTGCCCTGCCCGACCAGGACAAGCAGGCGATCGAACTTGCACGCAGTCCACACTTTCGCGGCTACTCAAGGGTCGGCGGTGAACTGACCAATGGGGAGGTGGACTGGCGTGAACAGATCGACTTCGGCCCCGAGGCGGACGCCGTCGACGGACCCGTCGGCCCGCAGTGGCTGCGTGGGCCCAACCAGTGGCCCGCAGCGATCCCCGCGATGCCGGAACTGATCGTTCGCTATCAACGCGAGATGAACGCGATTTCGCGAGAGTTGTTGCAGCGCTGGGCCCAATCTCTGGGGGCGCCGGCAGGGGTCTTCGACTCCGCGTTCGGCACAGAGCCCGCCTCGCTGATGAAGCTGATCCACTATCCACGGCGACCCGCGCATGTCTCCGGTGATCAGGGCGTGGGCGCACACAAGGATCCGGGCGTCATGACGCTGCTGAGCCTGCAGCACGATTCGACGGGACTGCAGGTGCAGGACCTCGACGGCCAATGGCTGGACGCGCCACCGTTGGACGGTGCGTTCATCGTCAATATCGGCGAGCTGCTGGAGGTCTCGACGGGCGGTTATCTTCGTGCCACTCCGCATCGTGTGGTGGCCCCGGTGTCTGCGCCGGCACGAATCTCGATCCCATACTTTTTTGGCCCGGCACTCGATGGTGTCGTTCCTACGCTTGCGCTACCACCCGATCTTGCCGCCGAAGCCAGGCCGATCAGCCACGATGTCAACAATCGGCTGTACGGAACTTACGGCGAGAACATGTGGAAGGCCAAGCGGCGTGCCCATCCCGACGTGTTCGCGCGGTGGCACGGGGCTGCATTGACCGACGGCCCGTAGACCTGTCGTTGTCGGTGTCGGTACGAATCCGGACGTGGCAGCTTGACCGGTGAGTGCTGTCAGTTCATCGCGGCGTCGCCGCTCAACGCATTCGATCGGCGCGGAAATGATCGCAAGGGTGCATATCGCTTTCCTCAGTGATGTGTCCGAGGGGGGACTTGGCCACTTACGACACGGGTTCTGACCTGGCGAATCGGTACCTGATCGTCATCCATGCCGGGGTCGACCCACCTCTGACGTCGAGCGGTCGGATTAGCGGTCGAGTTGGGCGGGGGCGAGTCGGCACCCGGCGGCTTGGGCTCCGGCGTGCAGGCGTCGGTCCCAAACGGCGACGATCAGGCCGGGGTCGCCGACTGCCAACGCGCTGGCCAGATGGACAGCGTCGGCTCCGCGCAAGGCATGGGCGCGGGCGAGGCGGCCGGCGTGCTGTTCAATTGTCGCGGTGAGTTCGACTGGGCGGGTGGCGGCCCAGAAGTCCTCCCAGTCACGCTCGGCAGCGGCGAGCTCGGATTCAGTTAGGTCGTGATTGCGGGCTGCTGCAGCGAGTGCGGCGCGGACTTCGGGGTAGGCCAGACGGCTGGACAATGCGGCGTCGCAGCCGTCCCATAGCGCGGACGCCAGCGAGCTCCCTGTCTCGGTGGTGAGAAGTTTGACGAAGGCGCTGGCGTCGAAGTAGACGAGCGGCACCGGTCAGCGCCGCTGGTCGCTGACCTGGTCAGACACCGGCCGCCGCGGCCTGGGCCGGGACCGTCCCGCAGCGACGGGCCGCTGCGCGGTGGCCCTGCCAATCACGCCTTCGGCCGTGAGACGCTCCAAGGTGCCTGCGCTGTCCAGCGCAGCGAGTCGCGCGACCGGAATCCCGCGGTCGGTGATGACGACCTCACCACCAGCCCGAACTCGATCGAGCCAATCGCTAAGGTGCGCGCGCAACTCGGTCACGGATACCTCCACACCGTGAACTGTACACTCGCTGAACCGTGATTTGTACATGTCACTCCTGAGTGTGGCAACGACGACCTGAGAGATTGACCTGCGCAAGCCGGAGGCGAGGTGGCAACGGGCCGGTACACCGATTCGTCCGCGGTGCTGGCGACGCCGAGACGGTCGATATCATGGTGGCTGGTGGCCTTCCGTCCAAGCTGCATCCGAAGGTGTTGCGGCGGAAGGTGTTTGCCGTCCCCGGTGGGACTTCGGCGCAGCTGGCGTTCGTGGTCAGCTGCATGGAGGCGGCAGCGCCTCGGTGTCGGACGCCGGGTCTAGCTTGCAGCAGCGGGCTCTTGAATTCTCTGCTTGAGGTGCTGTGTGCGGTGACTGCTGGCGATCGCCTTCATTGGCGTTCTGTTGCCAGCGACCCGATTGAACGACTCTCCCAGTAGTAACAGTTGGCCTGAGTCGCGAAGAACCTCGACATGCCTTGGATCGTATTCGTATGACGGAGCGTGCTTCAAGCTGGTGTAGGCGTCCCAGAACAGTTGGCTCCACATGTTTAGTTGGTGGCATTACCCCGAGACCGTGGCTATGAGACCGAAATCACAACTACCCGTTTGAAATTCAATAGCCCACAACTGACTAGGAACATAAGGGGTAACCGAGCTTCAACTTGGGTGCGATTGCTGAACAACCGGTTTTTACTCAATCGTCACGTCGAGGGGCTCGCCCATCGGGCGGCCAGGAGTCGGTACCCGACTCAAGCGGAATATTCAAGGATCGAAGCAGGATCGAAAAGAGCCGCCAATTGGCGATCGCTCCGACAAGTTCGACCAAAACCGCGTGATCGCCATTGAATGCCTTGTGGCACGCGGCCCAGTTTTCCTCGGCAATGACCCCGTCACGTACCACATCATCGGTCGCCGCCAGGACTGCACGCTCGGCATGGCCCAGACGATTGGAACTTTGCCAGTCACGCACCGCCAGAAGGTCATCCGAAGCCACACCGAGCAGCGTCGCGATTCGCCAATGCTGTGTCCACTCATATACCGACCCCGTTACCCAGCCGATGCGCATGATGATCAATTCGCGTAGCCGGGCGTCGAGCACACCGTTAAATAGCAGCGCCTCGAGCATTCCGTACAGGGCCACTGCGAGGCTCGGCTGGTGAAGTGCCACGCGAAATACTGACAGTTCTGCCATCTCTTCGGGCAGCCCACACTCGGCAGCCCGCAGCCGGGCCTGCTCAAGGTCGAGCATCGGTACGCGTTCCGTCCTCGTCACGTGACCTTTCTCTGTTGAAGCTCCGCATGCTGTGAGGGCGTGGGCACGAAGACGTTGTGCAGGGCCGCACTCGATTTGGCATTTTCATCTGCAAGCGAACTGAGCAGCGGCGCGAGACCAGCGAATCCGGTTGATTCTCTTGTGATCCGGTCGAACGGCCAGCGGCGCGTGGCCAGAATCTCGAGGGCTGCCCGGTAGGCGGGATACTCCACGCCGAGTGCACCGGAGATGTGTAATTCCTTATACACCAGCGTGTCTGGTTCAAAGCCGGGCGCGCCGCCTCCGCCGCGGGTGCCGGCAACCACGACCGTGCCGCCAGGCCTGGCAAGGGCGACGGCGTCGGCGAACGCGGAGGGTGCTTTGGCGGTGACATCGACGACCACGTCGGCAAGCTGTCCGCCTGTCTCACGCTGGAGCGCTGTCACTGCATCGTCCTGCGATACGTCGATGGGCAGGTCGACACCGAATGATCTGGCTATGGCCAGTCGCTGATCGTCGCGTGGACCGATGCCGGTCATCGCGACGAAAGCGGCTCCCGCCTCTTTCGCCGCCACCGCCGCGCAGATCCCGCGGATGCCCGGTCCCAGTATCGCTACGATACCCCCCGCCTTGGTGTCGGGAAGAGTTTTCCCCCATTGGATACCGGCCCCGAGAGGGTTGAACAACGTGGCGAGAACGGGGTCCATGTCTTCGGCAATCGGGAGTAGCATCGCGTCCCACGGAAGCTCCACATGGGTGGCGTATCCGCCCCATAACCCGGCGCCGATCTCCACGTCGACGAACCCGAACATGGTGGCGATGCCGTTCACCGCACATCGCCGGTATTCGCCGCGGCGACACTCCGGGCAGTCTCGGCAGGACCGGAACACCTCGACGGCCACGCGCTGGCCGGCCTGGACGCACAAGCGTTCGCTGGCCGCATTGCCGACATGTTCGACGATGCCGACGATTTCGTGACCTGGAACGAATGAGAAGCCGGCAGGCAGGTGTCCGGTGAATTGTTCGTGATCTGTACCGCATAGACCACATGCTTCAACTCGCAGGATCGCACCGCGGTCACCGACGTCGGGGATGGTCATCTGGCGCCGCTCCAGATTCCGCGGTCCGGTCAACACCATGGCCTCGGCGATCATGGAAGCTCGAATCCCGTGGACGACCCTGTGTTTCGGAGGCAAACCGTTCTGCCAACGTACATCTCGCCCGCCATCGCCTCGGCAATCTGCGGATCGTCGCTGCGTGCGACGACTCTTCGCCCGTCGGACAGGTGCGCGATGATCGGTGTCCATCGAGGTCGCCCGTCTCGGTCGTATTCGACCGTGTACCCGTCCACTGTCGCGCGACCGGTCGCCTCGTCGACGCCTGCGACGGCCAGCCGCGATGAATCGATCTGAGCTTGTTCGTCTGCCGTGTCGATCAGTCGCCACCCGGTTGGTGGAGGGGTGGCCGACCACACACCGACCGAATGTTTCGTCGAATACCAACCGAGGCCGGTGACGACGTCGTCCCCGCGATGGGTTACTTCGCCTACGCCGACCACCACCGGAGTACGCGCTTCTACCGACAATCGATCACTCGCTCAGGGCCACGGGCTGTTGTGAGACACGAATGCGATGGTGTCATATCTGCAGTCAAGCCACAATGGTGTGCGCCCGCGGCATACTGGCTGTTGTGTCGACGAAGTTGGTGCGATGGGGTGCCGCCGCGCCGTCAGATCGTGGTTCCGCTCGCGACCGATTGCTAGATGCTGCCGAGCGGTGCCTAGAGAGTTGCGGCGTGGTAGGCACGACCATGGAGGACATCGGCAGAACAGCGGGTGTCTCCAGGGCAACGGTGTATCGCTACTTCCCTAATCGGGAGGCGGTGATGTCGGGCGTCATCATTCGCGCCGCCGAGCGCTATCTCGATCGCATCAACCCCCGGATCGCGGAGCACACCGATCTGGGCTCCGCTCTCGTCGATTTCGTGGAATACACAGTTGAGGCCGCGCGCCGCGAAGAGATCATCGGATTGTTGTTCGGCAGCGACGAGGAACTCGCCGGCGTTGGCCTCGCGGCGGGGACCTCGACGTCACTCTTCGAACTCGTCACCGAGTTTCTCCGTCCCATCTTCAGGAGACACTGGAGTTACGTAGAACCGGGCGTCTCCGTCGACGACGCCGCCGAGTGGGTTCTCCGCACGATACTGAGCCTGCTGACTGTTCGAGGACCGCGGGAGCGCAGTCGTGACGGGCTCCGGACATTTCTTTCAAGGTTTCTCCTTCCCGCAATCCTGGCGAGCGACCATTGTCGACCGATGTGACAGACAAGGCGTAATGTCTCAACCACAGCTGAGGTAGGAGGCCGGACATGTCTGTGCAGTTCACCACGTTCAACCAGCAGGTCGCTGAACAACTGCAGAGCGCAGCAGAAACCACGGGCGGGTTGGCCGGTTACCTCGGCTTCCGGCACACTGACTTCACTGCTGGACGGCTCGTCGCGGAGATGGACGCACGCGACGACCTGAAGACGCCTTTCGGCAACTTGCATGGCGGCTGCTTGTCGGCCATGGTCGACCATTGCCTTGGAGTGGTGTTTTATCCCGTGATTCCGATGGGATCCTGGGTCGCGACGACGGAGTTCAAACTGAATTTGCTTCGTCCAGTTTCCAGCGGAACCTGTGTAGCCACGGCTGAGATCATCTCGCTGGGCAGAACCAGCGGTGTGGCACGTATCGACATCTGCAACGACGGCAGAGCGGTGTGTGCGGCGCAGGGCACCGTCACCGTCGTCGCACCGAAGGCCATCTCTTGATGTCTGCAAACAGAGCACATGATTTGTCCGCTCCTGTCGTCGAGCGCGTGCCCACGGTGGATGGGCTCTCGCTGGCGGTCGACTTCTACCGCTGTGACGGACCGCGGGCGGTCGTGTTGCTCCTTCACGGCGGTGGTCAGAGCCGGCACGCCTGGGATGTCACCGCCCAACGATTGCATCAGCGGGGCTACACCGTTGCCGCCTACGACGCAAGGGGACATGGTGACAGCGACTGGGATCCAGACGGACGCTATGACATCGAACGGCTGGGGTCCGACCTGTTGGCCGTGCGCGCGTACGCCGGCTCCGCCCGCCCAGTTGCCGCGATCGGGGCATCGTTGGGCGGTTTGACCATCCTCGGCACGCACTTGCTCGCCCCATCGGAGCTATGGCAGGCCGTCGTCCTGGTTGACATCACTCCGCGAATGCAGATGCACGGCGCCCGCCGAGTCCTATCGTTCATGTCGGCCCATCCCGAAGGTTTCGACAGCCTAGAGTCGGCCGCTGACGTGATCGCCGCCTACAACCCGCACCGCCCTCGCCCCGAAAACGTCGACGGCCTTCAAAAAGTCCTCCGCCGACGTGGAGACGGTCGCTGGGCCTGGCGATGGGATCCGGCGTTTGCGACGTCGAATTTTCAGTTCCTGCAGAGTGATTCAGACGACGGCGCAGAGGAGTTCGAGATGATGAGCGCATTCCTTGTCGATGGCGCGCGACAGGTGTCCGCGCCGGCGCTGCTGGTCCGCGGCCTGCTGTCGGACATAGTCTCCGAAGAGACAGTGAAGGATTTCCTCACCTTGGTTCCCCACGCGCAAACCGTTGACGTGTCAGGCGCGGGCCACATGGTTGCTGGCGACAACAACGACGCATTCTCGACGGCGGTCGTCGACTTTCTCGACCGTACCGTTTGACGCCAGTCGTCGGGCTGCGCGGGAGATCCCAGTTCGCCACCTATTCTGCTCGTATGCCAACTGATTCGGCGCGGATGTCGTTTCGCCGACATATCCGCGAGCAGGTCTTGAGGGCGACACGGGAACTCACCATTGAGAAGGGCTGGGAACAAGTCCGAGTGAGTGAGGTCGCCGAACTTGTCGGCGTCTCCCGACCGACGCTATACAAGGAGTTCGGCGATAAGCAGGGACTTGGTGACGCGCTCGTGGTGGCCGAGGGTCAGCGCTTCCTGGAGGGTATCCACGCCATTCTCGCCGAACACACCGGCGACGTTCAGGGCGGCATCACCGCAGCGGTGCGGTTCACCCTGCGTGAAGCAGAAGCCAGTCCGCTCCTGAAGTCGGTGCTGACGTCCAACCACTCAGGGGATGATCGCGCCGGTGCGCCGACGACGGGCGTTCTTCCTCTCCTGCCGACATCGGCGTCCCTGCTCCAGCTCTCCTCCGCGGCTTTGGTCGCGTGGTTTCACGACCACTTCGCCGATCTCGACTCCGAAGACGTCGAGGAGGTCGCAGACGTTCTGGTGCGGCTCACCGTGAGTCACGTCGTTCTTCCCTCCGCGGACATCGCCACCACGGGTGCGCGGATCTCGCGGGTGGCGCTCCGCTACCTCGGCGTTGGCTATAGATAGCTGTGACTTGAGCGGTCTTGGCCTCGATCCACTGACAATGGACTGTTTGTCGGGGTGTCGGGATAAGGAAAGTGCGTTCTGAGCTGGGAAGATTGATATTGTTCAGGCAACAATCGGTCCAGTTCGAGAACGGCACTTCCGGCGCGAGTGTCCCACACGTTCACCCCGCGGTCCGATGTGTTCGATGAGGATATCTGGTGTCGTGCGCGGGCCTGGTGCCGGTGATGGCGCTGGCTGAGCAGGCAGGCCTATCGGAGTTGTTGGCCAACAAGATTCACATCGCAGCTCCCAGGGTCAAGTCGAGGTCGGCCAATCCGGCTCCGAAACTGGCCACCCTGATCGCGAGCATGTAAGCGGGCGCGGATTACATCGATGATGTCGACCTGGTCCGCGCTGGCGGCATAAATCCCTTTTTCCGCCGGGTGTATCCCCCGTCAACGATGGGAACGCTGTTGCGGGAGTTCACTTTCGGTCATGCCCGCCAATTGGATTCGGTGCTGGCCGAGCATCTGGCCGGCTTGTGTGACCGGGTGAATCTGCTGCCCGGCGCGCAGGCTCGGGCCTCCATCGAACACCCGGGGAGAGGCGACGCTGCAGAAAGACGCCGCAAAGGTCGGATCTCCGGACCCGCCGGGACAGCTCAATGTGGTGAGAGCCGGAACTCGCTCGGAGAGCGGCCGGTCCATCGCTTGAAGGCGTGTGAGAAGTTGGCGAGGTCGCTGTATCCGAGATCCGTGGCTATCTCACTCACCGATAGGGATCGGTCGAGTAGCTGCAGCATCGCGCGCTCGCGCAGGAATGCTTGGCGCAACTCGCGAAAGGTGGTCTCCTCTTCGGAGAGGCGCCGCTTGAGTGTGCTGGTGGACATTGACAGCTCATGTGCGAACCAATGTTTACTTCGGCGTCCGGGCTCCTTCTGCAGCAGCCGTCTCACCTTCTCCGAGAACGACGTGGTTTCGCTCCGCTGGTCGAGAGTTCGCTGCAGATCGACGATGGCGAGTCGGTATGCGACGGGATCGGAGAACCGGCACACCTCGTTGAGCGTGTCCGCGGGAACATGGAGGAAGGACATCGGAGCGTCGAAGAACAGGCGCCCGGCGGTAAGGTCGTCCTCGCGATCTTTCAAGGCGGCGGGCGCTGGCCAACTCAAGTGGAGTGTGAGGGTCGGCGCCGCACGGACGAGCATGTCCAGCAGTCGCAACAACGCCAACCCGGCGTACGTGACGGCGAGGCAGTCCAGGGCCCGATCGCTGGTGTGTCCCCAGAGCCCGACGGTGAGGCCTTGGTCATCTGGATGAAACTGTGCTTTGACAGCCGTCGTGATCAACGGCAGATAAGTCAGCAGCTCTACGATCTCGGCCACTGAGCCCGCGCTGACCAGCGGAACACTCAGCGGGCCGAAGGACGTCAACTGTGCCTGTTCGGCTAACGCAAATCCGAGCAGCGTTGCCTGATCGATGTCTAGACCGGGGTACGCCTCACGAAACCACCGTAACGGGGCCTGGACATCACGCTGAATCAGCGTCGCCTCGTCGGTTCCTTCGCGAGCCATGATGTTGCGAAGCCGCGCGACGGCGTCTGGGTCAAACGCCGGGCTCTCGAGCATTTGCACGAATGCGAGTGGGGGCACACCCGCGTCATTGGGGTTCACTGACCATGGCCCCTTTGAGCCGAAATCACAAGTTTCTGACTCCGGCGAACATAGCCGCAGCGCTCATCTGGCGCAAGACTTGTGTCAAGTAACTGAGGACACGCAAGGAGCCTGGCTATGGCAGTTGTCACATTTGTCTCCCACGGCGGCGAGAAGTATGAGGCGCCTCTCGAGGAAGGTCAGTCACTGATGCGGGTCGCGACCAACAATGCGGTGCCCGGCATCGACGGCGACTGCGGAGGCGAAGCCGCGTGCGGCACCTGCCATGTGATCGTCGATCCGCAATGGTCCGATCGGGTCGGCCTCTCCGGGGCCAATGAAGAGGAGATGCTCGCGATGAACCCCGAGCGTCAGCCGACCTCCCGGCTGTCCTGCCAGATGCAGGTCTCTGAGGCGTGGGACGGTTTGATCGTCCATCTGCCCGAGTTCCAACTGTGATGACGAAAGAGAGGTGAGACGTGAGCAATATTCGCGAGGCAGTCACTGCCAAGGCTCAGGCAACAATTCCGATGGACCGAATAATCCAGGGCGCCCACCTCTACGACAGAACGCGGCGCTGGGTCACCGGCACCAACGGTGAAAAAATCTTCATCGAGCGACCGATCCCGCCGGCTGACGAGGTTGAACTGACCGACATCGACCTTAGCAATCCTTTCCTCTATCGTCAGGGTCGCTGGAAGTCCTATTACGAGCGCCTACGCAACGAGGCTCCCGTGCACTATCAGGCCCACAGCGCGTTCGGCCCGTTCTGGTCGGTGACGCGGCATGCCGACATCGTGGCCGTCGACAAGAACCACGAGGTCTTCTCCTCCGAGCCGTTCATCGTCATCGGGAGCCCGCCGCGCTTCCTCGACATTGCGATGTTCATCGCGATGGACCCCCCGAAACACGACCGGCAACGGCAGGCTGTCCAGGGTGTGGTCGCACCGAAGAACCTGCGTGAGATGGAGGGCCTCATCCGCGAGCGGGTGGTAGACGTGCTCGACGCTCTGCCGCTTGGCGAACCGTTCAACTGGGTGCAGCACGTCTCGATCGAGCTAACCGCGCGCATGCTGGCCACGCTGCTGGACTTCCCGTACGAGCAGCGGCGCAAGCTCGTCCAATGGTCCGATCTCGCCACCTCCATGGAGCAAGCCAACGGTGGGCCCTCGGACAACGACGAGATATTTCGCGGCATGGTCGATATGGCTAGAGGTCTCAGCGCTCACTGGCGGGACAAGGCAGCCCGGAAAGCTGCCGGAGAGCTGCCCGGCTTCGATCTGATCACCATGTTGCAGAGCGACGAGAGCACCAAGGACCTGATCGATCGCCCGATGGAGTTCTTGGGCAACTTGGTATTGCTGATCGTGGGTGGCAACGATACGACCCGCAATTCCATGAGCGGTGGTGTTCTGGCGCTGAACGAGTTCCCTGACCAGTTTGAGAAGCTGAAGGCGAACCCCGAGCTGATCCCCAACATGGTCTCGGAGATCATCCGGTGGCAAACCCCGCTCGCGCATATGCGCCGGATCGCCAAGGCCGACACTGTGCTCAACGGGCAGTTCATCCGCAAGGGCGATAAGGTCCTGATGTGGTACGCCTCGGGCAACCGCGACGAGCGCGTGTTCGATCGGCCCGATGACCTGATTATCGACCGGGCCAACGCCCGTAACCACATCTCCTTCGGTTTCGGCGTGCACCGCTGTATGGGTAACCGGCTGGCCGAGATGCAGTTGCGGATCCTGTGGGAGGAGCTGCTTCCGCGGTTCGAGAACATCGAGGTCGTCGGTGAGCCCGAGTACGTGCAGTCCAACTTCGTGAGGGGGATCAGTAAGCTGATGGTCCGCCTCATCCCGAAAGGTGGCGCATGACCGTGCAGCGAGCGGTCATCGCGGGGGCCAGCCACGCGGGCACCCAGCTCGCCGCCAGTCTTCGCCGAGAAGGGTGGGACGGCGAGATCGTCCTCGTCGGCGATGAGTCGGCGTTGCCCTACCAGCGGCCCCCGCTGTCCAAGTCGTACCTGGCCGACAAATGCGAACTGGCCGAACTCGCGATCCGCAACTCGGATTTCTACGCCAAGCAGCGGATCCGACTCCTGGATGCGACGGTGGCGGCGATCGACCGCTCGGCTGGTCATGTCGTGCTGAGTACCGGCGACGCACTGCCCTACGACAAGCTCGCGCTGTGCACTGGCGCCCGGCCTCGTCGGCTCCCCACCCCGGGAGCGGACCTGGCCGGAGTCTTCTACCTACGCACCGCCGCGGACGGCGAGATGATCCGAGAGGCCGCCGGCCCCGGGCGTCGGGCGGTGATCGTGGGCGGCGGCTACATCGGACTGGAGACAGCCGCCTCGTTGCGTGCACTGGGTCTGGAGGTCACCCTGCTCGAGGCGACCGGGCGCGTCCTTGAACGGGTCACCGCCCCGGAGGTATCGGAGTTCTTCGACCGGATCCACCGGGAGGAGGGCGTCAACATCCGGACGGGCACGCTGGTCGAGGCTCTGTCCGGCGACGGCAGGGTCCGCGAAGTAATCCTGGCCAGTGGCGAATCAATTCCCGCCGACCTCGTCATTGTCGGCATCGGCGTGGAGCCGAACACCGAGCTCGCCGCCACCGCGGGCCTGGTCGTCGACAACGGCGTCGTGATCGACGATCGGGCCCGGACTAGCGACCCCGACATCGTGGCCGCCGGGGACTGCGCCAGCCACGACATGGCCCGTTACGGCCGTCGCATCCGCCTGGAGTCCGTGCCGAGCGCGGCCGAGCAGGCCAAGGTCGCCGCCGCGACCGTCTGTGGGAAGTCCAAGAAGATTGCGGCCCTTCCATGGTTCTGGTCAGATCAATACGACCTCAAGCTCCAGATCGCCGGTCTCAACACCGGGTACGACGAGGTCGTCCTCAGCGGCGACCCGACCCGGGACCGCGACTTCACCTGCTTCTACCTCCGTGCCGGCGAGCTCATTGCCGCCGACTGCATCAACCGTCCCCGCGACTTCATGTTCAGCAAGCGGGTCATCACGCAGCAAGTCGCCGTCGAACGGGCCGAACTGGTGCTCGCCGGCTCGGACTGAGGTGCCGGCGGTGCGTAGGCGGTGGGAACGACGACGGCGGATGCGACGCGTGTCTTGGAGAGGTACTTCAGTGACAATTGCCATCCAGCCCCGCTGGCAAAGGAACGCTAGCGGCTGCCCGGCGGTCGCCTTGGCGCAGCGCATCAGGACCTAGTGGGGTTTCCCAACGAGCATGACGATTCTTTCCGGAGGAGCAGCGTCAGAAGTCGGTGCCTGTTCTGTTCTGTTCTGTTCTGACAATGAGGTTAGTTGAGGTTGACGGTGGCGGTATTTAGGGACGAGGACGAGGTCTATGCCTTCCTGGGCGGGATCTTTCGGCGGGGTTTGGAGAAGGAAGGTCTGGCGGACAAGCTCGCGAATTCGGGTGTGGTGTTGCGGGTGCATTACACAGATCCGGATGCGGTTGTGACGGTGGACATGCCGAACAAGGTGGTGGAGACCGGAGCGGCCAGTACCGCGGTGCCCAACGTGGAGTTGTTCATGTCGGCAGACACGGGGAACAAGTTCTGGTTGGGGAAGGTGAACTTGACGATGGCGATGGCCAAGGGAACGGTACGTGCGAAAGGTCCGGTGCCGAAGTTGATCAAGTTGATCCCGCAGGCCAAGAACCTGTTCCCCGAGTACCGGTTGATGCTGGAGAGCCAGAATCGGCAGGACCTCATCGATGCGTGACCCTCGCCTCACCGCGGGCTGTAGGGCGGGTGTGCGATGAGGAGCACGATGCAGGACGTTGCGTTGACTGTGCCCGCGATCGTGGCCCATGCTTCGGCAGTTCATGGCGATCGCGAGGTGCTGACTGCGCGCGGACCCCGGCAGATCTCTGGGGTGTCCTATCGCGAGGTGGGTGAGCGTGCGGCACGGTTGGCAAATGCTCTGCGCCAGATCGGCATCCGTGGAGATGAGCGTGTCGCGACGTTACAGTGGAGCAACCAGGAGCATCTGGACTGTTACGCGGCGGTGCCGTCGATGGGCGCGGTGCTGCATACGTTGAACCTGCGGCTGCCGCCGGAACAGCTGACGTGGATCGCCAATCATGCCGAGGATCGGGTGATCATCGTCGACAGTACGGTGCTGGCCCTTTTGGCGGCGGCGTTGCCGTCGATGACCTCGGTGCGCACGGTGCTAGTGACCGGAACCGGCGATCTTGCCGCGGTCGAGGGGTGCGGAAAGGACGTCCTACGGTACGACGATGTGGTGGCCGCCCAGTCGAGTACGTTCGACTGGCCCGACGTCGACGAGCAGTCGGCCGCAGCGATGTGCTATACGAGCGGTACCACCGGGCATCCGAAAGGTGTTGTCTACAGCCATCGTTCGACGTGGTTGCACTCGCAGGCGGCGTGCACTTCGAATGCCTTGGGCATCGGTCATGACGACACGGTGTTGGCGATCGTTCCGATGTTCCACGCCAACGCGTGGGGGTTGCCGTATGCGGCGATGATGGCCGGCGCGCAGCTTCTGCTGCCTGACCGTTTCCTGCAGGCGGGGCCTCTAGTGGAGATGATCGAGGCGGTGCGACCGACGATGGCGGGGGCGGTGCCGACGATCTGGACCGATGTTCTGCACTACCTGCGCGACAATCCCGGCCATGACGTGAGTTCGCTGAAGATGGTGGCCTGCGGTGGTTCGGCGGTTCCGCGGTCGTTGATGACCGCCTATGACGAGCTGGGCATCCGCATTGTGCAGGCTTGGGGGATGACTGAGACTTCCCCGCTGGCCTCGGTCGCTCTGCCGCGGAGTTCTGATACCCCGGAGAGGTCGCTTCACCTGCGCGCAACCCAGGGCCGGGTGGTGGCCGGTGTGCAGGCCCGCATCGTCGATGACAGCGGTGCAGAACAACCGTGGGACGGAAAATCGGTGGGGGAGATTCAAGTCCGCGGCCCGTGGATCACTCAGTCGTATTACGAGAATGACAGTCCGGCGGCGTCGCCGGACGGGTGGTTGCGTACCGGGGACGTCGGGACGATCAGCGCGGACGCGTTCATCGCGCTGACCGACCGCTCCAAGGATGTCATCAAGTCCGGGGGCGAATGGATCTCCTCGGTGGAATTGGAGAACGAGTTGGCCGCTCACCCTGCGGTGCGCACCGCCACGGTGATTGGAGTGCCCGACGACAAGTGGCAGGAACGGCCGCTGGCGGTGGTCGTCCTGGCTGCCGACCGCACCGCCACCGCGGCGGAGCTGACCGAATTTCTGCGTGCGCGGGTGGCCAAGTGGTGGCTACCGGAACGGTGGGCGTTCGTCACCGACATTCCGCTGACTTCCACTGGCAAGTTCGACAAGAAGAAGCTGCGCCGCCAGTTCGGCGACGGTGACCTCATCATCGAGACGCTGGCGTGAATCATCAATCCACTGCGACCGAAACACTGACGTTAAGGAGACACATATGAAGACACGTGCTGCAGTGCTGTGGGGCCTAGGAGAAAAGTGGGAAGTCGAGGACATCGAGTTGGATCCTCCCGGCCCCGATGAAGTGCTCGTCCAGCTGACCGCGACCGGGTTGTGCCATTCCGACGAACACCTCGTGACCGGCGACCTGCCCATTCCGCTGCCCGTCGTCGGTGGCCACGAGGGTGCCGGCACCGTGGTCGAAGTGGGTGCGGGTGTCGAGAACGTCGCCGAGGGCGATTCGGTGATCCTGACGTTCCTGCCGTCGTGTGGGCACTGTTCCTATTGCGCGCGGGGGATGGGGAACATGTGCGACTTGGGTGCCGCGCTCATGATGGGACCCCAGATCGACGGCACTTACCGTTTCCATGCCCGGGGTGAGGACGTCGGCCAGATGTGCCTGCTGGGCACGTTCTCGGAATACACCGTGGTCCCCAAGGCGTCTCTGGTCAAAATCGACCAGGGGACACCGCTGGACAAGGCGGCGTTGATCGGGTGTGGTGTGACGACCGGGTACGGGTCGGCGGTGCGCACCGGTGAGGTGCGTGCCGGGGATACCGTGGTAGTGATCGGAGCCGGTGGCATCGGCATGAATGCGATTCAGGGTGCCCGCATCGCGGGCGCGTTGAACATCGTGGCTGTCGATCCGGTGGCGTTCAAGCGTGAACAAGCCGGCGGTTTCGGTGCGACGCATGCCGTTGCCACGATCGACGAGGCCTGGTCACTGATCAGTGACATCACCCGCGGCAAACTCGCCGATGTCTGCGTCTTGACCACCGATGTCGCCGAAGGGTCCTACATCGGCGAGGCGCTGTCCTTGGTCGGTAAACGCGGCCGTGTGGTCGTTACCGCGATCGGGCACCCCGAAGACACCTCGATGTCGGGTTCACTGCTGGAATTGACGCTGTATGAAAAGCAGATCCGCGGCGCTCTGTACGGTTCGTCGAACGCCGCCCACGACATCCCGCGGCTCGTCGAGCTCTACAACGCCGGACACCTCAAGCTGGATGAGCTGATCACCCGTGAGTACACCCTCGATCAGATCAACGAAGGCTACGCGGATATGCGATCGGGCCGCAACATCCGAGGACTCATCCGATTCTGATAAAGCAGCCGAAGCGCGGGAGCGCGACCACGGGAGCAAGCGAGCTGAGTACAACGGTTGAGTGCTGCGCGTCTGTGGCTCTTACCGTTGACGTGTTGATGCAGGACTAGCGATCGAAAGTCAATGTGCCCCATCGCCATAGGCGGTCGAGATGCGCGGCTGAGGTTGGCTGCGGTCACGCGTGTTGGTGTTGGCACCTACTGTCAGCCGGGAAGCCGTGATGAAACGTAGCTTTTGACGAGTCTCAACAGTGCTACTGACAAGAGAGGAAGCGGCGATGACGAGGATTCAAATTCCCTATCCCCATAGGAGGGGAGGGCACTGTGGTTCCGGTGCGCTTCGTGACCTTACTGAATGGGCCCAACTCGGATGGGGGACAGAAGCACTCAGTGAAGGATTGGTCTTCACCCTCGGCGGAGCCTTGGACTTCTCGTACGTCCGCTCTACGCAGTTGTTCCCCCAGGTGTACCTGGTAGGACGAGGAAGCGACCTGGAACAAGATTACCTCTCCCGGGTTGGCGCAAAGTTCGTCGTGCGATCGACCGATGACCCGGACGTGGGATGGGCATTTGTGACCGACGAAATCGACAAAGGTCGACCCGTCATGGTCTGGGCTGACATCGGCGAACTTCCTTACCTGCGCGTCCGATTGCACATGAGCCGTCACGACATTGTCATCACCGGATACGATGACGAACAACGGGTCGCCTATGTGGTCGATAATGACCGCGAGACAACCCAGACGGTGGCCTACGACGACCTACGCCGGGCGCGGTCCTCGGTCGGGTTTCCCACACCTACCCGGCACACCACATATCACGTCGACTGGCCAGAGCGAGTGCCAGACCTTGGGCCGATCGCGGCCGCTTCACTCGCCGCGAGCGCAGCGTTCATGCGCGGCGGTGCCGTAGGTGCGCCGCTACTGCGCATCGAGGCAGCTGAAGTCGAATCTTCCGGTTTGAAGGGTGTGCAGGACTTCGCCGATGACGTAGGGCATTGGCCAACGCTGTTCGATGACGATGCCCTGACCGCGGCATTGTTCGGGCTCGGGGCGTTCATCGAGAAAGCCGGTACCGGCGGCGGGCTCTTTCGTACGCTGCAGGCACACGGTTGCCAGAACATCGCCGATCTCCTAGATGACGCCGCCACTGCCGAAGCGGCTGCCGCGGCCCGACATGCTTCCAAAGCGTGGTCTACGCTTGCGGCCGCAGCCACGGATGCCGGCACATCGCTACGGAGTCGTAGTCTAGCTGCGGCCAAAGTCGCCGCGACGATCCCGGACGCCGAAACGCGCCTCGTCGAAGCCCTCGAAACGGCCAGTCGATCCGTTGGCACTGTCGATACCGGCATCGAAGCTCATCTGAAAGGCTATCTGTGAGTGGCACTTCAAACCAATCGAGTTTCCTGGAGACTACTGGTTTCTCGATTGGCAGCATGACGATGTTCAGCGCTTCGCCCAGAACGCGGTCGGTGACGTTCGTGACCCTTGTGCAGAAGGCGAGGTTGACCGTCACCGCTGTGGGGGACAGGATTTGGTATGACCCCTATAGCACCGACGACGACCCCGAGCATTATCGGGCGAGCTATGCGGCGACAGCGTCGAGGGCGTATTGCGGGGCAGGACCAAATGGCTGATAGTGACCGAACTGGAAGGTGTACCGCAGCGATGATCTCGGCGGGCTAACGAGTCCTTTACATACTGTCTTCCGGCGATCAGCCCAGCCGACGTCGGCGCAGTTCTTCAGTCGCATGGTGGTCCATGCACTGCGTGGTCCTATTTAGGAGGATTTCGTCATCGACGAGCAAGCAGAAGATTCGGCCATCGCGTGGTGGCATAACTTTCAGAATCGTGTTATCGCCGCCGACGGCGACTACCTCGATGCGCACCATCCGTGGTGCCTTGGTTGCGGCACAGACAATCCGCACGGTCATCGCCTGCGAGCGCGTCGGCGTGGCGACGGGGTGGGCGCCAGGCATATCTTCGACGGCCGACATCGCGGCGCACCCGGGATCGCACATGGCGGCGCAGTCATGACGGTTCTTGACGACACGGTGGGCATGCTGCTCTACGTCGTCGGTGAGATGGCCGTCACCCGTAAGCTCGACACCGAGTTCTTCGCGCCGGTATTGCTGGGGGTTCCCTACGAGGTCAGCGCGGAGCTCGTGTCCAGAACCGGCCGGAAACTCGAAGTGCGGGCAGAATTGCGCGAGGAAGCCACCGGCCAGCTGGTCGCGTCCGCGTCCGGGTTATTCGTCGTCGTCACGCTGGATCACTTCACTAGCTCCATACAGAAGGCGTCGTCAATACGCTGCACTGCGCGACCACCCTGGGAGGGATGACGCAACCCGTAAATCTGCTCATTTTTCAACCGGCGCAGGCTGCTCGGATTAAACCGGGGCCGACAGGCGGGTTTGCTAAGCAAACGCGTACTCGACCACATCGTGGTGTACCAGCCTTCGGTAGCGTGACGCCGCAGCGTGTCGGCGAAAAGACCGCCGGTCTCATCAGCTGTGGCCCGCAGGGGAGTTGATATCGACCTGGATGTGCGAAGCGGCCGGGTCAGGTTTCTGGCCGAGGGTATACAGGCCAAGACTGCCGAGAAAACCCGCACAATGCTCGATAAGCACTTCGGTCGATAGGTTTAGTTGTCCGTCTATCCAGCGACGGAGAATCTCGAACAGGCCCCCGACACCGTAGGTAGCGGCGAGATCTGCGACCTGAATCACCTCGCTGGGTATATCGAGATGCAGGCGGGCCTCTCTGAGGACGAGCTCCGCAAATTCGGACATCAGTTCGCTTCGCAGCTGCCGAAGCAGGGGTTCAGCGCCCGATTCGACAAACAATATGCGGGCCATGCTGGGATCGTTCTCGATCATCTGAACCAGGGCCTTTATCGGAGCGTAAGCGAGTTCTTGAGGAGCAACGGTGTCATCCGGTATCGCCTTGGTGATCACGGCTTGGAAGGTGGTGGAGATCTTGGTGAACATCGCACGCAGGAGCGCGTCTCTGTCGCGAAACTGCTGGTAGAAGTACCGGCTCGTCACTCCTGACTCCGTACACACAGCGGTCACGGTGCACGCGGCGGCTCCCTGCTTGCCCATGAGCGCGACCGCGGCGTCAATCAGCAGTGCGCGGCGCTGCGCATCGCGTTGAGTTGCGGACAGCCCGCCATAAACACGTGCTGGACTCATGCCCTACATTCTGGCAGTCTCATGTGACAAGGCCTAAAGTCAGATCAGACTACGGAGGAAGGACCCCGTCAAGATGCCGGAAGATCGAGCCTCGACCAAGAGCCGTGTATTGCCAAAACCCCGGCGCGTTCGTTTCCCCATGCCCACCTCCACGAAGCGGCAACACTTCGTGGATGGCGACCTGGTGATGAGCCATTTCATCTCGGTGCTTTCTGCGACCTTCCCGGAAGGGGAAGACTTCTTCATCCGCTCGGTCAAGTATTTCCAGAGTTCCATCGACGATCCCCAATTGCTGACAGCGGTCAAGGGTTTCATCGGACAAGAGGCCACACACCGACACCAGCATCGGCTCCTCAACGAACGGCTCCAGGCCATGGGTTATCCGACCGCGCGGATCGACCGCCACGTCGCACGCCTGATCAAGCTATTGGAGCGGCGCTTTTCGCCAGAAATGCGGCTGTCGATGACCTCTGCATTGGAGCACTACACCGCGACGCTCGCTGAAATCATTCTCACCAGCGATGACGCCCAGAAGCTCATCGGACAGACAGAGGTTCGACCGATTCTGCTGTGGCATGCGTTCGAGGAGTCGGAGCACAAAGCCGTCGCCTTCGACGCCTATCGGCTGATTGGAGGCACCGAGCGCACCCGCGTACGGGGCATGCGGATCGCCTCTGCAATTCTGTTCGGCGAACTCATTCTGCAGACTGCGCTTTCGATGGCCTCTGACAAGGCCTCGTATAACCCGGTCACGTTGGTGCGTAGCCTACATCGCTTCAGTCGCACCCCGATGTTCACCGCCGATGCGCTGCAGCGATTCCGTTCGTACAACCGCCCCGGCTTCCACCCTGATGATTGGGACAGTGCCGCGGTCCTGGAGCGATGGAGCAAGGAACTGTTCGACCAAGACGGCTCACAGAAGGTCATCGCTCAGCCTGGGTAGCAAAAGTGCGTGAGGAGGGCGACGCAGAAAGACACTGTTTCTGCGTCGTTCCTCCAAACAAACGACAGCGCGCCTGTCGTCACGGATTGGATGCCCGGTGGCGGGTCAAGGCGACAGTCATACAGACAAATGCAGTCGGCCTCGAAACTCACGGAAAGGTTAAGCCTCAGCCGCTGACGACGTAGCGTTGAGCCAAGGTTTCAGCCAGTCGGCTAGTGTGCGCGACCACTTCCTTTTCGGTCACCGCAAGCAAACCGGAGTGCCAGGCCGTGATGACTTCGACGAACCCCCCCACCGCAACCAAAGTGTCCATACGAAGGGCCGTCTCGTCGGCGTCTTCTCTGAGATGTGGCCGGCTTGCCTCGACGACCAACTGCGTTGCCTCCTGCAGCGCCACAGCGCGGCGATCTTGCAGCGGTGAGCTACCTACATGCTGAGCGAGGAGGATGTGCGCCCGGCCAGGATCGCGTGCGATCCGGTCAACCACGATGGCGATCGCCGCGGTGATGGTTTCGATCGGCGGCCGATCCACACGCTCGTCGAAGAGCGCGGAAACCTCGCCGAGCATGTCATTGCGAACGCCATCCCACGCTGCGACGAGAAGATCCTCGCGCGTCTTGAAGTCCTCGTAGAAGTATCGATCGTTGAGCCCTGTCCGGGCGCAAACGCCGCGCATAGTCACTGCGGCCCAACCGCTCTCACTCCAAATCTCGGTCGCAGCCTCGATCAATTGCTGCCGTCGCTCTGCTCGACGCTCAGCACCGGTCCGACCACCCCAGACCTTGCTTCTCGACCTCACCTCACCATCTTGACAAAACGTCGGGCTCACGCCCAAACTGGTGGCATGCGACCCCAATGGTGGCTGATGCCCCCAAATGAATATCCTCCCGCACCGGAAATCAGTGTCGCGATCCAAAGGGCAAGCAGATGAGGTTCTTGCCGTTCGGTAATTCACCAGGTAGAACCCACCGCGCCCACGCAGTAGTCACAGGCGCAGGGAGCGGTATCGGCCGCGCGTTCGCCGTTGAGCTTGCTCGCAGAGGTGGACGTGTTGTGTGTGCGGACAAAGACCCCATCACTGCGAAGGAGTCGGCCGAGATGGTGAGGCAGGCCGGCGGCGAGGGTTTCGACGTCGTATGCGACGTCACCGAACTTGAGCAGGTCCGTAACCTCGCTGATGCCAGTGAAGACTGGTTCGGCAAGGCGGCGAGTCTGGTGATCAACAACGCCGGAATCGGTGCCGGCGGCAATCGCATCGGCGATACGTCGGTCGAGGACTGGAACGCTGCGATTTCTGTCAACCTTTGGGGTGTTATCTACGGTTGCGAGACTTTTGTTCCTCGCCTCCGGAGCAACGGCCGGGGCGGAGTGATCAATGTGGCGTCCGCCGCAAGTTTCGGCTCGGCGCCCCGAATGGGCGCATACAACGTGAGTAAGGCCGGCGTGCTCGCTCTGTCCGAGACATTGGCGGCCGAACTCAGCGGTACCAACGTCAACGTCACAGTGCTTTGCCCCACCTTCGTCAAGACGAACATCGCCAATAATCCTCAGATTGAGGAGTCGGCGGCGAGACTCGCGACCAACCTGATGAGGTGGACCGGCATTTCGCCGGATCAAGTGGCTCGAACCACTCTGAACGCGCACGATCGCGGACAAATCTATGTCGTGCCCCAACTGGACGCGAAAATTTTGTGGCAACTGAAAAGAGCTTTACCCGGTCCGTTTACGCGCGCGTTGGGGCTGGTGGAGCGCATGGCCTCGTGGAACGATCCAGCCGACCAGAGGGAGCAGTGAAATGGCGTTCGCATATAGCGACATGCTCGAGACGATCAAGAACAAGCAATGGGCTCTCGCCGATATCGATTGGGACGCCCCTGGTGCGGAGTTGATCACCGACGAACAGCGTCCCAAACTCAAGCAATTCATGTCCGACGTGGTGTGGATTGAGCATGTCGGAGCGCGCGCCTTTGCTGCGATGGCCCCGAAGGCGCCCTTCGAAGCGCTCGGAGACATTTACCGTTACTTTCACGCCGAGGAGCAGCGTCACGCCAACGCCGAACTTGCTCTGATGCGTCGCTGGGGCATGATCGAGGAAGGCGAAAAGCCTGTACCGAATAAGAACATCCGTCTCGTGATCGAGTGGCTAGATCGGTACGCTGAGGCCCTTCCCCTGACTGTCATCGGCGCCGCGATTCCCGCACTGGAGACCGCGCTGGACGGGGCCCTGCTGAAATTTCTCCTTGATGAGGTCGACGACCCAATTTGCGGGGAAGTATTCAATAAGGTCAACAGCGACGAATCGCGGCACCTTGCAGTAGGTTTTCAAGTCCTGAATGACCTCGGCGCCAGTCCCATGCGAATCCATGCAATCCAAACGGTCGGCGCTGTGATGGACCCCCGTATTCTCACTGGCGCGTTGCTGTATATACCGCTTCTCACGCGCATGTTGATGAATCTCAACGCGATGGGGCTATCCGAAGAGAAGCTGTACAACGCGGTGACGCGATATGGCAATGTCGGGGACCGCAGTGAGCACACGCGGAGGGTGCCTGGATATCACATCTTGAAGGCCCACATGTCCTCCTCGATCAAGCGGTCCCAACCCCTTCACTTCGTTTCCCAGCGCTTAGGCAATGCGATCGACATCTTCCCCGTGCAAGTACTCGGGCGACCGCCTTCATGGACGGATGAACTGACCTATGAACCGGTCGCTAAATGACGGACACGGTAACGACTTTGATCGTCGGCGCCGGCTTCGCGGGTATCGGTACGGCGATGAGAATGCTTCAAGCGGGCATTAACGACTTTGTCATCTTGGAGCGATCACATCGCATCGGGGGCACCTGGCGTGACAACACTTACCCCGGCGCCGCCTGCGACATTCCGTCATTGCTGTACTCCTACTCGTTCGAGCCGAACCCAGGCTGGACTCGCGCATACTCGGGGAGCGCAGAGATCCTCGCCTATATCGACGCGATTGTCGCGAAATACGATCTTGGGAGGTTCATTCATTTCGGTGCGGACGTGAGTGCACTGGAATTCGACGAGGATGCCGGAGAGTGGGTTGTCGACACGACCGGCGGCAGGCGGTATAGGGGCCGTTCAGTCGTGATGGCTAGCGGACCACTTGCTGACGCCAGTTTCCCGGATATTCGTGGCATCGAGTCGTACGAGGGGAAAAAGATTCACAGTGCTCGGTGGGACCACTCCTATGACATGAGCGGTAAGAGGGTGGCGGTTATCGGGACCGGGGCGAGCGCTGTGCAGATCGTTCCCGAATTGGTCCAGTTGGCGGCGTCGGTCAAGGTGTTTCAGAGGACGCCCGGCTGGGTCCTACCGAGGGTGAATTTCCGGCATCCGGCCTGGGCGCGTTCGACTTTCAAGCGCATGCCGGCAACCGAACAGGCCCTACGAGGTGCGTGGTTCTGGGCGCATGAGGTCATGGCCGTGGGCATGGTTTGGGATACCGCTGCCACATCTGTCATCCAAGCGGCCGCGAAGGCGAATCTGCGTCGGCAGGTGAAGGATACCTGGTTGAGACGTCAGCTAACACCGCAGTTCAGACCTGGGTGCAAACGCATGCTTATGACTAACGACTATTACCCTGCTCTCCAGGCCGATAACTGCAAACTCGTCAGCTGGCCGATCGCCACACTGGCTCCGAACGGAATTCGAACCGCCGACGGCATCGAGCATGAGGTGGACTGCATAGTATTCGCGACAGGCTTCGATGTGTGTAAACGCGGTACGCCATTTCCGATCCGAGGGCGCGACGGACGAAAACTCGAAGACGCGTGGTCTGAGGGGAGATTTGCCTACAAGAGCGTGAGTGTGGCCGGCTATCCGAATTTGTTCTTCACTTTCGGGCCTAATTCCGGTCCTGGCCACAACTCTGCCCTTCTATATATGGAGGCAGCAATCGATTACATCGTAAAAGCGATCGAGCTCTTGCGCGACGAAGGTAACGGAGTCCATACCCTGGATGTGAAAGAGGGTAGCCAAAACGCGTACCACTCCAATATTCAGCGGCGGTTACGACGCACGACATGGAACTCGGGTTGCAGCAGCTGGTATTTAACGGAGGACGGCTATAACGGCACGATGTATCCGGGCTTTGCGACTCAGTTCACCAGGGAACTGTCCCGTCTGGATATGCGGGATTACGACATCACTCGGCGTGACGATGCTGACCTGAAGTTGACACAAACACGCTGAACTGCAGCAGCGGATAGGGTAAACATCAAAGCGCACGTGAGGAAGTAATGGGTTCTGAGTCTGGGCAGCACTACAAAATTGTAATAGTCGGAGCCGGGTTTTCTGGGATTGGTACAGCCATCAGCCTGTTGAAGGCCGGATTTGCGGACTTTCTTATAGTCGATGACGCCGATGGCGTCGGCGGCACATGGCACTGGAATACGTATCCGGGAATAGCGGTCGATATTCCGTCCTATAGTTACCAGTTCTCTTATGAGATGCGAACATCCTGGTCACGTACTTACGCTCACGGGGATGAGTTGAAGGCTTATGCAGAGCGGTGTGTAGAAAAATACGGACTCCAAAATTACATCCGGTTCAACACGACTGTGGACGAAGCCTGTTTCGACGAAGGCGCCGCACTATGGCGGCTGAGCTGCTCCTCTGGTCAGAATCTGACCGCGCGTTTTGTGATAAATTGCTCTGGCGTTCTCAGTCGGCCGAAGTGGCCTGATATTCCAGGAGTGCGCGACTTCGCCGGCGTGACGCTGCATACGGCCAGATGGGACCACACGAAAGATCTCACCGGTAAGCGGGTGGCGGTGATCGGGACTGGGGCATCTGCGGTGCAGCTGATTCCCGAAATCGCGAAGATCGCATCAAGTCTGACGGTCTTCCAGCGAACGCCGATTTACTGCTTGCCGAAGCCGGATTTCTCCATACCGAGCTGGGCCGCGACAGTGATGCGGTTGGTGCCAGGGGCACAACTGATGACGCGCACTGCGAGTCAGGCGTTCGTCGAGTTCACATTTCCAATCGCAGCTCATTTTCACTCGTTGATCCCTGTGTCGGACCTCATGGAAGAGGCGGCGAAACGCTATATGCGTCGGGCGGTCGACGATCCGGTGACTCGAGACCAACTCATTCCTCGCTATTCGTTGGGTTGTAAGCGACCGAGTTTCCACAATTCCTATCTCGCAACGTACAACCGTCGCAATGTTTCGCTCGAGACCAGCGGCATCACCCATGTCGACCATGCCTCGGTTCACACGGAAGATGGCAAGAGTTATCCGATCGATGTCATGGTCTTGGCCACCGGGTTCAAAGTGATGGAGTCGGGCAATATGCCGACTTATGTGCTGAAGGGACGCGGTGGAGTGGAGCAGTCTGCCTGGTGGGATGAGCACCGCCTCCAAGCCTTCGAGGGTGTGAGCGTCCCAGGGTTCCCGAATCACTTCAATATCTTCGGTCCCTATGGTTACAACGGCTCCTCCTACTTCACACTCATCGAGGCGCAAAGTCGGCATATCGTCCGCTGTCTTCGTCGTGCGCGCACGCTGAAGGCTGATTACGTAGAGGTCAGACAGCAGGCGAACGACCGCTACTTCGCTGACATGGTTAACCGCCGACATCGACAGGTTTTCTGGCAGCCGAGCTGTTCCAATGCCAACAGTTACTATTTCGACAAACACGGCGATGTTCCGTTGCGTCCGTCAACGACCCTGGAGACTTACTGGCGTAGCCGCACCTTCCGGCTCTCCGATTACCGATTTGAACGTCGCGCAGAATCCGTGGGCGCACGGTGACCGACACTGATGCGACGGACCGGCGCCCCAGTCTTGCAAGTCATTTCGTGGCAATGACTTCGCGAAACACACTGCGTCCGCTGTCGCAACTCATCCCGTCGAACGCCCACGGCCTCGCGGTGATGGATCGCGTACTCCGGATGGCGCTTGTGGGATCGCGGCCCCGCCGAAGCGTGGCGGTTCGCACAATAGATACCGAGTTCGCCGGGAATCAGATACGCGGGGATTGGATCACTTCTCCTGCAGTCGATCCACACGCGGTTCCGTTGCTCTACATTCATGGCGGCGCCTACTCCATGTGCTCACCGGCTACCCACCGCGGCCTGCTCGGTGAACTTGCCTCCGCGAGCGGTCGGCCCATCTTTGCGGTGAGGTATCGGCTAGCTCCACGCTATCCCTTTCCCGCTGCCGCCGACGATGCACTGAACGCATACCGCTGGCTCGTCACAGGGCAGCCTTCGGCTTCCGGCGAACGCGGTGTTGCGGTGGCCGGGGACTCGGCGGGCGGCCAGCTCACGATGGCCACCGCCCTTGGCGCACGTAGTGACGGACTTCCGCTGCCGGATTCGATGCTTCTCATGTCTCCGGTCCTGGATCTGACATGTGAACTCGCGAGGGCACGCGAACTTCGCCGCCGTGATCCTTTCGCCTCTGCTCGGTCCGCGGCCCGCGCTCTTGACCTGTACGTGGCTGGTGCAGATCACCGCAATGAGCGAATCAGCGTGCTCGACGCAGACCTCAGGTCCATGCCACCGATCCTGATTCAGGTAGGCGGAAGAGAAATGTTGATCGATGACTCGAGGCATCTTGCCGACCGCCTCCGATCGGCCGGATCAAGCGTTGAGATACAGGTGTACCGGGGACAGATCCACGTGTTCCAAGCCATGTTCCGAATCCTGCCCGAGGCTCGTGAGGCGATCCACCGCGCTGGAAACTTCCTGAAAGCTTCGGCCCACCGGTGAAAGTGTTGGGACCGTGGATGCTCCACTGCCACCGCGCCATCAACTGCTTCTTAGCTGTCTCATGACAGGCGGCTTTGCGAGGGATCCTCGAGGACACGATCCGTCGATAGTGATCATCGGGGCCGGCGTCGCGGGTATCGCCATGGCCCATCAGCTGAAGAGGGACGGATTCACCAACTTCACCATGGTGGAAAAGGCTGCAGACATCGGCGGCGTCTGGCGCGACAACACCTATCCAGGAGCGGCTTGCGACGTGCCGTCAGCGTTGTACTCACTCTCGGACAAGCCCAACACTCGTTGGTCGAGACGTTATGCAGAACAGCCCGAGATACTCCAATATCTTCGCCGACTCGTCCTGGCCGACGGAATGGACCTGCAGCTGCGCACGCGGACCGAAGTCGTCGAGATGACCTTCGATGAACAGGCCGGCCGTTGGCGTTTGGTGACCGAATCCAGCGAGACGATCTGGTGCGATGTCGTGATTTCGGCCGTGGGGCAGCTCTCGCGACCTCATACGCCGAATATTGCCGGCGAAGACACCTTCGAGGGGCCGCGTTTTCATTCGGCGCGTTGGGACCATTCGGTATCGCTGCGCGGCAAGGAAGTAGCCGTCATCGGGACAGGCGCAAGCGCGATACAGTTTGTGCCATGGATCGCACACGAGGCACAGCGCGTAACGCTGTATCAGCGCACGGCGCCTTGGATTTTGCCGAAGTGGGACAGCAGGTACGGACGTCTTCACCAACAGCTGATTAAGGTTCTGCCGCTGTGGCCGCGTCTTGAGCGTTTCGCGGTATGGCTGATTTTTGAAGTGCTCGCAGTGACGTTGGTCGACGCGAAGCCCTTGTCACGCATTCTCGGCGCGGTCGCCCGCTACCACCTCCATCGGCAGGTTGCCGATCCAATGCTGCGCCGGCAACTCACGCCATCAGATGCGCCGGGGTGCAAGCGGGTGTTGTTCTCGAATGATTACTACCCCGCGATTGCCAACGGTGAAGTCTCGTTGGTGACCAACGCGGTTGCGAAGCTTTGCGACAAGGGAGTCGTGACCGACGATGGCGTACTCCACCACGCGGACGTCGTCATTTACGGAACAGGTTTCCGCGCTACCGACTTCCTCGCCCCGATGCGTGTTCGCGGCTGGGGCGGAGTGACTCTGGACGAGGTGTGGGGGACGCAGGCGCACGCATACCTGGGCATTACAGTCCCGATGTTCCCGAATCTCTTTCTCCTCTATGGCCCGAACACGAACGTCGGTTCCGGGTCGATCATTTACATGATCGAGTCTCAGGTCCGCTATGTCGGTGCCCTCATCAAGATTTTGGCGAGTGCCCCAGGGCGTACGGTCGACGTCAGGCCAGACATCGAGCAAAGCTACAACACACGATTGGGCCGGCGGCTGCGAAGGTCGGTGTGGGCGCTTTGCGCGAGCTGGTACACGACCTCGAGTGGCGCGATCCCGACGAACTGGCCTGGGCCTACATTTGCCTACCGGATCCTCACCCGCAAACCACGCAATCACGATTATCTATTCAGGCACGTTGAACGCCTTCAGTTAGACGGCCCGAGTGAGAACGGCGCGAGGCTGCGCAGATGATCCGGGTCGCAGGCGGTGTCTAACATTTCACTGTTCATTGTTCGAATATTGACATTCAGCACATCTATGTAAACTGTTACCAGATACCCGTGCAGCAGAGCGCCCAGGAGGCATCGTGGCTAATCAGCTTCTCGCACTCACGCGTCACCCCAAGGAGCGGTTGACGTCTGTCCTGTTGGCGCCCGCCCCCCGCGTCGTCGATGACAAATGGCGACAGTGGAGTCGGGACTGGAGAGTCCGGGAACTTGCGCTGGCCCCCGCCGGATCTGGGCTGAGAGCCGTCCTAGGGGACGCTGGACTCCCGTTGCTGGGGCACACTGTCGACTACATCCGATTTGGTTCAGAATTCAGTCGGGAGCGTTACGAACGTTTGGGCTCGGTGTCGTGGATGGGCGCATTCGGTACCAAAATGGTGGTCATCGCCGGTCCAGACGCAACGCGTGAGGCGTTCACAAGCGAAGCCAAGGCCTTTTCTCAGGATGGCTGGTCCTTCTTGATCGATGCTTTCTTCCATCGCGGGTTGATGCTCATGAGCTTCGACGAACATTTGATGCACCGGCGCATCATGCAGGAGGCGTTCACGCGTCCTCGCCTGACCGGATATGTCGGGCAGGTGGCCCCGTGCGTTCGCGCAGCCGTGCCCGCGTGGCCGACCGGTCCGTCGGTCCGGATCTACCCGTTGTTGAAGAATCTCACCCTCGATATTGCCACGGATGTCTTCATGGGTGGCCGCGGCAAGGACGAGAGCGCTGCTGTCAACGAGGCGTTCATTTCCACTGTTCGCGCGGCGAGTTCCTTTGTGCGAGTTCCACTCCCGGGCACCAGGTTCCGCGCCGGCGTGCATGGGCGGCGCGTGTTGGAGGACTACTTCTCCCGACACCTGCCGGCCGCGCGTGCAGGCGAGACCGACGATCTATTCG
The DNA here is from genome assembly GCF_963378075.1 of Mycolicibacter sp. MU0083. Taxonomy (NCBI): domain Bacteria; kingdom Bacillati; phylum Actinomycetota; class Actinomycetes; order Mycobacteriales; family Mycobacteriaceae; genus Mycobacterium; species Mycobacterium kokjensenii. Next base: position 1,769,137 of record NZ_OY726394.1, read on the forward strand.
CCGCCCTATGCCAGGCGACCACGGAAGACGGTGAACGATTCTCCGACGAGGATGTGATCAACCACATGATCTTTCTCATGATGGCCGCCCATGATACCTCCACGATCACCACCACTGCTGTGACCTACTTCCTCGCTAAACATCCTGAGTGGCAGGAGAAGGCAGCGGCGGAGGCGCGGTCCTTCGGTGACGATTCGCCAGATATCGACGAACTGGAGCAGATGACGGTCCTCGATCTGATCCTCAAAGAAGCTCTGCGTCTGCTGGCGCCCGTTCCGCTGGTGATGCGCAAGACCGTCCGCGATGTCGCCATCGACGGCTATCACATCCCCCGTGAAACCTTGTGCGCAATCACACCCGCCGTAAATCACTTCGACCGCAGAATATGGAGCGACCCGGACCGTTTCGATCCGTCGCGCTTCGATGAGCCCCGGCGCGAGGACCAACAGCACCGATTCGCCTGGGTGCCGTTCGGCGGGGGGGCGCACAAATGCATTGGGATGCAGTTCGGCACACTCGAGGTGAAGGCAATCCTGCACCAGATGTTGCGTACCTACACTTGGACGGTCCCAAACGACTATCACGTGCGTTGGGACAACACCTCGCTGCCCATTCCCGTGGACGGACTGCCTGTGACGTTGCGGCACCGATGAGCGGTGAGAACTCGCCTTACCTGGAGCCCACGGAGTTCCTCGATTGGCAACATGAATCGGTACGCGACTTCGTTGCATCGGCGACCCGCGGCGCGGTCGACGACACCACGAAGGCCATAGCCATCTTCACTGCGGTCCGCGACTCGATTTGGTATGACCCCTACACCGTGACCGATGACCCGCATGCGTATCGCGCCAGCACCATCGCAACTGCAGACCGCGCTTACTGCGTCCCGAAGGCGGTGCTCTTGACGGCGGCCTGCCGAGCAGCAGGCATCCCAGCGCGGCTGGGGTTCGCCGATGTCCGAAACCACCTTCAGACCGAGACATTGCGTGAGCGGATGGGCGGTACCGACGTATTCGTCTACCACGGATACAGCCTCATGCATCTCTGCGGTGTCTGGGTCAAGGCAACTCCGGCGTTCAATCGCGAGCTATGCGCACGGTTCGGCGTCCCGCCAATTGATTTCGACGGGCGCACAGACGCCCTGCTGCACGGGTTCGCCGGTGACGGCACACAACACATGGAATATCTGAGGGATCGAGGCGCCTTCGACGATCTACCGCTGGCAGAGATCCTGCAAGCGCTCAGAACCCACTACGGGACGCTCATAGGCGATGCGAGTCGCCATCCAGACCTGTTCGCCTGAAGGGCCGATGCGAAATGCACAGCACGATGCAAGACGTCCAGCTCACAATCTCGGCAATTGTCCGCCATGCCGCCTCCATTCACGGAAACAGCGAGGTGATCACCCCCGACGGAACTGGATGCCGAAGTATGTCCTACCGTAGCGTCCTGGGGCGAGCGGGCCGACTTGCCAATGCGTTGCGCGGGCTGGGAATAACGGCAGATCAACGGGTGGCCACTTTTCAGTGGAGTAACCAAGAGCATCTCGAGGCCTACTGCGCGGTTCCCTCCATGGGCGCGGTGCTGCACACCCTCAACATTCGTTTGGCTCCAGAGCAACTCGCGTACATCGCCAACCATGCCAGCGATCAGATCATCCTGGTGGATGCGTCGGTTGCGCCATTGTTGGCTAGTGCGCTACCAGCGATGGAGTCGGTGCATACGGTCATCGCCACCGGGGGCGGCGACCTCGCTCCGCTGCAGCGATGCGGGAAGACGGTGTTGCGTTACGAGGAGATCCTGGCGCAGCAACCGGAGACTTTCGATTGGCCCGAGATCGATGAGCGTTCCGCCGCGGCCATGTGCTACACCAGCGGGACTACTGGAAATCCCAAAGGTGTTGTCTACAGCCACCGTTCGACCTACCTACATGCACTGACCGCCTGCACGTCGAACGCCCTGGCAGTGAGCGAGGCCGACCGTATCCTGGCCATTGTCCCGATGTTTCACGCCAATGCGTGGGGACTGATCTACGCGGCGTTGATGTCTGGTGCGGACTTGGTATTACCCGATCGCCATCTGCAGGCCGCGCCGCTGGTGTCGATCATCGAAGAGACTCAGCCGACTATCGCCGGTGCAGTGCCGACGATCTGGAACGATGTCGATCGATACCTGGAATCGAATCCCGCCCGGGATATCTCCTCACTTCGGCTGGTTGCCTGCGGGGGATCGGCAGTCCCCGTCTCGCTGATGCGGGCATTCGAAGACAAGTACAACGTGCCTATCGTGCAGGCATGGGGCATGACCGAAACCTCGCCGCTGGCTACCGTCGCACGCGCAGCGCACGGAGTAGGCGAGACCCGTGCGTGGGAGATGCGCGAAAGCCAGGGTCGGCCGATGTGCGGTGTCGAGATCCGGTTGCGTGACGACCATAAGAAGACCGTGCCGTGGGACGGTCGATCAGTGGGTGAAATACAGGCGCGGGGCCCGTGGATCACCGGCGCCTACTTCGGCGAAAATGATCCGGACAAGTTCGACGGAGGGTGGCTGCGCACCGGCGACGTCGGCCGGATCGACCCAGACGGGTATCTCACGCTGACCGATCGTGCGAAGGACGTCATCAAGTCAGGTGGAGAATGGATCTCCTCAGTCGAGCTGGAAAACACGCTGATTGGTCACCCGGCGATCTACGAGGCTGCGGTGGTGGCAGTTCCCGACGACAAATGGCAGGAAAGACCGCTCGCCCTGGTCGTGGTTCACCGTGGAGCCGAGGTCGACATCGACCGACTGCGCGCGTTTCTGTTGGACAAGGTCGCCAAGTGGTGGATCCCGGAGCGGTGGAGCTTCGTGTCTGAGATTCCCCGAACAAGCGTCGGAAAATACGACAAGAAGGCCATACGCGCGCGTCACTCCGCCGGCGAGTATCAGATCGAAACGTCCTAAGAAATCAAACCCATTGATATTGAACAGCCGAGAGGGAATCCTGTGACAGCATCAATTTCTCCCTGGATGAGCGCCGAATTGCTCGAGCTTCGTGACCTTGCCGCGAAGTTCTTCTCGACCGAATTGGCACCACATGCGCAACGTTTCGCAGACCAGCACCAAGTTGACCGAGAATTGTGGCACAAAGCCGGCGAACTAGGCCTGCTCTGCATGTCCATACCCGAAGAATACGGCGGGGGAGGCGGCACATTCGCGCACGAAGCCGTCGTACTCGAAGAGCAAGCCCGAGTCGGGGACAGCTCATGGGGCGCAGGGCTGCACAGCGGAATCGTCGCGCACTACATCCTCCAGTATGCGGCCGAAGAACTACGGAGGCAGTGGCTGCCCAAGATGGCCTCAGGCGAAATGATCGGTGCTATCGCCATGACGGAGCCAGGGACCGGTTCTGATCTGCAGAGTGTCAAGACCAAAGCAATTCTTGACGGTGACGAGTACGTGATCACCGGCGCAAAGACCTTCATCACCAACGGTCAGCAAGCCGACCTGATCATCGTCGTCGCCAAGACAGATCCAAGTCAGGGCGCCGCCGGCATCTCGCTGATCGTCGCCGAAGCCGATCGACCCGGATTCCGGCGCGGCAAGGTCCTCGACAAAATCGGCCAACGCGGACAAGACACCTCCGAGTTGTTCTTCGACGACGTAAGAGTTCCCCGCTCGCACCTCCTGGGCGAGACCGAGGGTCAGGGTTTCATTCAGCTGATGACGCAGCTACCTCAAGAGCGGCTCATCGTCGCGGTTGGGGCGGTCGCGGCGATGGAACTTGCCGTGGAGCAGACACTCAAATACACCCGTGAGCGGGAAGCGTTCGGACGGCCCGTCTTCGGCTTCCAGAACACGAAATTCATCTTGGCCGAAGCTGCAACCGAAACGCGCATCGCACGAGTATTTTTGGACTACTGCATCGACCTACACCTCGCGGGCCAACTCGACGTCCAGACCGTCGCCATGGCGAAATGGTGGACCACTGAGCGAGCGATGAAGGTGCTCGATGACTGTTTGCAGCTCCACGGCGGATATGGGTACATGACCGAGTATCCCATCTCGAGATTGTGGGTGGACCAGCGCGTGCAGAAAATCTACGCCGGCACAAATGAGGTGATGAAGGAAATCATCTCGCGTTCCCTATGACCCTGAACGATTTGCCACCTGCACATTACTCACCTGTGAGGGTGATGGCATCGACAGTGGTGCCGTATCGCCACGAAATGGGTGGACATTGCGGATCGGGTGCCCTTCGGGAGTTGATACCAGATGCTCCTATCTTCAGGCAATGAGTTCTTCAGGCAATGAGTTCGTTGGTTCTTCTGCTGGGTTGGCGGAGGGCGTGGTAGATCTCGCGGGCGATGTACGCTTGATGCAGCGCATGATCTCGTTCTTGGTTTTGCCTTCGGCCAGGCGGTGAACGAAGTAGTCGCGGGTGGGCTGGTGACGGTGCATGCGCACCACCAGGATGACGTGCAGGGCACGGTTGGCGTCGCGATTGCCTCCCCAATTGAGCCGGTGGCGGATCGTTTTGCCGCTGGAGGCTTCCAGTGGGCTGACCCCGCAGAGTTTGGCGAAAGCGGCGTCGCTGCCGATCCGAGCGGGGTTGTCGCCGAGGGCGGTCAGCAGGGTGGCAGCGGTGTCGGGCCCGACGCTGTAGCTCGGGTGCGGCGGTGGCGGTGATGGTGTCGACGTGGCGTTCGAGTCGGGCGGCTGCGGTGTCGAGCTGGTGGCAACGTGCCGCCATCGACTTGATAGCAGTAAAGAAAGTTCTCACATCGCAGGCCAGCGGCGGTCAGGCGGGCGTTGGTCGCGCCTGCTGCCCGCGCCGTCTCGATGCGGCGAGGAGCGAGGACAGTCCTGGCTTGTCGTGGTGCCAGGATGCCGTGGCCGTTGAGATGTACAGCGCTCGTCGTCGTGTGCAAGCTTGTGTGGCGGCGGACGGAGGGCGAAGCGTAGCGAGCGGCGCGGACGGGAGCGCCAGCGGACGGGAGCAGAGGGAGCGTAGCGAAGCCCGCAGGTAGCCGCCGGTTCCTCGCGGGCTATGGCGGCCCGGGCTCCGCTGAGCATCAGTTGCGGGTCTGCGCCATGGCGATGGGACTCGTAGGATGGCGGTTGTGAGCGGGATGCTGGCGCAGCGTGCACGGCGAGAGGCCGAGACGCGACTGGTGGGGCAGCTGCGGCGGTTGGCGCATGTGCGGGGTGTCGCGACGACTGCCGAGCGGCTGAGTCGGCGGTTCGATGCCCAGACAGCGGACTCTTTGGTGGCAGCGGCGTGGCTGCACGATATCGGCTACGCACCGTCGTTGCGCCGGACCGGGTTTCATCCGCTCGATGGCGCAGAGTTTGCCCGGGCGGCGGGTTTTCGGGAGCTGGTCGCCTCCCTGGTGGCGTTCCATACTGGGGCGCACGCGGAAGCTGCCGAGCGCGGCTTGTCAGGTTTAGCGGCGTTCAGCGATCCGCCCAGCGATGTTCTGGATGTGTTGACCTTTTGCGATCTGACGACCGGGCCGGACGGGGCGCCGGTATCACCGCGAGATCGATTGATCGAGGTGTTGGGCCGCTATGGACCCGAGGACCCGGTGCACCGCGCGGTCGACGCGGGGCGCGACGAACTGTTGGCGGCGGTCCGACGGGTACGCGATTGGCTGTAAACCCAGCCGGTTAGCCGAGGTAGGGGCTGTCGCGGTGTTGCAGGTAGTGCTCGATGCGCAGTCGCATCGACGGGTGCATGTCCAGATTGGGGATGTCGTCGGGATCGGTCCAGGCGATGTCGGTGCTTTCGTGATCGATGGCCAGGGTACCGCCGAGCACCTTGGTGGTGAAGGACAGAGAGAACTGTTGGCGGACTTCGCCATCGGTGAACGCGACGACATGCTGCGGGTTGGTGTAGACACCGACAAGGCCGGTGACTTCAATGTCGAGCCCGGTTTCCTCTTTGACTTCCCGGACGGCGGTGTCGGCAATCGTTTCGCCGATGTCGTGTCCGCCGCCGGGTAGCGCCCACAGGGTGTTGTCGCGGCGTTTGATCAGCAGGATACGACCCTGTTCGTCGGTGACGATGGCCGAGGCTGACGGAACGACGCTGTTGGGCAGCGGGGCGTTGGGGTCGTTGTAGTAGTCGGTTCGCATAGGGTTCAGCCTTTCGCGCTGAGCGGTCTGGCGCGATCCCAGACCTGGGTGAAAGCGTCTTCGAGGGTGGCCCAGAGCCGTGGTTCGTGGTGGCGCGACAGCACAAGCACGGGGTTGTTGCGCCCGGGTGAGCCGTAGATGTGGAAGTTGACGATCATGGCGTCGTCGACCCGGAAGATCGACGTGTAGAGCGTGGTGTCGTGGGTGCGGATATCCAGCCCCGGGGTATCGGCATGCGGGGCGAGCAACTCCACGGACGTGCGGCAGCGGGCGATGACGGCCTCGCCGATGCCTTCCTCCTTGCCGCGCAGGATCGTGGTGGCAGTGTCAGGATCCCCGACGAGAAACCGCACCGCCACACCGCGGGCGGCGGCGTCGAGCAGAATGTCGAGGAAGCCGTCGAGGGTGTCAAACAGGAACGTGGCCGCCAGGACGAGGATGTCGATGCCGGTGGTGGCGTCGCCGAAATGCTGCTGCCACGTCGTGATCGGCAGCTGGGTGCGGCTGGCATACAGCGTCGCGGTGAACGGACCACCCAGCGACGTCGTCGCCAGCGCGCTCGCGGTAGGGGCAGGATACTGGTTGGGCCACAGGTTGTGCGGTGTGCAGCCAAGCAGCTTAGCGGCGCGGCGGGCGTTGTCCTCGCGGACGTTGTAGTCGATGTTGGCCAGCCAGCGGCGCACCGTCTTGATATCCACGCCCACCGCAGTGGCGAACCTCTGTGGGGAGAGTCCCTTGGCGTGCAGCCGTTGGGTGAGGCGATCGTTGGGGATCGTGGCGGCCTCGGCGTCGCCGTCCTGATCGCCCGTCGTCTCAGCGCACATCTTTCCGTGTCATCCCTGTCCATCCTCAGCGCGTGGTTCCTAGTTTGCCATGCGACTGCCGCCGCCCCGCGGCGGTGATGCCCGTCCGATGCCCACGGGCATGTCCCTGTCGTGTCCGAAATGTCTGCGGCAGTGTCGGCAATGCCTGCCAACGTCCCTCGCTACGTCCGCGATGTCCACGTGAACTGAGCCCAGCGCCGCAACGGGGCGCAAACAGATCACGAAAGGAACAGCGGGACAATGCGTTTAAGAATCGACACATCAGGCACACGGTTCATCGTCACCCGAGCGGCCGAGCCGCGGCTGAACTTCGAGACCGGCAGCCCAAAAGTGGACACCGCCACCGGCGTGCCACTGTATGCCGCGCAGCTGTTGGCGTTGGATGACACCGGTGGTGAAGTGCTCAACGTCACCGTCGCCGGGGATCCGAAAGTGACAGTCACCCAACCTGTTTCAGTCGCGGGTCTGGTTGCTATCCCTTGGGCTCAAGGTGATCGCAGCGGCGTGGCGTTCCGTGCCGACGCCATCACCCCCACCAACCCCGCGGCTGCGCCGAGCGATCAAGCGTCCCGCGCGCAGAAATAACCCCATTTGCTGGGGCGCGGCGCTCGTGGGTGTCGCGCCCCAGCACGTGAGCTGCTATCGACCATTCACTCACCAGAGGGACGCTTGTCATGGCATCAAACTACAAAAACAGCAAGAACTCTCAATCCAACGACGACGACTGGATCACCGACCTCATCCTCTCACTGTTCAAAGCGGCCGGGTATCTGCTGTGGTGGGCGGTCCTGTTCCCGGCCATCAGCATCCCGATCATCGCCAGCGTGGCGATGGCCATTACCCATGGCTCACGCGCGGGTCTGATCATCGGTATTGCTTTCGCTGCCGCGTATGCGGGCTGGGCGTGGCTGGACCCGCGATCGTTTCACGGATGGGTCACCGAGCCGGTGCGGCGGCGCTGGTTGACCTGGTCGCGCTACACCCGCACCTGGCAATCGGTGTGCACCCTGCACGGCCTGACCGCCACACTTGGCGAACGCACCTTGGTGCCGACCTTGCAGTCGGTGCGCATCGGCAAGACGACCGACGTCCTGGCGCTGCGAGTGGTCACCGGCCACTCCCTGGCTGATTGGCACAAGCAATCCGAGGCGCTAGCCGCCGCCTGGCGTGCCGACCGGATCGCCATCCGCGCGACCGCGCCCGGAGAGCTACGCATCACCCTGATGCGCGGCGACGTGCTGGCCGACCCGATTGCCCTGCCCATGCCCACGACGGCGACTGCGGTGGATGTGGGGTCGCTGCGGGTCGGGATCACCGAAACCCGCCACTGGTGGCACCTACCTCTGCTTGGCCACCACCTGCTCGTGGCTGGCGCGACCGGCGCGGGGAAAGGTTCAGTGTTGTGGTCACTGATCGCTGGCCTCGCCCCCGCCGTGAAAACCGGACAAGTGCGGCTCTGCGTCATCGACCCGAAAGGCGGCATGGAACTGGGCGCCGGAGCACCCATGTTCACGGTGTTCACCCACGACGCCACTGGCACCACCCTGTACCTGCTGCGGCAACTAGTGGAGGTGATGCACGCCCGCGCCAATCGGTTACGGGGCAAGACGCGCATGCACACCCCGACTCCGACTGAGCCGTTATTCGTGGTGGTGATCGATGAGATCGCCGCGCTGACTGCGTATGTGACCGACCGCAAGGTGCGCAGCGAAATTGAACAGCTGTTGGGCCTGCTGCTCTCCCAAGGCCGGGCCGTCGGCATTTCGGTGGTGGCAGCGGTGCAAGATCCGGCCAAAGACACCCTGCCGATGCGGCAGCTGTTTACCGTGCGAATCGGGTTGCGGTTGACCGAAGCCACCCAAACCACCATGGTTTTGGGCCAGGGCGCCCGCGACGCGGGGGCCGACTGCGATCACATCCCCGACACCACTCCCGGTGTGGGCTACATGATGATCGATGGCACGGCCCAACCGGTGCGGGTACGGGCATTTCACGTCGCCGACCACGACATCGCCACTCTGGCAGCACGATTCCGGCCACCTCGTGCCGCGACCCGAACCAACCAGTCCAACAGCGGGCGCACCGACACCGCCCGGGGTCAACGGTGACTACTGCAACGACAGCCCCCACGCTGGTGTTGCCCGGGGTTCCCGGCTCGATCGACACCAATGCGGTGGTGGATCAGATGGTGCGCCGCGCGTCCTCGACGGGGTTCGAATCGTGGTGGCGGCGCGCGGAATCTGTTGGCTTCTGCGCCCACCCCATCCAACTCAGAGGTACCGACGAGATAGGCCGCGATCGGGTGGTGTGGACACGGTGCAACAACCGCCGCGCACAGGTATGCCCATCGTGCTCAGACCTGTACGCCCGCGACACGTGGCAGCTCGTGCACGCTGGCACCGCCGGCGGCCACCACAACATCCCCGCAGCAGTGGCCGATCGTCCGCAGGTGTTCGTCACCCTCACCGCACCTAGCTACGGGCCTGTTCACGCCGCCGCGCGTGCAGGCGACAAGAAGCAGCGTGTGTGTCGCGACCACCACCACACTGGCGGCTACCGCCGATGCCCGCATGGGAAACCACTGTGGTGCAGCACAACCCACGGCGAAGGTGATATCTATGCGGGACAGCCGATCTGCGCGGACTGCTACGACTACACCGGGCATGTCCTGTTCACATGGCACCTGCCCGAACTGTGGCGACGCTTCACCATCACCCTGCGACGCACACTGCGCCGAGAGCTACGTGCTTCGGGCGCCGACCCGGATGCGGTGCAGGTCAGCTTCATCAAAGTCGTCGAACTGCAAGCCCGGCTCATCCCGCACATTCATGCCCTGATCCGCCTCGACCCGCCCGACAGCGATGACTCTGGCGGTCATGACTGGCATGCGCCCCTTGCGGCAACCGAACTGGCCACCATCATCCAACAGGCCGTTCGAACCGTGGCCGTGACGGTCACCGACTCATCCTCAAATACAGCGACACGCTCATCCTCAAATACAGCGACACGGGTGATCAGGTTCGGCACACAAGTCGACACCCAACCCATCGACAACCGGCACGCCGGCACGGACGGCTCTGCTGTGCAGGAGGATTCACCACACGGCGGGGTTCTTCCAGGCCGCCGCGTAGCTCGCTACCTCGCGAAATACGTCACCAAATCCTTAGCTGACGTCGGGATCAGCGCGCGACGCATCTCCACCGAGGCCATCGCTGACCTCGATGTCTGCGACCACGTTCGGGCGATCCTGACCGCCATCAGCCAACTCGCCGATAAGGGACTGGCCGGTGTCGGTCGGTGGCTGCACACCCTGGGCTACCGGGGCCACATCACCAGCAAATCCCGCCGCTATTCCACCACGATGACCGCGCTGCGCGAACGTCGCGCGGCCTGGACCCGTGAACAACGTTTAAAAAGCACTGCGCACCAACATGATCTCGGCCTCGACTCCACCGATGGCGATGATCTGGTGGCATGGGAATTCGATCGTGCCGGCCCCACCAGCCTCGGCGACCGGACCCTCATCTACTCCGCGGCCGTCCAACACATCCACACCCGCCGCATCGGACTGATCGAAGTCCGTGGCCAAGCCCGCAATCAACAATGGGATCCGCCAGGGGGAAGCGATGGCTGACAGGTCCCGAGCAGCACGTGCTCGCTCCGGGTGTGACGCTCGTCCCGATGCGCCGACGGTGTCAGAGGGGGGTGTTGAAATTGTTGTGCCCAACCAATATCGACTTCCGTCCGAGGCCAACCGCGCGCTGGTACACGTGATAATGGCTGTGCGGGACCGGATGCTTGGATCAGGGAGGGGAGTGGCGTGAGCCTGAGGTTCGCCTTCTATGGCCGAGTGAGCACGGAGGACGCTCAAGACCCGGAGGCGAGCCGCAGCTGGCAGAAGCGGCGTGCCATGGACCTGATCACTCCGCACGGCGGATTCATCGCCGCCGACTACTTCGATGTGGGACAGAGCCGTTCACTGCCGTGGAAGCGCAGGCCAGAGGCGTCACGTCTGCTTGCTGATGTCGCTTGTCGGGACCGTAGCTTTGATGCCGTAGTGATTGGGGAACCCGCCCGTGCGTTCTACGGGCCGCAGTTCGCGCTCACCTTCCCTGTCCTCACGCACTACGGAGTTGGCCTGTGGGTACCCGAGGTCGGCGGAGCGGTCGATCCCGGCTCCGAGGCACACGACCTGGTGATGACTCTGTTCGGCGGCATGAGCAAGGGAGAGCGCGCTCGAATCCAGATGCGCGTCCGTACGGCGATGTCAGCACTCGCGCACGACACCGCCAGATATCTCGGTGGTCGACCACCCTACGGTTACCGGCTCGTCGATGCCGGCCCGCATCCAAACCCTGCCAAGGCCAATCTTGGGCAGCGGCTTCACCGCCTCGAACCCGACCCCGCGACATCTTCGGTCGTCGAGCGGATCTACCGCATGTACGCCGACGGAGCGGGCCTGCGCTATATCGCGCAACGGCTCACCGACGATGGTGTACCGTCACCGAGCCAGTACGACCCGGCACGGAATCGGCATCGTGACCCACGAGGATGGTCCCATTCGGCGATCCGCGCGATACTCGACAACCCGGCGTACCGCGGTATCCGTGTTTGGGGCAAGCAGGAGAAATACGAGGTTCTGGTCAACCCCGATGATGTCGCTGCGGGGTATGAGACTCGTATGCGGTGGCGTGATGAGGCCGACTGGATCGCACCAGAACGCCGCACGCATGAAGCGCTGATCCGTGACGAACTAGCGCAGGCTGTTCGTCTTCGGATGCAGGCGCGGCGGGGTCCCGGTCTTGTTTGCAGCAGAGAGTCAACAGTGCCATATGCACTGCGTGGGCTGCTGTTCTGTGCCGCATGTGGACGGCGGATGCAGGGCGCTGCCCGCGCCGGGAAGCGAACAACACGCATCCTCTACCGTTGTGAGCTCGGTAAGTCGCGTTCGGTACCCGCGGACCTGAGTGATCACCCGCGCACCGTCTACCTCCGTGAAGATGAGGTGACTGCGCGACTTGACGAATGGATCGCCACCCTGGCCGATCCGGCCGACTTGGCACGCGGGCAAGACGCGGACCCGGTAGCAGGGGCTGGCTACGCGGCCTTGCGGCGCCAGCTCAGCGAGGCGAATGCGAAGGTTGCTGCTCTGGTTACCGCCGTGGAGTCTGGTGTGGCCGTTGAGGATTTGACTGTTGCATTGCGCCGCCGCACCGCCGAGCGCGACGAGCTGAAGGTCCGTCTTGAGCAAGCGGAGCGACCTCGCGTCATGACTGCCGCACAAATCAGCGAGTTGGTTGAGGAATTGGGCGGGCTGTCAGCAGTGCTTGGTGAGGCAACCGGGGCGGAACGCGCTCAGGTATACGCAAGCCTGGGCCTGCGCCTCGACTACGACCCGCATCTTCAGCGAGTCACGGCGACTGCCGACTTAAGTCGTGTCGCCGGACGTGTCCGAGGGGGGACTTGAACCCCCACGCCCGTTAATAGGGCACTAGCACCTCAAGCTAGCGCGTCTGCCATTCCGCCACTCGGACCAACCCGGCGCGCGGCCGGGCAGCTAAGGCTAACGGATGCCCGCCGCCGGACCCAAACCCAGCCCCGCCACGCCCATCCGACCGGGCCCGGAACGGCCGCGTGCGGAAGTGGTAGTAAAGGTAACTGTGACCGATGTCCCCGATCCTGCCGCCGACGCAGTGGCCGAGGTGGTCGAACTCGTCAGCGCCCTCATCCGGTTCGACACCTCCAACACCGGCGAACCGGCCACCACCAAAGGCGAGGCCGAGTGCGCCCGCTGGGTGGCCGCCCAGCTCGAGGAAGTCGGCTATGAGACCGAATACCTTGAATCCGGCGCGCCGGGGCGCGGAAACGTCTTCGCCCGCCTGGCGGGCAGTGACCCGTCCCGCGGCGCACTGCTCATCCACGGCCACCTCGACGTGGTGCCCGCCGAGGCGAACGACTGGAGCGTGCACCCGTTCTCCGGTGCTGTCGCGGACGGCTACGTCTGGGGGCGCGGCGCGGTCGACATGAAGGACATGGTCGGGATGATGATCGCCGAGGCGCGGCACCTGGCCCGGGCCGGCATCACCCCGCCCAGGGATCTGGTCTTCGCATTCCTCGCCGACGAAGAGGCCGGCGGCACCTACGGCGCGCAGTGGCTGGTGAAGAACCGGCCCGACCTGTTCGCCGGGGTCACCGAGGCGATCGGGGAGGTCGGCGGCTTCTCATTCACGGTGCCGCGGCCCGACGGCGGCGAGCGCCGGCTTTACCTGATCGAAACCGCCGAAAAGGGGCTGTGCTGGATGCGGTTGCGGGCCCACGGCCGCGCCGGGCACGGGTCGATGATCAACGACGACAACGCCGTGACGATCCTGGCCGAGGCGGTGGCCCGACTCGGCCGGCACAGGTTCCCCGTGGTGCTCACCGAAGCCGTCGAGCAGTTCCTGATCGCCGTCGGCGAGGAGACCGGGCTCGCCATCGATGTCGACTCCCCGGACCTGGAGGGGATGATCGAGAAGCTGGGGCCGATCTCCCGGATCGTCAACGCCACGCTGCGCGACACCGCGACCCCGACCATGCTGCAGGCCGGCTACAAGGCCAACGTGATCCCGGCGACGGCCGAGGCTGTGCTGGACTGCCGGGTGCTGCCCGGGCGTCAGGCCGCGTTCGAGGCCGAGGTCGACGCCCTGATCGGCCCGGACGTGACCCGGGAATGGGTCACCCATCAGCCCCCGGTGGAGACCACGTTCGACGGGGATCTGGTCGAGGCGATGAACGCCGCGCTGCTGGCCTGCGACCCCGAGGCCCGCACCGTGCCCTACATGCTGTCCGGCGGAACGGACGCAAAAGCGTTCGCCAAGTTGGGGATTCGTTGTTTCGGTTTCGCCCCGCTGCGGTTGCCCCCCGACCTCGACTTCGCCGCACTGTTCCACGGCGTCGACGAGCGGGTGCCGGTTGACGCGCTGGAGTTCGGTACCCGCGTGCTGCACCACTTCCTGACACACTGTTGATCTGAAACGAGAGGACCACACATGACCGCTGCTCCCGATCCCTACGCCGCGCTGCCCAAGCTGCCCACGTTCACGCTCACCTCGACGTCGCTCACCGACGGCGGGACGCTGGCCAACCCGCAGGTCAGTGGAATCATGGGCGCCGGGGGACAGGACGCCAGCCCGCAACTGAGCTGGTCGGGCTTCCCCGAGGAGACCCGCAGCTTCGCGGTCACCGTCTACGACCCCGACGCGCCCACCGCCTCGGGCTTCTGGCACTGGGCGGTGGCCAACCTGCCGGCCACCTGCACCGAACTGCCCGAGGGCGTCGGCGACGGCAGCCTGCTGCCCGGTGACGCGCTGAGCCTGGTCAACGACGCCGGGATGCGCCGGTACGTCGGTGCCGCCCCGCCGGCGGGTCACGGTGCCCACCGCTACTACGTCGCGGTGCACGCCGTCGACGTCGAGAAGCTGGAGCTGGCCGAGGACGCCAGCCCCGCCTTCCTGGGCTTCAACCTGTTCATGCACGCGATCGCCCGCGCGGTGATCGTCGGCACCTACGAGCAGAACTAGCGCCAACACCCCCGCGTTTTTCCTTCAGCGAGCGTGCGTGCTTGTACGGTTGCGACCGGCGTGTCGCGTACAGACACGCACGCTCGCGGTCAAGGGGGCTAGGACGCGGCGGAGCCGACCGCCTCGGCAAGCGACGCGAACCCGCCGTCGCGCAGTCGCTGCGCCAGGCCGGCGTGGATATCGCGTGCCCACAGGCCGCCGCCGTAGATGAACCCGGTGTAGCCCTGCAACAGCGACGCGCCGGCGGTGATGCGCTCCCAGGCGTCGTCGGCGGTCTCGATGCCACCGACACTGATCAGCACCAGCCGGTCACCGACCCGGGCGTAGAGCCGCCGCAGCACCTCCAGCGACCGGCGGGCCACCGGCGGGCCGGAGATACCGCCGGCACCCAGGTCGGCCACTCCCGGGGTGGCCAACCCGTCGCGCGAGATCGTGGTGTTGGTCGCCACGATGCCGGCCAGGCCCAGTTCCACGCACAGATCGGCGATGGCGTCGACGTCGGTGTCGGCTAGATCCGGGGCGATCTTCACCAGCACCGGCTTATCGGTCTCGCCGCGCACCGCGGCCAGGATCGGCCGCAGCGTCTCCACGGCCTGCAGGTCGCGCAGCCCCGGAGTGTTCGGGGAGCTGACGTTGACCACCAGGTAGTCGGCCAGCGGCGCCAACAACCGCGCGCTGGTGCGGTAGTCCTCCACCGCGCCCTCGGGCGGGGTGACCTTGGTCTTGCCGATGTTGACCCCGATCGGCACCTCGGCGCGCTGCCGCGTCAACCGGGTCGCCAGCGCGGCCGCCCCGTGGTTGTTGAACCCCATCCGGTTGAGCAGTGCCCGGTCGTCGGGCAGCCGGAACAGTCGCGGTGCGGGGTTTCCCGGTTGCGCGGCAGCCGTCACGGTGCCCACCTCGGCGTAGCCGAAACCCAGAGCGCCCCAAGCGTTCAGCCCGTGGCCGTCCTTGTCGAACCCGGCGGCCAGGCCGAGCGGTCCGGGAAAATCCACCCCGAACACGGTGGTGGCCAGGATCGGGTCGTGCGGCGCCAGTCGTCGCCCCAACATCCGGCGGCCCGCGGAGGTGGCGGTGGCGCCGCGGAATCCCGCGAACACGACCTTGTGGATGCGTTCGGCAGGCACCAGGAAGAACGCCCGGCGCAGCCCGTCGTAGAAGCCCATCGGATTACAGGCCCGGCTGGTCGACGCAGCGGCCGGTACCGGCCGGGTTCACAGCAGACTTCTTGCGGCGCAGCAGAACCCGCCTGCTTCCGTCGGTGTACAACCGCACTCGGGTCAGCTCCCAACCTCGGTACTCGGCTTCGATGGACAACCGCGTCGATGCCCCGATCCGGGTGACCTCCGGGGGCAGGCGCAGCGGAATCCACTCGTAGTCATCGGATAAGTCGGTATCCCAGCCGGCCGGCAGCCGGCCCCGCCGCACGGTCACCGTGGCCTCGCATCGGCGATCACCTGGACTCCGTCCCCCGAGCCCGACACCGCGTACAGGGTGCCCGACGTGTCGTCGAAGACGAGGGTATTGGGTTGCTGCACGGTCGGATAGCGAACCTTCTCCACGGGGATTCCGGTGGTCAGATCGTATCCGACCACGGTGTTCGTGCCGGTCTGCGACACCCAGGCGAAGCCGCCCGATCCGGTCAGCCCGTACGGGGCGTGCGGCACCGGATAGTCCTGATGCAGCATCAGCGGGCCCACGCCGTACACCAGCAGTCGGCCGCCGCGGGTGTCCGCGGCCAGCAGCGGGCCGTCCGGGGCGATGGCCAGCGTCGTCGCGCCCTGCCCCGCTCGCAGGGCGTACTGCGGTTTGCCGTCGGTGTTGAGGGACGTCACCGACGTCTGGCCGCGGTCGAGCACCACCGCGATATCGCCCTGCGTGACGATCTCGTCGACCCGGGCGAAGATCTTGGTCCGTTCGGCGGTGGTGGTGCCGTCGGACGCCAGGGTGTAGACCGCGCCGTCGGCACTGCCCAACACCAGGCGCCCGTCGGCGCGCCGGGCGATCGCGGTGAAGTCGACATCGGCGGCACCGTCGACGTCGATCCGGGTGACGCCGCGCCCGGCCAGGTCGACCACGACGTAGCCCCCGCGACCGGACAGGTAGGCGTGTCCCGCGCCGTCGCCGGCCAGGGCGCTCGCCGGTCCGGGCAGGGTCACCGCGGGGGTGGTCCGGCCCGTCGGGCTCACCAGATCGACGGTGGCCGGGGCCTGCGCGTCGGGCCCGGGCGACAGCACCGCCAGCAGCCCGGTGGCCGCGTCGAACACCGCGGCCGTCGCTCGGCCGGACAGCGGGCGCACGGTGCCCGCCGGCCGTTCGGCGGCGGCCGGGGAGACGGCGGGCTCGGCCGGCGCGATCGTCGGCGGGGCGATGCTGATGGGGCCGGACGAGCACGCCGTGAGCAGCAGCATTGGCAACAACAGGCCCGCAAGACTCAGGCGGGAGGGGCGCTTCAGCACGCACCGATTCTAAGGAAGGCGGCCAGGTGAACGCGGCATGTCCTCCGCAGCCATAAGTTTGCTCAGGTGTAACGTCGCGGACATGACTGTGGCCAAGGACTGGCAACTGGCATGTCCGGAGTTCTTCATCGAAGAGATCTGGACCGGCGCGTTCGCCAGCGGATTCGGTGAGGTCGGTGACGGCCGCACCTTCTCCTTCCGCACCGAGGACCAGAAGCTGGTGGTCGACGTCTACCGGCCCGGCCTGCCCGGCCCGGTCCCGCACGACGAAGACGTGGTGGCCACGGCCAGTCGGCGGCTGTTCGAGATCGACGTCGCCGACGAACGCAGCCTGTCGGCGGCGGTCCGCGACGTGGTGTCCGAGCTGACCCGCTGACCCCAGCCCGGTACGGTCGTCGTCGTGTCGGTAGCCCAGGCCGTGATGTCGTGGCCGCAAGTAATCGTCCTGGCGATCGTTCAGGGCCTCACCGAATTCCTGCCGGTCTCCTCATCGGGGCATCTGGCGCTGGTCTCGCGGTTGTTCTTCGCCGGTGACGCCGGGGCCTCGTTCACCGCGGTCACCCAACTGGGGACCGAGGTCGCGGTGCTGGTCTATTTCGCCAAGGACATCGCCCGGATCGCCACCGCCTGGCTGTCCGGGGTGATGTCGGCGCTGGCCAAGACCCCGCTGGCCGAGGAGCGGCGGACCGACTACCGGATGGGCTGGTACGTCATCATCGGCACCATCCCGATCTGCGTGCTGGGCCTGGTGTTCAAAGACCAGATCCGGTCCGGCGTCCGCAACCTGTGGGTGGTGGCCACCGCGCTGGTGGTGTTCGCCGTGGTGATCGCGGTAGCCGAGTACTTCGGCAAGCAGACCCGCCGCGCCGAGCAGCTGACCTGGCGCGACGCGGTCCTGGTGGGCTCGGCGCAGACGTTGGCGCTGGTGCCGGGGGTCTCCCGATCCGGTGCGACCATCAGCGCCGGGCTGTTCGCCGGACTGGACCGCGAACTGGCCGCCCGGTTCGGCTTCCTGCTGGCCATCCCCGCGGTGTTCGCCTCCGGGCTGTTCTCCTTGCCCGACGCCTTCCACCCCTCCGGCGAGGGGATGAGCGCCACCGGGCCGCAACTGCTGGTGGCCACCCTGATCGCCTTCGCGGTGGGCTGGGCGGCGATCGCCTGGTTCCTGAAGTTCCTGATCACCCACAGCATGTACTGGTTCGTCGGGTACCGGATCATCGCCGGGACGACGATCCTGATCCTGCTGGGCACCGGCGTGCTGGCGGCATCGACGTGACGGTCATCCTGCTGCGGCACGGCCGCTCCACCGCCAACACCTCCGGGGTGCTGGCCGGTCGCAGTGCGGGCGTCGACCTCGACGACCGCGGCCGGAAGCAGGCGGCGCAACTCGTCGCCCGACTCGACGGCCTGCCGATCAAGGCGCTGGTGCGTTCACCGCTGCTGCGCTGCCGCAGCACCCTCGAACCGCTGGCCGGGGCGCTGGCATTGGAGCCGCTGGTCGACGACCGGCTCGCCGAGGTCGACTACGGCTCCTGGACCGGACGCAAGCTCACCGAACTGGTCTCCGAACCGCTGTGGCGGGTGGTGCAGGCCCAACCCAGTGCGGCGATCTTCCCCGACGGCGAGGGCCTGGCGCAGGTGCAGGCCCGTGCCGTCGCCGCGGTCCGCGACCACGACCGCGCACTGGCCGCCGAGCACGGCGCCGACGTGCTGTGGGTGGCGTGCACCCACGGCGACGTCATCAAAGCCGTGATCGCCGACGCGCTCGGTGTGCACCTCGACGGTTTCCAGCGGATCACCGCCGACCCGGCGTCGGCCAGCGTGATCCGCTACACGCCGTTGCGCCCGTTCGTCATCCACGTCAATCACACCGGCGCATCGTTGGCCGCCACGGTGCGCGATGCACCGCCGGACACCGGTCACGACAGTGCCGCCGTGGTCGGCGGGACCACCACCTAGTCGACGGTGATACCGGCATCCGCCGTTGCTGCCGGTATTTTGGAGTTGCCATGTCCCGAGCCATCCATGTCTTCCGCACCCCCGACCGCTTCGTGGCCGGGACCGTCGGCCAACCCGGAAACCGCACCTTCTACCTGCAGGCCGTGCATCAGGAGCGGGTGGTCTCGGTGGTGCTGGAGAAGCAACAGGTCGCGGTGCTGGCCGAGCGCATCGGTGCGCTGTTGCTGGAGGTGCACCGCCGATTCGGCACGCCGGTACCACCCGAGCCCACCGAGATCGACGACCTGAGCCCGCTGGTGACGCCGGTGGAGGCCGAATTCCGGGTAGGGACCATGGGGTTGGGCTGGGACTCCGAGGCGCAGACCGTGGTGGTGGAGTTGCTCGCGGTCAGCGACACCGAGTTCGATGCGTCGGTGGTGCTCGACGACACCGAGGACGGCCCCGACGCGGTGCGGGTATTCCTGACCCCGGAGTCCGCCCGCCAGTTCGCCACCCGCTCCAACCGGGTCATCTCGGCGGGTCGGCCGCCGTGTCCGCTCTGCGAGGAACCCCTGGACCCGGCCGGCCACATCTGCGTTCGCACCAACGGCTATCGGCGGGGAGCGTTCGGGTCCGACGACGAGCCCGATGACCCCGTCATCTGACGACCGGGCGGCGTTGCGCTCCGGGGAACTGCAGATCCTCGGCCGGATCCGGTCGGCCAGCAACGCCACCTTCCTGTGCGAGGCATCGCTGGGGGAGCATCGCCTGCACTGCGTGTACAAACCGGTCGCCGGCGAGCAACCGCTGTGGGACTTTCCCGACGGCACCTTGGCCGGCCGCGAGCTGGGCGCGCATCTGATCTCGGCGGAACTGGGCTGGAATCTGGTGCCCTACACCATTATTCGGGACGGACCTGCCGGGCCGGGGATGGTGCAGCGGTGGGTGGATCAACCCCAGGACGACGAAGACGGCGAAGCCCCCGCACTCGGGTTGGTGGACGTCGTGCCCGCCGGCGACCTCCCGGCCGGCTACCTGCCGGTGCTGCAGGCCTACGGCCACGACGGCGAACCGGTCACCCTGGTGCACGCCGACGACGCCCGGCTGCGGCGGCTGGCCATCTTCGACGTGGTGATCAACAACGCCGACCGCAAGGGCGGACACGTGCTGTCGGGTACCGACGGCCGCGTCTACGGCGTCGACCACGGGGTGAGCCTGCACACCCAGGACAAGCTGCGCACCGTGCTGTGGGGCTGGGCGGGCAAGTCGGTGGCCGACCTCGACGCCGAGGCGCTGCCGGCGCTGGCCGGGCTGCTGGCCGCCCTGGACGGTCCGCTGGCCGACGCCCTGCGCCCGCACCTGACGGCCGAGGAGACCGACGCGCTGCGTCGGCGTGTCACCGACCTGCTGGCGCATCCGGTGATGCCCGGCCCCGACCGGCATCGCCCGATCCCGTGGCCGGCGTTCTAGGCGGACTCGCGGCCCACCGCCGTCCCCGCGCCGCTGGTCTGGCCCGGAGTCGGGAATACTGCCAAGGGTGACGCTGACCGACGCGGCATTAGCCGCCGAACTGGCCGTCGACGCCGGAAAGCTCCTCCTGGCGGTTCGTGACGAGGTGGGGTTCGAGCAGCCGTGGCATCTCGGCGACACCGGTGACGGGATGGCCAACCAGTTGATCCTGCGCGGGTTGCGTGAGGCGCGCCCCGACGACGCCGTACTCAGCGAGGAATCGCCGGACAACCTCAAGCGGCTGAACGCCGACCGGGTCTGGATCATCGATCCGCTCGACGGCACCCGCGAATTCACCATGCGCGGACGCGAGGACTGGGCGGTGCACATCGCGCTGTGGCAGCGCGGCGGGGCCGGCGGCGCCGGGGCCATCACCGATGCGGCGGTGTCGCTGCCGGCCTACGAGAACCGCAGCAACGTCGTATTCCGCACCGACACGGTCGCCGATCACCCCCGGGCCGCCGAGACCCCCGACCCCATCCGGATCGCCGTCAGTGCGTCCCGGATGCCCGGGTTCGTGCGCATCCTGCGCGAGGTGCTGCCGGTCGAACCGGTGTTGATGGGATCGGCGGGGGCCAAGGCGATGGCCGTGGTGCGCGGCGACGTGGACGCCTACCTGCACGCCGGCGGCCAGTGGGAGTGGGATTCGGCCGCTCCGGCCGGTGTGGTGCTGGCGGCCGGGCTGCACGCCTCCCGCATAGACGGCTCGCCGCTGCGCTACAACCGGCCCGACCCGTACCTGCCCGACCTGCTCATGTGCCGGCCCGACGTGGCGCCGCTGCTGCTCGACGCGATACGGCAGACGGTGCTGTAACCGTCGGGTTGATGCGGCGGTCTCCGCTTCCCGGTCGGGCTTTACAGTCGTGGGCATGCAATCGTGGTCCGCGCCGGCCGTTCCGGTCCTGCCCGGGCGCGGCCCCGCGCTGCGCCTCTATGACACCGCCGACCGCCAGGTCCGCCCGGTGGCGCCGGGTCCGACGGCCGGCATGTACGTCTGCGGCATCACCCCCTATGACGCCACCCACCTCGGCCACGCCGCCACCTACCTGGCGTTCGACCTGATCCACCGGCTCTGGCTGGACGCCGGGCACCAGGTCAACTACGTGCAGAACGTCACCGACGTCGACGACCCGCTGCTCGAGCGCGCCGAACGTGACGGCGTGGCCTGGGAAGCGCTCGCCGCCGACCAGGTCGAACTGTTCGCCGCCGACATGACCGCCTTGCGGGTGCTGCCGCCGCAGCACTACGTCGGCGCCACCGAGGCCATCGACGAGGTCGTCGAGGTGATCGAGAAGATGCTGGCCGCCGGAACGGCCTACGTCGTCGACGGTGAGCACGCCGACATCTACTACCGCGCGGACGCCACCACCCAGTTCGGCTACGAATCCGGGCTCGATCGGGCGACCATGTTGGAGCTGTTCGCCGAGCGCGGCGGCGACCCGGACCGGGCCGGTAAGGCCGATCCGCTCGACGCCCTGCTCTGGCGTGCCGCCCGCCCGGGCGAACCCAGTTGGCCCGCACCGTTCGGCGCGGGCCGGCCGGGCTGGCACGTCGAATGCGCCGCGATCGCGCTCACCCGGATCGGCTCCGGCATCGACGTTCAGGGCGGAGGTTCCGACCTCGTCTTCCCGCACCACGAGTTCTCGGCAGCACATGCCGAATCCCTCACCGGGGAACGACGTTTCGCCCGGCACTACGTGCATGCCGGGATGATCGGCTGGGACGGGCACAAGATGTCGAAGAGCCGCGGCAACCTGGTGCTGGTCTCCAAGCTGCGCGCCCAGGCCGTGGAACCCGCCGCGATCCGGCTGGGCCTGCTGTCCGGGCATTACCGCAGCGACCGGTTCTGGGACGACCAGACGCTGGCCGACGCCGGAACCCGCCTGCACCGCTGGCGCACCGCCACCGAGCTGCCGGCCGGCCCCGACGCCGCCGACGTCATCGGCCGGGTGCGGCGCTACCTCGCCGACGACCTGGACACGGTCAAGGCGCTGGCGGCGCTGGACGGCTGGGTCACCGACGCGCTGGAGTACGGCGGACACGACACCACGGCACCGGGTTCGGTGGCCGCCGCGGTCGATGCGCTGCTGGGCGTGACCCTGTAGCCCACCCCGCGGTGCGGGTAGGTTGAGTGAATGCCTTCGATTCACTCCCAAGTCGTGTTCATCACCGGCGGCGCGCACGGAATCGGTGCCGAGGTGGCCCGGCGACTGCACGCCCAGGGCGCCAAACTGGTGCTGACCGACCTGGACAAAGCCCAGCTCGAGAAGTTTGCCGACGAGCTCGGCGGGGACCGGGTGCTGACCGTCGCCGCCGACGTCCGGGACCTGGACGCCATGCAGGCCGCCGCCGATGCGGCCGTCGAACGGTTCGGCCGGATCGACACCGTGGTGGCCAACGCCGGCATCGCCAGCTACGGGTCGGTGCTCGGCGTCGACCCCGAGGCGTTCCGGCGGGTGATCGACGTCGACCTGGTCGGGGTGTTCCACACGGTGCGGGCGACGCTGCCGGCGGTCATCGAGCGGCGCGGGCACGTGCTGGTGGTGTCCTCGATGGCGGCGTTCGCCCCGCTGGCCGGAATGGCCTCCTACGACGCGGCCAAGGCCGGGGTGGAGCACTTCGCCAACGCCCTGCGCCAAGAAGTCGAATACCAGGGCGTGACGGTCGGAATCGCGCACATGGCCTGGATCGACACCGCCCTGGTGCGCGACAGCAAGGCCGACCTGGCGACCTTCCAGGAGACGCTGGCCAAGCTGCCCTGGCCGCTGAACAAGACCACCTCGGTGGACAAGTGCGTCGACGCGTTCGTCAAGGGCATTGAAGAGCGCCGCGCCCGGGTCTACTGTCCGGGCTGGGTGGGACTGTTCCGCTGGATCAAGCCGTTGCTGAACCTGCGGGTGATCGAATCGGCCATCACCAAGGACGTGCCGGACCTGCTGCCGCGGATGGATGCCGAAGTCGCCGCCCTGGGTCGCTCCACCAGCGCTTACAACGAGTCGATCGAGAAGTAGCCGCCCGGTTCAGCGTCGGCGTCGGCGCAGGTACTTCTCGAACTCGGCGGCCAGCGCGTCGCCGTCGATCTTGTTCAACGCTTCGGTCATGTCGACTTCGGCGTCGCCGCGTTCCTCCAGCGAGGCCACGTAGTCGGCGATCTCGTCGTCCTCGCTGGCCATCTCGGTGACCGCCAGCTCCCACTCCTCGGCCTGCTCCGGCAGGTCACCCAGGGGAACCTCGATGTCGAGGGCGTCCTCGACGCGCTGCAGCAGGGCGACGGTGGCCTTGGGGTTGGGGGGCTGCGAGACGTAGTGCGGGACCGCCGCCCAGAACGTGACCGCCGGGATTCCGGCCGCCACGCAGGCGTCCTGGAACACCCCGGTGATGCCGGTCGGGCCTTCGTAGCGGGTCTCGGTCAGCCCGAAACGGGTCGCCGACTCCGACGAATACGCCGCCCCCGACACCGGCACCGGCCGGGTGTGGGGCGTGTCGGCCAGCAGCGCTCCCAGGATCACCACGGTGTCGACATCGAGCTTTTCGATGACCGCCAGCAGTTCGGCGCAGAACGACCGCCAGCGCATATTCGGCTCGACGCCGTGCATCAGCACGATGTCGCGTTCGCTGCCCGGCGGCCGGCAGTGCGAGATGCGCATCGACGGCCACACCAGTTCCCGGGTGACACCGTCGAGCTGACGGATCACCGGCCGATTCACCTGGTAGTCGTAGTAGGACTCGTCGTCGATCTCGACGATCAGGCGAGCCTCCCAGATGCTGATGAGGTGCTGCACCGCATCGCTGGCGGCGTCGCCGGCGTCGTTCCAGCCTTCGAACGCCGCCACGACGATGGTGTCGCGCAGGTCGGGGAGGGCAGTGCCGTCGTCGGGTCGGGTCACAGAATCAGCCTACGGCGTGGACAAAGTTCCCGGGTCCGACCGGACCGGCCGCGTCGGCCTCCATCTCGGGCCGTTGGTCTCGGCATCGGACGACAACGTAGACTTTCCACCGTCGAGAGGCGTTGCAACGGTTCGCCGGGGTCTGCCGGTAGCCGCCACGCTCGACAGAGTTAAGGACGCCTTCCGCCACGGAAGGAGCCCGCGTGAATACATTTGAGCCACACATCCGGCCCGACTGCACCGACGAGCTGACCGCTGCGCTGCAACGACGGATCGTGGTGATCGACGGCGCGATGGGCACGGCCATTCAGCGGGATCGGCCGGATGAGGCGGGCTACCGCGGCGAGCGGTTCAAGGACTGGCCGAGTCCACTGCAGGGCAACAACGACCTGCTCAACCTGACGCAGCCGCAGATCATCGAGGGCATTCATCGCGAGTACCTCGAGGCCGGTGCGGACATCCTGGAGACCAACACGTTCAACGCGACCACGATCTCGCTCGGTGACTACGAGATGCAGTCGTTGGCCTACGAGCTGAACTACGTCGGTGCCGCGCTGGCCCGCAAGGCGGCCGACGCGTACAGCACCGCCGACAAGCCCCGCTACGTCGCCGGTGCCATCGGGCCGACGACGCGGACGGCGTCGATCTCGCCGGACGTCAACGACCCCGGCGCCCGCAACATCTCCTACGACCAACTGGTGACCGCCTACCTCGAGGCCGCCAACGGCCTGGTCGACGGCGGCGCGGACATCCTGCTGATCGAGACCATCTTCGACTCGCTGAACTCCAAGGCCGCGGTGTTCGCCGTCGAGACGCTGTTCGAGGAACGCGGTCGCCGCTGGCCGGTCATCATCTCCGGCACCATCACCGACGCCTCCGGGCGCACGCTGTCGGGTCAGGTCACCGAGGCGTTCTGGAACTCGATCCGGCACGCCAGGCCGATCGCGGTGGGCCTCAACTGCGCCTTGGGTGCGCCGGAGATGCGGCCCTACATCGCCGAGATGTCGCGGATCGCCGACACCTTCGTGTCCTGCTACCCGAACGCCGGGCTGCCCAACGCCTTCGGTGAGTACGACGAGGACCCCGAGCATCAGGCCGGCTACATCGCGGAGTTCGCCGACGCCGGCCTGGTCAACCTGGTCGGGGGTTGCTGCGGAACCGCGCCGGAGCACATCGCCGAGATCGCCAAGGTCGTCGAGGGCAAGAAGCCGCGGCAGGTGCCGACCATCGAGGTCGCCACCCGGCTCTCGGGCCTGGAACCGCTGAACATCACCGACGACTCACTCTTCGTCAACATCGGTGAACGTACCAACATCACCGGTTCCGCCCGGTTCCGCAATCTGATCAAGGCCGAGGACTACGACACCGCGCTGTCGGTGGCCCTGCAGCAGGTGGAGGTCGGTGCGCAGGTCATCGACATCAACATGGACGAGGGCATGATCGACGGCGTCGCCGCGATGGACCGGTTCACCAAACTGGTCGCCGCCGAACCCGACATCAGCCGCATCCCGGTGATGATCGACTCCTCCAAATGGGAGGTCATCGAGGCGGGCCTGAAGAACGTGCAGGGCAAGCCGATCGTCAACTCGATCTCCATGAAGGAGGGCGAGGAGAAGTTCATCCGCGAGGCCCGGCTGTGCCGCAAGTACGGCGCCGCCGTCGTCGTGATGGCCTTCGACGAGCAGGGCCAGGCCGACAATCTGGAGCGCCGCAAGGAGATCTGCGGGCGCGCCTACCGGATCCTGACCGAGGAGGTCGGCTTCCCGGCCGAGGACATCATCTTCGACCCGAACTGCTTCGCGCTGGCCACCGGCATCGAGGAGCACGCCACCTACGGGATCGACTTCATCGAGGCCTGCGCCTGGATCAAGGAGAACCTGCCCGGGGTGCACATCTCCGGCGGCATCTCCAACGTGTCGTTCTCGTTCCGCGGCAACAACCCGGTCCGCGAGGCGATCCACGCGGTGTTCCTGTTCCACGCCATCAAGGCCGGCCTGGACATGGGCATCGTCAACGCCGGCGCGCTGGTGCCCTACGACTCGATCGACCCCGAACTGCGGGAGCGGATCGAAGACGTCGTGCTGAACCGTCGCGAGGACGCCGCGGAACGGCTGCTGGAGATCGCCGAGCGATTCAACTCCTCGGAGAAGGGCGAAGATCCCGCGGCGGCCGAGTGGCGCGGTCTCCCGGTCCGCGAGCGGATCACCCACGCGCTGGTCAAGGGCATCGACGCCCACGTCGACGAGGACACCGAGGAACTGCGGGCGCAGATCGCGGCCGCGGGCGGCCGTCCGATCGAGGTCATCGAGGGCCCGCTGATGGACGGTATGAACGTCGTCGGCGATCTGTTCGGTGCGGGCAAGATGTTCCTGCCCCAGGTGGTGAAGTCGGCCCGGGTGATGAAAAAGGCGGTGGCATACCTGCTTCCGTTCATCGAGGCGGAGAAGCAGCCCGGCGAAGCCGAACACACCAACGGCACCATCGTGATGGCCACGGTCAAGGGCGACGTCCACGACATCGGCAAGAACATCGTCGGCGTGGTGCTGCAGTGCAACAACTACACCGTGGTCGATCTGGGTGTGATGGTGCCCGCCGAGAAGATCCTGGCCGCGGCCAAGGAGTACGACGCCGACGTCGTCGGGCTCTCCGGGCTGATCACCCCGTCACTGGAGGAGATGGCCGGGTTCGCCGCCGAGATGGAACGCGAAGGCCTGGAGATCCCACTCCTGATCGGCGGTGCGACCACCTCGAGTGCCCACACCGCGGTGAAGATCGCACCGCGCCGCAGCGCACCGGTGATCTGGGTCAAGGACGCGTCGCGGTCGGTTCCGGTCGTCGCCGCGCTGCTCGACGACAAGCAACGCCCGGCGCTGCTGGAGCAGACCGCGGCCGACTACGCGTCGCTGCGGGCACGGCACGCCCAGAAGAACGAGCGGCCGATGGTGCCGCTGGAGAAGGCCCGCGCGAACCGGACGCCGATCGAGTGGGACGGCTACACGCCGCCGGTGCCCGTGCAGGGGCTGGGCGTGCGGGAATTCCTCGACTACGACCTGTCGGAGTTGCGCGAGTTCATCGACTGGCAGCCGTTCTTCAACGCCTGGGAGATGAAGGGCCGTTTCCCCGACATCCTCAACAACCCGGCGTCGGGCGAGGCCGCGCGCAAGCTCTACGACGACGCCCAGCAGATGCTCGACCGGGCGATCGCGGAGAAGTGGCTGACGGCCAACGCGGTGATCGGCTTCTTCCCGGCCAACGCGGTCGGTGACGACGTCGAGGTCTACACCGACGACACCCGCACCGAGGTGTTGACCGTGTTCCACAACCTGCGCCAGCAGGGCGCGCACCGCGCCGGCATCCCGAACCGGTCGCTGGGCGACTTCATCGCCCCGAAGGAGACGGGACTGGCCGACTACATCGGCGCCTTCGCCGTCACCGCCGGGCTCGGAAGCCAGGAGAAGATCGCCGAGTTCAAAGCGGACCTCGACGACTACAGTGCGATCCTGCTGGAATCGGTCGCCGACCGGCTGGCGGAGGCCTTCGCCGAACGGATGCACCAGCGGGTGCGCAAGGAGTTCTGGGGATTCCAACCCGACGAAGCCCTGGACAACGACGCACTGATCGCCGAGAAGTATCAGGGCATCCGCCCCGCACCCGGCTATCCGGCCTGCCCCGAGCACACCGAGAAGGCGACCATCTGGAAGTTGATGGACGTTCAGGAGCGCACCCGCATCGAGCTGACCGACTCGATGGCGATGTGGCCCGGCGCCGCGGTCAGCGGCCTGTATTTCTCGCACCCGCAGTCGCAGTACTTCGTGATCGGCCGGCTGGCCCAGGACCAGGTCGCCGACTACGCCAAGCGCAAGGGCTGGACGCTGCCCGAAGCCGAACGCTGGCTGGCGTCCAACCTCGGCTACAACCCGGAGGACTGAGTCCCGGGAATGCTGGGCTGATGGCTACCTTGCGGGCGGTGCTGTGCGACATGGACGGCACCCTGGTCGACTCCGAGAAGATCTGGGACGTCGCGATGGAGGCGCTCTACGACCGTCTCGGTGGCGTGCTGACACCGGAGGTTCGGGCGTCGACGGTCGGCGGTTGCGCCGAGGACACCATGCGGATCGTCTACGACGACCTGGGACTGGACCACGAGCCGGCGGCCATGGCGGAGTCGGCGCGCTGGATGCACGCCTACACCGGTGAACTGTTCGACGCCGGGTTGCCCTGGTGCGCCGGTGCACGGGAGCTGCTCGACGCCCTGACCGCCGCTGCGGTGCCGACCGCGCTGGTCACCAATACTCCGCGGGCGCTGGCCGAGCGGGCGCTGGGCAGCATCGGCCGGCACTATTTCGCGGCGGTGGTCTGCGGTGACGAGGTGCCCGCCGGCAAGCCGGCGCCGGACCCGTACCTCCGGGCCGCCGAGCTGTTGGGGCTGGATCCGCGGAGTTGCCTGGCCGTGGAGGACTCACCGACCGGGGCCGCGGCGGCCGAGGCAGCCGGCTGCCCGGTGCTGGTGGTCCCCAATGCGCTGCCGGTGCCCGACGGACCGCTGCGGCATCGGGTCGGCTCGCTGGCCGGTCTGGCGGTGGCGGACCTGCACGCCGTCCACGGCGGGCTCGCCGGTGGATCTTCCTTGCGCGAGCGCGCGTCACTCCCGCGCGAGCGCGCGTGTTTGCCCGCAGACACGCCGTAAAAGCTGTACAACTGCGCACGCCCACGCCGGCCGCGGAATGCCCGCGCACCGAAACTGCCGTCAACCCCGCCGACGCGGCATGAAACAATCGCTGCTCGTGAAGACCTTCGAGGAGCTGTTCGCCGAACTGGGTGAGCGTGCCGCCACCCGCCCGGCCGGCAGCGCCACCGTGGCGGCGCTGGACGCCGGTGTGCACACCGTCTGCAAGAAGATCCTGGAGGAGGCCGGCGAGGTATGGCTGGCCGCCGAGCACGAGTCCGACGACGCGCTGGCCGGTGAGATCAGCCAGCTGCTGTATTGGACCCAGGTGCTGATGATCTCGCGCGGTCTGACACTGGCCGACGTCTACGGAAAGCTGTGACCATGTTGCGTGTCGCCGTCCCCAACAAGGGGGCGCTCAGTGAGTCGGCCGCGGCGATGCTCGCCGAGGCCGGCTACCGCAGGCGTGCCGACGCCAAGGACCTGACCGTCATCGACCCGGGCAACAAGGTCGAATTCTTCTTCCTGCGCCCCAAGGACATCGCGATCTACGTCGGATCCGGGGAACTGGACTTCGGGATCACCGGGCGTGACCTGGCGGCGGAGTCCGGTGCGCCGGTGGCCGAACGGTTGGCGTTGGGCTTCGGATCCTCGCGATTCCGCTACGCCGCGCCCGCCGGACGCGACTGGGCCGTCACCGATCTCGCCGGCAAGCGCATCGCCACGGCCTACCCGAATCTGGTCCGCAAAGACCTGGCTGCCAAGGACATCGAGGCGACCGTCATCCGACTGGACGGGGCGGTGGAGATCTCCATCCAGCTCGGGGTGGCCGACGCGATCGCCGACGTGGTGGGCTCCGGACGGACACTGCGCCAGCACGGCCTGGTGGCTTTCGGTGAGTCGCTGTGCGATTCGGAAGCGGTGTTGATCGAGGGGGCCCGGGCCAACGGTCGCAGCGCCGAGACCGCGGCCGCCCGCGACCAACTGGCGGCCCGCGTTCAGGGCGTCGTCTTCGGCCAGCAGTACCTGATGTTGGACTACGACTGCCCGCGTGAACTGCTCGACCGTGCCGCCGCGATCACCCCCGGCCTGGAGTCGCCGACCATCGCGCCGCTGGCCGACCCGGACTGGGCGGCGGTGCGCGCCTTGGTGCCGCGGCGCGAGGTCAACGCGATCATGGACGAATTGGCGGCCATCGGGGCGAAGGCCATTCTGGCCTCGGACATCAGATTCTGCCGATTTTAAGCAGTCCCGGTGACTCGGGCGTTGCCGTGTTAGCGTCCGGTGATCGGCTCGTGCGGACTGGGAGGTTCAGGTGACGCATTTCATCGTGCTGGTGCTCGCCCTCGGTATCGGTGCCGTTGCCGGACTGCGTGCCTTCACCGCACCCGCGGTCATGGCCTGGGCCGCCGCGCTGCACTGGATCAACCTCGACGGCACCTGGGTGCAGTGGCTGAGCCACCCCGCGACGGTAACCGTCCTGACGCTGCTTGCGGTCGTCGAACTGGCCAACGACAAATTGGCCCGCACCCCCAGTCGTACAGTGCCCGTGCAGTTCGCCGCCCGGATCCTGTTGGGCGGCTTCGCCGGCGCGGTGCTCGGTACCGCCTGGAACTTCACCTGGACCGCTCTCGGCGCGGCGATGATCGGCGCCGTGTTCGGCACGCTGATCGGTCTGGCCATGCGGCAGCGGCTGGTCGCCGCCCACGACGGTCACGGCCTGCCGATCGCGTTGCTGGAGGACAGCGTCGCGGTGTTGGGCGGGCTGGCGATCGCCGCGTTGACCGCGGTGGCCTGAGCCGCGGCCGTCAGCGCCGCTGTACCAGCAGCGCCTGCGCGGAGGTCCCGATGAATCCGTCGCGGTCGAACAGTTCCGCGGTGGTCGCCCCCACGCCGTCCGGCCCGATCGAGGCGCGGGCCCGCAGCCCGAAATCGTCTCCGATCGGTAGCCGGTGCAGGTGTACGACGGTGTCGGTGTTCATGAACATGTATTCGTCCACGTCCAGTGCGGCGCCCACGCCGTTGGCGGAGTCGACCACCATCGCCAACCGCTGCAAAGCCGTGGTTGGCTCGTCGTCGACCAGGTGCACCTGCGGGCTCAACCATGCGATGGCCGCGCCGTCGGGGGCGTCGGCCTGGACGCGCCACCGCACCGAACGGGCGTAGCCGTCGGCCCTGGCGAACCACTCCGGCGGCGGCAACGAGGGACCGCTGGTCAGCGGCGGATGACGGTCGCAGGCCACGCCGGCGGTGTCGGAGGTGCTCAGCGCCCAGGCACCCACCCGCGCCACCGGCCGGTCGTCGTCGCCGGGGAACATCTCCGCTTCCAACAGGCAGATCCGCCGGCCGGGCCGGGCCACCCGGGCCGCGACCCGCACCGGCGCCACCGGGATCGCCCCCAGAATGTCCAGGCTCAACCGCGCGATCCGCTGGCCGGACCCGTCGAGCAGTCCTTCGATCTCGCGGGTGAGCAGTGCCAGCGGCGGCGAGCCGTGCTGTATCGGCCCCCAGTTGCTGCGGGTCAGGTCATCGGATTCATAGACCGCATCGCCGGCGCGGCGGTAGTAGCTGCCGGTCATGCCGCGGGCTCGGCCGGCCAGCCGGGGTAGGGCGGCGGGGTCCCGCCGAACGCCGGACACAACGGGCGATGGGTGCACCAATCGCACAGCCGCGACGGCTGGGGGCGGAAATCGCCGGTGGCGCCGGCGGTTTGGATGGCCTGCCAGATCGCGATCAGGGTCTTCTCGAAGCGCAGCAGTTCGCCGTGGTCGGGGGAGTAGTCCAAGATCTGCCCGTCGGCCAGGTAGATCAACCGCAACCGGGCGGGGAGCACCCCGCGGGAACGCAGCAACGCCACCGCGTAGAACTTCATCTGGAACAGGGCCTTGGATTCGGCGGACTCCGACCGCCGCCCGTTGGCCGAGGGCGACCGGCCGGTCTTGTAGTCGACCACCCGCAGGTCGCCGGTGGGGGCGACGTCGATCCGGTCGACGAATCCCCGTAGCAGCGTGCCGTCGTCCAATTCGACCTCCACCCGCTGCTCGCAGCTCTGCGGGTCGAACCGGCGCGGATCCTCCAGCCGGTAGTAGCCGTCCAAGAGTTTGCGGGCCTCGGCCAGCAGCTGCGCGGCGTCGAATGCGTCCGCCAGGTCGGGATCGGCGCCGACCAGGTACTCCCAGGACGGTGTCACCAGCTCGCGGGCGGTCTCGGGGCCGCGCTGCGCCGCGGGCAGCGCGAAGAGCCGCTCCAGGGCGCCGTGTACCACCGAACCGCGGACCTGCGCCGCCGACGGCGGTTCCGGCAGCCGGTCGATGGCCCGGAATCGATACAGCAGCGGGCATTGCTTGAAGTCGGCCGCCCGGGACGGGGACAACGCGGGCCTACTCATAGTGCGGAACCCTACGGGCAGTCGCTGACAACCGGCCCGGCACACGCTGCGTAGGCTGGTGCGCTGTGTCCGAATCCGGGATTTTTCAGGCGGGCGATCGGGCCCAGTTCACCGACGCCAAGGGTCGTCGCTACACCACGGTGCTGGCGCCGGGCGGCGAGTTCCACACCCACCGCGGGGCCATTCCGCACGATGCGGTGATCGGGTTGGCCGACGGCAGCGTGGTCCAATCCGCCGGCGGCGACGCGTTCCTGGTGCTGCGGCCGCTGCTGGTCGACTACGTCATGTCGATGCCGCGCGGCGCGCAGGTGATCTACCCCAAGGATTCCGCGCAGATCATCCACGAGGGCGACATCTTCCCCGGGGCACGGGTGCTCGAGGCCGGTGCCGGATCCGGCGCGTTGACGCTGTCGTTGTTGCGCGCCGTCGGGCCGCAGGGCCGGGTGATCTCCTACGAGCTGCGCGACGATCACGCCGTGCACGCCCGCAACAACGTGGAGACGTTCCTCGGCGGTCAGCCCGACAACTGGCAGCTGGTGATGGGCGATGTGGCCGACAGTGATCTGCCCGACGGCTCCATCGACCGGGTGGTGCTGGACATGCTGGCCCCCTGGGAGGTGCTCGAGACCGTGTCGCGGGTGTTGATCCCCGGCGGGGTGCTGGTTGTCTACGTCGCGACCGTGACCCAGCTGTCGCAGGTCAACGAGGCGCTGCGCGAACAGAAGTGCTGGACCGAACCGCGGTCCTGGGAGACCATGCAGCGCGGCTGGAACGTCGTCGGGCTGGCGGTGCGCCCGCAGCACGCCATGCGCGGGCACACCGCGTTTCTGGTGTGTGCCCGACGGCTGGCGCCGGGCACCGTCACCCCGACCCGGTTGGGGCGCAAGCGCCCGGTGTGAACCTGCGTCTGCTCGGGCCGGAATTGGGGCGGGGCCTCAGCGGGGCCTAATCGTCGCTGCGGCTCAAACCGCGCCGCACCGACAGCAATTCGACCTCCGGGCGGGCGGCCACCAGCCGCTCGGCGGCGTCGAGCACGTCCACCAGATGACTGCGGTCCCCGGAGACCGCCGCGACCCCGATCCCGGCGCGTCGGTGCAGATCGGTCGAATCCGTCTCGGCGGCCGACACGTCGAATTTGCGCCGCAGCTCCGCGACGATCGGGCGCACCACCGAACGTTTCTGCTTCAGCGAATGCACGTCACCGAGCAGCAGGTCGAACTCCAGCCAGCCGATCCACATCGCTACGGCGCGGGCGGGGGCGGGGGCGACGCGGGCTCGGGCTCGGGTGCGGGCTCCGCCGTCGGTTCGGACGCCGGCGCGGGCTCGGTGCCACCCGCGTGCGCCTTGCCGAACGCCAACACCGCCTTGGCCGTGTCCTGCGACATCTGCCAGCCGCCGTCGGCGGGGGCGAACTCCATCGGGAAGGTGAACGCCCCGGTATCCGGGTTGGCGGTGTTGACGGTGACGTCGGCGGTCACGTGACCCGGCACCCGGTCGGACCAGGTGACCTCGGCCGCTTCCAGGTTCAGCGGCAGGTAGCCGCCGTCTCTGAGCGCGGTGGCGAACTTGTCGATGGTCTGCGCATCGGCGGGCTTGGCGCCCTCGATCAGCGCCACCTTGTCCGCGGCGGGGATCGCCGGGTCCGACAGCCGGTACAGCACGTCGGTCAGGGCCTCGGGCGCCGGTAACGGCGACGACGGCGCCGGTGCCGCGGTGGTGGTGGTGATCGACGGCGGTTCGGCCGGTGGCTCGGGCTGCTGATGTCCGCATCCCGGCAGCGCCAGCACCGCCCCGGAGAGGGCGGTGGCCAAGGCGAGGCGGTAGCGGTTCATCCGGCCCGAGGTCAGACCGTCAGTTCGACGAGGTCATCTGCGACAGCGTCATCAGCGACGACTTGGACAGCTTCCAGCCGCCCTGGTCGACGAACATCAGGTTCACCGAACGCGGCGCCATCTTGGGCCCCGACGCGGTGACGTCCGCGGTGGCCGCGCCCGGACCGGTCGACACGATGTTGTCGACGCTGATCGCCAGCGGGAACTTGCCGTTCTGCAGGCCCTTCTGCATCTTGTGGTCCATCACGCCCGTCTCCAACGGCCCGAGGCCGCCCTCGACGAGGTGGGACTTGCCGATGGCCGGGATGCCCGGGTCGGCCAGCGCGTTGAGCACCTCGGTCAGCTGCTCGGGTGCCGGCACGTCGGCGGCGGGCGGATCCAACGGAAGCGGTGCGAAGAACACCGTCACCGGCGCCTCGGCGGCGGCGGGGGCCGGGGTTGCCAGAAAGTTCACAGTCGCTGCCGCGGCGCCGAGGACGACGGCGGCGGCCGCGGCTGTGGCTAGGGATTTCACGCTCACGGGGGTCCTTTCGAGGGCCTTGCGATCGCCGGATTCGCAATCCAGGCTAACAGCGCGACCGGTGTGTCGGTTTGGCTCTGCACCCGCGAATGCACAATGGCCGGTAGCGTTGAGGTATCCGTCGCTTCAACTTCCAGTTCGGGAAAGGAGCGCACCATGAGCACCATGGGAGAGTCGTCGCGTCCTGAGGCTTTCGACGCGTCCGGGGGGCCGGGCACACGCGGTGAGGACATCGCGGAGTTGGAAGAACTGCGCCGTGAGGCCGCGATGCTGCGCGCGCAACTTGCGGACACCCCGCAGGACAACACCCGTGTCGGCCGCGACGTGCGTCAGCTCGAATCGCAGATCGACTCGCTGACCACCCGCAACGCCAAGCTGATGGACACCCTCAAAGAGGCGCGTCAGCAGTTGCTGGCCCTGCGTGAAGAGGTCGACCGGCTGGGCCAGCCGCCCAGCGGCTACGGCGTGCTGTTGGCCACCTACGACGACGAGACCGTCGACGTGTTCACCTCCGGGCGCCGGATGCGGTTGAACATCTCGCCCAACATCGACGTCGCCACCCTCAAGAAGGGCCAGACGGTCCGGCTCAACGAGGCGCTCACCCTGGTCGAGGCCGGCAACTTCGAATCGGTCGGGGAAATATCCACCCTGCGCGAAATCCTGGCCGACGGGCGTCGTGCCCTGGTGGTCGGTCACGCCGACGAGGAGCGCATCGTCTGGCTGGCCGAGCCGCTGGTCGCCGCGGACCTGCCCGAGAGCAACCCGGACGCGCTGCCCAACGACGCCCGGCCGCGCAAGCTGCGGCCCGGCGACTCGCTGCTGGTGGACACCAAAGCCGGCTACGCCTTCGAACGCATCCCCAAAGCCGAGGTCGAAGACTTGGTGCTCGAGGAGGTGCCCGACGTCAGCTACGGCGACATCGGCGGCCTGACCCGTCAGATCGAGCAGATCCGCGACGCGGTGGAACTGCCGTTCCTGCACAAGGACCTCTACCGGGAATACGCGCTGCGCCCGCCCAAAGGGGTGCTGCTCTACGGCCCGCCCGGTTGCGGCAAGACGCTGATCGCCAAGGCGGTCGCCAACTCGCTGGCCAAGAAGATGGCCGAGGTTCGCGGCGACGACGCGCACGAGGCCAAGTCGTACTTCCTCAACATCAAGGGCCCGGAGCTGCTGAACAAGTTCGTCGGCGAGACCGAGCGTCACATCCGGCTGATCTTCCAGCGCGCCCGGGAGAAGGCCTCCGAGGGCACCCCGGTGATCGTGTTCTTCGACGAGATGGACTCGATCTTCCGTACCCGCGGCACCGGTGTCTCCTCGGATGTGGAGACGACGGTCGTGCCCCAGTTGCTCAGCGAGATCGACGGCGTGGAGGGCCTGGAGAACGTCATCGTGATCGGCGCCTCCAACCGTGAGGACATGATCGACCCGGCGATCCTGCGGCCCGGCCGCCTCGACGTCAAGATCAAGATCGAACGGCCGGATGCCGAAGCGGCGCAGGACATCTTCTCCAAGTACCTCACCGAGAACCTGCCGGTGCACGCCGACGACCTCGCCGAGTTCGCCGGCGACCGGGCGGCCTGCATCAAGGCGATGATCGAGAAGGTCGTCGACCGGATGTACGCCGAGATCGACGACAACCGGTTCCTGGAGGTCACCTACGCCAACGGTGACAAAGAGGTCATGTACTTCAAGGACTTCAACTCCGGGGCGATGATCCAGAACGTCGTCGACCGCGCGAAGAAGAACGCGATCAAATCGGTGCTGGAGACCGGCCAGCCCGGCCTGCGCATCCAGCACCTGCTGGATTCGATCGTCGACGAGTTCGCCGAGAACGAGGACCTGCCCAACACCACCAACCCGGATGACTGGGCACGGATCTCGGGCAAGAAGGGCGAGCGGATCGTCTACATCCGCACCCTGGTCACCGGTAAGAGCTCCAGCGCCAGCCGGGCCATCGACACCGAGTCCAACCTGGGTCAGTACCTGTAGCCCCGGTCCTCTCCGCGCGAGCGTGCGTGTCTGCACGTCGACACGCCGCCAACGGCGTACAACCATGCACGCTCGCGCCACCCGGATGGGCCGCTCAGACCCTCGCCTAGGCTCTAGCCATGCAACGGATCATCGGGACCGAAGTCGAATACGGCATCGCATCGCCGTCGGATCCGACCGCCAACCCGATCTTGACTTCCACGCAGGCGGTGCTGGCGTACGCGGCCGCGGCCGGTATCCCGCGCGCCAAGCGCACCCGCTGGGACTACGAGGTGGAGTCGCCGCTGCGCGACGCCCGCGGCTTCGACCTGAGCCGCTCCAGCGGTCCGCCGCCGATCATCGACGCCGACGAGGTCGGCGCGGCCAACATGATCCTGACCAACGGCGCCCGGCTCTACGTCGACCACGCCCACCCGGAGTACTCCGCGCCCGAGGTCACCGACCCGCTGGACGCGGTCATCTGGGACAAGGCCGGCGAGCGGGTGATGGAGGCCGCCGCCCGCTACGTGGCCAGCGTCCCCGGCGCCGCCAAGCTGCAGCTGTACAAGAACAACATCGACAACAAGGGCGCCTCCTACGGCACCCACGAGAACTACCTGATGAGCCGTCAGACACCGTTCTCGGCGATCATCGCAGGCCTGACCCCGTTCCTGGTGTCGCGGCAGGTGGTCACCGGCTCCGGCCGCGTCGGGCTGGGTGCGGCCGGTGACGAACCGGGCTTCCAGCTGTCCCAGCGTGCCGACTACATCGAGGTCGAGGTCGGCCTGGAGACCACCCTCAAGCGCGGCATCATCAACACCCGCGACGAACCGCACGCCGACGCCGACAAATACCGCCGACTGCACGTCATCATCGGGGACGCCAACCTCGCCGAGACCTCGACGTATCTGAAGGTCGGCACCACCGCGCTGGTTCTCGATCTGATCGAGGAGGGCCACGAGCACGGGATCGACCTCAGCGACCTGGTGCTGGCCCGGCCGGTGCGCGCGGTGCACGTCATCAGTCGTGACCCCAGCCTGCGGGCCACCGTTGCGCTCGCCGACGGTCGTGAGATGACCGGCCTTGCGCTGCAACGGATCTACCTGGAGCGGGTGGCCAAGATGGTCGACGCCCGCGATCCGGACCCGCGGGCCACCGACATCGTCGAGACCTGGGCGCGCGTCCTCGACCAACTCGAACGCGATCCGATGGAGTGCGCCGACCTGCTGGACTGGCCGGCCAAGCTGCGCCTGCTGGAGGGCTTCCGGCAGCGCGAGAACCTGGGCTGGTCGGCGCCGCGGCTGCACCTGATCGACCTGCAGTACTCCGACGTCCGCCTGGACAAAGGGCTCTACAACCGGCTGGTCGCCCGCGGCTCGATGAAACGGCTGGTCACCGAACAGCAGGTGCTGGCCGCGGTGGACAACCCGCCGACCGACACCCGCGCCTACTTCCGCGGCGAGTGCCTGCGACGGTTCGGGGCCGATATCGCCGCAGCGAGCTGGGACTCGG
Organism: Mycolicibacter sp. MU0083; assembly: GCF_963378075.1. Taxonomy (NCBI): domain Bacteria; kingdom Bacillati; phylum Actinomycetota; class Actinomycetes; order Mycobacteriales; family Mycobacteriaceae; genus Mycobacterium; species Mycobacterium kokjensenii. The sequence continues at coordinate 1,807,316 of NZ_OY726394.1, forward strand.
TGATCTTCGACCTGGGCGGCGAATCGCTGGTGCGGATCCCCACCCTGGAGCCGCTGCGCGGCAGCAAGGCCCATGTCGGTGCGCTGCTGGACTCGGTGGACAGCGCCGCCGAACTGGTCCAACAACTCACCACCTAGACCCCGATCAACGTCGGCGCCGACCGGTAGGGTGGAGAAACCGGCCGCGGTCATGCGCGGCCGATGAGATGCAGGAGGCAGCGATGGCTCAGGAGCAGACCAAGCGCGGCGGGGGCGGCGGAGAAGACGACGATCTCGCCGGTGGCACTGCGGCCGGCCAGGAGCGCCGCGAAAAGCTCACCGAGGACACCGACGACCTGCTCGACGAGATCGACGACGTGCTGGAAGAGAACGCCGAGGACTTCGTGCGCGCGTACGTCCAAAAGGGCGGCCAGTGACCTGGTTGTCTCGTGATCGTCTGCCGTTCGACTCTGCACATTCGGGACTGCCGCTCACCGGGGTAGGTCTGTCGTCGTTCTCGGAGTTCCTGCGGCTGCAGGCGCCCGACCTGCTGCCGACCGGAATCGGCGTGACACAGGTCGGCGGGGTCGGTGACCAACTGCCGCACGGCACCACCATCGTCGCGTTGACGTACCCGGGTGGGGTGCTAATCGCCGGGGATCGCCGCTCGACGCAGGGCAACATGATCGCCGGCCGCGATGTGCAGAAGGTGTATGTCACCGACGAGTACACCGCGACCGGGATCGCCGGCACCGCCGCCATCGCGGTCGAGTTCGCCCGGCTCTACGCGGTCGAACTCGAACACTACGAGAAGCTCGAAGGCGTTCCACTGACCTTCGCCGGCAAGGTCAACCGGCTGGCGACCATGGTGCGCGGCAACCTCGGCGCGGCCATGCAGGGCCTGGTCGCGCTGCCGCTGCTGGCCGGCTACGACATCGATGCCGACGACCCGCAGTCCGCGGGTCGCATCGTGACGTTCGACGCCGCGGGAGGCTGGAACATCGACGGCGAGGGCTATCAGGCCGTCGGGTCGGGCTCACTGTTCGCCAAGTCCTCGATCAAGAAGCTCTACGGCCGGGTCGAGGACGCCGCGTCCGCCCTGCGGGTCGCGATCGAGGCGCTTTACGACGCCGCCGACGACGATTCCGCCACCGGCGGACCGGATCTGGTCCGCGGCATCTTCCCGACGGCGGTCACCATCGGTGCCGACGGTGCCGTGGAGATCTCCGAGGAACGCATCGCCGAACTGGCCCGCGAAGTCGTCGAGAGCCGGACGGTTAGGGGCGACAAATGAGTTTTCCGTACTTCATCTCGCCCGAACAGGCCATGCGGGAGCGTGGCGAACTCGCGCGCAAGGGCATCGCCCGCGGCCGCAGTGTGGTGGCTCTGGCCTACGCCGACGGCGTGTTGTTCGTCGCCGAAAACCCTTCCCGCTCACTGCAGAAGATCAGCGAACTCTACGACCGGGTGGGGTTCGCCGCCGCCGGCCGCATCAATGAGTTCGAGAACCTGCGCCGTGGCGGCATCCAGTTCGCCGACACCCGCGGCTACGCATACGACCGCCGTGACGTCACCGCGCGGCAACTGGCCAACGTCTACGCGCAGACCCTGGGCACCATCTTCACCGAACAGGCCAAGCCCTACGAGGTGGAACTCTGCGTCGCCGGCGTCGCCTACCCGGGCCAGCGGAAAGCGCCCGAGCTGTACCGGATCACCTACGACGGCACGCTGGCCGACGAGCCGAACTTCATGGTGATGGGCGGCAACACCGAGCCGGTTACCAACGCGCTCAAGGAGTCCTACACCGAGAACGCAGAGTTGGCCGACGCACTGCACATCGCCGTCGACGCGCTCAAGCAGACCGACACCGGCAACGGCAACGAACCGCGACAGCTCGACCCGGCCACCCTGGAGGTGGCGATACTGGACGCCAACCGGCCCAAGCGGGCATTCCGGCGGATCAATCGCGCCATGCTGGACGAACTGTTGCCGGGAGACACCGCATCCGACAAGTGACCTTGTCGGTGACTACTGCTCTTTTCGGTTGAGTTGTATCGTGTCGCCATGACTGGGGGAACGGCGAAAGAACACAGGTCATGGTGACGGGCGGGGAGTCCCCGCAGTACCGCTACCAGCCGACCACCGCGCAATGGACACTGGCCGGATTGATCGTCGCCTTCATGGTGGGCTTGGTGCTGGTCAAGCTGATCAAGGGCGCCGGACTGGGGCAGACGTCGGCGTTCTACATCGGTATTCCGACCGTGCTGGCGGTGGTCCTCACGTTGTCGGCGCCGTCCGGACGGGCGATCGGCATGACCGTGAAAGCCATCACGATCCTGCTGCTGCTGGCCATCCCGGTACTGGGGGAAGGCTTCGTCTGCGTATTCATCGCGGCGCCGCTGTTCTATGCGGTCGGGATCCTGGTCGCCTGGGTGGTCCAGCGGGTCAGGAACGGCGGCGGCGGAGTGGCCCGCATCGCCGTCCTGCCGGTGCTGGCATTGGCTTTCTCGGTCGAAGGCGTGGTGCCGATGTTCACCTTCGCCGGTGACAACACCGTCAGCGCCAGCCGGACGCTGCAGGCCACCCCGGCCGAGGTCGCCGCTGCCCTGAGCCGCCCGCTGCGATTCGTCGACGTCGCCCCGACGGGCCTGCTGGCGGCGGGTTTTCCAAGGCCGACATCGGATTCCGGCGGCGGGCTCAAGGTGGGGGACCGGCGCGACATCACGTTCACCGGCGCACACCACCGCCCACCGGTGATGGCGGCCCACCACTGGGGTGAGGCGTCGTCGCACCTGCAATTCGAGGTCACCCGGCGGGGCGAGAACGCGGTACGGCTGGCGGCGGTCTCCGATCACACGCCGCTGGCCACCTGGCTGGCCTGGCGGTCCGCCGACATCAGCTGGCGGCCCGTCGATGCCGGCCATACCGAGGTCACCTGGTCGCTGCATTACACGCGCCGGTTGGCGCCTGCCTGGTACTTCAGTCCGATCGAGCGCGTGGTGGCCGGCCAGGCCGCGGGCTATCTGTTGAGCACTCTCGATCTGGTTTCGTGACAACCGGTTTCGGCATCGCCGTATTGCGTGGGGGAGCGGTACTGGCTCCGGCGATGCTGACCGCGGTGCTGTGGCTGGTGACGCCGTCGGTGCGGGTCCGGGCGGCTGCGGTACTGGCGGCGCTGTGGAATGTCGTCGGCCTGCTGGTGGTCAATGCGATCGCGGTGCGCAGCGGGTGGTGGGCGTTCGGCACGGACGGTTCGATGTGGTCCGGGGTGCCCGCCGACGTCGTCGTCGGATGGGCATTGCTGTGGGGAGCGGTGCCGATCCTGTTGACGCCGTGGGTGAATCCGCTCGTCACGGGTCTGGTGCTGGTCGTGGGCGACGTGTTCGCGATGGCTGCGCTGGAGCCGCTGGTGGTCTTGCAGTCGCGGTGGTGGTGGGGCGAACTGTCGGCGGTCACGACATGCCTGTTGCCCGGTCTGCTGCTGGGCTGGGCCACCGCGACCGGCCGGCTGCTGCGGGTGCGGGCCGTACTGCAGGTGGTGATCTTCGGTGCGGTACTGCTTTTCGTGCTCCCCACCATCGCTTTCGTCTACACCGGGAACAGTTGGGCGGCCGTCATATCCGGCGTCGGCGGGCCGGTCGATCTGGTGCTGATCCAGGTGGCCGCGGTGCTGGCGGTGATCGCACTGCGCGCGGTCGCCGATTTCGTCCGCAGCGGCGGCACGCCCTACCCGTGGGATCCGCCCTCCCGCTTGGTGACCGGCGGCCCCTATGCCTACGTCGCCAATCCCATGCAGTTGTGCGCCGTTGCCATGCTGGTGATCGCCGCCGCGGTATCGGGGCGGCCCGCGTTGTTGCTGGCGGCGGCCATCGGGGCGGTGTTCGGCAGCGGGCTGGCCGGATGGCACGAATCCCAGCAACTGCGAGAACGATTCGGCGATGGCTGGTTGGCCTACCGGCGCAGCGTGCGCAATTGGTGGCCCCGCCTGCAGCCGTATCCCGGCCGGTCATCGGCACGGCTGTATGTCGGGGTGAACTGCGATCCGTGCAGTGCGGTCGGTGCGTGGATTGCGCGGCGCCGCCATCCGACCCTGGAGATCTGTGCCGCCGAAGACCATCGCGAACCACTGCGGCGGGTGCGCTACGAGGACGCCGACGGGCTGGTGTGCAGCGGGACGCGTGCGCTGGGTGCGGCGCTGGAACATCTGTCGCTGGGTTATGCGGTGCTGGGCTGGCTGATCCGAGCGCCCGGCCTGGCCTGGCTGGTGCAGGTGCTGGCCGACGCCGTCGGCGGTGGGCCCCGGGAGATCGCGCGGCCGGACCGATCCGGCTAGCGCTCGATCCGGAACCGCTTGATCCGCGCGCCCGCGCCGGACGTCAGCTCGACCCGGCTGCGTGATACCCCGAAATGCTCTGCCAGCACCCGGATTACCGCGGCGTTGGCCTTGCCGTCGATGGCGGGTTCACGTACGTAGACGGTGAGCTGGCCGTCGTCGTCGGTCTCCACCAGCGGGCCCTTGCGACTGCCCGGTTTGACCTTGACGTAGACGGTTTCGCCGGCGGTCATTGCGCATCACCGGCGATGCGGGCCTTGACGTCGGGGAGTTCACCGAATCGTGCGCGGGTATCGGTGGTCGGAATGGTGCGACCGGTCGAGCGGGCCGTTGCGGCGATGATGAGGTCGTGCGGACCGCGGGGTTTTCCTTCACTCGCGGTGTGGGCCAATAGATCTGCGTGGTGTTCGGCAACGGCGCGGGTGTAGTCGCAGACCGGTAGCACCGCAAGGATTTCGTCCAGACGGGCAGTTTGCTCCGCACGTCGACCGGAATCGGGATCCCGCCGAACGCCCGCAAGGTATTCGGCGCTCACTACCGCCGGAATGGCGACGTCGGCATCGTCGGGCACGGTGACCCGGCGCCGTACGGCGCCGACCAGGACGCCGGTGTCGAGAATCAGTCGGTCCACGGGTTCTCGTCCAGGGCGGTCGATACGGCGTCGCGTGCTTCGGCGATTCTGCCGACGAGATCGTCGTCGAAGGCGTCGTTGCCGCTCCAGCGTTCCAGGATCGCGTTCAGCGCCGCTCCGGTGGCGGCGGGGGTCGGACTGATCGACGCGATGCGTCGTCCGCCGCGGGTGACGACAACGGTCTCGCCGTGCTCTACGGAATCGAGGACGGCGGAGAAGGTCCGCGATGCCTCGGACGCCGTGATCTCACGCATGAATTCAGATTATCCGGATCTGATTATTGGACCCTGGTGGCCGTCCAGAAATTCGGGCCGCGAGCGTGCATGGTTGTACGACATCTGCGGCGTGTCGGCGGGCAGACACGCACGCTCGCGAGTATGTGGTGAGGGTGGCGGGGGTGGCCGGCGCTAGCGGGCGACGATCACCGACGAGCCGTGGCCGAACAGGCCCTGGTTGGCGGTCACGCCCACGGTGGCGCCCTCGACCTGCCGGCCGGTGGCCTGACCCCGCAGCTGCCAGGTCAACTCGCACACCTGCGCGATCGCCTGCGCCGGGATCGCCTCGCCGAAGCAGGCCAGCCCGCCGGACGGGTTCACCGGCACCCGGCCACCGATCGTGGTGGCTCCGCTGCGCAGCAGCTGCTCAGCCTCGCCCTTGGCGCACAGGCCCAGGTGCTCGTACCAGTCGAGCTCCAGTGCAGTCGACAGATCGTAGACCTCGGCCAGGCTGACGTCGTCGGGACCGATCCCGGCCTCGGCGTAGGCCGCATCCAGGATCTGGTCCTTGAACACCCGCTCCGGGGCGGCCATCACGGCGGTGGAATCCGTTGCGATGTCCGGCAATTCGGGCAGATGCTGCGGGTACTGCGGGGTGACGGTGGAGACCGCACGCACCGACGGCACACCCTCGAGCGAACCCAGGTGCTTCGCCGCGAATTCCTTGCTCGCCACGATCAGGGCCGCGGCGCCGTCGGACGTCGCGCAGATGTCGAGCTGACGCAGCGGATCGGAGACCACCGGGCTGGCCAGCACATCCTCGACCGCGGATTCCTTGCGGTAGCGGGCATTCGGGTTGGAAAGCCCGTGCCGGGAGTTCTTCACCTTCACGGCCGCGAAGTCCTCGGAGGTGGCACCGTAGAGGTCCATCCGGCGCCGCGCCAGCAGCGCGAAGTAGACCGGGTTCATCGCACCGATCAGGTGGAACCGCTGCCAGTCCGGATCGTTCTTGCGCTCACCGCCGACCGGGGCGAACGCGCCCTTGGGGGTGGTGTCGGCGCCGATCACCAGCGCCACGTCGCAGAAACCGGCCAGGATCTGGGCGCGGGCGCTCTGCAGGGCCTGCGACCCCGAGGCGCAGGCGGCGTACGACGACGACACCGGCACGCCGTTCCAGCCCAGCTTCTGGGCGAACGTCGAACCGGCGATGAAGCCCGGGTAGCCGTTACGGATGGTGTCCGCGCCGGCGACCAGCTGAATCTGGCGCCAGTCCAGGCCGGCGTCGGCCAGCGCGGCGCGCGCGGCGACCACGCCGTACTCGGTGAAGTCGCGACCCCACTTGCCCCACGGGTGCATACCCGCACCCAGGATGTACAGCGGTTCGGGGCTCATGCCTCCACCTTCTTCCAGGCGTAGACGGTGCGGTCGACGCCCGCCTCGTCGGTGTAGAGCCGCATGGTGGTCAGTTCCATCTCCATGCCGACCTTCAAGTCCGCGGCCAGGGTGCCCTCGACGACCTTGCCCAGCACTATCAGGCCCTCGTCGGCCAGTTCCACCGCAGCGATCGCGAACGGCTCGAAGGGCTCGGACGGCGGGTACGGCGCCGGCGGCAGGTACCGGTTCTCGGTGTAGCTCCAGATCTTGCCGCGCCGCGACAGCGGAACCGCTTCCAGGACGTCGGCGTCACAGGCCGGGCTGGGGCAGTTGTTCTCCCGCGGCGGGAACACGTAGGTGCCGCAATGCGGGCACTTGGCGCCGATCAGGTGGGGGAGGCCGGCGTCGTCGGTGGCAAACCACCCGTCGATCGCGGGCTGCGAGGCTACGTCTGGCACCCGGTCAGCGTACCGAACGGCGACCCCAGAACTGAAACGTGTTGCAATTCCGGCGGCACCGTCGGGCACCGGGCGGCGGTGCCTAGAGTGGGTCCGTGAGCCAGACCAAACCGACACTGTTGCTCCTTGACGGAAACTCGCTGGCCTACCGGGCCTTTTACGCATTGCCCGCCGAGAACTTCAAAACCCGCAGCGGCTTGACCACCAACGCCGTCTACGGGTTCACCGCGATGCTGATCAACCTGCTGCGCGACGAAGCCCCCACCCACGTGGCCGCGGCGTTCGACGTGTCCCGGCAGACCTTCCGCTCCGAGCGCTACCCCGAGTACAAGGCCACCCGCTCGGCCACCCCCGACGAGTTCCGAGGCCAGATCGACATCACCAAGGAAGTCCTGGCCGCGATGGGCATCACCACGCTGTCGGAACCCGGCTTCGAGGCCGACGACCTGATCGCCACGCTGGCCACCCAGGGCGATGCCGAGGGCTACCGGGTGCTGGTGGTCACCGGCGACCGCGACGCGCTGCAACTGGTCAACGACAACATCACCGTGCTCTATCCCCGCAAGGGCGTCAGCGACCTGACCCGGTTCACCCCGGATGCCGTCGTCGAGAAGTACGGCCTGACCCCGGCGCAGTACCCGGACTTCGCCGCGCTGCGCGGCGACCCCAGCGACAACCTGCCGGGGATCCCGGGGGTGGGGGAGAAGACCGCGTCGAAGTGGATCACCGAATACGGATCCCTGCAAGGCCTGGTGGACCGGGTCGACACCGTCAAGGGCAAGGTCGGTGACTCGCTGCGGGCCAACCTGTCCACGGTGATCCTCAACCGGGAGCTCACCGATCTGGTGCGTGATGTGCCGCTGGCGCAGACCCCGGACACGTTGCGGCTGGTGCCGTGGGACCGTGAGCAGATCCACCAGCTCTTCGACGACCTGGAGTTCCGGGTGCTGCGCGACCGGCTGTTCGACACACTGTCCACCGCCGGCGGTGCGGTGGCCGAAGCAGAAGAGGGCTTCGAGGTGCGCGGCGGCGCGCTGGAGGCCGGCACCGTGGCGGCCTGGCTGGAGCAGCACGCCGGCGACGGACGGCGCACCGGGGTGGCCGTGATCGGCACCCACCGCAGCTACGACAGCGACGCGACCGCGCTGGCACTGGCGTCGGCCGATGGCGAGGGTGCCTACATCGATACCGCGGCCCTGACGGCCGAGGACGAGGCAGCGCTGGGTGCCTGGCTGGCCGACCCCACCAAACCCAAGGCGTTGCACGAGGCCAAGCTGGCGATGCACGACCTGACCGGGCGCGGCTGGACGCTCGGCGGCGTCACCTGCGACACGGCGTTGGCCGCCTACCTGGTGCGGCCCGGCCAGCGCAGTTTCAGCCTCGACGATCTCTCGGTGCGTTACCTGCGTCGCGAGCTACGCGCCGAATCCGATGAGGAACAACAGCTTTCACTGCTCGACGACACCGAGGGCGTCGACGACCAGGCCGTGCAGACCGCGATCCTGCGCGCCCGCGCGGTCACCGACCTGGCCGACGCCCTGGATGCCGAGTTGGCCCGGATCGAGTCGGCCGGGCTGCTCGCCGACATCGAACTGCCGCTGCAGACGGTGCTGGCCGAGCTGGAGCACGCCGGCATCGGCGTCGACCAGGAACACCTGAGCCGGCTGCAGAGCCGCTTCGGCGACCAGATCCGCGATGCCGCCGAAGCCGCCTATGCGGTGATCGGCAAGCAGATCAACCTCGGCTCGCCCAAGCAGTTGCAGGTGGTGCTCTTCGACGAGTTGGGTATGCCCAAGACCAAGAAGACCAAGACCGGTTACACCACCGACGCCGACGCGCTACAGACTCTGTTCGACAAGACCGGCCACCCGTTCCTGGAACACCTGCTGGCTCACCGCGACGTCACCCGGCTGAAGGTGACCGTCGACGGACTGCTGAAATCCGTTGCCTCCGATGGCCGGATCCACACCACGCTGAACCAGACGATCGCGGCGACTGGCAGGCTTTCTTCTACCGAACCCAACCTGCAGAACATCCCGGTCCGCACCGACGCCGGCCGGGAGATCCGTGACGGATTCGTGGTCGGGGAGTCCTACACCGAGTTGATGACGGTGGACTACAGCCAGATCGAGATGCGCATCATGGCGCACCTGTCGGCCGACGAGGGCCTGATCGAGGCGTTCAACACCGGCGAGGACCTGCACTCGTTCGTCGGGTCCAAAGCGTTCGGTGTGCCCATCGACGAGGTGACCCCCGATATGCGCCGCCGGGTCAAGGCGATGTCCTACGGGCTGGCCTACGGGTTGAGCGCCTACGGGCTGGCCTCGCAGCTCAAGATCTCGACCGAAGAGGCCAAAGAGCAGATGGACGCCTACTTCGACCGGTTCGGCCGGGTGCGCGACTATCTGCACGAGGTCGTCGAGCAGGCCCGCAAGGACGGCTACACCTCGACGGTGCTGGGCCGGCGCCGCTACCTGCCGGAGTTGGACAGCAGCAACCGCCAGGTCCGCGAGTCGGCCGAACGCGCCGCGCTCAACGCCCCGATCCAGGGCAGTGCCGCCGACATCATCAAGGTCGCGATGATCGACGTCGACCGGGCGTTGAAGGCGTCCGAGCTGCGGTCGCGGATGCTGCTGCAGGTGCACGACGAGTTGGTGTTCGAGGTCGCCGACGGCGAACGCGAGCCGTTGGAGGCGCTGGTCCGCGACAAGATGGGCAACGCCTATCCGCTCAGTGTGCCGCTGGAGGTCGCGGTCGGGTATGGCCGCAGCTGGGATTCCGCGGCGCATTAGCCGCTCTCGACCCCGTCCCACCCCGTTGACTCTGCGCTCAGGGCGGTGCTCCTCGGCGTGTCGTCACCCTGAGTGCAGAGTCGACGCAAAGAACTACCGCCGCAACGGGACCGGCGCGTAGTACCCCGCCATCGTGTACAGCACCGGCGCCGCCGCCCGCGCCGCCAGCACGCCCTGGGCGTCCTCGTGCTGCAGCGCGAACACCTCGGCATCGCCGAAGCCGCGGTCGATGCGGTCCCGCACGAACGCCAACCGCACCACCTGGACGGCGAACTTCTTGACGGATTTGCCCGCCGCCGCGCCACCGATCCGGGTGGCCTCGCGGATCGCCAGTTTGCGGGTGCGGATCGACCCCAGCCAGGTCGCCTCGTTGGGGCTGATCAGCCCGCTGGCCACCATGCCGGGCAACTTGCCCGCGACCATCTGCTGCTCGTGCCGGCGGCTCAGCACGGCCAGCAGCACCATCAGCAGGAAGACCGGGACCATCCAGAAGAAGTAGGTCACCAGGAACAGTTCGCCGCTACCCAACGCCAGGGAGGCGTTCCACGAGGCGTGCATACCCACCGCGGCCAGGTAGCCGAGCAGGATGACGAAGGCCTTCGACCAGAATCCGCGGCGGCGCAGCGCGAAGAACACCCCGATAGCGGTCATGGTGGTGAACAGCGGGTGGGCGAATGGACCGAAGACCAGTCGCGCGATGGCCACCGCGGCCATTTTCGCCGGGGAGTCGGCCGGCGCGATGTAGACGATGTCTTCCATCCAGGCGAATCCCACCGCGCAGATGCCCGCGTACACCATGCAGTCGGTCAGTGAGTTCATCTGGAGACGACGTCGGCCGGTGAGCATGATGAGCAGGAACAGGCCCTTGGCGGCCTCCTCGATGAACGGCGCCTGGATGGCGGCCATGTCGAAGGACTTCGACACCAGCGGTTGCACCGTGGCGATCGAGGAGCCGAACGTCTCCAGCCCGACGGCTATCACCACGGCCACCGACGCCCCCCACAGGAACGCCAGTTGCAGCAGGCGCCGCGGTTCGGGTTCCCACCGGTCCAACCACCGGTAGCACAACAGCACCACCAGCATCGACATGCTCGCCAGTACCAGCGCGGTGAGGGTTCCGCCCGGATTCGCCGCTGTGAACAACAACAACAGCAACACCGTGAGGATGCTCAAGAGGACGATGACGAGAAGCGGCGCTCCAACCTTTCGGCGGTTCCGCAGCGAGGCCATAGCGAGGCAGCGTAGCCACCGGTTTGTCCAGCGTGCAACGCGTCGAGTAGCCTCAACAGGTAGTCCTCGACCAGTCTTCGACCGGGTTCGTGGGCCACCGCATGTACCGCATGCGTGACAACACCCGTCCCTACTACGTCAAAATGTCCGGAGCAACCCAACACATGCCAAGTCCCACCGTCACCTCGCCGCAAGTAGCCGTCAACGACATCGGCTCGGCTGAGGACTTTCTCGCCGCCATCGACAAAACGATCAAGTACTTCAACGATGGCGACATCGTGGAAGGGACGATCGTCAAGGTTGACCGGGACGAGGTCCTGCTCGACATCGGTTACAAGACCGAAGGTGTCATCCCCTCCCGCGAGCTGTCCATCAAGCACGACGTCGACCCCCACGAGGTGGTGTCCGTCGGTGACGAGGTCGAGGCTCTGGTCCTGACCAAAGAGGACAAAGAGGGTCGCCTGATCCTGTCCAAGAAGCGCGCCCAGTACGAGCGCGCCTGGGGCACCATCGAAGAGCTCAAGGAGAAGGACGAGGCCGTCAAGGGCACCGTCATCGAGGTCGTCAAGGGCGGCCTGATCCTCGACATCGGTCTGCGCGGCTTCCTGCCGGCCTCGCTGGTGGAGATGCGCCGGGTCCGCGACCTGCAGCCCTACATCGGCAAAGAGATCGAAGCCAAGATCATCGAGCTGGACAAGAACCGCAACAACGTGGTCCTGAGCCGTCGCGCCTGGCTGGAGCAGACCCAGTCCGAGGTGCGCAGCGAGTTCCTCAACCAGCTGCAGAAGGGCGCCGTCCGCAAGGGTGTCGTCTCCTCGATCGTCAACTTCGGCGCGTTCGTCGACCTGGGCGGCGTGGACGGCCTGGTGCACGTCTCCGAGCTGTCCTGGAAGCACATCGACCACCCGTCCGAGGTCGTGCAGGTGGGCGACGAGGTCACCGTCGAGGTGCTCGACGTCGACATGGACCGCGAGCGGGTTTCGCTGTCGCTCAAGGCCACTCAGGAAGACCCGTGGCGCCACTTCGCCCGCACCCACGCGATCGGTCAGATCGTGCCGGGCAAGGTCACCAAGCTGGTGCCGTTCGGTGCGTTCGTCCGCGTCGAGGAGGGCATCGAGGGCCTGGTGCACATCTCCGAGCTGGCTGAGCACCACGTCGAGGTGCCGGACCAGGTTGTGGCCGTCGGCGACGACGCCATGGTCAAGGTCATCGACATCGACCTGGACCGCCGCCGGATCTCGCTGAGCCTCAAGCAGGCCAACGAGGACTACACCGAGGAGTTCGACCCCTCGAAGTACGGCATGGCCGACAGCTACGACGAGCAGGGCAACTACATCTTCCCGGAGGGCTTCGACCCCGAGACCAACGAGTGGATCGAAGGTTTCGACAAGCAGCGCACCGAGTGGGAAGCCCGCTACGCCGAGGCCGAGCGTCGCCACAAGATGCACACCGCGCAGATGGAGAAGTTCGCCGCTGCCGAGCACGCCGAGCCGCGCTCGGCCAACGGCTCGCACCGCGACGAGGCTCCGGCCGGTGGCTCGCTGGCCAGCGACGAGCAGCTCGCCGCGTTGCGTGAGAAGCTCGCCGGCAACAGCGCCTAGCAGCGCGACGGAACGCTTTGAAAGAGCGTTGAAGGGGCGCAGATGCTGCGAATCGGTTTGACCGGCGGTATCGGCGCCGGTAAGTCGACGGTGTCGGCTACCTTCAGTCGGTGCGGTGGCGTCATCGTCGACGGTGACGTCATCGCCCGTGAAGTCGTAGAGCCCGGTACCGAAGGCCTCACCAAATTGGTCGAGGCCTTCGGGCCGGGCATTCTGCTTCCCGACGGGGCGTTGGACCGTCCCGCGCTGGCCGCGATCGCGTTCAGCGACGACGACAAACGCGCCATCCTCAACGGCATCGTGCATCCGCTGGTGGGGCAGCGCCGCGCCGAGTTGATCGCTGCGGCCGGCACGGATGCGGTGATCGTCGAGGACATCCCGCTGCTGGTCGAATCCCAGATGGCACCGATGTTCCCGCTGGTGATCGTGGTGCATGCGGACATAGAGACACGAGTAACGCGACTGACCCAGTACCGCGGCATGCCGGAGGACGACGCCCGGGCCCGGATCGCCGCGCAGGCCACCGAACCGCAGCGCCGCGACGTCGCCGACGTGTGGCTGGACAACTCCGGCAACCCCGACGAGCTGGCCGCGCAGGCGCTGGAGCTGTGGAACGAGCGCATCCTGCCGTTCGCGCACAATCTCACCGCCCGCCGGACCGTGCCGTCGCCGACGCGGCTGACCGCGGCGGATCCGACCTGGTCGGATCAGGCCCGGCGCATTCTGGCCCGGTTGCGCACCAACTGCGGCCACCGGGCGCTGCGCGTCGACCACATCGGCTCCACCGCGGTGGCCGGCCTGGACGCCAAAGACGTCATCGACGTGCAGGTCACCGTCGAGTCCCTGGCGATGGCCGACGAGGTCGCCGAGTCACTGCTGGCGGCGGGCTACCCACAGGTGGCGGCGATCACCGCCGACAACGGCAAGCCGGACGCCCGCAGCACCGTCGCCGAGTTCGACCACTCCGACGATTCGGCGTTGTGGCAGAAGCGGATCCACGCCTCGGCCGATCCGGGGCGGGCCACCAATGTGCACGTCCGGGTCGCCGGTTGGCCCAATCAGCAGTTCGCCCTGCTGTTTCCCGCATGGCTGTCCGCCGACGCCGACGCCCGCGCCGACTACCTGGCGGTCAAACGCGAGGCGGAGCGCGCCGGGATCGACGGCGGCATCGCGGCGTACGCCGAGGTCAAGGAAGCCTGGTTCGACGCCGCCTACCGGCGGGCGTGGGCGTGGGCCGACAGCACCGGCTGGCGTCCCTGACGGCCCCGTAGCGCCGATCAGGCCATACTGCTGATCAGCGCGCCGCACAGCATGGCGCCGGTGTGGGGATCGTTGGTGTTGCCCCAGGTGTTGATGAAACGCTCGCTCTTGACCGTGGTCACGTCGTCGACCTTGATCTCGCAGTGCACCGTCGCGGTGGTCGGGAAGCGCAACCGGATCACCATGCCGGCCTTACTGGGGTCCGACATCACGGTGTTGGCCTCGAACGGCGCGCCGAACGCGTCGAGGTCCGCGCTGGCGGTCTCGGTGTCGTTGCGCATGAAGGTCACCACGTTGCCGCTGGCCCAGGCATCGACTTTCGCGATGTAGGTGACGTTGTGCAGTTCTTCGGCAGCGGCCGCCGGCGCTGGGATCAGCTGACCGCACCCCAGCAGGGTGGCGGTCGTCGCGGCGGCGACACCGATTCGCACGTTGGCGTTCATACCGGCCGAGTTTACCTGGACCAGGACAGTGCTACCCCGAGGCCGGACAGCCACCGGTGCAGGTCGTAGCCGTTGCGGGCCAGTCCGTCGACGGCGGCGACGGCTCGCAGCACCGCCTGTTCGGCGTCGTCGTGACCCAGTAGACCCTCGCCGACGGCGGCCATCAGCTCGTCGGTGTCGGTGAGCTCGACGCCCTTCCCGGTCCGCACCACCAGATCCAGGTAGTGATCCCGGGAGCGCCAGACCTGCCCCGACGCGGTGTATTCGCCGACGTCGAGATAGAAGTCCTGGTCGCGCTCGTGGCCCGGGTTGAAGTGGAAGATGCTCGCCCGCAGCCCCAGGTCGGGCAGCAGCCAGGACTCCAGGTAGTGGAACTGGGCCCGGCCCGGGGTGGGGCGCGCCATGTAGAGGCCCCACGGTGCGACGGTGTAGACGTCCACGGTCCGCACGATGCCCTTGGGGTCGGTGTTGGTGTAGCCGACCAGGTCGAAGGTCTCTTCCTTGGGGGGATGCACCACTACCGCCTCTCACCTGTGAGCGCCCGCTCGTCTTTCCGCCGCCCGGCTGTCGGGACTCGCGCCTACTCTGGTCTCCGTGGCCTTCGCAACGGAACACCCCATCGTCGCGCACTCGGAGTATCGGCCCACCGCCGACGCCGTGGAGGGCATCGTGCGCGACGGCGGCCGGTTCGAGGTGGTCAGCGAGTACGAGCCGGCCGGCGACCAGCCGGCGGCCATCGCCGATCTGGAACGCCGCATCACGGCGGGGGAGAAGGACGTGGTGCTGCTGGGCGCCACCGGCACCGGTAAGTCGGCCACCGCGGCCTGGCTGATCGAACGTCTGCAGCGGCCCACCCTGGTGATGGCGCCGAACAAGACGCTGGCCGCGCAGCTCGCCAATGAGCTCCGGGAGATGTTGCCGCACAACGCAGTCGAGTATTTCGTCTCCTACTACGACTACTACCAGCCGGAAGCCTATATCGCGCAGACCGACACCTACATCGAAAAAGACAGCTCCATCAACGACGACGTGGAGCGGCTGCGCCACTCGGCGACCTCGAGCCTGCTGTCTCGGCGGGACGTGGTGGTGGTGGCATCGGTGTCGTGCATCTACGGCCTGGGCACCCCGCAGTCCTACCTGGACCGCTCCGTCGAGTTGCAGGTCGGCTCCGAAGTTCCGCGCGACGCCCTGCTGCGGCTGCTGGTCGACGTGCAGTACAACCGCAACGACATGTCCTTCACCCGCGGCTCGTTCCGGGTCCGCGGCGACACCGTCGAGATCATCCCGTCCTATGAGGAACTGGCCGTCCGCATCGAGTACTTCGGCGACGAGATCGAGGCGCTGTACTACCTGCACCCGCTCACCGGGGACGTGGTCCGCAAGGTCGACGCGCTGCGCATCTTCCCGGCCACCCACTACGTCGCCGGCCCGGAGCGCATGTCGCAGGCCATCTCCACCATCGAAGCGGAATTGACCGACCGGCTCGACGAACTCGAACGCCACGGCAAGCTGCTGGAGGCCCAGCGGCTGCGGATGCGCACCAACTACGACATCGAGATGATGCGCCAGGTCGGCTTCTGCTCGGGTATCGAGAACTATTCGCGCCACATCGACGGCCGCGGCGCCGGGACGCCCCCGGCGACCCTGCTGGACTACTTCCCCGAGGACTTCCTACTCATCATCGACGAATCGCATGTCACGGTCCCGCAGATCGGCGGCATGTACGAGGGCGACATGTCGCGCAAACGCAACCTGGTGGAGTTCGGGTTCCGGTTGCCGTCGGCCTGCGACAACCGGCCGCTGACCTGGGAGGAGTTCGCCGACCGGATCGGGCAGACGGTCTACATGTCGGCCACCCCGGGGCCGTACGAGATCAGCCAGGCCGGCGGCGAGTTCGTCGAACAGGTCATCCGCCCCACCGGATTGGTCGACCCCAAAGTGGTGGTCAAACCCACCAAGGGCCAGATCGACGATCTGATCGCCGAGATCCGCAAGCGCACCGAGGCCGACGAGCGGGTGCTGGTGACCACGCTGACCAAGAAGATGGCCGAGGACCTCACCGACTACCTGCTGGAGATGGGCATCCGGGTGCGTTACCTGCACTCCGAGGTCGACACCCTGCGCCGGGTCGAGCTGCTGCGACAGCTGCGGTTGGGCGACTACGACGTGCTGGTCGGCATCAACCTGCTGCGCGAGGGCCTGGACCTGCCGGAAGTGTCGCTGGTGTCGATTCTCGACGCCGACAAGGAAGGTTTTCTGCGGTCCACCCGCAGCCTGATCCAGACCATCGGCCGCGCCGCCCGCAACGTCTCCGGTGAAGTCCACATGTACGCCGACAAGATCACCGACTCGATGCGCGAGGCCATCGACGAGACCGAGCGTCGCCGCGCCAAGCAGGTCGCCTACAACGAGGCCAACGGGATCGACCCGCAGCCGCTGCGCAAGAAGATCGCCGACATCCTCGACCAGGTCTACCGGGAGGCCGAGGACACCGAGGCCGCCGAGTCCGTCCCGGTGGCGGGGTCCGGCCGCAACGCCTCACGTGGGCGGCGCGCCCAGGGCGAACCCGGTCGGGCGGTCAGCGCCGGGGTGATCGAGGGCCGCGACACCCGCAACATGCCGCGCGCGGAGCTCGCCGACCTGGTCAAGGACCTCACCGAGCAGATGATGAACGCGGCCCGGGATCTGCAATTCGAGTTGGCGGCGCGGATTCGTGACGAGATCGCCGACCTCAAGAAGGAGTTACGCGGCATGGATGCCGCCGGAATCAAGTGACGCGACACGAACCGGGCCATTTTCGCGTGTCGAGAGCATCCGTGATTGACTGCAAGCGGTGGTGGATTTGATGGAAGCGGGGACGAGCGACCCCGCTGTGAGCACGGGCAGCTGGCGTGAGCTGCTTGGTAAGCGCTATCTGGGTATGTCGGCGGTGCTCGCCGGCGGCGTCGCTCTGTATGCCACCAACGAATTCCTGACGATCAGTATGCTGCCCAGCACCGTCAAAGACATCGGTGGCGAACGCTTCTACGCCTGGGTGACGACGTTGTATCTGGTCGGCTCCGTGCTGGCCGCCGCGACCGCCAACGCGGTGCTGGTGCGGATCGGGTCCCGCTCGTCGTACCTGCTGGGTCTGCTGTCGTTCGGCCTGGGCGCGGTGATCTGCGCGGTCGCACCCCAGATGGAAGTGCTGCTGGTGGGCCGCACCCTGCAGGGCATGGGCGGCGGCCTGCTGGCCGGCCTGGGTTATGCGCTGATCAACGCGGTATTGCCCAGTTGGCTGTGGACCCGGGCGTCCGGGCTGGTCTCGGCGATGTGGGGGGTGGGCACCCTGGTCGGCCCCGCCGCCGGCGGCCTGTTCGCCCAATTCGGTGTCTGGCGGTGGGCGTTCGGTGTGATGGCCGTGCTCTCCGCGGTGATGTGTGTCGCGGTGACAGCGGTCCTGACGGCCGGGCGTGGCGGCTACCGGGGCGAGCCGATGCAGATCCCGGTCCGTTCGCTGCTCCTGCTGGGTGGTGCCGCGCTGCTGGTGAGCGTCGCGCAGTTGCCGCGCAACTTCTTCGGGGCGGCGGCGCTGCTGTTCGCCGGGGCCGTCCTGTTGGTGCTGTTCCTGCTGGTGGATCGGCGCTCGTCGGCGTCCGTACTGCCCCCTAGCGTGTTCCACGGCGGCCGGGAGAAGTGGATCTACTTGACGTTGGGTCTGCTGATGGCCACCACCAAGGCCAACCTCTACATCCCGCTGCTGGGGCAGCGGCTGGCGCACCTGCCACCGGTGATGGCCGGGTTCCTCGGTGCGGCGCTGTCGACGGGCTGGACGATCAGCGAGATCGCCAGCGCCTCGGTGAACAAGGTGCGGGTGATCGTCGCCCTGGTGATCACCGCACCGCTGGTGATGGCGGCCGGACTGGCGGTGGTCGCGTTCGCCCGGATGAACCGCTACAACCCGACGGCGGTCGCCGCCATCTGGGCGCTGGCGCTGCTGGTGGTCGGCATCGGGGTGGGCGCCGGTTGGCCGCACCTGTCGGCGTGGGCGATGAGCAGCGTCGACGACCCGGCCGAGGGCGGTACGGCTGCGACCGCGATCAACACCGTCCAGCTGATCGGTGGCGCATTCGGCGCCGGATTCGCCGGGCTGGTGGTCAACACCGCGATCAGCACCGGTCTCCCCGCGGCCCGGTGGCTGTTCGCCATCTTCGCGATGCTGGCGGTGCTGGGCTGCGTGGTCGCGACCCGCGCCAGCCGCGGTGCCGGCGCGCTGGTCCGCGTCACGTCTTAGCCACGCCCCGGGTGGACCTGATCACCTGGGCGAAGGTGAACTGCCAGCGTTCCACGACGTGGAAACCCAGCGCGTGCAGCACCCGGCCGTCGGGGGAGCGGGCGAACCGGGCACCCGCGGGCAGCATCGCCGCGGCCTGATGGGCGGGTAGCAGGCGGTCGTGATCGGTGACGGTCCACACGACCGCGCACCGGTCGAGTCGATCGGCCAGCGCCGCCACCCCCAGATGCCCGTCCCACAGCCGACCCAGGGCCTGCCGGTGCGGCCCCAGGCCGGGATCGGTCAGCGTGGCGAACGCATCGGGACGTGCGGCGGTCAGTGCCCGGATCGGTCCCGGCGCCCACCGGGTGGTGTTGTCGATCAGCAGGCAGTCACCGGCCCGGGCGTGCCCGACGATCACGTCGGCCACCGCACTGTAGTCCCAGCCCTCCTTCGCGTACCGGCCGCGTTGGTGCACAACGAAATTGGGTGCCGCGGCGAGTGCCATCACCGCCACGATGCCGATCACGGCCCGGCGTGACCCGACGACGGTGGTGACGGCGAACGCCAGGACGATCGCCATCGCCGGCGCCGTGCCGATCAGATAGCGCGGATAGTAAACGGGTTTCACCCATACCGAGTACGTCATCGCCGCCGCCGTCGGGACCAGCAGCCACACCACACACAGCCACACCAGGGCGCCACGATCGTCCCCGGGGGGACGGCGGGCGCCGGACCGTACCGCGACGACGGCCGCAGCGATCAGCAGCCAGGCCAGCGCAGCGAACGGCGTGCTCTGTTCGAAGTACTGCTGCACGACGATCTCGCCGACGGTGTGCGGCGACGGTGGCCGAATCCAGCCGACCTGACGGATCTGCCCGGATGCGAACCACAGGAACGGGGCAACGGCGGCCGCTGCACCGCCGGCCGCGACCACCCAGCGGCGCCGAACGGCTCGGCCACCGGGCATTCTCCGCAGGGCCGCCGCGTGGACCGGCAGCATCAGCACCGCGAACACGCTCAGCAGGGTCGAGCCCACCACCGCGATCGCGTAACCCACCCACAGCGCACGGGTGTTGCGCCGCAACGCGGTCACCCACAGCACGGTCACCCACACCGCGGCCAGCGCCGAGAACGCGTACGGGCGCGCTTCGATCCCCGCCCAGGTGATCCGGGGCAGTATCGCGTAAACCGCACCGGCACATACCGATACCTGCCGACTGGCGAACATGCGTGACAACACGACCACCCCGGCGGCCCCACCGCCGGCGGCCAGACAACTCGGCAGGCGCGCCCAGAACTCGGTGGCGGGAAACACGGTGAACCAACCGTGCATAAACAGGTAGTACAGACCGTGTACCGCGTCGATGTGAGTGAGCATTCGCCACAGTTCGGGCAGCGACCGGTGCGTCGCCGCGGACAGGGTGGCCGCCTCGTCGAACCACAGCGACGGACGGCTCGCGCCGAGTGCGGCGAGCACCGTTGCGATAACTGCGATTACGGCCGCATCCGGGATGCGCGGCCGGCGGCGGATCGGGGCCGTCGCGGTGCTCACCGGTGCCGGAATCAGGATCTGGCCCACCGGCGTGCCCTGTCGATAACGGTGACCGCGATGACATTCCACGCTACCGTTGGACGCGACGTGTCAGCTACATCACGGACCCGAAAAACCGGGCTTTGTGGCCGGTCAAACGGCAGTGTGAGTTGCAGCGCAGTCGACATGTGGCGCCAATTACCCCCATGGGGGCCTTTAACGCGTTAATGTCGCCATGGCGCAATTTGCGAACATGGCGACTCATGCACTTGGGAGGATTACCAATGGGCGGCTACAAGACCGTGGTGGTCGGTACGGACGGCTCGGATTCGTCGCTGCGCGCCGTTGACCGCGCGGCCCACCTGGCGTCGGCCGAGGGCTCCAAGGTGGTCATCGCCACGGCCTATCTGCCGCACGCGGACGACCCCCGGGCTGCCGACGCGCTCAAGGACGAGGGCTACATGGCCGCGGGCAACGCCCCGATCTACGCCATCCTCAAAGAGGCCAAGGAGCGGGCCATCGCGGCCGGCGCCTACCAGGTCGAGGAGAAGGCGATCGTCGGTGCACCGGTCGACGCACTGGTGGAACTCGCAGAGTCGGTCAAAGCCGACCTGCTGGTGGTCGGCAACGTCGGCCTGAGCACCATTGCCGGACGACTGCTCGGCTCGGTGCCGGCCAACGTCTCGCGGCGCTCCAAGATCGACGTCCTGATCGTTCACACCACCGGTTAGACCGGCGGTGCCTCACGGCATCGCGGCTGCCCAAGCGCGATGCCCGTCGAAACCCAGCGCATCGGCCAGATCGCGGTAGCGGTCGCGGAGATCCGTATAGGCCGGGTGGTCGCCGTGCGCGCGGGCCAGGAGTGCGCGTAGCCGCAGCAACCAGATGTCCCGGATCACCAGGTTGTCCTCGGCGGGCGCGGTCGCCAGAAATTCGATTGCGGTGGCGGCTTCGGCCAGGTCGGCTTCGGTGCCGTTGTCGATCAGGCTCTCGGCGAGGATGTTCGTCGCGTGAAATCCCCAGCCGAATAGTTGGCCGTCGTTCACCAGTTGTCTGGTGATGCTGCGGATCATCGGGATGGCAAGAGCGCGGTCGCCGTGGCGCCCCAGTTCCCGCGCCAGGAATATCAGCGTGATCGGGAATTCGCCCACCTGCGTGATTCCGGCCAGAATCTGCTGTCCGCGGTCGCGTTCGGCGGCGGTGTCGCGGTGCAACAGCCAAAAACCCAACGTCTGCCGGGCCTTGGCCACGGTGTAGTCGTCACCGGATCGTTCGGCGTAACGGACGGCTTCTTCGATGTCTCGCCCGGCGGTGTCATCGGCGGCCAAGACGCCGTACCCGATACCGCTCTGGTACACGAAGGCCACCACCACCACGAAGGACAACGGGTCGATCGTGCGGGCCATCGCCAGTGCGCGCTGCTGGTCGTCGCGCCAGCCGGCGTGCCCCAGCCGCCAACGGGCGATGGCGCGCTCGGACAGCACCACCGCCAGCGGCGAACCGAGCAGGAACCCGCCCATCGTCGGGTCACCGGCGGCCAGGTCGACCACCCGTTGTGTCCACGCCGCCACCTCCTCCCAATGGCCGTTCTCGATCTTGGTGAAGATGGGTGCAAACGACAGTCCGACCGTCAATGCGGGATCGCCGATCGAGGTGAGTAGCGCCATCGCCTCGGTGGCGCGTTGCGCGGCTCGGTGCGTCCGGTCGTGATAGACGTCGTCGATCACCAACCCGGCCATGGCGATCGCCAGTGACGGTTTGTCCTCGGGTGCCGTGCACAACTCGCTCAGCTCGTCGAATCGTGTTGTGCCATCGGTGATATCGGATCTCCAGGTGATCCCGCACAGCATGGTGCGGGGCGCGATCCGCATCGCGGCGCGGCCCGGATCGTCGGCGGGCAGCGCGTCGGCGATCCGCTCGGCCCGCTCCCAGCTCTGTCGCGCCGCGTTGATGTCGCGGTCCATCGCCCAGGCCGCGGCGCGCAGATGCCACCCGTAGGCGCCGTGGCGGTCGCCGGCGGACTCCAGGTGTTCGGCGATCAACGCGGCGTTCTGGTCGGCTGCCCCGGGTTCGCGGGCCTCGATGGCCGCCGCCACCCGACGGTGCAGCTCGGCGCGGTCGGACTTCAACTGGGCCTCGTAGGCGACCATCCGGACCAGCGGATGCCGAAACGCGTAGTCGGCGTCCGGGGCCACCGGAACGGCCTCGATCAGTTCGGCGTGGATGAGATCCTCGACGCACGGGTCGACGCCGAGCGCGGCCAGCAGATCACCGCTGAAGCGCGACCCGATGACCGCGGCGGCGGCCAGGGTGCGTTTGGCCGTCGAACCGAGCCGGTCGATGCGGGCGGCCAGCGTCGACTGCAGGGTCGCCGGAACCCGCAGCTCAGCGGTCGCGGTATGGCACACGTAGCTGCCGCGTTCACCGACCAACACCCCGCGCTGCCCGAGTTCGCGGGTGATCTCCTCGGCGAACAACGGGTTGCCGGCCGACTGTTCGGCGATCACCCCGGCGACGGCGGTCACCGACGGGTGCGCACCGACCAGGTCGTCCACCAGCAGGGCGGTCTCGCGGGCGCTCAGCGGTTGCAGGGCCACCGTCCGCACGCCCGGCGCCTGTTGGAGAGCACCGCGGTACTCGGGCCGACAGGTGATCAGCGCCAGCGAGCAGGTTTCGGCGATGACGGCCAGGAAATCGACCAGCATCGACTCACTGACCTTGTCGATCCAGTGCACGTCCTCGACGACGAAGATCGCCGGATGGGTGCGGGCGACCTGCACGGTGTGGATCAGTGCGGTCAGGCGGCGGCGACGCGCATCCGGGTCGATTCGGGGCAGTTCGGAACCGGGTTCGACGACGCCGAGCACATCATCGAGCAGCAGCATGTCCTCGGGATCGGCGCCCGGAGCCCGTTCGCGCATGGTCGCACGCACCTGTGCGTCGTCGAGCGCCCCGACCCGTGCCACCGCGCGCAGCAGTCGTGCGACCGCGACGAACGCGATATCGGTGGTGTGCGCCTCGCAGAACGCCGAGAACACCTCGATGCCGAGATGTCTGGCGGTCTGCACCACTTCGTCGACCAACCGGGTCTTGCCGATCCCGGCGGAGCCCACCACACATGCCGCGGCGCCGTGCCCGTGCACCGACCGGCCCAGCATCGCCTCCAGCGCCGCCAGTTCGGCGTCGCGCCCCACCAGTTTCGATTCCGAGGACCGGTCACGTGCGCGCCGCGGTGCCACGCTGAGCAAGCGGCGGGCCGGGACCGGATGGTCGATGCCCTTGATACGCACCATCTCCGGTTCGGCCAGTACCGACACTGCGGTGACCAGTTGTGCCGTGGCCGCACTGAGCATCACGCCACCCGGCGGTGCGACGGACTCCATCCGCTGCGCCATCCCGACCTGCTCACCGATCGCGGTGTAACCCAGTGCGCCCGAACCGATGTCACCGACGATCACTTCTCCGGAGTTGATTCCCACCCGGAGCTGCAGGTCGATCCCGTCGCGCCCGCGTAGCTCGGCAGCCAGTCGGCGACTCTGTTCCTGAATGCCCAACGCCGCCAGGCAGGCCCGCACGGCGTGGTCTTCCAGCGCCATCGGTGCACCGAAGATTGCCATGATGCCGTCGCCGGTGAACTTGTCCACGGTGCCACCGAAGCGATGAACCACGACTGCGGCCCGCTTCACCAGATCGGCCATGATCTCGCGTAACCGTTCGGTGCCCACCGCGGAGGCGATCTGCATCGAATGCACCACGTCGGCGAACAGGACGCTGACCTGCTTGTATTCGGCGTGCTGGCCGTCGGTGGTGATGAGGGACCCGCAGCTATCGCAGAACCGTGCGCCCACCCGCGGTTCTGTGCCACATGTTGTGCATGTCGGTGTGGTGGTCATCCGACCCCTGCCTCCGACCCCCGAAGATCAATAAGTATAGGCGCGTCTTGCCTGATGGAAAGGGGTTCTGCAGGGTGGATCAGGCGGCGCCGGTTCGGGACGGTCGTCGGCGTCTGCGGCCCGCGGCACTCACCGTGCGTTGTGAGCGGTGTCGAATCCGGTCACGGCTCAGACCGCTCCACCGCATCCGCCCGGCGGTGCCGGCGGCGGCACCGGCGTCCCATTGTCGATGACGCACTCGGCGCCGTTGGGGCCGCCGTTGGTGCCGGCCAGTCCGTTCGGGTTGCCGTAGAGCGGGATACCCCACTGGCGGGTGTGCCAATAGCTGCCGTCGGGGTAGCGTTCGCCGTCGCAGAAACCCATCCAAATGGGGGATCCCATCGAACCGCCCGCGCATTCGCCGGTCGACGGGTTCGGGATATGCGGGTCGGCTGCCGCGGTGGGGCCGCCCCCGATTGCGACGGCGGCCGCAATACCTGCGGTCAGTGCTATGCGGATTGATTTCATACCGATCATCACCATTCGCTCGATTCCGTTGTAGGAGTTGAGAAACCCGTTCCGACGGGCGCAGCTCAGGGGTAGGTGGTGACCTGGTGACATTCTCGGGTGACGACGTCGCACTGGACCGGGTTGGTGGTCCAACCGCCGTAGGTTCCCGGTGTGTTCCAGGTGGGCATGAGTGGGCCGTGGTACGGCGGGGTGCCCTCGCAGTTCCAGTCGCCCTGGAACAGGCAGCGTGGTGCCGCCTCGGCCGCGGGAGTGGCAGCCGGGAAGCCGGCGCCGACGGCCGCACCCACCGCCGCGACTAGTGCATATCTGGCAATCCGGTTCATCGTGAACACCTCCACGACCGGTATATCGGGTCGCACCGACAAGTCGCCACTGTCAGATGCCGTGGCAACCGTCTTTGAGTACCAGTTCGACGACCACCATGGCTTCGTCGTAGTCGTCGTAGATGTTCCGGTCGAGCAGGGTCAACGCCAGATCGACGGGTTGCATCTGCGGGTGCTTGTGGTGCAGTGAGCAGATGAGGGGCTCGGCGATGCGCGCCTGTGGGGTGGCCAGCGGCGGGACCGAGGTGGCGATGGCGGGCGGTGGCGCCGGGGCGGGCACCGTCACGGTAGGAGGAGGGGCAGGTTGGGTGACCGTCACCGTTGCCGGCGGCTCGGGCGGGGTCGGCGCTAACGCGACGTCGGGCGTGCGAGCCGACGCGGGGCCGGCGGTGTCCGGCGTCGGTGCGGTGCTGCGGCCGAGGAAGAACGCCGCGGCCGCCACCGCCCCAGCCGCCAACAGCACGAGCGCGACGATCCACGCCGGCCGGAGCCGCGGCGGCTGGTAGTCGACGACCGGTATCGATGTGGTGTGGTCGCTGTACGCGAGGGGGCCGTCGGCGACCGTGTGCGCCGGGTCCAGCTCGGTGGTGGGCAGCGGCTCATCGGCGGGCGCTGCAGCGGTGGCGTCGTCGTCGGACATGGCCGAACCGTATCCGGTGGTTACGACGCTTATCGTTCGCCGTCGACGACGGGAGCGCATCAGCGTCAGCGCGGCGGGGGCGGCCCGGAAGGGTCACCAGCCCCGCTCGCGCCACTCCGCCAGATGCGGCCGCTCGGCGCCCAGTGTGGTGTCGTCGCCGTGGCCGGGATAGACCACGGTGTCGTCGCCGAACCGGTCGAACAACTTGCGGCTGACATCCCCGAGCAGGCGCTCGAAATCGCCTTCCTGCCACGTCTTCCCGACACCACCCGGAAACAGGCAGTCGCCGGTGAACAGCTGCGTCACCCCGCCGGTGGCCGCACCGTCCAACGCCAGCGCCACCGATCCCTCGGTGTGGCCCTGCAGATGGATCACGTCGAAACTCAGGTCACCGACGGTCACGGTGTCCCCGTCGGCCAGGATGCGGTCCGGTGTCACCGGCAGCGGCTCGGCGTCCAGGGCGTGCGCCGCGGTCGGCGCCCCGGTGGCCTCGACCACCGCGGTCAGCGCCTGCCAGTGATCGAAGTGCTGGTGGCTGGTGACGATCAGCGCCACGTCAGGGGCGTGCTCGCGGACCAGCGCCACGAGGTCCTCGGCGTCGTTGGCGGCGTCGATCAACAGTGTCTTGCCGGTGTTGGTGCAGGTCACCAGGTAGGCGTTGTTGTCCATCGGGCCCACCGAGGCTTTGATGATGGACGCTGCGGGCAGGACCCGGCGGGCCGCGGTGCCAGCTTCGACGTGCCCGGTGTAGTCGTCGTCGACCGAGATCTTGGAGGTCATGGCTGCCACGGTACTGGCCGTGAGCTGCGTGTCGGTACCGCCGCCTAGCATGGACGAGTGGCTGACCGGCTGATCGTCAAGGGCGCGCGTGAACACAACCTGCGCAGTGTGGACCTGGATCTGCCGCGCGACGCGCTGATCGTGTTCACCGGACTCTCCGGCTCGGGCAAGTCGTCGCTGGCCTTCGACACCATCTTCGCCGAGGGGCAGCGCCGCTACGTCGAATCCCTGTCGGCCTATGCCCGCCAATTCCTCGGCCAGATGGACAAGCCCGACGTCGACTTCATCGAGGGCCTGTCGCCGGCGGTCTCCATCGACCAGAAATCCACCAACCGCAACCCGCGCTCGACGGTCGGCACCATCACCGAGGTCTACGACTACCTGCGACTGCTCTACGCCCGCGCCGGCACCCCGCACTGCCCGGTCTGCGGTGAGCGGATCGCCCGCCAGACCCCGCAGCAGATCGTCGACCAGGTACTGGCCATGGATGAGGGGCTGCGGTTCCAGGTGCTGGCGCCGGTGGTGCGCACCCGAAAGGGCGAGTTCGTCGACCTGTTCGAGAAGCTCAACACCCAGGGCTACAGCCGGGTGCGGGTCGACGGCGTGGTGCATTCCCTCACCGACCCGCCCAAGCTCAAGAAACAGGAGAAGCACGACGTCGACGTCGTGGTGGACCGGCTCGCCGTCAAGGAATCGGCCAAGCAGCGGCTCACCGACTCGATCGAGACCGCCCTGGGCCTGGCCGACGGCATCGTGGTGCTGGAGTTCGTCGACCGCGACGACGAGCACCCGCAGCGCGAGCAGCGGTTCTCCGAGAAGCTGGCCTGCCCCAACGCCCACCCGCTGGCCGTCGACGACCTGGAGCCGCGGTCGTTCTCGTTCAACTCGCCCTACGGCGCCTGCCCGGAATGCGCCGGCCTCGGTATCCGCAAAGAGGTCGACGCCGACCTGGTGGTTCCCGACCCCGAACGCACCCTGGCCGAGGGCGCGGTGGTGCCGTGGTCGATGGGGCCCACCAGCGAATACTTCACCCGGATGATGGCCAGTCTCGGTGAGGCGATGGGCTTCGACGTCGACACCCCCTGGCGCAAGCTGCCCGCCAAGGCCCGCAAGGCCATCCTGGAGGGCTCCGACGAACAGGTGCACGTCCGCTACCGCAACCGGTACGGCCGGACCCGCTCCTACTACACCGATTTCGAAGGTGTGATGGCGTTCCTGCAACGCAAGATGGAGCAGACCGAATCCGAGCAGATGAAGGAACGCTACGCCGGGTTCATGCGCGACGTACCGTGCCCGGAATGCGCCGGCACCCGGCTCAAGCCGGAGATCCTGGCGGTCACCATGGCCGCCGGCGACTACGGCAGCAAATCCATTGCGCAGGTGTGTGACCTGTCCATCGCGGACTGCGCGGACTTCCTCAACGCGCTGACCCTGGGTGCGCGAGAGCAGGCGATCGCCGGGCAGGTGCTCAAGGAGATCCAGTCCCGGCTGAGCTTTTTGCTCGACGTCGGACTGGAATACCTGACCCTGTCGCGGGCCGCCGGAACGCTCTCCGGCGGTGAGGCACAACGCATTCGGCTGGCCACCCAGATCGGCTCCGGGCTGGTCGGGGTGCTCTACGTGCTCGACGAGCCGTCGATCGGCCTGCATCAGCGCGACAACCGGCGGCTGATCGAGACCCTGGTCCGGCTGCGCGATCTGGGCAACACGTTGATCGTCGTCGAACACGACCTGGACACCATCGCCCACGCGGACTGGATCGTCGACATCGGGCCGGCGGCCGGCGAGCACGGCGGCAAGATCGTGCACAGCGGCCCGTATTCCGAGCTGTTGACCAACGCCGATTCCATCACCGGGGCGTACCTGTCCGGTGCGAAAACCATTGCAGTGCCCGAAAACCGGCGCAAGGCCGACCCCAAACGCCAACTCGGGGTGGTCGGCGCCCGCGAACACAACCTGTCCGGGGTGGACGTGGCGTTCCCGCTCGGGGTGCTCACCGCGGTCACCGGGGTCTCCGGGTCCGGCAAATCCACCCTGGTCAACGACATCCTGGCCACCGTGCTGGCCAACAAGCTCAACGGCGCCCGGCTGGTCCCGGGCCGGCACACCCGCATCACCGGCCTGGATCACCTGGACAAACTGGTGCGCGTCGACCAGTCACCGATCGGGCGCACCCCGCGCTCCAACCCGGCCACCTACACCGGGGTGTTCGACAAAATCCGCACCCTGTTCGCCGCCACCACCGAAGCCAAGGTCCGCGGGTACCAGCCCGGCCGGTTCTCCTTCAACGTCAAGGGCGGCCGCTGCGAGGCGTGCACCGGCGACGGCACCATCAAGATCGAGATGAACTTCCTGCCGGATGTCTATGTGCCCTGCGAGGTCTGCCACGGTGCCCGCTACAACCGGGAGACCCTGGAGGTGCACTACAAGGGCAAGACCATCGCCGAGGTGCTGGACATGTCCATCGAGGAGGCGGCGGAGTTCTTCGAGCCCATCTCCTCGATCCACCGTTACCTGCGCACCCTGGTCGAGGTCGGACTGGGCTATGTGCGGCTGGGGCAGCCGGCGCCGACGCTGTCCGGGGGAGAGGCGCAGCGCGTCAAACTGGCCTCCGAGCTGCAGAAGCGTTCCACCGGGCGCACCGTCTACATCCTCGATGAACCCACCACCGGTCTGCACTTCGAGGACATCGCCAAGCTGCTGGTGGTCATCAACGGGCTGGTGGACAAGGGCAACACCGTGATCGTCATCGAGCACAACCTGGACGTCATCAAGACCGCGGACTGGATCATCGACATGGGTCCGGAGGGCGGTTCCGGCGGCGGCACGGTGGTGGCCACCGGAACGCCCGAGGACGTGCTGGCGGTGCCGGAGAGCTACACCGGCAAGTTCCTCGCCGAGATCCTGGGGGCGGCGGCGAAACCGGCCAAGGCGACCAAGACGGCGAAGGGTCGGCGGAAGACCAGCGCGTAGCGGTTGTCTCCCCGGATGATTCGCGGGTGTCGGGCCGTGTCGACTTACGGAAGCATCTGGTAGAAGCCGTCCCATTCACCGCCACAGGCACCCGGACGAGCACGCGTCCAGACGTCGTTGGACATGCGGCAACTCTGGTCGACTTTGCCCGAATCCGGTGAGCCCACCAAGAGCATGGTGGCTTGAGTCCATCGACTGCCATCGGCGTAGGGGATGCCGGCACACAGACGTCCGGTGTGTATCGGCACATCGCCGCCCGGGCAGTAGTTGTCGCGTAGCGACGGGTGGTGCGGGTCCGGGTCGGCGTGCGCCGGAACAGTCACCGCCAGCGAAACACTCAGCAGACCAAAACCTACGGCGATTGCCTTGAACAACGTTGTCCTTCTCTCGTCCGAGCCTGGGATACGGGGCCGGATCAGTCGGCCTGGCTGTCGTCGGGCAGCAAGCGAAATGCTGGAGCACCGGGTAGCGGGACTATAGCCCGGGAGCCGCGACGGCGAGAGTAAGCACTGCGTCCGTTTCGTACTGTTCGGCCAGTACTGCCGAGACGGCACCGGCCGGGCCGAGACGCAAGTCCTCGCAACGATTTTGGACGATTCGCGCCGCTGGCAATGGTGCGGCCGTGCTGGGATCCGTCGCGTTGACGTTGGCCATCGGACGGAGCGGTCCGGGGTGATGGTCATCTGGAGCTATCGGTCACTGCTTCGGTGACCACCTGGTGGACCTCATCGGCGGAGACGGGGTGCCCAAAGTCCAGCGTGGGGATGTCCCATTCAGCGGGCCAGTGAGAAGCCGTCGGCGTCATATCGTCACGGTATCGGAGCCCGCCTCACCGCCCCGCATTCCCCGCCTTCACCAGCGGCGACGGGAATCGCGGCGGCACCCGCACCCCGTCCAGCCATGCGGTGAGCTCCCGCGCCCGCTGCTCCAACACCGAACGCGCCGCCGCACCCGGATCCTCGAGGAACTGCACCACCACCTCGGCGGCGGCGTTCTGATACCAGCCGCCGACGATTCGGCCGTTCCACCACACCGTCGGCCCGGCGTTGCCGTTGTTGTCGAACAACCGGCCGCGGTGCTCGCCGAGATACCAGTCGCGGTGATACCAGCCCATCGTGGTGACATCGAGGCCCGGCAGCAGCGCACCCCACGGGTCGGGCTCCGGCTCGGGCTCCAGGTCATCGGGCAGGGCATAACCGGGCGTCCCGTGCAGGTCGACCTGCACCGCACCGATCTCGGTCAACGCTTTGCCGACCGCGGTCTTGGTGGTGCCGAACCACCACTTGATGTCCTCGGCGGTGGCCGGGCCGAACGCCCGCAGCCAGGTTCGGATCAGCTCGGCCTGCGCCGGCCCGGCCACCACCGGATCGGCTGCAGAACCGAGCCAGCTTTCCGCCGTCGCCCACCGCGGCCGCGACGACGTCCAACCGCCCTCGTTGGGCCCGCGCACGATCGCACCCTGGGCGCCGAGCACGGTCAGCGCCCGCGGCGCCAGGGGAGTCTCGCCGCCGTAGGCCTTGCCGGGGGCGGGGTTGTAGGTGCCGGCCAGCTCGGGCAGGGCGGCACGCAGTTCGGTGCTGGTGGCCGGGCCGTGCGCATCGAGGTGGGCCAGCACCGCCGCACACGCCCGGGCCAGCCACCGTTCGCCGTCGT
The DNA here is from genome assembly GCF_963378075.1 of Mycolicibacter sp. MU0083. Taxonomy (NCBI): domain Bacteria; kingdom Bacillati; phylum Actinomycetota; class Actinomycetes; order Mycobacteriales; family Mycobacteriaceae; genus Mycobacterium; species Mycobacterium kokjensenii. Next base: position 1,838,189 of record NZ_OY726394.1, read on the forward strand.
CGGCCACACCCGCTTTGACGACATCGGCGATCAGCCGGCGCCGCTCGGTGTCGGCCACCTTGTCGCTGGCGGCGGCCTGCACCAGCGGCAGATCGGCGGGGTCGACCACCCACAACGTGCGGCGCATCGCCAGATGCTTGACCAGCGACCGCTTCTCATACAGGGCGTCGCTCAAATCGGTGACGGCGAACCCCGAGGACCGCGCCCACAACGACAGGTACGGGGTCGCCGGGTCGGTGCCGTGCAGGCCGATCAGCGTCCCGGCAACCTCGGTGATCGAATCAGCCTCGGCCCCCACGGCCAGGAAATGGCGACGCGCCAACCGGTTGCGCCGCTCGGCGACGGTGAAGGTCCGCACCGGTCAGTGCTCACCCTCACGCATCGACTTGCGGATCTGCTCCAGCTTGTCGGCGGCCGCGCGCTGCCGGTCCTCGAACTGCTGCTCGACGCTGCGCCCCGCCGGGGTCTCGGCGTCCAGCTCCCGGGTTCCGATCGAGGTCTGGACGCGACGCTCGATCTTCTCGCGCACCGATTCGAACGTCGGCACGCCGGCGTCGGTGTACCCGGTGTCCGGCTGCGGGTCGCTCGGATCGTCACCCATGGTCGCCACGTTACCGCGGTCGTCAGGGGCGGGGAGGGCGGCGATTCGCCGCTATCGTCACCGCGGACGTGCCGGGGAAGCCGGGAACTATGAGGTGAACTAATCGCCGGTGGCTGGGTCGGCGATGCGCAAGCAGTGCTGAACTGCTGCTAGACTTCCCTACGCGACCGTCCCGGCGTACGCCAGGACAGCAAGTGGAGTTCCCTCCCACCACTAGCTGAGGAGCAATCCTCACAGGCTCAGTGGTCCGGTCGCAGGCGGTGCGAATCGCCTGCTCTGCGCGGTGCGCAGGCGGCTTGACGTTGGTTCAGGCCGTGATCGGTCGGTATGGGCCCTGCTTCGTGCAGGGCTTTTTTGCTGGTGGGTGGGCTTAACGCCGCTGCGTCCGGACGAGCACTGCGGCGGCCGCGACCGAAGACTACCCAAGGAGGTCCCATCAGCACTGAGATCCGCGTCAACGAGCGCATTCGCGTACCTGAGGTTCGTTTGATCGGCCCGGGCGGGGAGCAGGTAGGCATTGTGCGCATCGAAGATGCGCTTCGCGTCGCCGCGGATGCCGAACTCGATCTTGTCGAGGTCGCACCGACCGCCAAACCGCCGGTCTGCAAGATCATGGACTACGGCAAGTACAAGTACGAGGCGGCTCAGAAGGAGCGCGAGTCTCGCAAGAACCAGCAGCAGACCGTCGTCAAGGAACAGAAGCTGCGTCCCAAGATCGACGACCACGACTATGCGACGAAGAAGGGCCACGTGGTCCGCTTCCTCGAAGCCGGGGCGAAGGTCAAGGTGACCATCATGTTCCGCGGCCGTGAGCAGTCCCGGCCCGAACTTGGTTTCCGTCTGCTGCAGCGGCTGGGCGCCGATGTCGCCGAGTACGGCTTCGTCGAGACCTCCGCCAAGCAGGACGGACGCAACATGACGATGGTGCTGGCCCCGCACCGTGGTGCCAAAACCCGTGCCAAGGCGGCAGAAGACGCCGGCGCAGGCTCCGCATCGTCCGCCCCCGCAGCGGAAGCGGACGAGCAGCAGCCCGAGAACTGAACAATCCGATACCAGAACTGAGGAAACATGCCTAAGGCGAAAACCCACAGCGGCGCTTCGAAGCGGTTCCGTCGCACCGGAACCGGCAAGATCGTGCGGCAGAAGGCGAACCGTCGCCACCTGCTCGAGCACAAGCCGAGCACCCGCACCCGCCGTCTGGCCGGCCGCACCGACGTGGCTGCTGGCGACGCCAAGCGCGTCAACGCGATGCTGAACGGCTGACCCCGGCCGCTTTCTGCACTGCAATTCCCTTACGCCCAACGAGAGTAGGAACACCCCATGGCACGCGTGAAGCGCGCAGTCAACGCCCAGAAGAAGCGTCGTACAGTCCTGAAGGCTTCGAAGGGTTACCGTGGCCAGCGGTCGCGGCTGTACCGCAAGGCCAAAGAGCAGCAGCTGCACTCGATGACCTATGCCTACCGCGACCGTCGCGCCCGCAAGGGTGAGTTCCGGAAGCTGTGGATCTCCCGGATCAACGCCGCGGCACGGCTCAACGGCATCACCTACAACCGCCTGATCCAGGGCCTCAAGGCCGCTGGTGTCGAGGTGGACCGCAAGAACCTCGCCGAGATCGCCGTCAGCGACGCTGCCGCGTTCACCGCGCTGGTCGACGTCGCCCGGGCCGCGCTGCCCGAGGACGTCAACGCGCCCGCCGGCGAGGCTGCCTGACCCGAACCGAGCCGATGCTGACCGAACGTTCGGCCCGGGTGGTCGCGGCGGTCAAACTGCATCGGCACGCGGCCAGGAAGCGCGAACAGCGCTTCCTGGCCGAGGGGCCCAATCTGATCGAGGCCGCGATCTCCCGCGGCCTGGTCCTCGAGGTCTTCGCCACCGAGGCGGCCGCCGACCGGCACCACGACCTGCTGACCTCAGCGCAGGTCCCGGTCCGGGCGGTCACCGAGCGGGCGGCGAAAGCACTGTCTGACACCGTCACTCCGACCGGAATGGTCGCGGTCTGTGATCTTCCCCAGCCGCAACTGGCCGAGGTGCTGCCGGGTTCCGGTCTGGTCGCCGTCGCGGTCGGTGTCTCCGAACCCGGCAACGCCGGCACCCTGATCCGGCTGGGACATGCGATGGGCGCCGGCGCGGTGGTGCTGGCCGGCCACAGCGTCGACCCCTACAACGGCAAGTGCCTGCGGGCATCGACCGGAAGCATCTTCGCGGTGCCGGTGGTAGTCGAACCCGACACCGACGCGGTGATCGCCGCGCTGCGCGCCGCTGGCCTGCGCATCCTGGCCACCGCACTCGACGGCGCGGTGGACCTGGCCGACGCCGACCTGACCGCACCTACCGCGTGGCTGTTCGGGCCGGAAGCCCACGGCCTGGCGCCGGAGATCGCCGCAGCCGCCGACCAGCGGGTGCGCATCGAAATGCCCGGCGACGCCGAGAGCCTGAATGTTGCTGCGGCAGCAGCGATCTGCCTCTACCAGAGTTCGCGGGTGCTGGCCGGCTCGGCCCGGCCCTAGGCGACCTTGGGTCGGGGCCGCGACGGACGCGGACGCGGGGCCAGTCCACCGCCGGCGGCCAGCGAGAACGTGTTGTGCATCAACTCCCCGGCCCGCTCGACCAGTTTCATCGCGGGGCTCACCGGCGGCACGTAGTGCATGCCGCTGGAGCGACGCTCTTTCGGCGGACTGCTGAACCACGGCGCCTCGATCGGGGGCGCGTCTTTGGCGATCTTGCCCTGCTCGCGCCGGTAGCCGGCCAGGGCGCGGGGGTGCAACCGGATCTCGTCGGGCACGAACGTGAACGCCATGTGGGCGACCTTGCCGATCAGCCGGAACAGCACCTCGTCGCCGTCGGACCAGCGCAGCCCGGCCTTCTCCCGCACCACCGGCTCGAACAGGCCGGCCGCCACCCACCGTTGTGCGGCCAGCGCCGGACGGAAGATCTGGTCCCACACCGAGGTCGGGATCGGGACGAACCACGGCTTGGGGATCCGGATGTTGAGGATGTCCACGGCGGCCTGGGTCAGTTCCAGCTCGTCTTCGCAGACCCGGTCCCAGTACTCGCAGAAGTCCTCCCAGGACTTCGGAACCGGACGCATGCTCATGCCGTACATCTGGTACCACTGCACGTGCTCGTCGAACAGTTGACGCTTCTCGGCCAGAGTCAGTCCGCCGCAGAAGTATTCGCCGAGCTTGATGATCATCATGAAGAACGTGGCGTGCGCCCAATAGAAGGTGTCGGGGTCCAGGGCGTGATAGCGCCGGCCCTGATCGTCGACGCCCTTGATGTCGCGGTGGTAGTCGCGGATGGCGGCGCCGGTGTGCTGGGCCATCGCCCCGTCGTAGACCACGCCCATGATCGGGTAGACCGAGCGCGTCACCCGCTGCATCGGTTCGCTCAAGATGGTGGAGTGCTCGGTGACGCCGGCGCCCAGGCCCGGATACATGTTCTCGATGGCGCCGATCCAGATGCCCATGATCCCGGTGCGCAGATCGCCGAAGTACTTCCAGGTCAGCGAATCGGAGTTCAGCGGTTTCACGGCGGTGGCGGGTTTGGGGGCGGGCGCTGCGGTGTCGTGCTCGGGGCTTGCGGGCGCCTGCTCGACGGAGGCGGTGGGGGTAACGGTCATCACGTCTCCTGTCTCGAAACCTGAAACTACGATAATTGTGATAACAAGCGTTGTCTACATCCGCTGTGGCGCGTCGCACGCCCGATCGACAGCGTGGCGTGCACCACTTGTGGCGCCGTTGCCGGTGTCCGCGGCGGCCACATACGCTGAGTCGCATGGACCTCGAGCCCAGCCGCCGGCGGGCCGACGAGCTCGGGGAGGCGGTGGAGATGTCCGACGAGTCGAAATCCACGCGCCGCCCCACTTTCTCCCTCGACGAGGCCGCCGCCTGGTTGAACCGCACCACCAACGACGTCCGGGTCGTGGACCTGGTGCGCAAGGTGCGGCGGGCACTGCCCGGCGATCCCGAGTTCGGCGACCCGCTGTCGACCGCCGGCGACGGGGGACCGGAGGCGGCCGCGCGGGCGGCCGACCGGCTGATGGGGGACCGCTCCGCCGCATCGCGAGAGGTCAGCCTGGGTGCCCTGCAGGTCTGGCAGGCGCTGAGCCAGCGGATGTCGCGGCCGCCGGGCAATCCCGAGTCGACGCTGGTCTTCACCGACCTGGTCGGCTTCTCCACCTGGTCGCTGCAGTCCGGTGACGACGCCACCTTGACCCTGCTGCGCCGGGTGGCGCGGGCGATCGAGCCGCCGATGCTCGATGCCGGCGGCCGGATCGTCAAACGCATGGGCGACGGGCTGATGGCGGTGTTCCGCGACCCGCTGGTGGCCGTGACCGCGGTGCTGCAGGCCCAGGAGGCCATCGGCACCGTCGAGGTCAACGGGCACACCCCGCGGATGCGGGTCGGCATCCACACCGGCCGGCCGCAGCGGTTGGCCGACGACTGGCTGGGCGTGGACGTCAATATCGCCGCCCGCGTCATGGAGCGCGCCGCCAAGGGCGGAATCGTGGTTTCCGGGCCGACTCTGGAACGGATCGATCCCGCCGCGCTGGAGGAGCTGGGAGTGGTTGCCAAGCGGGCGCGCCGTCAGGTGCTCGCCGCCAAGACCAGCGGCGTCCCGGCCGATCTGACCATGTTTCGGCTCAAGACGGTTCGCCAGAGCCCGGTCGACACCGACTGATCACCCAACGTTGAGGTTCCGGGGGCCGCAGGCAATCCGTTCTACGAGTGGATGAACCCTGTTCCTTGGAATACCCTGCGGTGAGCAACGTAACTATTTGACCGGTTCTACACAGGTCGTCTTAACGCAGAAGCGGGGAATCATGTCAGGTCGGCAGTACCGTCGGAACAACGGTCGCAAGGTGAATCGGCTGGTGGGTGCCGGTAGCACGGTGGCGGCGTTCCTGGCGTTCGGCATGGCCCCGCTGGCCTCGGCGCCCGCGGCGCACGCCGACTGGGACTTCGACTGGCTCGATGACCTGTTCACGCCGGTCTCAGACTCGGCCGTCGGCTGGGACAGCAACGCTTGGAACCTCGACTCGTGGTTCGACGCGGTGCCCGGCAGCGCGGCCGAGACCAGCGCTTTCGACATGTCGTCGATCTTCAACGACCTGGTCTACCAGCCCATCTACACGATGGTGGACTCGTTTATCGACAACCCGGCCAACTCCTGGTTGATCGAGATGATCAACGACTGGGCCCCCGAGGGCCAGATCTACCTCGGTGACGGTGCCGACGGCACGGCCGAGAACCCCGACGGTGGCGCGGGCGGTATCTGGTTCGGCAGTGGCGGTGCCGGTTTTGACGGCCAGGCCGGTGAGGACGGCGAAGACGCTATTGCACCTGGCGACGGTGGCGCCGCCGGCATGTTCGGCAACGGTGGTGCCGGCGGTGCGGGCTGGGACGGTCAGGACGGCGGTGCCGGCGGTGCCGGCGGCAGCATCATGGGCATCGGTGGCGCCGGCGGTGACGGCGGTCTGGGCGGCAACGGCGGCGACGGTGGCGCAGCGATGGGCTGGCTGTTCGGTATCGGTGGCGCCGGTGGCGCTGGTGGTGCGGGCGCAGCCGGTGAACAGGGCGATGTCGGCTCTTGGACCGATGGCGGCACAGGAGTCGGCGGCGTTGGCAACGACGGCGGTAACGGCGGTAACGGCGGTAAGGGCGGTGACGCCTCGAAGTCGTTGTTCGGAACCGGTGGTGCCGGTGGTGCCGGTGGTGCCGGCGGCGAGGGCGGCCAGGGCGGCACCGGTGCCGCGGGCGACGAGGACCACCGCGACGGTGGTGACGGCGGCAACGGTGGTGTCGGTGGCTCGGGCGGCAAGGGTGGCGCGGGTGGCGCCGGTGGTTCGCTGGGCAACGACGGCGCGGCCGGTGAAGACAGCGAGATCAACGGCAACGGCGGCATGGGCGGCACCGGTGGTGTCGGTGCCGACGGCGACGACACCAATGAAGCAGGCAACGGCGGTAACGGTGGTGTCGGCGGCGACGGCGGTAAGTACGGCAACGGCGGAACCGGTGGTACCGGCGGTGCCGGTGGTGTCGGTGGGACCGATGGCAACAACCATGCCGGTGGCGATGCATCCGTCGGTGGCACGGGCGGCAACGGTGGTGCCGGCGGCGCCAGTGGCACCGCGGCGGGTAATGCCGGTAACGGTGGTGTCGGCGGCGTCGGCGGTGCCGGGCACGCGGGTGTCAAGGGCACGAACGGCACTCACGCTACTGGCGACGACGGTGCCAACGGTGGTGATGGTCAGCAGGGCCACGCCGGCTTCGACGGCGGAAAGGGCGGCAATGGTGGGGCCGCTGGCGAACTGAAGAACGACGACGGCGAAGAAGGTGTGGCCGGTAACGGCGGCGACGGCGGTGCCGGTGGCGCGGTCGGTGCCGGCGGTGACGGCGGGAACGGGGCCAACGGCACTTGGGATGACGGAACCGGTGCCGGCGGCAACGGCGGCCAGGCGGGTGAGAACGGCACGATCGCGGGCAACGGTGGCGCGGGTGGCAAAGCGGGCGGCGAGGGCGCCGAAGACGGCAACACCGGTGCCGCTGGCAGCGACGATCCCGACGAGGCCAGTAAGGGCGGTAACGGCGGTAACGGTGCCGCCGGCGATGCCGAGCATCACGACGGTGGCGACGGCGGCCAGGGTGGCGATGGCGCCTTCGGCGGCGACGGCGGCACCGGTGGTAACGGCGGTAATGCGTTCGCCGGTAGCAACGGCAAGGGCGGCAATGGTGGCGACGGCGGCCAAGGCGCTGACGGTGCCAACGAGCCCGGCGCCAAGCCCAGTGCTGGCGGTAACGGCGGCGCGGGCGGTAACGGCGGCGACGGCGATGGTTCCGGTGCAGGTGGCAACGGCGGTGCCGGTGGTAACGGCGGCAAGGGCAGTACCGGTGTTGACGGGACCTGGGAGAACGACGGCACCGGTAGCGGCGGCGACGGCTACAACGGCGGTAACGGTGGCGCGGGTGGTGCCGGTGGTGGTTCCGAGTCCGGCACCAACGGCAACGGCGGCAAGGGCGGCAACGCTGGCGATGGCGGCGACGGCGGTGACGGCGCCAAGGGCGACTGGGCTCAGCTAGGCCCGAACGGTTACGGATCTGGTGGCACCGGTGGCAACGCGGGCGATTACGGAAACGTCGGTGCAAGCGGTGCCGCGGGCACCGGTGGTGAAGACAGCACCGAGGGCACAGATGGTGGAGATGGCGCCCCTGGAAAGGCGGGTACCGGCGGTACCGGTGGCGACGGCGCCGACGGCACTGAGACGCACTGGAGCGGCGGTGCCGGTGGAACCGGTGGTGCCGGTGGCGTGCACGGTACCGGCGGTACCGGCGGCAACGGCGGTGACGCTTACAACGACCCCGACACCAACATCGACCGCGCGACCACCGGCGGCAATGGCGGCGTCGGCGGTAAGGGCGGTGCCGGTGGCACCGAAGCGGGCGATGGCGGCGTAGGCGGTAACGGTGGTGACGGTGCCAAGGGCAGCCAGTACGGCGGCAACGGCGGTGCCGGCGGCGTGGGCGGCGCGGCTCTCGCGGACAACGCAAAGGGCGGTACCGGCGGTGACGGCGGTGCAGGCGGCACCGCGACCGGCTGGAAGTCCGGCGGCGACTGGGGCATCGACACCTTCCCCGGCAAGTACTTCGCTGATGGCACCATCCTGGGCATCTCCGGCAACGGCGGTGCCGGCGGTGCCGGTGGCGCGGCTATCGGCGATGGTGCACACGGTGGTGACGGTGGCAGTGGTGGCGACGGTGGCTCGGCCGCCGGCGATGCCGGTACCCGGGTGATCTGGGGCGGCAACGGCGGCGCCGGTGGTGCCGGCGGCGTTGCCACGGCACCCGCCGACGATGACGAGGGCGACGACACCGGTGACACCGGCGGCGAAGGCAACGCCGGGGAGACCGGCGACGGCGACGACGGTGACAACGCGGGTGGTGGCGACGGCGACAGCGACGCCCCGACCTTCACCTCCGGCAACGGCGGCAACGGCGGACAAGGTGGCGACGGCGGCAAGGGCACCATCACCGGCGGCAGCGGCGGAGCCGGCGGTAAGGGCGGCGCCAGCGACGATGGCGACGGCGGCAAGGGCGGCAACGGTGGCGCCGGCAATACGGCCAGCGGCTGGAACGACTCCAACGGCGACCTGGCCGGCAAGGGCCAGATCCTGTCCTTCAACGGTGCCGGCGGTGCCGGTGGCGCCGGCGGTAACGGTGGTGCCGACGGTGGTGCCGGCGGCAACGGTGGCGCCGCAGCATCGGGCTCCAACAGCGCCAACATGTTCAGCTCCGGTGGTGTCGGCGGTGCCGGTGGAGCCGGCGGCAACGGCGGCAGCGGCGATGGCGGCCTCGGCGGTAACGGCGGCAAGGGCGGCGACGGCACCTGGCGCGCCCAGAACGGTGGCGTCGGCGGGGCCGGCGGCAACAGCGAGACCGGTGACGGCGGTAACGGCGGCGACGGTGGCGCGGGCGGCAAGCTGCTGACCGGCGGCGGCAAGGCGCCCACCAACGGCGCCGCGGTCACGGTCGGCAACGGCGGCAACGGCGGCAACGGCGGCAGCAGCACCGGCGAGGACACCACCGGCAACGGCGGCGATGGCGGCCAGGGCGGCAAGGGCGGCAACGGTATCGACAAGATCAACGGCGGTACCGGTGGTACCGGCGGTACCGGTGGTAAGTCCGGCGACGTCGCGGGTGAGGCGGCCGACAAGCCCGTCGCACCCACCAACACCACCGGCGGCGAAGGCACCGACGGCGGCGCCGGCGCACAGTACGAAGCGCCCGACGACGACGGTGACGACGATGGCGGTACCGGTGGCGGCACCGAGGACGGTGGCGGCACCGAGGAGGGCGGCGGCACCGAGGAGGGCGGCGGCACCGAGGAGGGCGGCGGCGACGACACCGGCGGCGGCGCCGAGGAGGGCAGCGGCGACAACACCGGCGGCGGCACCGAGGACAAGAGCGGCAGCTAGCTTCCGGCCGACCGAAGGCCCCGCACACCGTGCGGGGCCTTCGTCATCAGGCGATAAGATCGACGCTTGCGTCTCAACCCAAGCCACAGCTAGCAAGGAGAGTCTCGTCGCGTGGGCGAACAATCAGTCGACCCGTCCGTCGTCTCCGACGAGACCCTGACCGCGGCGCTGCATGCCGCGCAGGCCGCGTTCACCGCGGCCGCCGACCTGGATGCGTTGGCCCAGGCCAAGACCGAGCATCTCGGTGACAAGGCGCCGCTGGCCCTGGCGCGCCAAGCCCTGGCCAAACTCGACAAGGCCGACCGGGCCGACGCCGGCAAGCGCGTCAACGCCGTGCGCACCGACGCCCAGCGCGCCTACGACGACCGGCTGGCCGCACTGCGCGCCGAACGCGACGCCGCCGTGCTGGCCGCCGAGAGCATCGACGTCACCCTGCCCTCGGCGCGCAAGCCCGTCGGCGCCCGACACCCCATCACCATGCTGGCCGAGCACGTCGCCGACACCTTCATCGCGATGGGCTGGGAACTGGCCGAAGGCCCCGAGGTCGAAGCCGAACACTTCAACTTCGACGCCCTGAACTTCCCCGTCGACCACCCGGCCCGCAGCGACTCCGACACCTTCCACATCGCGCCGCACGGATCCCGGCAACTGCTGCGCACCCACACCTCCCCGGTGCAGATCCGCGCCCTGCTGGCCCGCGAACTGCCCGTCTACGTCGTCTCCATCGGGCGGACCTTCCGCACCGACGAACTCGACGCCACCCACACCCCGGTGTTTCACCAGGTCGAGGGGCTGGCGGTGGACCGCGGCCTGACCATGGCGCACCTGCGCGGCACCCTGGACGCCTTCGCGCGTTCGGAGTTCGGCCCGGCCGCCAAGACCCGCATCCGGCCGCACTTCTTCCCGTTCACCGAACCGTCGGCCGAAGTCGACATCTGGTTCGAGGGCAAGAAGGGCGGACCCGGCTGGGTGGAATGGGGCGGCTGCGGCATGGTCCACCCCAACGTGCTGCGTGCCGTCGGCATCGACCCCGAGGAGTACTCCGGCTTCGCCTTCGGGATGGGCCTGGAGCGCACCCTGCAATTCCGCAACGGCATCCCCGACATGCGCGACATGGTCGAAGGTGACGTCCGGTTCTCGGTTCCGTTCGGAGTGGGTGCCTGATGCGTATTCCCTACAGCTGGCTGAAAGAAGCCCTGGTTGCCGGTGCGCCCGGCTGCTCGGATATCAGCGCCGACGAACTCGAGCAGGCGCTGCTGCGCATCGGCCACGAGGTCGAGGCGGTGCACACCCTGGGGCCGGTGACTGGCCCGCTGAAGGTCGGCCGGGTCGCCGAGATCGAGGAACTCATCGAGTTCAAGAAGCCGATCCGGTTCTGCCGCGTCGACGTCGGCGAGGACCAACCCCGCGACATCGTCTGTGGCGCCAGGAATTTCGCCGTCGGCGACCTGGTGGTGGTGGCTTTGCCGGGCGCGGTGCTGCCCGGTGACTTCGCCATCGCCACTCGCAAGACCTACGGTCGCACCTCCGACGGCATGATCTGCTCGGCCTCCGAGTTGGGCATGAGCAACGATCACTCCGGCATCATCGTGCTGCCCGCCGGCACCGCCGAACCCGGTGCCGAGGGTCAGCAGGTGCTGGGCCTCGACGACGTGGTCTATGAACTGGCCATCACCCCCGACCGCGGCTACTGCATGTCGGTGCGCGGCCTGGCCCGTGACCTGGCCTGCGTGCTGGACCTGGACTTCGCCGACCCGGCCGCCGTGGCGGCCCTGCCCGCCGACGGCGAGGCGTGGCCGCTGAGCGTGCAACCGGGCACCGGCGTGCGGCGGTTCGCGCTGCGCAGCGTCACCGGCATCGACCCGGCCGCGGTGACCCCGTGGTGGATGCAGCGCCGCCTGACGCTCTGCGGCATCCGGGCGATCTCCCCGGCCGTGGACGCCACCAACTACGTCATGGTCGAACTCGGCCACCCCATGCACGCCCACGACCGGGCCCGCATCAACGGCGGATTCGGCGTCCGCTTCGCCACCGCGGGGGAGACCGTCACCACCCTCGACGACATCGAACGCAAGCTGGAACCCGCCGACGTGCTGATCGTCGACGACGTCGCCACCGCCGCGATCGGCGGCGTGATGGGTTCGGGCAGCACCGAGATGCGCGACGACTCCACCGACGTGCTGCTGGAAGCCGCGATCTGGGATCCCGCCGCGGTGTCGCGGACCGCGCGGCGACTGCATTTGCCCAGCGAGGCCGCCCGCCGCTACGAGCGCTCGGTGGACCCGGCCATCTCGGTGGCCGTGCTGGACCGCTGTGCCACGCTGCTGGCCGAGATCGCCGGGGGCGTCATCGGATCCGGGCTGACCGACTGGCGCGGTGAGCCGCCGGTGACCGATTGGCGTCAGGCGCCCATCGAGATCCCCGCGGACCTGCCCGACCGGTTCGCCGGGGTGGACTACCCCGACGGCACCACGGTGCGACGCCTGACCCAGATCGGTTGCGACGTAGCGGTTTCCGGGTCGACGTTGACCGTCACCCCGCCGAGCTGGCGGCCGGACCTGCGTCAGCCCGCCGACCTGGTCGAAGACGTGCTGCGCCTGGAGGGCCTGGAGTCCATCCCGTCGGTGCTGCCGACCGCACCGGCCGGGCGCGGCCTGAGCGCGGTGCAGCGCCGCCGCCGCGCGGTCGGCAAGTCGCTGGCGTTGGCCGGCTACGTCGAGGTGCTCACCACGCCGTTCATGCCCGCCGGAGTCTTCGACACCTGGGGGCTGGCCGACGACGACCCGCGTCGCGCCACCGTCTCGGTGCTCAACCCGCTGGAATCCGACCGGCCCCAGCTGGCCAGCACCCTGCTGCCGGGCCTGCTGGAATCCTTGGGCCGCAACGTCTCCCGCGGCATGTCCGATGTGGCGCTGTTCACCATCGCCCAGGTGGTGCAGGCCACCGGGCAGGCCGAATTCCCGGCCGTCACCGCCACCCGGCGGCCCACCGAGGCCGAGATCGCCGGGATCGACGCCGCGCTGCCCAAGCAGCCGCAACACGTCGCCGTCGCCCTGACCGGCCTGGCCGAACCCCGCGGACCGTGGGGACCGGGACGGCCAGTCGAGGCCGCCGACGCCATCGAAGCCGCCCGGGTGATCGCCCGCGCCGCCGGCGTCGAGGTCACCCTGCGCGCCGCCGCCCGGCTGCCCTGGCATCCGGGCCGCTGCGCAGAGGTACTGGTCGGCCAGACCGTGATCGGCTACGCCGGACAGTTGCACCCGGCCGTCATCGAGCGCGCCGGGCTGCCCAAGGGCACCTGCGCGGTCGAGTTGGACCTGGACGCCGTCCCGCTGGCCGCGACGCTGCCCGCCCCGCGGGTGTCGCCGTTCCCGGCGGTCTTCCAGGACCTGGCGCTGGTGGTCGACGAGACCGTGACCGCGGCATCGGTGGCCGACGCGGTGCGTGAGGGCGCCGGCGAACTGCTGGAGGACATCGCGCTGTTCGACGTCTACACCGGCCCGCAGGTCGGTGAGGGCCGCAAGTCGCTGGCGTTCGCGCTGCGCTTCCGGGCCGCGGACCGGACGCTGACCGAGGACGAGGCCAGCGCGGCCCGCGACGCCGCCGTCGCCCGCGCCGGCGAGGCCGTCGGCGCCGCCCTGCGCTAGGCCGGGACCCTTTCTTTGGCGCGACCGCGCGTGGCCTCCCTTTGGCGCGAGCGTGCGTGTCTGTACACGACACGCCGCGGCCAGACGTACAACTGCGCACCCTCGAGGCCTATCGGAGCCTGACAGATTCCGGCATGCTGAGGGCATCACGCGTCACCGACCGCTGAGGGGGAGACGGCCCGATGACCCAGCCCGACAGCTACGACGTCATCATCCTCGGGGCCGGACCGGTGGGGGAGAACGTCGCCGACCGCGCCCGAACCGCCGGATTGACAGTCGCGATCGTGGAACGTGAACTCGCCGGCGGCGAATGCTCCTACTGGGCGTGTGTACCCAGCAAGGCGCTGCTGCGCTCGGTACTCGCACTCGCCGACGCCCGCCGGACCGCCGGCGCCCGCGAGGCCGTGACCGCCCCGATCGATGCCGCCGCGGTGCTCAAACGCCGTGACTACTTCGTCGGCGATTGGGACGACGCCGGGCAACGGGACTGGATCGGCAGTATCGGTGCCGACCTGATCCGCGGGCACGGGCGCCTCGACGGGCCACGCCGCGTGGTGGTCACCACCGGCGATAACGCCACCGTGACGCTGACAGCACGGCACGCGGTGGTGATCAGCACCGGAACCGGCGCGGCACTGCCGGACCTGCCCGGCATCGCCGAAGCCCGGCCGTGGACCAATCGTGAAGCGACCGCCGCCACCTCGGTTCCCAACCGGCTCGCGGTCGTCGGCGCCGGCGGGGTGGGCGTCGAAATGGCCACCGCCTGGCAGGGTTTGGGCTCAAGGGTCACGATGCTGGTACGCGGATCGGGACTACTGCCGAAGATGGAACCCTTTGTCGGCGACTACGTCGCCCGCGGACTGGCCGAGGCCGGCGTGGAGGTGCGCACCGGGGTCTCGATCACCGCGCTGCACCGACCCGACCCCAATGGTCCGGTGCGCCTGGACCTGAGCGACGGCGGCGACCTCGTCGTCGACGAAGTGCTGTTCGCCACCGGCCGCAGCCCGGCCACCGCGGATATCGGCCTGGACACCGTGGGCCTGACACCCGGGAACTGGCTGGACGTTGACGACACCTGTCGGGTGCGGGCCGTCGACGACGGGTGGCTGTACGCCTGCGGCGATGTCAACCATCGGGCGCTGCTGACCCACCAGGGCAAATATCAGGCCCGCATCACCGGCGATGCGATCGGTGCGCGGGCCGCCGGGCGGCTATTGGACACCGAACCGTGGGGCGCATACGCGGCCACCGCCGATCACCACGCGGTGCCGCAGGCGTTCTTCACCGATCCCGAAGCCGCCGCTGTCGGGCTTACCGCCGCGCAGGCCGAACAGGCGGGACACCGGGTGCACGTGGTGGACGTGGAGATCGGCGACGCGGTGTCCGGGGCGACGCTGCACTCCGACGGGTATCGCGGGCGGGCGCGCATGGTGGTCGACGCCGACCAGCAGTACCTGCTCGGTGTCACGTTCGTGGGCCCCGGCGTCGTCGAAATGCTGCACGCGGCCACCATCGCGGTAGCCGGGCAGGTGCCGATCGGTCGGCTGTGGCATGCCGTGCCGTGTTTCCCGACGGTCAGCGAGGTGTGGCTGCGACTGTTGGAGGCCTACCGGGATTCCGGGCCGGCGTGACTGCTATGCCTCGGCGACGCGCAGCACAACCTTGCCTTTCTTGCCGTGTTCGGCGGTGCGGGCGAACGCCGCTTCGAACTGATCCAGCGGAAAGACGCTGTCGACCTGCGGCTGTAGCTCCGGCAGTGCCCTGAGCTGCGCGCCGTCCGGCTCCACAATGAAGTACTGCGCGCCCGGAGCTTCGGCCGCGACTGTGACGATTCGTGCGGCCCTGTCGGCACTACGGGTGAGCGACTTCCCGCCGGCGGTGTCGAAGAGCAGGTCACATGCCTCACCTTCTTCGACCAGAACCGCTCCGAGCTGCCGTGCGAGAGAGGCGGCGATGTGTCCGACTCCGCCATGTGCGCCGGTGATCAGTACCCGCTCGCCCGCTTTGAGTAGGCCGTGGACGACCAGCCCCTGCCACGCGGTGGTCCCGGTCATCGGGAGCGCCGCGGCTTGTTCATAGCTGAGTGCCGACGGTTTTGGCGCGAGCAAGGATCGCGGTATCGCGGTCCATTCGGCGGCGACGCCGTCGCGATCGAACGGTGTCAGCGCGATGACCTCCTCGCCTGTCGACTCGACCACGCCGCACAGCTCATGGGAGGGAATCGCAGGCAGCCGATCGGTCGACCAGGTCAGCTCATCCCGTGTGATAGCAGCGCATGGACACGAACGAGCACTTCGTCCGGAGCCGGCTCCGGTCGGGCAATCTCGTCAAGCCGCAACCCGTCAGAATGCTGGCGTAGGGCTTTCATCGAATACTCCTTCGCAGCCGGGATGTCCTGACAGAAATCACACTACGGAACCAGGCCCTTTTGGTGGGCGCAGTGCGTAACCGCGGCTAATAGGCGGGTTCCACCATCGCCGCCGGCCGGGTGCCGATCGGCCGGCTGTGGCATGCGGTGCGGTGTTTCCCGACGATCAGCGAGGTCTGGCTGCGGCTGTTGGAGACCTACCGGGATTCCACGGTGGGGTGAGCGTCGGATACGGTCAGTTATCCGGTGGCGAAGGTGCGCAGTTGTACGCGACACGCCGCAAATTGCTGGGCAAACACGCACGCTCGCGCCCAAAGACTTATGAGATTGCGTATTGACGCATAATCATGCAGAATCGGCGTGTGACGAAAGCGATCAAAGTGGCGGTGGCCGGTGCCAGCGGCTACGCCGGCGGGGAGATCCTACGGCTGCTGCTCGGGCATCCCGGCTACGCCGACGGCCGACTGCAGATCGGCGCGCTGACCGCCGCCGGCAACGCCGGCAGCACTCTCGGGGAACAACACCCGCACCTGCTGCCGCTAGCCGACCGCGTCCTGCAGCCCACCGACGTCGCCACGCTGGCCGGCCACGACGTGGTGTTCCTCGGTCTGCCGCACGGACATTCGGCGGTGCTGGCCGAACAACTCGGCGACGACACCGTCGTGATCGACTGCGGCGCGGACTTCCGTCTCGACGACTCCGGGGACTGGGAACGCTTCTACGGCTCGCCCCACGCCGGCACCTGGCCCTACGGTCTGCCGGAACTGCCCGGCGGTCGCGACAAGCTCGTCGACGCCCGGCGGATCGCGGTCCCGGGCTGCTACCCGACGGCGGCCCTGCTGGCGCTGTTCCCGGCCGTGGCCGCCGGGCTGATCGAACCCGACGTCACCGTCGTCGCCGTCAGTGGCACCTCCGGTGCGGGCAAGGCCGCCAAGGTCGACCTGCTCGGCTCCGAGGTCATCGGCTCGGCGCGGGCCTACAACGTCGGCGGCGCACACCGGCACACCCCCGAGATCGGGCAGGGGCTGCGGGCGCTCACCGACCGCGATGTCAGCGTCGCGTTCATCCCGGTGCTGATCCCGACCTCGCGGGGCATCCTGGCCACCTGCACCGCCAAGACCACCGCGGCACTGCCGGAATTGCGGGCGGCCTACGAAAAGGCCTATCAAGACGAGCCATTCGTGCACCTGCTACCCGAAGGTCAACTGCCCAAGACCGGATCGGTGATCGGCAGCAACGCCGCGCAACTGCAGGTCGCGCTCGACGAGGACGCCTCGACGTTCATCGCGATCGCCGCGATCGACAACCTCGTCAAGGGCACCGGCGGCGCCGCCGTGCAGTCGATGAACCTGGCGCTGGGCTGGCCGGAGACCGAAGGACTTTCAAGCGTAGGAGTGGCGCCGTGACCGACCCGAAACTGCTGCGGGAACAGGGCGTCACCGCGCCCAGCGGATTCCGGGCCGCCGGAATCGCCGCCGGCATCAAGGCGTCCGGAAAACCCGACCTGGCCCTGGTGTTCAACGAAGGGCCGGACTACGCGGCCGCCGGCGTGTTCACCAGCAACCAGGTCAAGGCCGCACCGGTGCAGTGGAGTCGGCAGGTGCTCGCCGGCGGCCGGTTGCGCGCGGTCATCCTGAACTCCGGTGGCGCCAACGCCTGCACCGGACCGGGCGGTTTCCAGGACACCCACACCACCGCCGACGCACTGGCCGCCGCCCTCTCGGAATGGGGCACCGAGACCGGGGCCGCTGAGGTCGCGGTCTGCTCCACCGGCCTGATCGGTGACCGGCTGCCGATGGACAAGGTGCTGGCCGGGGTCACCGCGATCGTGCAGGAGATGGCCGGCGGCCTGGGCGGCGGCGACGAAGCCGCCCGCGCCATCATGACCACCGACACCGTGCCGAAACAGGTTGCATTGCACCACCCCGGCAACTGGACCGTGGGCGGCATGGCCAAGGGTGCGGGAATGCTGGCGCCGTCGCTGGCGACCATGCTGGTGGTGCTGACCACCGACGCTAAAGTCGACGCCGCCGCCCTGGACACCGCACTGCGGCGCGCCACCGCGGTGACCTTCGACCGGCTCGACGTCGACGGCAGCTGCTCCACCAACGACACCGTGCTGCTGCTGGCCTCCGGGGCCAGCGAGATCACCCCCGCCCAGGAGGACCTGGACGCCGCGGTGCTGGCCGTCTGCGACGACCTGTGCGCACAACTGCAGGCCGACGCCGAGGGCGTCACCAAGCGGGTGTGCATCACCGTCACCGGTGCCGGCAGTGACGCCGACGCGCTCACCGCGGCCCGGATCGTCGCCCGCGACAGCCTGGTCAAGACCGCGCTGTTCGGCTCCGACCCCAACTGGGGCCGGGTGCTGGCCGCGGTCGGCATGGTGCCGTTCACCATCGACCCGGACCGGATCACGGTGTCGTTCAACGGCTCGCCCGTATTCAGCGGCGGCCTGCCGATGCCCGGCGCCCGGGAGGTGGACCTGTCCGGGGCCGACATCGAGGTCACCGTGGAACTCAACCAGGGCAGCGGGCAGGCCATGGTGCGCACCACCGACCTGTCGCACGCCTACGTCGAAGAGAACTCGGCCTACAGCTCATGACCGAAGTAACCACCACCGTCAAAGCCCAGGTCCTGGCCGAAGCCCTGCCCTGGCTCAAACAACTGCACGGCAAGATCGTCGTCGTCAAATACGGCGGCAACGCCATGACCGACGACACCCTCAAGCACGCGTTCGCCGCCGACATGGCGTTCCTGCGCAACTGCGGCATCCACCCGGTGGTGGTGCACGGCGGCGGCCCGCAGATCAGCGCGATGCTCAAAAAGCTCGGCATCGAAGGCGACTTCAAGGGCGGATTCCGGGTCACCACACCGGAAGTGCTCGACGTGGCGCGCATGGTGCTGTTCGGGCAGGTCGGCCGGGAACTGGTGAACCTGATCAACGCCCACGGACCGTATGCGGTCGGCATCACCGGCGAGGACGCCGCACTGTTCACCGCGGTGCGGCGCAGCGTCACCGTCGACGGGGTGGCCACCGATATCGGCCTGGTCGGCGACGTGGATCAGGTCAACACGGCCGCGGTGTTGGATTTGATTGCCGCCGGCCGGATTCCGGTGGTCTCCACGCTGGCGCCCGACCCCGACGGGGTGGTGCACAACATCAACGCCGACACCGCCGCGGCCGCCCTGGCCGAAGCGTTGGCCGCCGAGAAACTGTTGATGCTCACCGACGTCGACGGGCTCTACACCGACTGGCCCGACCGCGATTCGCTGGTCAGCGAGATCGACACCGCGACCCTGGCGCAGCTGCTGCCCAGCCTGGAGTCCGGGATGATCCCCAAAGTCGAAGCCTGCCTGCGCGCCGTGCGCGGTGGGGTGCCCAGCGCCCACATCATCGACGGCCGCGTCGAACACTGCGTGCTGGTCGAGTTGTTCACCGACGCCGGCACCGGAACCAAGGTGGTAAACCCATGACGACCCTGCAAAGCCGCTGGCAAGCGGTGATGATGAACAACTACGGCACCCCGCCGCTGTCACTGGTCAGCGGTGACGGCGCGGTGCTGACCGATGACGCGGGCAAGACCTACATCGACTTCCTCGGCGGTATCGCGGTCAACGTCCTCGGCCACCGCCACCCCGCGGTGATCGACGCGGTCACCGCCCAGCTCAACACGCTGGGCCACACCTCGAATCTGTATGCGACCGAGCCCGGTATCGCGCTGGCCGAGGGCCTGGTCGGCCAGCTCGGCGTGCCGGCGCGGGCGTTCTTCTGCAACTCCGGCACCGAGGCCAACGAAGTCGCGTTCAAGATGACCCGGCTCACCGGCAAGACGAAAGTGGTTGCCGCGCAAGGGGCGTTCCACGGCCGCACCATGGGGTCGCTGGCGCTGACCGGGCAGCCCGACAAGCAGGCCCCGTTCGAGCCGCTGCCCGGCGAGGTCGTGCACGTGCCCTACGGCGACACCAAAGCGCTGGCCGCCGCGGTCGACTCCGACACCGCCGCGGTGTTCCTGGAACCGATCATGGGGGAGGGCGGCGTCGTCGTCCCCCCGGCCGGCTACCTGGCCGAAGCCCGCGGCATCACCGCCGCCCACAACGCGCTGCTGGTGCTCGACGAGGTGCAGACCGGCATCGGGCGCACCGGCGCGTTCTACGCCCACCAGCACGACGGCATCACCCCCGACATCATCACGCTGGCCAAGGGCCTGGGCGGTGGCCTGCCCATCGGTGCCTGCCTGGCCGTCGGCGCCGCCGGTGACCTGTTGACGCCGGGCATGCACGGCAGCACCTTCGGTGGCAACCCGGTGTGCACCGCCGCGGCGGTGGCGGTGCTGCAGGCCCTGGCCGACGGCGACCTGGTGGCCCGCGCCGGCACGCTCGGCAAGACCCTGAGCCACGGCATCGAGGAACTGCACCACCCGCTGGTCGATCACGTCCGCGGCAAGGGCCTGCTGCAGGGTGTGGTGCTGACCGCGCCCAAGGCCAAGGCCGTCGAACTGGCCGCCCGCCAGGCCGGTTTCCTGGTCAACGCCGCCGCGGCCGGTGTGGTGCGACTGGCGCCGCCGCTGATCATCGGCGAAGACCAGATCGGTAGTTTCATCACCGCCCTGCCGGGCATCCTCGACACCGCCCAGGAGGCCGCCGAATGATCCGCCACTTTCTGCGCGACGACGACATCACCCCGGCCGAGCAGGCCGAAATCCTTTCGTTGGCAGCCGAACTCAAAGCCGAACCGTTCAGCCGCCGGCCGCTGGAGGGCCCCCGCGGGGTCGCGGTGATCTTCGACAAGAACTCCACCCGAACCCGGTTCTCCTTCGAGATCGGCATCGCCCAACTCGGCGGGCACGCCGTTGTCGTCGACGGCCGCTCCACCCAGCTGGGCCGCGACGAAACCCTCGAGGACACCGGGCAGGTACTGTCCCGCTACGTCGACGCGATCGTCTGGCGCACCTTCGCCCAGGAGCGGCTGACCGCGATGGCCAGCACCGCCACGGTGCCGATCGTCAACGCCCTGTCCGACGAGTTCCACCCCTGCCAGGTGCTGGCCGACCTGCAGACCATCGCCGAACGCAAGGGTGGCGTGTCGGGCCTTAAAGGGCTCAAGCTGACCTACCTCGGTGACGGCGCCAACAACATGGCGCACTCACTGATGCTGGGCGGGGTCACCGCCGGGGTGCACGTCACCGTCGCCGCACCCGAGGGCTTCACCCCGGACCCGGCCGTCGTCGCCGCCGCGCAGGCCCGCGCCGCGCAGACCGGCGCGAGCGTCACCGTCACCGCCGACCCGGCCAAAGCCGCCGCCGGCGCCGACGTACTGGTGACCGACACCTGGACCTCGATGGGCCAGGAGGACGACGGCCTGGACCGGGTCGCGCCGTTTCGGCCCTACCAGATCAACGACGAGCTGGTGGCGCTGGCCGATTCGGATGTGACGGTGCTGCACTGCCTGCCGGCGCACCGCGGCGACGAGATCACCGACGCGGTGATCGACGGGCCGCGCAGCGCGGTGTTCGACGAGGCCGAGAACCGGCTGCACGCGCAGAAGGCCCTGTTGGTGTGGTTGCTGGAACGGTCACGATGAGCCGAGCCGACAGCACCGTCACACGCGTGGGCCGCCAGGCCCGCATCGTCGAGGTGCTGTCCTCGTCCTCGGTACGCAGCCAGACCGAGCTGGCCGCCATCCTGGCCGCCGACGGTATCGAGGTCACCCAGGCCACGCTGTCGCGGGACCTCGAAGAGCTGGGCGCGGTGAAACTGCGCGGCGTCGACGGGGGAGCCGGGGTGTATGTGGTGCCCGAAGACGGCAGCCCGGTGCGCGCGGTGGCCGGCGGCACCGACCGGCTGTGCCGGCTGCTCGGGGAGCTGCTGGTGTCCACCGACGCCACCGGAAACCTGGCCGTGTTGCGTACCCCGCCCGGGGCGGCGGACTACCTGGCCAGTGCCATCGACCGGGCCGCGCTACCGTACGTCGTCGGCACCATCGCCGGGGATGACACCATCTTCGTGGCGGCCCGCGAGCCGATGACCGGCGCCGAACTCGCCGCCACCCTCACAGACCTGCAGTAAGACCAGTACTACTTAGTAAAGACAGAGCAAGGAGATCTCGATGTCCGAACGCGTCATCCTGGCGTATTCCGGTGGCCTGGACACTTCGGTGGCGATCAGCTGGATCGGTAAGGAGACCGGCAAGGAAGTCGTCGCCGTCGCCATCGACCTCGGCCAGGGCGGCGAGGACATGGAAGTGGTGCGCCAGCGGGCCCTGGACTGCGGCGCGGTGGAAGCCGTCGTCGTCGACGCCCGCGACGAGTTCGCCGACGACTACTGCCTGCCGACCATCAAGGCCAACGCGCTCTACATGGACCGCTACCCGCTGGTGTCGGCCATCAGCCGGCCGCTGATCGTCAAGCACCTGGTGGAAGCCGCCCGGTCCCACGGCGGCACCGTCGTGGCGCACGGCTGCACCGGCAAGGGCAACGACCAGGTCCGCTTCGAGGTCGGCTTCGCCTCCCTGGCGCCCGAACTCGAGGTGATCGCCCCGGTCCGCGACTACGCCTGGACCCGGGAGAAGGCGATCGCGTTCGCCGAGGAGAACGACATCCCGATCAACGTCACCAAGCGCTCGCCGTTCTCCATCGACCAGAACGTGTGGGGCCGCGCGGTGGAGACCGGGTTCCTCGAAGACCTGTGGAACGCCCCCACCAAGGACGTCTACGACTACACCGAGGACCCGACGGTCAACTTCAACGCCCCCGACGAGCTGATCATCAGCTTCGACAAGGGCCGCCCGGTGGCCATCGACGGCCGCCCGCTGAGCGTGCTG